>CAWGTZ010000010.1:0-16544 GCA_963825555.1 uncultured Alphaproteobacteria bacterium | reverse complement strand
GATGGTTTCGAAACGCCGCTTTTTTTGATAGGTCGCCAATGGGACATCCGCCGCCGACGGTCTGAATGCGTAATCTGCGCGCGGGCGACGGGCAGACATTCTCAAGCGTAGAGGATGCCGGCCATGTGCTCGATTGCGCGCATGATCCCCGCTTTGATCGACATCAAGGCTCCATGGGCGCGTGGCCTCCATTTCTTATTCGTTTTCCATCTCCGCAGCGAATGTTGATTGCTGGCAAGACATGCGCGATACGCGCGGCCTATTCCGATTTCGGTCTGGTGCCCGGTGGAACCCGAAGGATGGCCAGACGTTGCAGTCATCGGACTGAAGGAAACGCGCATGCAGATCGGCGTCCCGAAGGAAATCAAGATCCACGAATACCGCGTTGGAATGACGCCGGCAGGCGTGCGCGAGGCCGTCGCCGGCGGTCATCGCGTGCTTGTTCAGACGGGAGCCGGCGACGCCCAGGGGCTCACGGATGAGGCCTATCAAAAGGCGGGGGCCACGATTGCACAAACGGCCGACGAGGTGTTCGCTGCAGCCGATCTCATCGTCAAGGTCAAGGAGCCACAGCCCGCAGAACTCGGGATGCTGCGCGAGGGCCAGACCATTTTCGCGTATCTCCATCTGGCTCCTGATCACCAGCAAACCCGCGCCTTGATGGAGAAGGGAGTGACGGCGATTGCCTATGAGACTGTTTCAGATTCCCGAGGTAAGCTGCCGCTGCTCTCGCCCATGAGCGAAGTTGCAGGACGCATGGCTGTTCAGGTGGGCGCCCATTGCCTGGAGATGTCCGCGGGGGACGCGGCGTCCTGCTGGGTGGCACCGCCAGCGTCGCTCCTGCCAAGGTCGTGGTGCTCGGTGGAGGCACGGCGGGTTCGAATGCGGTTCGCATGGCAATAGGTGCGGAAGCGCAGGTCACATGCCTCGATGTCGATCTCGATCGTCTCTCCCAGCTCGATCAGAGGTATGGTCCTGCCCTGACCACACTGTTGTCCACCCGGCAGGCCATCGAGGATCGCGTTCTGGATGCTGATCTTTTGATAGGCGCCGTCCTCGTTCCGGGTGCGGCCACGCCGCGGCTGGTTGGTCGAGACCTCGTGAAATCCATGAAACGCGGATCGGTCATCGTCGATATTTCAATAGACCAGGGCGGTTCAATCGAAACATCCCATCCCACCTCACACGCGGCCCCGACCTATATCGAGAGTGGAGTGGTTCACTACTGTGTGACGAATATGCCCGGCGCTGTGGCTCGCACATCGACCATGGCACTGAGCAACGCGACGTTGCCGTTCGTACTTGCGCTCGCCAACAAAGGTCCCGTGCCTGCCATGCGGGAAGATCCGCATCTGCGCAATGGCCTCAACGTATTTCATGGCAAGATCACGCATCCGGGGGTGGCGGCTGCGCTGGGGCTTTCTTTCACCCAGCCGGCAGAAGCGATCACGGTCTAGCATCCATCCGATGTCGATCCGAGGAGACCGTTCGGTAACGCTGGCATGATGGAGGTCAAAGTCCGGGGGCGCTCTATGCGCTTTGATAGGCATCTGGAGATTGAGGATTGCGCAGATGCCGTCGGACCTCATCAGGAAAAGTAAGACGTCTGAGGGCTTGCGTCCAAATCTTGCCGACTTCGCGTCGGCTGCAAAGATGTTCTCCTGGCAGGCCGCCCGGAGCGAGCTTGCTGGGCTGCCCGATGGTGGCTTGAACATCGCCTACGAGGCGGTGGACCGGCACGTTGTCGCCGGCTCAGGCGATCGTATCGCCGTGCGCTCCATCGCGCGCGGTCGCGAAACAAAGGAAATCTCCTATCGGGCCCTGGCCGAACGCTCCAACCGCTTTGCCGGGGCACTCAAAAGCCTCGGTGTTGGAAAGGGCCAATGCGTCTTCTCGCTACTTGGGCGCGTCCCCGAACTTTTCGTGACGGCGCTCGGCACCTGGAAGTGCGGCGCGGTCTTCTCCCCGCTGTTCTCCGCCTTCGGGCCCACCCCCGTCAAAGCACGCATGCAGATCGCAGAACCTGCCGTGCTGGTGACGACACAGCGGCTTTACGATCGCAAGATTGCGCCGATCCGCGCTGAACTTCCTTTCCTCAAGAGCGTGATCATCGTCGGCGGCGGTCAGGCAGGGTACGACTTTGAGGAACTGCTGGCCGCGCAACCGCCCGAATTCGAGATTGTCAGGACGACGAAGGATGACTTGGCCATTCTCCATTTTACCAGCGGCACGACTGGTCGACCCAAGGGCGCCATGCACGTCCACGGCGCGGTCCTTGCACATCTGGTGACGGCAAAGCTTGCGCTCGATCTGCACCGCGATGACGTCTTCTGGTGCACCGCTGATCCCGGATGGGTTACCGGCACTTCCTACGGCATCATTGGTCCCCTGTGTGTCGGGTGCACGCTGATCTCGGATGAGGAGGAGTTCGATGCCGAGCGCTGGTATGGGGTTCTTGCCGGCGAGAAGGTCACAGTATGGTACACCGCTCCTACGGCGATCCGCATGCTCATGAAGGTCGGGGACGAATTGCCCCGCAGCTTCGATCTTTCCGCCCTGCGCTTCATCGCCAGCGTCGGCGAGCCGCTCAATCCGGAGGGGGTCGTGTGGGGCCAAGAGGCCCTTGGTCTGCCCATTCACGACAACTGGTGGCAGACGGAGACAGGCGGCATCATGATTTCCAACTTCGCCGCCATGGACATCAAGCCCGGCTCAATGGGGCGGCCGCTACCCGGCATCGAGGCCGCTATCGTGGAGAAGTCAGATGGACCGATCCGTGTCGTTACCGAAACTGGCCGAGAGGGAGAGCTGGCACTGAAGACAGGTTGGCCGTCGATGTTTCGCGGCTACCTCCATGAGGAGGAGCGCTATCGCAAATGCTTTGCCGACGGCTGGTACCTCACGGGCGATCTGGCCCGCTGCGATGAGGATGGCTACTTCTGGTTCGTCGGGAGGGCCGACGACGTCATCAAGTCCGCCGGCCACCTCATCGGACCATTTGAAGTCGAGAGCGTGCTGATGGAGCATCCGGCCGTTGCGGAGGCCGGCGTGATCGGCCTTCCCGATCCGGTCGCGGGCGAGGTCGTGAAGGCATTCGTCGGACTCAATAGAGGCTTTGCGGAAGGCGAAGATCTCAAGAAGGAGATCATGGCTCACGCACGAAAGCGTTTGGGTCCCGCCGTGGCGCCGCGCGACATTGCCTTCCGTCAGGATCTGCCCAAGACGCGATCCGGAAAGATCATGCGGCGGCTGCTGAAGGCGCGGGAGCTCGGTCTTCCCGAAGGCGATACCTCTACCCTGGAGGGCAGCCAATGACAAAGGTTGCCGACAGCAAGGTGCATCTCTCGCGGGAGCACGCACTCACGCTTCTGCGCCAGATGCTGCTGATCCGGCGTTTTGAGGAGCGTTGCGCGGAGCTCTATAGCGCGCAGAAGATCCGTGGCTTTCTGCATCTCTACGTCGGCCAGGAGGCCAACGCGGTTGGTGTGATGCAGGCTCTCAATCCTGATGACGCTGTGCTCGCGACCTACAGAGAGCACGGCCACGCGCTTGCGAGGGGATTGCCCACCCGGGAAGTGATGGCGGAAATGTTCGGCAAGTCCGCCGGCTCAAGCCGTGGGCGGGGCGGGTCGATGCATATATTCGATTGCGGCCGGCGATTTTTCGGTGGCAATGCTATTGTCGCGGGCGCACTGCCTCTGGCTGTTGGTGTTGCACTGGCGGACAAAATGCAGAAGCGCAACCGCGTCACATGCTGTTTCTTCGGTGAGGGGGCGGCGGCGGAGGGGGAATTCCATGAGTCCCTCAATCTCGCATCTCTCTGGAAGCTTCCGGTCCTCTTCGTCTGCGAAAACAACGGATATGCCATGGGAACCGCACTCGAGCGATCCGAGGCCGTTGTCGAGATCACGAAGCACGCCCGCAGCTACGGCCTGCCGGCTGAGGAAGTGGACGGTATGGATGTTGTGGCCGTCGAAGCGGCGGCGCGCAAGGCGGCCGATGCAATCCGCGCCGGAAGCGGACCGCAATTCATGGAGAACAAGACCTACCGCTTTCGAGCTCATTCAATGTTCGATGCCGAACTCTATCGAAACAAGGCCGAGGTCGTCGCGTGGAAGAAGAAGGATCCCATCCCGCGGTTCTCAAACTGGCTGCAGGAGATAGGTCTCGTCCATTCCGAGCATATCGACGAGATCGAGAGGTCGGTTGAGGCGGAGATCGACGAGGCTATCGCCTTTGCCGAGGCGGCTGAATGGGAGCCGGTCGCGGACCTGACGCGGGACGTCTACTCGCCTGCCGTTCGTGGGCCAGTCGGATGAGCGGATCGCGCAAAATCACCTATCGCGAGGCAGTGCGTGAAGCCATGCGCGAGGCTCTGCAGGGCGATGAGCGGGTCTTCCTCATGGGCGAGGACGTGGGCCGATATGGCGGCGCCTATGCTTGCTCCATGGGACTCATCGAGGAGTTCGGCGAGGAGCGGGTTCGCGACACGCCGCTCTCCGAATCCGGGTTCGTCGGAGCCGGGATAGGAGCTGCACTCGGCGGCATGCGGCCGATCGTCGAGATCATGACCGTCAATTTCAGTCTGCTGGCGCTGGATCAGATCGTCAACAACGCAGCCACGCTTCGGCACATGTCCGGGGGTCAGCTCTCGGTGCCGATTGTGATCCGCATGGCGACGGGGGCGGGACGTCAGCTCGCCGCCCAGCATTCTCACAGCCTCGAATGCTGGTATGCCCATATCCCCGGGATCAAGGTCGTGGCCCCCGCCACGGTCGCCGATGCCAGAGGTATGCTCTGGACGGCCTTGCAGGACCCCGACCCGGTCATCGTTTTCGAGCACGCGGCCCTCTACAACGACGAGGGAGAGCTTTCGTCCGAAGGCAATCTCGCCGTCCCCATTGAGGGGGCAGCCAATCGGCGCGACGGCGGCGATGCGACGATCATTACCTATGGCGGCAGCCTGAAGAAGTCTCTCGCCGCGGCCGAGGTTCTCCAGAAGGAGGGCGTGGAATGCGATGTGATCGATCTTCGCTCGCTTCGTCCGCTCGATGACCGCACGATCATGGCGTCGGTAGCCAAAACGCATCGTGCCGTGATTGTCGACGAGGGCTGGCGCACGGGTAGCCTGGCCGGAGAATTGAGCGCTCGCATTATGGAGCAGGCTTTTTTCGATCTCGATGCACCCGTCGCGCGGGTCTGCAGTGCTGAGGTTCCCATTCCATATCCTCGCCACCTGGAGATGGCAGCTACGCCGCAGGCAGAGACAATCGTCGCCGCCGTCAGAGGAGTTCTTCGGCGATGATTGAATTTCGCATGCCGTCGCTCGGGGCCGACATGGAGGCGGGAACGCTTGTCGAATGGCTCAAGAAGCCGGGCGATGTCGTGAAGCGCGGCGACATCATTGCCGTGGTGGAAACCCAAAAAAGCGCCATCGAGATCGAGGTTTTCACGAAGGGAGTAATAGAGAGCCTACTCGTCGAACCGGGCACAGAGGTTCCCGTCGGCGCCGTGATGGCCACCATCCGCGAGGAGGGCGAAGCGGCTGCCAGGGAGGTACCGCAAGAGCCGAAGATAAAGCCGCCCGAGCCGGAACCTGCACCTGAGCCGACCGCGCCGGCCCGGCCAGCCAAGCCCGTCTACGTTCCGCCGCATGCGCCGTCCCGCATCACGCCGGCTGCACGGCGGAGAGCCGCTGAGCTATCTGTTGATCCTCTCAAAGTTGCACCCGGACCCGACGGAATCATCGGCATCGATCAGGTCGAGGCAGCGTCCCGCCAGGAAAAACCGTCTCGGACGTCTGGCATCTTGCTTCATGAAATGCGCAAGGCGATCGGCGCGGCCATGGCCCGGTCTCATCGCGAAATTCCCCATTACTACGTCGGCACGACGATCAACGTTTCGCCGATGCTCGTCTGGCTCGAGCAGGAGAACGCAAAGCGGCCTGTTTCAGACAGATTGCTCTATGCCGCGTGCTTGATACGTGCCGTCGCACGCGCTCTTGAGAAAGCGCCCGAACTCAATGGTCGTTTCATTGATGACCGGTTCGAGGCATCCGAACACGTCAATCTCGGCATTGCCGTAGCCATGCGGGGAGGCGGCCTCATTGCACCGGCGCTTCTGGCTGCTGAGGAACTCGACCTCAATGCGATCATGGAAAGGATCAGGGATCTTGTCGCGCGGGTGCGTGGCGGCCGCCTGCGAAGCTCAGAAATGACTGATGGAACGGTGACCTTGTCCAATCTGGGAGAGAACACCGCCGATACAGTTTTGCCTCTCATCTACCCGCCGCAAGTAGCGATCATCGGCTGCGGCCAGATTGCCGAGCGGCCGTGGGTTGTGGAGGGCAAGATCGTGCCAGCGAAGGTGATGACGGTGGCGGTGGGCGGAGATCATCGGGTGAGCGACGGGCGGCGGGCGGCCCTTTTCTTGAACCATCTGGAGGATCTTTTGCGGACGCCGGGGTCACTATGACAGACAATGAACTCAGAGAACTCGTCACCACGTCCCTGTTCAGCGTCGCGCCCGATCTGGAGGGTGAAGTCGTGGAGCCGGAGGCGCTGTTTCGGGATCAGTTCGAAATCGATTCGATGGATTTCCTGAACTTCATCATCGCACTCAACAAGCGTACCGGCGTCGATATTCCGGAAAGCGACTACATGAAACTGGAGAGCCTGTCAGGCGCTGTCGCCTACCTCAGATCCAAAGGGTTTGGTTCGTGAGCCTGCTTCGGCCTCCATTCGTGAGCAATCTCAGGTCGCGCAGGTTCAGAACAAAGATGGGCATCGGCTTTTGAACGTCTGTTTCATGATCCCGCAGAACCAATCGCTCGGCAAATGGTTCTCAGGATGAGGACATTAAGCGCCGGCGCAAGCGCTGCGAGCCAGGGCTTGAGGGTGTCGGGAAGCGGGTCGAGGAAGAGATTCCAGGGCAGTCCCAGAGGCATCAGAAAGACCCCCGATGGCGGATCACGCTCCTGGCCGAAGAGGCCGAAGGTGCCGATCAAGAGAATGCCGAGCGCGAGCAAATAGGCGATCCCAATGATGACGACGATTACCTGGCACAGCGCATTCATTTGCGACCCCTCTTCCCCCGTCTAAGGCCCATTGCTGCATGGCTATTTCGGCTGGGGCATCGTCTTAGGATCATGAACAAGAACCAGGGCGCCCCAGAACAAGGGCGCCCTGGCGAAGCACTGACTAGCCGCCTGTAATGACAGCATCAGGGATTTCAAACCGCTGATCTCCAATCTTCACGGTGTAAAGATCGCTCGACTTGCCCACCGTCATCTTGGCCCCGCCATCTGCCTGGGAAACGTCGTAGTAGTTGGGTGTGCCATCCTCGAAGAAGATCACGCGGTTGCCGCCACCGGGCCAGAAAACGGTGATCGAGCCGTTCCCGTTCCCCTTCCGGATCACGCCGAACTTGCACTGCGTCATCGGCTGCCCGGCATTGCGCGCGCAAGGGATGTTGCCTGTCGCGTTGAAGTGGGTGCCTGCCACCTTGGCGTCTTGCGAGGCTTCAGCCAACGGGATCGGATCCGGAAGCTGTACAGCGGTACCCTCCGTAGGCCCGTCGCCATCGTTTCCGGCAAAGGAGATCTCCGCAACAACGCCACCGTTTGAGACGAGGCAGCGCCATGGCGCGCGATTAGCGCCGACGCCGATCATCACCAGCGAGTTAGCTTGCGAGAATTCTGAAGTCAGCACGGTGACATTGGCCTCACCCGTCTCCCTTGATACCTTGGCGAGACAGGCTCGCTTGGCCGGGGATCCTGCCTGGTCCGTCGGTTGAGATCGATCGGGTTTCCAAGCCACGGTAATCAGATCGGCCTCTGTCTTTGCCCACTGCACCGGCGCTTGCCGTACCGGCTCTGATCGCGCGGGGATCAAAAGAACGAGCCCCGGCTCAAGGAGAGAGAGGTCACGGACCTCGGGGTTCTGCCGCAAAAGGGCGTGAAGGGTGACGCCGCAGCGCCATGCCAAATGGTCGAGCGTCTCGTCCGGCTGCAGGATCGCGCGATCGCCACAGGGGCTTGCGGTATGGTGACCGACATGGCTGGGAAGGTGGATCAGCGCACCGTCGCTGATCTTGCGAACATTGGTGATCTGCGGATTGGCGTCGAGAAGGGATTCCAGCGTCACCCCGCAGGTGCGCGCCAATCCGGAGAGCGTCTGTCCACGCTGAAGGTGCGTGTAGGATCCGCAGCCATAGTGCGTCTCCTGCTGATGCTTGGGAATGCTTGCGTGTGAATGCCCGACGGCTGGAATGCGGACCGTCGTCGAGAGAGGCCGCCCCTTCATCAGGGGGTGAAGCTCCATCGCTGAAATGCCCACGGCGATGTTGATACCGACCTCACCCTCGACGCTGAGCGGTTGTAGAGAAATGGTCCGATTGGCTCCGCCAACAAGGACCTGTCCGCGGCCGCCAACGACCGCTGCCGCACCAGCTTCGACCCCGCCATAAGAGCCGGCAAGTTCGCCAGGAGGAAGCTCCGTCGTCCCGGCGAGGACGGCCCATGCAATCACGCCGCGTCCTGACAGGCCCACATCGAGACCGACCTCGCTCAATGTTCCGCGGTAAGACTCGTTCTGCCCGTTCGGTTTATGGAAGACGCAATGCAAGTCGCGCGGCTTGCTGATGATGAGCGCGAAGCCTTCGCCGACCTCGCAGGTCAGCATTCCTGCCTCCACACGCGCCTGTGCGACGTTTGATTGTGCGCCCGACCCTAACAGGAGAAATGCTGTGGCGGTTGCAAATGCCTTCCATGATTTCATGTATGTTTCCTTCTGATATTACGCGGTGCACTGCTTCAGTGCAGGTGTCGACCGCCAGATCAAAAGCCGACTGGAGCATTTACGCAGTCGCGCATAACACCAGATGACAAGGTTCCTCTAATGGCGGTCACAGCCCTCAGCAAGCCAAGTCTAGAAACTAGTTTTGACGCGCGCGATGATGCGGCTGTTTTGGGCGTCGGCTTGACGGTCCGGAAGACGCCTGGCTGGCCTCGCCGCGGTACGAAATAGGCTCTACTTTCTAGGAGGTTGTCAGTTTGCCTGCGTGCAGAGGGGCTGAGTATTTGTGCGCAATCAAATAATTTCTCGGTACCGTCATCATTCTGCATGACTGACTGTGTGGATATGCATTCCACCTATCCGACCAAAAGTCGCCACATTATTCGGTGGAATCCACGCAGTCCTAGCGATCATCTCAACCTCTGCGGGTCCGGTCTCTCCTCCCGAAGACCTATCATCATGGGAGTGTTGGGCTACCCGGTGGTTGCGTTGTGCTTAGTTCATAATCCGTTTGGGGGGTACATGCCGCAGTTGTCTCGCCGCGCTCTTATCAAGTCTGCTGGACTGTCAGGTGTCGCGCTCGGTTTGGGTGCTTTTGGCAGTAGTCAGCTCTGGGCCCAGGTCATCAAAGAGATCCACGAACTGAAGTCCCGGCGAGTTCACCTGGCACCCCGAGCGGTCGCCCGATGGGCCGGTTGCGATCGTTGTCTCTATCCCTGATCAGCGGGTTCATGTTTATCGCAACGGCGTGAGGATTGCCGTGTCGACGTGCTCCACGGGCAAGCCTGGCCATTCGACACCAACGGGCGTGTTCACGATCCTGGAGAAAGACAAGAACCATCACTCCTCGACCTATAACAACGCCCCGATGCCCAATATGAACCGCCTGACGTGGTCAGGCGTTGCCCTTCACGCGGGCAATCTTCCCGGCTATCCGGCCTCACATGGCTGTATCCGGTTGCCGGCCAAGTTCTCGCAGCTGCTCTTCGCTGTCACGCATGTAGGCACGCCGGTGATCGTGGCCGACAACCACGCCGAGCCGAAGGAAGTCGTGCATCCGGGACTTGTGCTTTCCGAGTATGCCGAGCATGAGTTCGAAGGCGCCGTCACAAAGAACATGAAAGGCAAGGTGAGCCCTTGGGGCGCGACGGTCGACGACTTTTCCAAGCCGACGTCGGTTGTCGTCTCGCGCGCCGACGGGACGGTGTCCATCCTCGAGGATGGCCGCATCGTCTCGCAGGGCAAGGCCTATATCAAGAATCCGGGCGAACCTCTCGGATCGCATGTTTTCATCTTGATCGATGCCCATGATGGTCACAAAGGGCTGCTTTGGCATGGCATCGGCCATCACCACGAGTCCAGCATTTCTGCAGCGGGTTCTGAGGCTTCTGTTATTCGCAGAATTTCATCCGAAAAGCCTGTGATCGAGGCCATGACACAGCGCATGCATCCAGGGATGGTTCTTGTCACGACGGATCTTCCGGCCCACCCCGATACTCGCTCGGCGAAAGACTTCGTGGTCATGTCGGTCGAGACCAGCTGATCATTGACCAACGGGAGCAGCCGCCGGCTGTACCTAACTTCAGCTCCAACACAACAGAGCTACGAGCTTATTCCGGCTCGTCATATTAGAGGCCCTATTCAATGACGTTTACAAAGCAGTTCATCGCGGTTGCCGTGGCGGGTCTTGCAAGCGGTCAGTTCATTCCGGCAGCCTATGCCAAGACCCCGGAAATCATGATGCAGGTGTGCCGCAATCGCGCGCATGAGGTCATGCACGTTCGCCTGCCCGATATCGAGACGAAGTACGAGGGGCAGCGCACGGATGGAACCCACGCCGTGAATGGCACGGCTTGGATGCGCGGCCGTACCGAAACGTTCCAGTGCAGTTTCGATCGTCCTGGCCGCCAGATCATTCAGTTCGTGGTCAACAACCCGAGCCACAGCGGCTCGGCCAAACCGGAACAGCCATCGACCGAGCCGACGACGCGCACCGAGCGTGTGCGGTTCCCTGCCGGCACGACGGGGACCGAGTTCAAGGATGCGCTCAACAGCGGCAATTCTGTCCGGTATGTGCTGCGCGGGGGCAAGCGCCAGTTCCTCTACGTTCGCGTGGCGACCGACAACCGGCGCACCTACTTCAACATCTACACGCCTGATGGAAATACGCTCTACGAGTTGGCTCGCGCGGGTGATGAATACCGGGGCCAGCTCTGGCTCGATGGCGACCACATCGTCGAGGTCTATAACCAGAGCCCGCGCAGGTCGTCCTACAGCGCGATATTCAGTCTCGAATAGGCAATCGGGATCGGCGATCGAAAACATCAGTCGACATCGAAAAGCTCAGGGCGTTCTGATGGCCATCTCATTTGGCTCTCTAGTGAACCACCCTGGTCTGCTCCGTTGCATGGCCGGGCGCCTCGATATTCCGGCTCAAGCGGCCAAGGCTGCAAACGGAGGACGAAACAGTGAAGTCTTTTTTACTTGTTGTTGTGGGTATGGTCCTCGGCGGGGCGCTAAGCCTTCTGCTGGCGTCTGGAGCTTTGACTGGCTTGGGCGCGGGCGCTGGCATCGTTACCGGTTTGAAAGCGGGCGCATGCCTCACGGTCGAGGCTGCGAAGGACAAGGGCTATGTCACGAGCGATCAAGTGGACGAGCTTTTGAGTGCTGCAGCAGCGCAGATTGCAGGTGAGAAGCTGGCGAATGAAACCCTGCTGACGGGCGGAGACGTAGCTTGCCAAAAGGTCGTCGAGGAGCTCAAGCAGGCTGCGAAGGATACGAACTAGTGCGGCGCGGCGTCAGTGGTTGCGTCTGCCGGATCGGGACCGAATAGCAAGGAATGAATTGCCAGACACGCACACGCCGTGTCTCCGTCAGAACGCATCGCTCACTGATTATCTCTATGGGTTGGCGCGCGAACGTCATGTCCCTAAGGTAGCCGCTTCACTCTCACACCGGCGGGCATTCCGCTCTGGTTTCGCAGGGTTCGGTCCAAGTGTGGTTTTTTGCGTTTGCTATTGGCGTCAGAACAGCAACCCTCATGGGCTCCTGGCTGCTTCTTGGCCAAGGCCGTCGTTTAGGTCAGCGCTTTCGGGAGCAAGAAGGTAAAAACGCTCTGACCGCCATACAAGGTGTTGAGCGGGGCATACTTTGGCTCGCCGTCCTGCTCCTAGCGTTCGCATTTCAGGGCGCGCTGCATCGATACGATCAGCGCCAGCGGCTCACTCTTCAAGAGGCTGCCGCGATAAGCACCGTAGGCAGGTATCTGGATTTCCTACCGGCCGATATTTGTATGAGTATGACGAGGCAGGTGGGTTCCTACCTCGAACACCGGATTAAACTCACAAGGCGCTCCGTTTCATTCTCGATCTGGGAGGGTGCGGAGACATATTCGCCAGAAGAGACAGCCCGTGTTCTGGAAATCAAACATAGAATTCGGGAGGGCGCGCATCTCATTTGCGGGCCCGCCAACGCAAGCAACAGCTGTCGTCTGCTCGTGCCGGCCCTCAATCGCATGTTCGAGGCTGCGGTCGCGCGCGATGGGGCCAACCGCCGACATCCGCCCCACCTGTTCTTTGCGGCCTTGTTCAGTGTGGGCCTCGCAGCCTCTCTTGTCGCAGGCTTTGGGATGGCTTCATCGGCTGCGAGCGCAAGCGGACACATGATTGCGTTCGCAACACTTCTCTCTGTCATCTTGTACGTGATAACGGATCTGGAATTTCCGCGGATCGGTTTGATCCGTTTAGACACTTTCGATCACGTGCTCGAGGACGTTCTGCAGGAGATGAACTGACGTTCAACCCAAGCCGCCGCTGGCCTTTAAAGATGCCAAGAATAAGGCTGCCGAAAATCGACTGCCGGTCCAGGACGAAAAGGCATTGTGCGGAGATTTAAAGGACCACTTTTCAGAAAAAATAAAATCGCTAGAAATTCGAGAGGTTGGCTGTGGGTTCCGGGGAAGTCTTCCGCATCATGATGTTCTTTCTCTTTTCGGGGGGCGTGGCTCTCCTGATATTTGGCGGGTCGGTTGCACTCCTCAAACTCGGGCGCCATTTCGGCATGCGCCATCTCGAGCGACAGGGGACAGATGCACTGGCGGGGCTCGGTGCGGTTGAGGGTGCCGTGTTTGCCCTCATGGGGCTACTGCTCGCCTTTGCCATTTCCGGGGCGCTTCAGCGGTTCGACGAGCGTCGGCTGCTGATCCTGCAGGAAGTCAACGCAATTAATACAGCCGCAGATCGCCTGTTTCTGCTCGACGGAGCCTCTCAGGAAAGGCTGAAGCCGAAGCTCAAGGCTTATGTCGAAGGGCGGCTTGCGCTGTACGAGAACCCCATCGGGTTTTCGGTAATCGATGAGGCCGCTGTCTATTCACCGGAGGCTGTTCGTGAGGTAGCGTCCCGCAAACAAGACTTGTGGCAGGAAGCGGCATCGGTCTGTCCCTTTGGAATTTCCAATACGGGCTGTGTTCTGTTTCTTCCCTCATTGAATGCGGCTTTCGAGGCGGCGACGTTGCGGAGCGGCGCCAATCAGCGTCATCCTCCCCAGGCCATCTATCTCATGTTGTTTGGTCTGGCACTCGGGGGATCTCTTCTGGCGGGCTTTTCGATGGCAGCATCCAAATCGCAAAGTCTCATCCACATCGTGACGTTTGCTGCGGCGCTTGCAGTTACGCTCTACATCGTCACCGATATCGAATTCCCGCGCATGGGATTGATACGGGTCGGGTCGTTCGATCATTTTCTCTCGGACACGCTGGAGACGTTGCGGTGAAGGCTGTCGGAACACTTGTATGGTGGTTCGAACCACCCGGGATTGCGCCGCGGCGCGTTTCATGGACGCTATTTTTCGTCGCCGTCGCGTACGGGTTTCTGGCATGTGCGCATGGCCTGTCAGCGACGGCCGAGGGGCCAAACTTGCGTTTTGTTCTTCAGGACGTGCGTGGGCTTTTGAAGAAGAAGTCCGGGCTTCCGCTCGACGTGCGCGGAAAGGCAGACGAGCTTGAACGGTACTACGCTAGGAAAGATTCCGAAGTTTTATGGATAAAGTCGGAGCGCAACCGCGAACTGATTTCGGTTCTCCGAGGTCTCACCGCGAATGGAATCTCAGACATGGATGCCGCGCTTCGGCGGATTGAAATGCGCAAGCAGGCTCTCAACAGCGAAGACACGAGCTTGTTGGCATTGGTCGAGCTGACCTTCAGCGCCACATTCATAGAGGCGATCCAGAATCTGCGTCTCGGGCAGACCCACCTCTATCGAGACAAGCTGCATCCGCGAACACTCGAGCGGTTCATCTATACGGATCGGGTCCTTGCACTGGTTGCAGGGGGAGAGCCCCTGAACGCCATCCTGATGCGTCTGGAGCCTCAAACACCCTACTATCAAGCCATCCGAAACAAGTTGATGGAGTACGTCGCGATTCAGAAGCGGGGCGGATGGCCCGGCATGCGGCCGGGTCCGGACTTGAAGGAGGGCTCCGCCGGTCCAAGGGTTGCCGACTTGCGGCAGCGTCTCGAAGCCAGCGGCTATCTGGCATCTGCCAGCGGCCCCAATGACCTCTTTGACGCCACGCTCTCCCAAGCCGTCAAGGAATTCCAGAAACAGCACAACATCCCGCCGACCGGGGTCGTGAATTGCAGTACGCTTTTTTCTCTCAATATTCCGGTTCGGGATCGCGTCGCGCAACTCAGGGCCAACCTTGAGCGCTGGCGTTGGTTCGAGGATATACCGGATGGCGAGCACTGGGTGATCAATACCAACACGGCCCGACTGGTGCTCAGGAAGGCAGACGGACAGCAGCGGAAATTTGCTCTTAGGGTCGACAGCGCCTGCGAGCAAGCCCCGGCTTTCGACTCCGTGATTGATCACATCGATGTCGCGCCGACCTACACGTTTCCAGGCAGCCTCTCCGCCCGTTACATACTTCCTGTCTTGCAGAGCAAGCCAAACACTCTCGATTCCAGTCTCGTCGTATATGCGGACAACTCGTTGTCGGGGGAAGAATCGGTCGATTGGAAATCGTATTCAGAAACAAACTTCCCATTTGCCGTGTCGCAGAACCCCGGCGACAAAAACTTATTGGGTCTGTTTCAGTTGCCGCTAAAGCACGACAGAACCGTATCAATCCATGGTCGGCCGTCAAAAGATCCTCAACTCCCCGTTCCTCGGAAGCTCTGGCCCGCATGCGTTGCATTGTCGGGATCAACGGATGTCAGGGCAGAGCTTCTGGCCGATTTGGGGGAGGCACTCCCGGACAAGGTTTCCGAGACGAATCCCGTCGTGCGCCGACGCATCGATCTACCCTCTCCGATCCCTGTGATCTTTCATTATGGAACAGTCTGGCTGGATCCCGCCGTCGGGCTCGTCTTTGGTGCTGATCCGCTCGGGCTCGATGCGAGCCTGGCCCACAAGCTCTCCAACAATGCCAGCAGCTAAAAGAGGTGCATCAGGATGATCCCGCTGAAACATGCGCAATCGCGAGCCCATAGTCACCGACGGATCTGGCGGCTTTGCTCTCGATTGTATGGGGTCGCGCTGCTTGTCGCTGCCTGCGGTCTAATGGGAGCTGCGCCTTCCGGAGCTGCGATGCTCGATGACGTCAAGAAGCGAGGCGTTTTGACGTGTGGTGTCAGTGAAGGCGTCCCCGGATTTTCGTCTCAGGGACCAGACGGCGCTTGGAGCGGCCTTGACGTCGATTTCTGCCGCGCGCTCGCGGCCGCCGTTCTCGGAGATCCCACCAAAACGAACTTCGTGCCAACCGGTGCTGAAGACCGGTTCAAACAGTTGGCCTCGGGAAGCGTGGACATCCTGACGCGTAACACCAGCTGGACCTTCCAGCGAGAGATTGAACAGGGCGTCATATTCCCCGGCGTTCTGTTCTTCGATGGCCAGGGCTTCATGGTGCCGCGGGAACTTGGCCTCACAAGTCCCAGCCAGCTTTCCGGAGCGAAGATCTGCGTACTCAGGGGAACCACATCGGATGGCAATGCTTCCGCATACTTTGCGCAGGCCGGCTTGGAGGTAGAAATCCTGCGGTTCCCTGATCGCAAAGCGGCCATTGAAGCCTACGAATCTGGAATGTGTGATGCCAGAACCGGCGACCGGTCGGCCCTTTTCGCCGAGGTGATGCTTCTGGCAGATCCCGCGCGCCACATGGTGTTGTCCGACACGATCTCGAAGGAGCCGCTTGGCCCGGCGGTGCGATCCGCAGACCGGGATTTTGCGGATATCGTGCGCTGGGTTCTTTTCGCATTGATTGGAGCAGAAGATCTGGATCTCACGCAGGCCATGCTGCAGAAGAGCGACGACACGCGTACTCTCGCGCCAGATCAGTCCCGTTTTATCGAAGAGAGCGGTAAGCTCGGCGCGAAGCTCGGGTTGCCGGCCACGTGGGTGGAGAATGTCATTCAGGCGAGTGGCAACTACGGGGAAGTCTTCGACCGCAATCTTGGCAAGACAAGCCCTCTGGGAATGGCGCGTGGCGCCAATGCGCTCTGGAGTGACGGCGGTCTCATGTATGCGCCTCCCATGCCATAAAAGACCAAAATGGGACATCGGGGCGAAGTGTGTCCAGGGTGCCGAGTTGTTGGGAGCCACGGCCGAAGGGCCACGCGGCTCGCCGTAAAGCTCATAAGCGGCGTCTTAGTCTTGGCAATTGCTATCCAATCAACCTCACAATCTCGGGTGCGCCTGGGGCGCTCCAGAGTGGGGCCGCTTAAGCTCATGGCTTTGAATGGAATATAATTGCTTG
>CAWGTZ010000009.1:0-173091 GCA_963825555.1 uncultured Alphaproteobacteria bacterium | reverse complement strand
ACAGGTCCCGCAGAACTCATGACGGGCCGCAGCAGTCGCCAACCGGTTGAAGGGCGCCAACGCCATGCAAAAAGCAACACCGGGCCACTCCCATACGCCAAACCCAGGACCGTGGCGCCGGACGAAGAAGTAGACACCCAGATGATCTCCCACCACCATCAAGTCATCTACATTCACATCCCAAAGTGCGCTGGCCAATCCGTGGAAATGGCGTTCTTGACATCCCTCGGCTTGGACTGGGACCGCCGAGGGGGCCAGGTTTCCTCCACTCCAATGATCAGCCCCTAATTGGACCTAAACGGCTGGCCCATCTGACTGCCAGCCAATACAAGCAGGCGATGTACGTTACCGTTCAGCAATTCGAAAGCTATTACAAGTTTGCCACCGTAAGAAACCCCTATTCTCGGGCCGTTTCGCTTTTCAATTACATGCAGCCGACTGCATCCCCCAAGACCGCGCGCTCATTTTTGGGGAGCCCCTTGCGTCAGAGAACCGCTTTCAGCTTTAACACTTTTTGGGACGACGTCATTGAGCCTGCCTTCAACGATGCGCGGCAGAAAACTTTCGGCACCCTCGACTATTACTCGGGCGATTATTGGTTCGTCCGACCGCAGTCCGAGTTCATCTACGACCACAAAGAGCGACTGGTCGCCGATGTGCTGCGCCTGGAAACACTGAGCGAAAGCTGGCCCGCCATAGCCGAAAAATTCGGCCTGGTAGCCACGCTTCCGTCCGTCAATCCATCAAAACGAATAATGACGCTGGAGGACCTGACGGGCGCGCAAAGAAGAAAAATACGTGAACGCTATGCGTCCGACTTCGCATTACTGGGCTATGAACTGTGATGGTGGTAATCATGACATATACACCCTCTTTTGCGGCCGGGGAATTCTGGAAGCCGAGCCCCCATTATAACATTACAATTGGTGGCAGGCGCATCCTGTATGCCTACATCCGCAAGAATGCCTGCACCGCCTTCAAGCGATTGATCAACCGGCGCCTCCATCCGACCTATGCCATCAAAAAAGCCCTCGGCCAGGAAAAAAACGATCGCTATCACATCCAGGGCAACATGAAATACTTTGCCCTGCCCCGAGAAAAGGCGACGTCGACCTTTCTCGCTACGACGAGACAATTTTTGTCTATAGAGATCCCGTGGAACGGTTTGTATCCGTGTTCACGAATAAGTTCGTTGATGACGACAACAATGCTGATATCCGCACGAATTTCGAAAGCCTAACCGGCATCGATCTGGAACACGCGACCTTTCGCGATTTCATGCTCTATGCACAAAATGATTTCAACTCTCTCGATTGCCACCTAGCACCGCAGAAATCACACTTACGGAACATTCCCTACTCGCGACCGATCGCACTGGACCAGCTTTCATCAACAATGACGGAATTCATCGGAACCGGCGCAGCACAAAAATGGTTCGGACGGAAAGTCAACGCTTCCACGACCGCCGGAAGCACTGGCACGGAGAACGTAATAGATACGCCAGTTTCAGAGTTGAGAAACCGACAGCGCCAAGGCACTGCTCTTTCATAAGAGCAACTTTATAACGGACGAACTGACAGACTTTATCCACTGCAAATACGAGCAAGACTATAGAATGATCCAAGAGATCGCACGACCTTCCCACCCAGGCGGCGTTCAGATCTTTGAGAATGGATAGGCTCCGCGTTGCGTCCGCAACAGTCACTTCCATTCCCTCCAGTTCAAGGCATTTCCGCTACTTGGTCGATCGCAGCCCCCGCTCGCGGGGCGCACCAGCGCAAATCTTGTGCAAGCCGCAAGCCAAGTGCCTTTGTATCATAAGACTTGGAACGGGAAAAATGAATGAGCACAATCACACCAGGACACCTAAGAAATGCCAATTTTTCGATACAGACAATAAAATTTAATCCGACACTCGCGCTTGAGCAGGCTTGCTAAGCGAAATCGCCGAGGCATGACACAACTGACGACTAGGCAGGAAGGACCTTTGCTCAGAAGCACCGATGACCGGAAGAAACGTCCAAGCACTCTGCTCACCAGACCAATAGGCAGAGCCGAAAATACAAAGGATTGAGCGTCAGGATATAATACCGTAGTTACGCTACCTGAATTGCTGAGACGGGGCCCAACAAATGATCAAACGGACAATTAAAAAAATCCGCCGCTCGAAGAAAGCGCGGGCGAAGGTTACCCTTCTCAAGTGGGAACTCACTGAGCTTTTGGAAACACTAGCACTACAAGCACGCGCCGCAAAATATCGTCTTAATAAGGATTCCGACACACCAATCGTTAGCCTGACTTCATTTCCAGCGCGAATAAACTCGGTCTGGATACCCATCGAATGTATGCTTCAACAAACTCTGCAACCGTCTCGAATAATCTTGGTTCTATCCCGTGAAGAGTTTCAAGATAGGCGCCTGCCAAAAACATTACTCAAACAGCAAGACCGCGGCCTAGAGATCCTGTGGATTGACAAAAACATCAGGTCCTACGGAAAGTTTCTGCCCGCAAAACGGCTTTACCCCGATCGAGATATCGTCACAATAGACGATGATCTTTTTTACGAGAAAGACCTACTGGAGAAACTAGTAGATGCCGCACAAAGTTATCCTAATGCCGTTATTGGCCATCGCGGTTGGGAAATTCGATTTGAGCAGGGCGTGCTGCTACCCTATAGGCAATGGGGCAAAGCTAACCTTCAGAGCCCACCAGAGCTGACCTTCTTAACAGGTGTTGGCGGCATCTATTATCCGGCAAACATCGACCTTGGCGACATGCTTCATGATGAGAGTTTAGCCATGAACATTTGCCCGACCGGGGATGACATTTGGTTTTGGGCGATGGCAAGACTAAGAAACGTGCCAGCCATTTGCTTGGGCAAGAATGATACAAGGCCAATTCGACAAGTTCGTGAGCATCAGCCCCGAGCTGTGGGACACTGAAATGGCGCAGGAGGCGGCAACGACAAACAGCTGGCAGCACTTTTCAGTCATTTTCCGGAACTGAGCGACAACCTGAAAGCCTCTACCATTCGCTACAAGCTCCTGGAGCACACTCCCGGACCTCTCTACTAGTGTTCCAACTCTGACGGTTGGTTCCCATCGTATTGGAGGGCCAGCTGCTTAAGGGCGCGCCGGTCCTTTTTGATGATGGCCTGGGCCGATTTCGTCCAAACGAAGGGCTTGGGGTCTGCGTTGTGTTCCTTGAGGTATTCACAGATTGCCTGCTCGAGTTCGGCGACGCTGGCAAAGGCGCCGCGCCGGATGCCCTTGATCGTGATCTCGGCGAAGAAACGCTCGACGAGGTTGAGCCACGAAGCGCTGGTCGGCGTGAAGTGGAGATGGAAGCGTGGATGCTTCTCGAGCCAGGCCTTCACCTCGGGCGTCTTGTGCGTTCCGTAGTTGTCGAGCCGATGGATGTCGGGCGTCGTTCTCACACTGCGGTCGATCCGACGCAAGAAGCAGGATGAACTCCTTCGCGCGATGCCGGGGCTGGCAATCGCCGATGATGCGGCCGGTGCGCGTATCGAGGGCAGCGAACAGCGTGGTCGTGCCGTGCCGCTTGTAGTCGTGCGTCATCGTGGCGGCGCGACCCCTCTTCAACGGCAAGCCGGGCTGGGTGCGGTCGAGCGCCTGGATCTGGCTCTTTTCGTCGACGCAGAGGACGAGCGCCCGATCGGGCGGGTTCATATCCATAAAGTCCGACGACGTCAGTGACCTTCTCCTCGAACATCGGATCCGTCGAGATCTTGAAGCGCTTAACAAGATGCGGCTTCAGCCCGGCTTCTTTCCAGATGCGCTGCACGCTCGTCCGGCTGATGCCCGTGGCTTTCGCCATCTCGTCCGCACGCTCCAGTGCGTCGCGCTCGGCGGCGTCTCGCTTGCGGTCTTGGCGAGAACCTTCTGACGCACGCTCTCGGGCAGCGGCGGCGTGCCAGGCGGCCGCGTCTTGTCGCGCAAAAGCCCGTCGACACCCTCGTGCATGAAACGCTCCTGCCACCGCCAGACGCAGGGCTTCGACTTGCCGGTCTCGCGCATGATCGCCATGGTCCCGAGCCCGTCGGCGGTGGCCAGGATGATCTTAGCGCGCCACACGACCTTGGCCGATGTGTTGCGATCGGCCGCGATGGCGAGAAGCCGTTTCCGGTCAGCCACGCTCACGTCGAAGGATATGTTCTCTCTCATCAGGAGAGCATGACTGATTTGCAGGACCAGCGAAATCCTCCGTCAGGGACGGAAGGAACACTAGCATTGCGTCCTGCATCAAGACGAGGTGATCATCGATAAATTTTCACGTCTCACCGAAACCTTTTCTATGAGGATAAATGCCCGCCAGACATCGCTCAGTTCAAACATCCCACGGGGAATAAATGTCCTTCGACCGATCGCGCGGAGCTTCTTTCGCGGATGCAACCGCGCCTGGAGCCAACTCCGGTGGATCAACAATGATATCGACTTCATGTTGACCACGCCGCTGGTGCGTCTCTTACAGAGGAGCCAAGCGCTAAAGACCTATCCAAGTTTCGCACACCTACTGAACTCCGAAAAATGTTCTAGGCCTTCCGCGTCATCTATCGCCTTCAGATATTCCCGCGACACTCTCAGCACCCTTGCGTCACGAAAAAGTGCCTGAAATCTCTTCACGTCTCGGAGTGCCACCCAACGCCGTCTTAGCTCTGTGTGATTGACCTCGGTTTCGGTTGGGACCCCCTGCGCGAATGAACTGCCCTGCCCCCATTTTGCTGTTTGTCTGGGGATCCCGCCATCAATAAAACCAAGCAACAACGCAGTCATTTTACGATAATTCGCACTGGCAACCCATAGACTGTAGTGGATTGGAATAACTGCTTTACCATGCAGCGTCTTTGTCGACATGCCAGCCTCCGCATAGTCGCACCATAGCTGCATCCAATCCGCAAACTCTCGATCCGAGTACTTTTCGGCAAATTTCTTATAATAGCTTGCTGCATTATTGAGTGGATCACGGCAAACTATTACGTCAGCGATCCTCTCGCTTTTTCCAACATCATGTTCTCGCAACTTTTCGAGGTTTTGTGGAAATGCAATTTCGAGAGGCGTATTCTCGTAATTGTATATATAAGGGCATCTTTCTTTTGAAATGCTCCGGAAACATCCAACATAAGGTCGTAAGCAGCAAACCCTCGACGTATGAGCCTGTGATCGGGCCGCATGACCATTATCCACTCTGGATTGAATACCGGCTTGCCCGGCCTGACATTATTGAGGAAGATGCGCTTCCCCTCGATACCATCAAGCATCCATTCAATAATGGCGTGATGGCCCGTGCGCTGCAGAGCGGCAATTCGTATCTCAAGTTTGTTGACCGTCATTTCATCAACCTTCGGGATGCATTGACTAACTCAATATCAACACACCAAAAACGGTATATAACAAGCTCTCTTTATATCTTCATCATAGTAATAAGAATACGGTTGGTGATTAGACTTGTTTCGCACCGGCAATTCACCGTCAAAAGGCAGTACAAGTTTTCTACAAACCTCACGAAAGTCGGCATTGAGGTTCTCAAACCGCATGAGAAAATCTATCTTTCTTGTCACCCTTCGGCGAAATACACCCTCTCTGCATTCGTATGATATAAAATGTTCGATAGTTGGCACGCGCTGCACAAGCGCGATAAAACGGTTGCGGTCAAAGTAACGGTTACCTAGATGTGGTGAAAAATAATGAGAAATCATTCGATCCCAAGGAATTTTCCGAAATCGTCGCAAAAGTTCGGAAAGTTAGCAATCTTTCGCCGAGCACCGCATGATAATCAGCTAGTGTGGAGTGTTTTTTTAGTTGTGGATATTTTAAGTTTGCCAACTGAAAGCGATCAGAACCGTCCTGATGCGGAGCTTCAGCTGTTAATCGATCGTCTGCCCAAGGTAAACATATATTCTGTATGCTGTTCCCGCCAGTTTTGGGCACGTGAACAAAGACAAATTTAAGAGCTTCGCTGATCACCCTGCTAACTCCGTATGCCTAACCCGTTTTCTAACTTGGCTTTCACGGTCAACATGTGTTCCTGGCCGTCTAAAGTTCGGAAATTTCAACCGTAGCAATAACATAAATATATGTTAACCTTTAAATGTAGTGCAAGGCGAGGCAGCGAAAGTTCGGCGGATGTCTGGAGGTTCAAGGTCTTGGGTATCGGGCTTTCGAAGACCGGTACGACTTCCCTTTATGCCGCTCTATCCATGTTGGGCTACAGAGCCGGAACCTTTCGGCACATGCGAGAGCTTGGGCTCAACAAATGGATGTCTGGGGACTTTTCTGAAGACTATTTCCGTGAACTTGACGCCGTGACTGACTTGCCGCTGGCAACATGGTTTAGGGAATTGGACGGGCGTTATCCTGGATCGAAATTCATCCTGACTGTTCGTCCGGGTCGAGTCGTGGCTTGCGTCTATCCGCAAGCAGTTTGAAGCCAATCCAGATCCTCGACCTAGCTTTGTTCGGGATGTTCGGCTTGCTCATTATGGGGTAACCACATTTAACGAAGAGCGTTTCCCGAAGGCTCCATAGCGAGCATTTCAATGGGTGCCCTGAACATCACGGAGCGTCCCGCGGATACTTTTGGTACTGGGTGTACCTGTAGGGGACGGCTGGGAGAAATTGTGTTCCTTCCTTGGAAAGCCACCCCCAAATGCGGATTTTCCGTCGGTAAAGCCCGGCTTTCGCGCTGAACATAACCTTGAATTACTATCCGCCAAGACTGGCGACTTTGCCTGCATTGTTCCGTTGGTCCACCCGGACGGAACAAGAATCCGCAACTACGACGAGGTTGAGCGACTTCTCAAGACAGCCGTTGGCTCCATGCTGGCAATGAATGGACCAAAGCCGCTTGTAGTTATCGTCTGTCATAGGGTTCCAGAATGGGCGGCGCAAATGCCAGCACATGTTTATTTCCTTAATTTAGGGAATCATCCCTTGCTAGCTGCCGATAGCAATGATGTTAAAATCGACAAGGGACTTAAGTATATACTTGGCATCACTTGGGCCAAGAGCATAGGGATGCCTCGCTACATTTTGCTTTGCGATGGCGACGACTATCTTCATCGAGATCTCATGGCGACTGTCTTATCCGCAGAGGCGGACCTCGGGGAGCGGGATGGTTTCATTATCAAAAATGGAGTACACGCGCTCCTAGATTGGGATAACAGTTCGCTCAAGCTGCGTGCGGCATTTCAAGTTAAACAATTCAACCAAACGTGCGGAACTTGCAGGATCTTTAGGGCAGCAGCACTGACAAAAGGTATGACCACATTGTCTGAACAGTTGTGGGATCTTCCGCTGCGGTGGAAACTTAACAAGGATAGACGCGAAGTAATTATAGACGCCAGCAGCATTGATACTTTGTTTTCCGTCTGTCGCCTCTATTTTGATCAGGAGCAAGGATTTGTCCGCCTACTGGGCCGTCATATTAGACAAAGTCCCGCGTTTGATTTCCTCCCGTTGAAGGCGCCGTTGGCCGCAAAAGGTTGCGGGCATGGAAATCATGACGGCCCACGGGGTGGTGATTTGCATTGGCATCGGATAACAGCCATGGTGAACAATGTAACGTTTGTAAAAAATTTCGGGCTTACGGGCAACATCGACTATCGCGAAAGACCCTCAGTCGCTTTGGCCTTTAAGGGATGTGTGAGGGCGGTACGCAACCGCCTAGGGAACTTCTGAGCAGCTATCGGATCATGGAAACTGGCGTCCTTGACTCGAGGGGACAACGGTGGGCGAGGCTGGGGTCCAATTTAGCTTTGCTTCGTTCGATTAAGCGGCGAAGTAGAAGCTGGTCACCCGCGTGGTCATCACCCAGTGGCTCCGGCAGTACAACCACATCCGACCGCATCACGCGCTCAGCATGCGGCCACCGGACCCCGAAACGATGCTAGAGAAGCCGCAAATCAGTGGCCCAGACTGAGGGGGCTGGACATCTACGAGAGTTTAAAAAGACAGAGTTGTTTCGATGTTGTGACGCGAATAAACGGCCAGCGCAACAGGCCAATTTGGGCCATGGAAGAGACTGCAATGGGTGCGATTTCGAGCATGACCGTTCTGTCGCTTGTCAATTAGGCGGGCCTTGATTACGACTTTCTGCAGTGTCCATCTCGATCTCTTGTTTCACCGAATGATTGCCGAAGCCCGCTGTACCCATGAAAATCGTCTCTACTTCAGTTATCCGGAACGCCCCCGTTTCTGCTGGTGGTATGGTCCGCATCACAGAGTGGCCTACTGGCGCTGAACTCGCATCGAGGACGGTCGTGCCGGAGGATCCGCCTGTGATTGATCCCAACCCACGCGGAAACTCCCGTGGCGGACGAGGGATCGTTGTCTTAGACAACGCAATTTTGGTGGCGAACTACCACACAATCGAGGTTTGCGATCGCCTTCTCAATCCGATCGGGAGGATCAGTAACGGCAACTTCGCCGGGATCCACGAAATCGCCAAGCGCGGCGATCGCTTGTTTGTTGCGAGCACCGCGAACAATACAGCGGTTGTTCTATCGATGACCGAGGTTGAGCGGTCGTTGAAAGGAGGACCACATGCGAAGTTGCTGGTCAGTCCACAGTTCTGGTGGCCAACAGAGCAACCCGCGGTCTGCTCTGTGTTAAAAATCCCACAAACAATCTACCATAACAAGCAGAATGACAACAGACTTCGGTATCTTGACTTACACAACAGAGGAAAGGCTGGGCATCTGCATCTCAATGCGATTGATGCCGACGGAGATCGCGTCTACGCGTTGCTCAACAAGTTGGGGGCGATTCTCAACCTGAATGAAATGAAAGTCGTGCTTCGCCATCCTTGGCTGGAAGGCGCTCACAACTTGGAATTTGTGGGCCCGCAACTGGCGTATGTGGTTTCTACCAAGCACGGCTTGCTGCTCGAGTGCGAACTGACCCAGGAAAAGGTGCAGCCACTTATCGACCTCAACGCGACGCCGTTTGCAAAAGGCCTCACCAATGAGAGGAGGCTCGGACGCTGGTTACGGTTCTTCGGCCAGGTGCGGGAAGAGCGGTCCGTCCCGACGGCTCGGTCGCTGTTCTGGCGTGGACTGGCGATGAACGACGACTGGATCTTCATTGGAACGTCACCGGCATCGATCCTAGGTTTCAATCGGACGACGCTGGCTTACCAAGGCGTGATACAATTGAGCGAAAATATTAGCGAGGGCATTCATGGCATAGCGATTGACACATGATCGTTATAGCCATCTGTCTGGCGTCATGAACCCTGAAACAGACCTGTTGGCTTGTTTCACTAGGGTGGGTGCATCCCAATCCACTCCGGATCGACGGCGCTAGTCGACCTGTGAACATCGATATTCTCAAGCTGCAATCGGCGCCCAGTCGATGTCGCTCCCGGCGCGCGTTTGATAGGGCTGAGACCCATAATGCCGCTGCGCGCTTCCATCGTCTGAGGCCATGGCCGACCGAGTACAGCGAGAACCTTGTGCGCGCTCAGCATTCTCTTTCCTGGGTCAATTCTGTTTTATTGCGATGGCTCGCACAGCCATCCTCGCAGTGGAAAACTTCATTTTCGAGATGCACGTTCACAGCAGCTAGACAACCTGCCTCATGCCGTCGTGCTCAGACAAACCGCGCAGCGAAACAGTCCCTATCTCGTGCGGGATCACGCTGCGATCGAGCTTAGTACCACAAGCTGCCCCCACAACTTGATGTCGCAGGGCTCCTCGCTCGTCCCTCCTGGCGTGTTGTCAAGGTCGCGGCGACGGCTTTCGCCTTGTTCGGCATCCCATCGGGGAGGATTGTCAGCCACTGAGGCTGGACACGCTCTTGCTGCTGTCGCCTCGAAGACCGGTGATGCGGATACCGGTCGCACGACCCGAAAGAGAACCGGAGACCGGCCGTTTGTAATCAGTGGTTGTGCGGAAGCAAGGCGTCACAACTCGGCACCGCACTTGCCACACAGGTCAGAGCCTCAAACACTCTGATGCAATCATTCTCATCTTTGATAACGCTGCCGCTGTTGGAGAGACAGGATCACCACCAGTCCAGATGAATGTTGGACAAGGGACGGCACCTTTGCTCCAGCTGCATGAACCCCTTCCTCAGTCTGGGGATCTGCTTCTCGTGTGTTTCAACGAAGATATGCCCTGCTCGGGTGTGCAGTCCTTGATCGAGCATGTCCGACAAGAGAGCAAGTTCGCCGCCCTCGATGTCGATCTTCAAGATGGCGATGGGGGCGTCGATCTCTCGAAGAACAGTGGCAAAATCCAGCTGTTCAACGAGAACAAACGCTTCGGATGAATTGTTGACCTTCCCGTCGACAGTGCTTGAACCGCTCGAAATTTCAGATGCTGAATGCGGGCGCTTGTCACGATAGAGCTTCACCAGGCCATCGCCAACGCCCACCGCGGCGTTATGAAGAATGACGTTCGCAAGCGACCCGACTTCACGACTGAGCACCTCAAAGGCGTCAGGATCAGGCTCAAAGGCGTGCACAGTAGCGCCCGTGTGGGCAAACATCCGCGTGATGCGGCCGACATTGGCGCCGCAATCGATACAAACATCGCCGGGTTTCAATGCAGCCACGGCGGAGGAAAAGACACCCGCTGCTGCAACAACGCGCGATTTACGCGTCTTGCGCCGGCGCTTGTACCAGCCGTAGACGCGGAGACTTTCCCAGAGATTGATTGGCCTGTTTGAACGGCCTGGTGCTGCGCCTCCGACCGGAACGAATGGAATGGCTTGTGCTTCCTCCACGCGGACTGCGGTCTCCATAGACACTCTCCATACGTCGGCCGGCTCCGACATGTTCGCTATTGCGTGGACCCGAGCCCCATCTCTGCAGCTGTCAAGAGACGGATCTTGGAGCGAATCGGTGAACAACATCATTAACCTCGGCAAAAACCAGCGCGTACTTGGGGAGGAGTTGAACCGTTGGCAAGTGCCTATCCGGACGCATGGGCGCGACTTCCCGCCGGATCAACATGTTGCATCGGTTGACGACGTCGACTTCTGGCCAAAGAAGGGGCTCCAGTCGTGTTGCGGGTCACAGGTTTTCGGTGTTGACGAAATTCAAGCTCCGAGGCCCGGAACAACGGTCACCCCCATGGCGAAAATCCGCACGCGCGGTTCCACCTGATTTCGATACTCAACCCGACCCCTGGAGCCGAATTATGGCGCCTCAGCCAAATTCGCCGGCCCCTCCGGCGGCGGCAATTTTGGGCGCCCATGGCCCGTCATAATCCGGTCGAATGGGCACCGTACGAACAAACAAACAAATGGTCCGGCTGGAATTGCTATTGCGTATGCTTTGCGGTCAGTGGCCACCTCAAGCAGGTAGTCCGAGCATCAGCCGTTGACCATCGGCTCGCCTTGGCGAGAGATTCACAGGAACGACCTTCGCGAACCCTGCGCGAAAGCCGGGGCCCGGCAGGGCCGAGCATCGGCTTAAAGACTTCGCCGCCAAGACCGATTCACTACAACCAAGCGAGATGATGGAACTGACGGCACTCCTCCTCAGCGACGGCAAGCCCGGGCATTTTCATTGCTCGGAAGGCATCCTCGCGGCTGCACGGCGGCAGCGCCCCATCGACGTGGCAACCGTGCGCATCGCCCGGCCCGCGTGGGCGCCGACGGATCTTCTTGCCTGGATGACGAACGCGAAGATCTCCCCCACTTTCATCCTCTCACGCGTCTATGGACTGGATCTGGCAGCACTGCCCACGGGCGATGTCATCGTCTCGGCAGGGGGCGATACGCTGGCCGCCAACATTGCCTTGGCACGACTGACGGGGCGGCCCAACCTGTTCTTCGGCTCGCTGCGGCAATACCGCCCTCAAGACTTTGCGCTGGCGCTCAACTCCTACACCACAGAGGCGCCCGCCCCGAACCAGGTGAAAATCCTGAAGCCCTCGCCGGCCGACCCGGCGGAACTGATCCCGCCCGACCTGGACCATCGCCGCCTCCCCCGCGTGGCGGGGCTCTTGATCGGCGGGAACGCGGGCACCGTTTCGTACACCGAGCGGGATTGGGAGCAGCTTCTGGCGTTTGTGGAGGAAAGCCGCATGCGGCTCGGCATCGCCTGGATCGTCTCAAACTCGCGGCGCACGCCAGCCGCCGTAAGCGATCGCCTGGTGGCACTCGCCGCGCGCGCCAACGGGCCTGTCCAGCGCTTCATCGATGTGCGCTCGTCGGGTCCCGGAACGCTCCAGGCCCTGTTTGCCGAAAGTGGCGCGATTGTCGTGACCGCGGATTCGAGCGCCATGGTGTCGGAAGCAATCTGGATGCGCAGGCCGGTGGTGGCCGTAAAACCTGCCCGCATGGTTTTGCCCGCGAAGGAAGCAGAGTACCGCCGCTGGCTGGAACGCGACGGCTGGTGCCGCGAGGTGCCGCTATCGGAACTCAATGCCGAGCGCTTTGCGTCCCTGATGCGCGTCATCGTTCCAATGGCCGAGAACCCACAGCAGGAATTGGCAGCCCTGCTCGCCAGTCGCCTGCCGGAACTGTTCGCGCCCGTCGCTGCGCCCTGCTGACGCCTCAGGCTGCGGCCTTGATGGAGATCGCTTCGCCGGCATGCACGCTGCGCAACTGGGCGACGTCGTCGATGGCCATAGCCCAGATGTTGCAGCGGGCGGCAAGCCGCAACTCCCCATTGCGCGAGAGCGGTGTCGGACCGAAAGCGATTGCGATCGCATCGCCAGCCGGCCAGAAAACGATCTCGCCGGGGCTCACGACATCGCGCGCTTCAGGTTCAGCTTCTGCCTTGACGGCGGTTCGAAAATAGATCTCCGGCCCCCAGGTCTGGGCGGAACCCTGGATCGGCAGCGCCCGCCAGATCTCGTCGGCGGTGGGCGTATCGAGCAGCCGGGCCCGGATGGCGACATCTCCGGCCATAATCATGATTTCACGCAACGACCGAACCTCCCGCCGCCGCGCCTTATTTCGGCGCGGTCGCCAAAAAATAGTCTGTCACCGGCTACGCCCTTGTTCAAGGGCTGATGGAAAGCCGGCGCACGACAAGGGGCCGCTCTGGTGAACGGCCCCTCATAGGATGCGCGATACCGATGTTGCAGCCGTCCGATCCGGTGCAAGTCTCAGGCTGGCGGAGGCCCAAACACGAGCACGGCGTTGAGACCGCCGAAGGCGAACGAATTCGACATGGCGTGCTTGACCTTCAAGTCACGGCCGACATTCGGAATGTAATCGAGGTCGCAACCCTCGCCGGGTTCGTCGAGCCCGATGGTGGGCGGCACCCAGCTCTCCTGCATGGCCTTGATGCAGGCCACGGCCTCGATACCGCCGCCGGCGCCCAGCGGGTGACCGTGCATCGACTTTGTCGAGGAGATCGCCAGCTTATAGGCATGTTCACCGAAGACGTTCTTGATGGCCTTCGTTTCGTTGATGTCGTTGTCCGACGTCCCGGTGCCGTGGGCGTTGAGATACTGGATATCGGTTGGCTGCAGACCTGCATCGTCGAGAGCGTTCTGCATGGCGACGCTTGGGCCCTCGACCGTGGGCTTGACCATGTCCTGGCTGTCGGAGGCCATGCCGTAGCCGACCAGTTCGGCCAGGATGGTCGCACCGCGCGCTTGGGCGTGCTCGAGGCTCTCCATGACGAGGATGCCCGCTCCCTCGCCGAGCACGGTGCCGTTGCGCTTCTTGGCGAACGGGAAACAGCCTTCCGGCGACAGCACGTGGAGCGCCTGCCAGGCCTTCATGGTGCCGTAGTTGATGACCGACTCCGACGCGCCGGCAATGGCGACGTCGACGAGGCCGCCGCGGATGTAATCGCGGGCGATACCAATGGCGTGCGTTGCCGTCGAGCAGGCCGAACAAGTCGCAAACGTGGGGCCCTTGACGCCGAATTCGATGCCGACGTGGGCGGCGGCCGACGAACCGATGATGCGCAGGAGCGTCAGCGGATGGGTCGCGCGCTTGTTGTGGATAAACAGATCGCGATAGGCGGTCTCGAAGGTGACGAGGCCGCCGGCGCCCGAGCCGATGATGCAGGCCGAGCGGTAGGGGTCGGAAACGGGCATCTCGAGGCCCGACATGCGTACCGCCTCGTCGGCGGCCACGGCGGCGAACCAGGAGTAGCGATCGGCCAGCGAGATGATGCGGTCGCGCTTGAAGTGCTTCAACCGGGCCTTGTGGTCGAAATCCTTGATCTGCGCGGCGATTAGAATCTTCAGGTCTTCCAGCGGGAAGCCGCCCAGCGGGCTGACGCCCGATTTGCCGGCCCTCAGGCCGGCCCAGAACTCGTCCACGGTCGTTCCGATGGGCGTGACTGCGCCCATGCCGGTTATGACGACGCGGCGGCCGTGCTTTTGATCAGACATGACAATACTCACACGTTGCCCGGCACGGCGCCAAGCCTCTAAGCAGGGGACAGAATTCTAGACCGACAATGCGGGTCGCGAATGGGCCTGATGAGATATCAGGCCTTCGCGCCGGCCGCGGCGGGGCCAGCCTCCATCAGAGCCTTGACCCGGTCGACGACGGAGCCAACGGTCTTGAAGTCCTCGACGTCCTCGTTGGCATTGTAGGGGATTTCGATGCCGAACGTGTCTTCGATGTCGAATACGATCATCGCCAAGTCGAGCGACTCGATTTTAAGATCAGTGAGCTGGGTCGAAAGCGAAATGTCGTCCCGAGGCTCCTTCATGTGCTTCTTGAGGATCTCGATGATCTTCGTTGCCACTTCGTCCATATCGCTCTCCACACCAATTCCGCACACGGGCGGAATTGGATACAGGTTCCCTAATGTGTTCCTAGGTCACGACAGAATTCGTAACAAGCTAGGGCGTCACATATCCTTAAAGCCTTTGCAAGTCCAGTTGGGCCGGGCCCAACACCGCCGTGTGGCTTCGTCCACGACGCTTACCATCAACCCTGGCCGACGTCCGTTACGCACGAAACATGCCGAGTGAAGGACCCTTGGATATGGGTCTGAATGGGTCTAGTCCGAAAGCATGAAAAAGTGTTCAATGCTAACCATTGAGCAGAGTTCCGGGCCCGCTTTCGAGCATTGTTCAGCCGCTGAGAGAAGAGGCCTTGGCGCCGCATCGGGCCTAATGCAGCGTAACGCCGTCCGCAAGCTTGCGGCACAGGCCGGGTCAGTAATCAAAAAAAGGTGCTGCGTCAATCAATTGGATGGACGGATATGACCGAGCAGGCCCTTTCCTCCGCACCGCACCCCTGGCTGAAACGATACCCCCCCGAGGTCGATTGGCATGCGGAGATCCCGCCAGCGCCGGTGTTTCAAATTCTGGACGACGCCGTACGGACCTACCCGGAGCGGCCCTGCACCACGTTCTTTGGCCGACGTCAGACTTACGCGGACCTCGGACGACTGGTGGACCGGGCAGCGGCGGGTCTGCAGAAAATCGGCGTAAAGAAAGGAACGAAGGTCGGGCTTTTGCTGCCGAACGCGCCGACGTTCATTGTTTACTACTTTGCGATCCTCAAAGCGGGGGGAACGGTCGTCAACTACAACCCGCTCTATACGGTCGAGGAACTGGCGTATCAGGTCAAAGACAGCCAGACCGAGATCATGGTGACGCTCGACCTGAAGGTTCTCTTTGAAAAGGTCGAGGCGCTTCTGGCGTCGAACACGCTGCCCAGCGCCATCGTGTGCCGGTTTCCGGCCCTGCTGCCCGCCTCCAAGGCGACCCTCTTCAAGGTCTTCAAGCGCAAGGAACTGGCCAAGCCCCGGGCCTCGAAGATGGCCGGGCGGATCATCATGGAAGCCGACCTTATGCGGCAAGGCCCCGCGCCGGAGCCCGTCCCCATCGACCCGATGAACGACGTGGCCGTGCTGCAGTACACCGGCGGGACCACTGGCACACCCAAGGGTGCCATGCTGACCCACGCCAATCTCTACAGCAATACCCAGCAAGTGATGCGGTGGGCCCCGGAACTGAACCAGGGCCAGGAGCGGGTGATGGGCGTACTGCCCTTCTTCCACGTCTTCGCGATGACGGTCGTGATGAACTTCGGGATCGCGAAGGCCGCCGAGATCGTCATGATGCCGCGCTTCATTCTGGATGACGCGCTCGACCTCATAACCAAGTCCAGGCCCACCATCATGCCGGGCGTGCCGACACTGTTCAACGCCATCCAAAACCACCCGAAGATCAAGGAATTCGACCTGACCTCGCTAAAATTCTGCTTATCGGGCGGCGCGCCCCTGCCGCTGGAGGTCAAGCAGAAGTTCGAAGCCGTGACGGCCTGCAAGCTCGTCGAGGGCTATGGCCTGTCCGAAGCTTCCCCTGTGGTCACCTGCAATCCCATAGAAGGTCCCATCGTGCCGGGTTCCATCGGGTTGCCGATGCCCGGGACCATCGTTTCGCTGCGCAGTCTGGCTGATCCAAGCGTCCCCGTCTCACCCGGCGAACGGGGCGAATTGTGCGTGAAGGGGCCGCAGGTGATGCGGGGCTACTGGAATAAGCCGGAAGAGACTGCCGGGCAGTTCGTGGGTGAGTACCTGCGCACGGGTGACGTGGCGATCATGGACGAGAATGGGTTTTTCCAAATCGTCGACCGCATCAAGGACCTCATTATCTGCTCGGGCTACAACGTCTATCCCCGCCGGGTCGAGGAAGCGATCTACGAGCATCCCGCCGTCGAGGAGGTCACGGTCATCGGCATCCCCGACAAACATCGAGGCGAGGCTCCAAAGGCATTCGTCAAGCTGAAGACCGGCATGACCGCCACGGTGGAGGACATCCAGCGGCATTTGAAGGTGAAGCTGTCCAAGATCGAACTGCCCGCAGCCATCGAGTTCCGCGACAGCCTGCCCAAGACGATGATCGGCAAGTTGTCCAAAAAGGAGCTGAAGGCCGAAGAGACCCAGAGCGGGGCCTGATGAGGCTGCAATCCGGAGCCGGTCATCTCCCGACGCTCATGCTCTGCGGCGGGGCGGCTGCGGGCGCGCACCCGTCCAATTTAAGTCAAAATTGAGCAAAGCTTAAAACCATCTCGCAACCAACGTATGCGTATAAATACGGTCATAGTTCCATGTTCCGCATTCGAGGTGGGCGATGCTCAACAAGACACCCCCGACGTTTGGCCAGCGCGGGCCAGGCGCACGGCCGCAAGTCGTGCGCCAGGGTGCAGCTCCCCGCGTCTGCGCCCCTGCTACGGTGAACCAGCCACAGAGTGAGCCTTCCGGCGCCGAGAGCCGCTGGGCGAAGCGCTCCCCATCGCGGCTCGGGGCCCAGATCCTCCACCCGAACCTTGTGAGCCCGATACTTTGCACCATCCGCGACACGTCCTCGACGGGCGCACGCCTGGAGGTGGCCGTTACCCGCGGCGGGACTATCTCGCGCGACAGCGTCCCCGAACGCTTCACGCTCTTCATGCCGTCCGACCGCCTGGAAGTCGATTGTGAGGTCGCGTGGCGTCAGGGGCTGGTCTTCGGCGTTCGCTACGTCTCGCCCACACGCCGGACGCAGAAGCAGACCGTCATCAAGCGCCCGGAAAATCAGCCCAAGAAGCCGCACACGAGCCTGGTCAAACTCCTGATCAACCCGATCTGAGCCGGCAGAACGCTGCGTGCCGGCCTACACGAGGCGCGACTGCTCCACGGCTGCGCCGATAAAGGAGCGGAATAACGGGTGCGGTTCGAAGGGCCGCGACTTCAATTCGGGATGGAACTGCACGCCTATGAACCACGGGTGGTCGGCGTACTCCACGGTTTCCGGCAAGAGCCCGTCCGGCGATAGCCCCGCAAAGGCCAGGCCCGCCTTCTCCAGCCGCTGGCGATAGGCCGTGTTGACCTCGTAGCGGTGGCGATGGCGCTCGGAGATGTCGGTCACGCCATAGACGGCCGCAATGCGCGACCCGGGAACGAGTGCCGCCGGAAAAGCACCCAGACGCATGGTTCCACCAAGGTCTCCGCCCTGGCGGCGGGTCTCCAGCTCATTACCGCGCATCCACTCCGTCATCAGACCTACGACAGGCTCGGACGCGGGGCCGAACTCGGTGGAACTCGCATCCGCAATGCCGCACAGGTTCCGCGCCGCTTCGATGCACGCCATCTGCATGCCAAAGCAGATGCCGAAGTAGGGCACCTTGCGTTCGCGCGCGAACTTGGCCGCGAGGATCTTGCCCTCCGAGCCGCGCTCGCCGAAGCCGCCCGGCACCAGAATGCCGTGCACGCCTTCCAGATACGGAGCGGGATCCTCCCGCTCGAAGATCTCGCTCTCGATCCACTCCAGACGCACCTTCACGCGATTGGCGATGCCTCCGTGGACGAGCGCCTCGATGAGCGATTTGTAGGCGTCCTTCAGGCCCGTGTACTTGCCGACGATGGCGATCGTGACCTCGCCCTCCGGATTGGAGATATTGCGCGAGATCGTCTCCCACACGGCCAGATCAGGCTTGGGCGCCCCCGTGATGCCGAAAGCGGCCAGCACTTCGCGATCAAGACCTTCGCGATGGTAGGCGAGCGGCACATCGTAGATCGAGGCCACGTCGAGCGCCTGGATCACGGCCTCGGGCCGCACATTGCAGAAGAGAGCGATTTTCTTGCGTTCGCCGACGGGAATTTCGCGATCCGATCGGCACAGCAGAATATCGGGCTGGATACCGATGGAGCGCAGTTCCTTGACCGAGTGCTGCGTCGGCTTGGTCTTCAGTTCCCCGGCGGAAGGGATGTAGGGCATCAGGGTCAGGTGCATGTAGATGCACGCACCGCGAGGCAAATCGTTGCCGAGCTGACGGATTGCTTCGAAGAACGGCAGTCCTTCGATGTCGCCGACTGTGCCGCCGATCTCGACCAGCACGAAATCCACGTCTTCGTTGCCCGAGACCACGAACTGTTTGATGGCGTCGGTCACGTGCGGAATGACCTGCACGGTGCCGCCCAAATAGTCGCCCCGGCGCTCCTTGGCGAGGATATCCTGGTAGAGGCGGCCGGTGGTGATGTTGTCGGACTTCTTGGCCGGCACGCCGGTGAAGCGCTCGTAGTGACCAAGGTCGAGATCGGTTTCCGCACCGTCGTCGGTGACGAAGACTTCGCCGTGCTGATACGGGCTCATCGTTCCCGGATCTACGTTGAGATACGGGTCGAGCTTGCGAAGACGGACCGTGTATCCGCGAGCCTGGAGAAGCGCGCCGAGAGCGGCGGACGCTAGGCCTTTTCCAAGAGAGGAGACCACGCCGCCGGTAATGAAGATGTACCGTTGCATGGGATTTGAGGCTTACACGACCCCCGCCCCGATTCGAAGCGCTTTTCTGGCCACATCCACGGGACGTTACGAGTCCGGCTTCGAGTTGTGTGCCAAACAAAACAGGAGGACTGGCAGCCACAGCGCCGGGTTAGCTCGCGGTGCGCCCGCAGAATTGGGCCAGCTCGGCCGTATTGGCCGCCTGGACGGTCTCGGGTACCGTCTCAGCCGCCAGTTCGGCCTTGAGCGTCGAGGCTGTCTCCCTGGTCGGACGATCGGCCGGGTCGGCGGATCGTCCACCGTAGGTCACGTCAACGGAGACAATACGATAATCGCTGGGCTGCACGGCCCGACGTGCGCCCCTCTCGATCACATAGTCCTTCCCGCAGGACGTCGAGATGGCCGGCTCCGCCGCTCGAAACGACTTCTCATTCCGCTCGACGCCGTACTCCGCTGCACGCGCCATGGCGATCTTGACGAGACGCTCATTGGGTGTCGAGGGCGATCCGGTGGCCGTGACGCGCACCGTCCGCTCGTCGACCTGGGACATGCTGTAGCCCTGCGGCTGGATCGCGTTCCCCTGCTTGTAGGACGTAACGGACGGAACGACGGCGCCCGTCGTCAGGGCGCTGCCGCCGCCGGCGCAGCCCTGAAGGGCGAGTGCCAGAGCAGGAAGGGCGACTACGGCAACGCCCCCCGCACGGCCCGCCCGCGCGAGCGGGGGCTTGGGAAATGCGTTCATGCCGACCCCTCGTGCCATTGTCCCACCGGATCGCAGTTTGCGGGCGAATGGCGTGCCTGTCCATGGGGTGTGTGCCCCTGATCCACCGGCATGACGGCAGGCGAAGTCGCACGCGCGGATCGTTGAAACCGCTGCCCACGGGCAGAGCCGTTCTCGCCCGTTTGAGCCCGGAACCTCTGACGAACGCTTACTTCAGCTTGTCGAGAATACCGCCGCGAGGGGCGTCGCCCGCCGGTGCCGCGGGCGCGTCGGCGCCGCCGGCCGGGGCCGTCTCCGTAGAGGTGGCGGCTGGCTTGTCAAGAATGGAGGTTGGCTCCGCGCCCCGCTGGGAAATGATCGTCAGCAGAAGGCTGGTCGTGAAAAAGGCCGCGGCCAGTGCCGCTGTGGCGCGTGTCATCAAATTGGCCTTCCCGCGGCCGGCCATCATGCCGCCACCGCCGCCGCCAATGCCCAGCGCGCCGCCCTCGGACTTCTGGATCAGCACGATGAAAACCATCGCGGCCGCGATCATGAGATGGATGACGAGCAGGACGGTGGCCATCGTTGCGTAAACTCCTGGCGGTGGAAAGCGCGCCTTTTAGCCGAGTTTGACGTCCGCGGCTAGACCCGCGCGGCAGGATGTGCAGCGCGCTGCCCCCGGCGAATTCAACTGGCGGGCTTCTACTGGCCTGCTTCTACTGGCCGGGCGTCGCGTGTTGCATCTCCAGCTTGGAGAAGGGTTCCTGCGAACGATAGGCATCGTTCCCCTTCGGCTTTTTCTGCGGCAGCGGAATGTTCTTCTTGGGCCGCTGCTCCTCGGCCTGGGCAGCCGTTTTGGCTTCTCCAGGCGGCGGGGCCGGGGGCGGGCAGCGGAAGAGGATCTGCTCTTCCAGTTCGATCCAGCGCTTCACCCGCTCCAGTCGGTCCGATGACAGATTGTCCTTGGCCCATTCGGGCCCCCGCGCCATGTCGTCGGCCGTGCCGCTGGCAACGAGGGCCGCCTGCTCGGTCTGGGAGCGCAGGCATTCTTCGGGTTGCATGGGCGCCGCCCACGAGGGCACTGCGGCCAGAACCAGAAAGGGCAGCGCGGCAAGCATTGCTGGTGATGTGGTGGGAGTCACCCGGTTCCCTCCCCAGGCAAGGCCGAAGCGGCGGAATATGTATGAGCCAATCACCTGAAACATCCCTCAAGCTTATGGCCGACGGAGGGCCTCCGGCGCAATGCCCCCTCCCCGAAGTTTGCCCGCATTCCTTCACCCGAAGTCATGCATAGGCCTCAAGAATACCAAGAAAATCGGCGGCCTTCAGGCTCGCGCCACCGACCAGCGCCCCGTCAACATTCGGTACGGCCATCAGTTCGCGTGCGTTCTGCGGCTTGACGGATCCGCCGTAGAGAATCCGCATGCCCCGCCCCTCCGCCCCAAATCGGGCTTCCAGGCGCTCGCGGATGGCGGCGTGGACCTCGGCCACGTCAGCCGAGGTCGGCGTCAGTCCGGTGCCGATGGCCCAGACGGGCTCATAGGCAATGACCGTATTGGCCGCTGTCGACTGCGTCCCCAGTGACCGCTCAAGTTGCCTCTTCACGACATCGAGCGTCTGCCCAGCGGCCCGCTGGCCTGCCGTTTCACCGATGCACACGATCGCCGTGAGGCCAGCCCTGTGGACGGCCGCCTGCTTGGCACGGACGGCGGCGTCCGTTTCGCCGTGATCGGCGCGGCGCTCGGAATGGCCGACAATGATGGCCTCCGCCCCCGCATCGGCGAGGATTTCAGCCGATATATCTCCCGTATGCGCACCAGCGGGGGCCACATGACAGTCCTGCGCCCCGACGCGCACTTCGCCGTTCTGGAAGACCTCGGACATGACCATGACGAGGGTGGCCGGTGGACAAATCAGGACATCGATGCCGCAAAGGGGCCCGGTGCCGCCGTTTCGGGCCGCGGCCAGGGCCGTGTTGACGGCGGTCGCCTCCGCGAGGCCCTGCCGCCCGCCGTTCATCTTCCAGTTCCCCGCCACCAGCGGGCGCGGCTTTCCTTCAGGCCCCGACATCCGCTTCACCTCCCTCGCCTCTTGCTTTCGCGTTCCGGGTGGGGTTCATATCACGGCCTGAGCCCGCGTCACGCGCGGGTTTTTTGGTTTCAATCCGCCGGTGGACCCACGATCGGCGCGCCTTGAACGGCGCACCCCGGGCCAACGTGCGATTCGATGGACGTGACCGAACGATGTTGGATGCACTCAGACGCGGCGCCAGTAGCTTCCTGGCCAAGCTTCTTCTCGGCTTGCTCATTTTGAGCTTTGGCGTGTGGGGCATCGCCGACGTCTTTACAGGCTTCGGCCGTGGCAACGTGGCCACGATTGGCGATACCGACATCACCGCACCCGAATACGACCGTGTGCTGCGCATGGAACTCGACGGGCTCTCGGCCGAGAACGAGCGCCGTATCACCATGGAAGAGGCCCGCCGGGAGGGCGTCGACCGTCTCGTGCTGTCCAAGATGATCGGCCAGGCGGCGCTTCGCGAATACACAGACGAGCTCAACATGGGCCTCAGCCAGGATCTCGTCGTGGAGGGGCTTCTCAACGATCCGGGATTTGCGGGACCCGACAGGAAGTTTTCGCGCACCGGGTTCAACGATTTTCTGGCACGCCTGGGCGTATCGGAAAACTACTTCCTCTCACTGCGCCGTGACGACGATCTGCGCCAGCAGCTTTCGAGCGCAATCCTGAACGGCACCGTCACGCCCCAGGCCATGATCGACATCGCGAACGCCTATCGCAACGAGACGCGCACCATGGAGTTTTTCAAGATCGATGCGGCGAAGTCCGTCACGGTTCCCGAGCCGGACGACGCGAAACTGCAGGCGTACTATAACGACAACAAGTCGAGCTTCATGACGCCGGAGTACCGTAAGTACAATGCGATCGTTGCGTCGACCGATGAGCTCAAGAAGGAAGTCGCCCTCACGGACGAGGAACTGAAAGCCGCCTACGAGGCCGAGAAGGCGATCTACGATGTGCCCGAGCGCCGTAGCATCCAGCAGATCGCGTTCAAGGACAAGGCCACCGCCGTCGCGGCACGCGAGGCCTTGGTCAAGGGCACTAAGAACTTCATGGATGTCGCCAAGGAAACCGGCGCCAAGGAAAGCGACGTCAACCTCGGCAAGCTCACCAAGGCACAGCTCATCGATCCCAAGATCGCCGATGCCGCCTTCACGATCGAGCGTGATGCCATCTCGGAGGTCATAGAGGGCCGTTTTGCCAACGTCGTGCTCCGCGTGATCGAGATCGAGCCTGGGCGCACGAGCACCTTCGAGGAGACCAAGGAAAAGGTGCGCGACAAGCTCGCCAGCCAACGCGCCTCCACGCTTCTTCAGGAACGCGTCGACCTGATCGAGGAAGCCCGCAACGCGGGCAAGACCAAAAAGGAAATCGCCGAGGAGCTCAAGGTGCGCCTCATCGAGGTCGCCGCCAGCGATGCTGACGGAAATGACCCTTCGGGCAAAGCCGTACTCGACGTGGCCACGCCGGAGCGTATCACGCGTCTCGTCTTCCGGACCGAGCCCGGCACCGTCACCGAGCCGGTTGAAGTAGGCTCGGACGGCTACGCTTGGGTCGAAGTCCTGAGCGTGGAGCCGCCGAAGGAGAAGCCCTTCGAAAGCATCAAGGACGAGGTGAAGAAAAACTACATCGACGCCGAGCGCCGGCGTCTGGTGAAGGAACTGGCCGACAAGCTGGTCGATCGCGTGAAGGCTGGCGAGGACCTGGCCAAGCTTGCGGCCGAGGTCGGAGGCACGGTCGACAAGGTTGAGGACGTGAAGCGCAACATGTCGCCCCCGGGTCTGACCGGGGACGCCATCGGCGCGGCCTTCAGCCTGCCCTTGAACGGGGCCACCTCGGCCTTGACCGTGGACAGGGGCACCCGCACCGTGCTGAAGGTCGTCAAAATCACCCCGCCGGGCGAACTGCCCAAGTCCGATAAGGACCAGCTCGTCCAGGAGATGCGCCGAGAGCTTCAGAACGATATGCTGATCGCCTACGTCACCAATCTTCAGGACCGGTTCGGCGTCTCGATCAACGAGCAGGAAGTCAAGCGCGTGACGGGAGCCGACGTCGCCGCACAGTAGCCGTCTCCCGACCCCGTTCGGACAGCCGGCCGCCCAGAAAGAGGACCCGCGGCGCGTGAGCACGCATTATGCCAGGGCCGGCGCCATCGAGGCATTGCCGGCGCTCGACGACTTCAAGGCGAAGTACGACGCGGGCGAGCCGCAGGTCGTCTGGACGCGGCTCGTGGCGGATCTGGAAACCCCCGTCTCGGCCTATCTGAAACTGTGCACGGGCGCAGCGATGAGCCTGCTGCTGGAGTCGGTGGAAGGCGGTGCCACGCGCGGCCGCTACTCCGTCATTGCCTTCGAACCCGATATCGTCTGGCGCGCCCTCGGCAACGAGGCCGAAATATGCCGTGATCCGCAGGCAAAGAAGCCCGTCTTCGAAGCGGAGAAGGCCGACACGCTCACATCGCTTCGCGCCCTGCTCGCCTCCTCGCGGCTCGAATTACCGCCCGGGCTGCCGCCGATGGCCGCCGGCGTTTTCGGATACATGGGCTACGACACCATCCGCCTCGTCGAGCGCCTGCCCGGCGGTAACCCCGATCCGCTCGGCGTGCCCGATGCCGTTCTCATTCGCCCGACCGTCGTCGTCATCTTCGACAACGTAAAAGACGAGATGACGCTCGTCACGCCAGTGCGTCCGGCCGACGGCGAGAAGGCCGACAAGGCCTACAAGGCCGCCACCAAGCGACTGAGAAAGGTCATCGAGGCGCTGGACCAGCCGATCGAGCACGAACTGCTGCCTGCCGCCCGAAAGCTGGTTGCGCCCGAGCCGACATCGAACACAACCGAGCGCGACTATCTCGCCATGGTCGACAGGGCGAAGGAGTACATCCGCGCCGGTGACATCTTCCAGGTCGTGCTCTCGCAGAGGTTCTCTGCTCCGTTCGCGCTTTCCTCCTTCGCGCTCTACCGGTCGCTGCGGCGCATGAACCCCTCGCCGTTCCTGTTCCATCTCGATCTGGGCGGCTTCTCGCTGGTTGGCTCGAGCCCCGAAATCCTGGTGCGCGTGCGCGACGGCCGCGTCACGATCCGCCCCATAGCCGGCACCGCGCGCCGCGGCCAGGACGACGCGGAAGATCGCGCGCTGGCTGCTACCCTCATCGCCGATCCGAAGGAACGTGCCGAGCACCTGATGTTGCTCGACCTGGGCCGCAATGACGTGGGCCGAGTTACCGAAGTCGGCACGGTGGAGGTGACGGATCAGTTCGTCATCGAGCGCTACAGCCACGTCATGCACATCGTCTCCAACGTGGTCGGGCGGCTCGCCACCGGCAAGGACAGCGTGGATGCGCTGATGGCTGGCTTCCCGGCTGGCACCGTCTCGGGTGCGCCGAAGGTGCGCGCCATGGAGATCATCGACGAACTGGAGAAGGCCAAGCGAGGCCCGTATGCCGGCTGCGTCGGGTACTTTACGTCCGACGGCGAGATGGATACCTGCATCGTGCTGCGTACGGCAGTGGTGAAGGACGGCATGCTGCACGTGCAGGCCGGCGCGGGCATTGTCTACGACAGCGTGCCGGAGAACGAACAGCAGGAGTGCATCAACAAAGCCAAGGCCGTCGTACGCGCAGCCGAAGACGCGGTCCGCTTCGCCGCCAAGAGCCAGAAGCGTGGGTCCAAGGGCAACGGCGGCCCCTTCGGTTGAAAGGCGCGACAAGGGGATGCTGACGCTCGCCATTCTCCGCCATGCGAAATCGAGCTGGGATGCGCCCGCGGCCGATGACTTCTCCCGTCCGCTCGCCCCGCGCGGGATCGCTGCTGCACCGCTCATGGGCCACGAGATGGAAAAGCTGGGGCTGAAGCCGGAAGCCATCCTGTGCTCGCCCGCCGCGCGCACGCGCGAAACGCTGGCACTCGCCATCCCGAAAATCGATACAAAGCACCAGAAGGTCCACTTCGAGGACGATCTCTACATGGCGTCGGCGGAAGACCTCTTGGCGCGCCTCAGACGGCTACCGAAGGAAACCCGGACAGCGCTGCTGATCGGGCACAATCCGAGCCTGCACAATCTGGCGCTCGCGCTGGCGGGCAGCGGGAAACCTGCGGATCTGGCCGACATGGCCACTCACTTCCCGACCTGCGCGCTCGCCGTGATCGATTTCGACCTGCCCGCCTGGCGCGATCTCGCCGTGCGGACGGGCAAGCTCGTTCATTTCATCGTACCGCGGCGGTTGAGCCAGGGCTGACGTGGCGTTAGGTTGCCGCTCGAATGAAGGCAAGCCGGGGTCAGACCCCTGGCAGGGCTCTCGCACCTCGTATATGGAAAAGCCATGCTGCTCCTCATAGATAACTACGACAGCTTCACCTACAATCTCGTCCACTTCCTGGGTGAGCTCGGGGCGGAGTGCGAGGTCCATCGCAACGACAAAATTACTGCCGACGAAGTGATGGCTAAGAAGCCGAAGGCGATCGTGTTGTCTCCCGGGCCATGCACGCCGAATGAAGCCGGCATCTGCCTCGACCTCATCGCCAAGGCGGGCCCGACGATTCCTCTGCTCGGCGTGTGCCTCGGCCACCAGTCGATCGGGCAGGTGTACGGAGGAAAGGTCATCCGCGCGCCAGAACCCCTCCACGGAAAGCTGTCCACCATCCGCCATTTCAACAAGAGCGTGTTCAAGGGGCTGCCGGAGACATTCCAGGTGACGCGCTATCACTCGCTGATCGTGGAACGCAAGAGCCTGCCCGACGTTCTAGAGATCACGGCTGAGACGGACGACGGGATCATCATGGGACTGCAGCACAAGACACACCCCGTGCATGGCGTGCAGTTTCACCCCGAGAGCATCGCCTCGGAGCAGGGCCATGCGCTGCTCGCGAACTTCCTCACCATCGCCGGCATGACGCCGAAGCGCCGGGCGGGTGCCCAGCGCCCGGCGGCGTAACGCGCAGTCCAGAGCCAGCCATGCCCGTGTCCTCGAACTTCGACGCGAAGGGTCTGCTCGGCAGCATCGCGAGCGGCCGCACGTTGACCGAAGAGGCGGTCTTCGAAGGGCTAGACCGCATGACAGCAGGTGAAGCCACGCCAGCGCAGATGGGTGCGTTCCTCATGGGACTGCGCGTGCGCGGAGAGACCGTGGATGAGCTGACAGGCGCGGCTCGACTTCTCAGAGCGCGCATGCTGCCGGTCTGCGCACCGCCCGATGCCGTCGATATCGTCGGGACCGGGGGCGACGGGCTGAAGACCTACAACGTCTCCACCTGCGCGGCTTTCGTCGCCGCCGGTGCAGGGCTCAAGATCGCCAAGCACGGCAACCGCTCCGTCTCCTCCCTTTCGGGGGCATCGGACGTGCTTTCCGCGCTAGGCGTAAAGATCGATCTGGCGCCGGGCGAGATCACGTCTGCGATTGAAACGACCGGGGTCGGCTTCCTCTGGGCGCCGATGCACCATCCGGCCATGAAGGTCTGGGCGCCTATCCGCGCCGAACTCGGCCTGCGCACGCTTTTCAATCTGATGGGTCCCTTGTGCAATCCCGCTGGCGTGACCCGCCAGATCGTCGGCGTGTTCTCGGCCGGCTGGGTGGAGCCCATTGCGCATGTCCTCAAGAAGCTCGGTTCCGTGCATGCGTGGGTCGTGCATGGTCGCGACGGGCTCGATGAAGTATCGACCACCGCCCCTACGCTCGTCGCTGAACTGAAGGACGGCAACATCCGAACCTTCGAGGCGACTCCTGAGGAAGCAGGACTTGCCCGTGCGACCATCGAGGACCTGCGCGGTGGCGACGCGGCAACCAACGCCGCGGCCCTGCGCGCAGTGCTCGGAGGCGAACGCGGGGCCTATCGCGATATCGTCCTGATGAATGCGGGCGCGGCCCTCGTCGTGGGCGGCAAGGCGGAAAGCCTGCGCCAGGGTGCCACCCTCGCCGCTGCCGCCATCGACACAGGCGCGGCTCGCGCGGCCCTCGAGAAGCTCGTTGCCGTCACCAACCGCGCTTAGGACAGGACCGGGGCAAACCGATCTTTGAGGAGTACCCCAATGCGCACGTCCACGACCGTGATGATCGTCCTCGCCCTTCTCCTGACTGCCGCCTACGTATCGGGTGTTTTCGGCCCCGAGGCCGAGCGGCAGGCGGCGACGACACCCGAGGCGTGCTACGCCGCTGCGTTCGCGGCTGCGGAAAAAACCAATCCGACGAATGTGCCCTGCGACTGGAAGAGCGTGGAATTGTTGAGCCCCGGTGCAGCCCTCAGCGGCCGCTATGAAGCGGCTGGCGAAGGCGTTGCGGGGCGCCTCGTCATCATGGAGCACGCCGAAAAGCCTGCACGACTGGCCTTCTCCACGGCAGGCAAGAGCCCGCGCTATATCTGCACCGCAGCGCTCGAAGCGTCCCGCGACGGCGACGCGTTGATCGCCCGACCGGACGATGTCCCAGGCTGCGAACTGAGCGTGAAGAGTGGAACGGCGCCGGGCGTCGTAACCGTATCTTCGAGCGCGGCCTGCAATACCTACTGCAACATGCGCGGCAGCCTGGCCGGCGACTTCAAGTTGATGCCGCATTGAACGGGCCGGGCAGTTGAGATCAGCTGCGAAAGCGACCGGAAAAGACCGGCAAGATGCATGAACCCCAGATAAACGAAGGGTTCAAAGTGGGTTCAGCCCACCTCCCTTAAAACGGCATTCATACCGGTCGGCAGGTCGCTGCCGGTTGAGATGATCAAGGGAGTACCACAATGAAGAAATTCGTGATCGCCGCCACCGCTTTCGCCGCCCTGATGAGCACGGGCGCCGCCACCTCGTTTGCCGGCTCGAAGGTCATTGTCCAGCAGTATGGTTGGGGCAACGGCACCGCCATCAACCAGAAAGGCAAGGTCAACCGAGTCCACACCTACCAGAAGGGCAGGTTCAACTACGTCCGCACCTACCAGGCAGGGGCACGCAACGACGCGGTCGTTGGCCAGCAGGGCAATCGCAACTCGGCGGCCGTGACACAGACGGGCCGGAACAACACCGCCGGCATCGCCCAGTTCGGCAACAACAACAAGGCGACAACCAGCCAGGCGGGCAAAGGCAACACATCGGCCGTGATCCAGATCGGCAACGGCAAGACTGCAAACGTCACGCAGTCCGGCAAGAACAACACCTCCGTCGTCATCCAGGGCGGCTGGTAACACCTGGCGAACGAACGAGCGGGGAGGCCTGTGCCTCCCCGCCCAACGCCAAGGAAGGAGCACACCCCATGTTCACGACCCACGCAGCCAAGGCATCCCTCGCAGCGCTCGGGCTCATCGCGTTCTTCTCCCCCTCCATGGACGCGGGTGCGGCCCCCACCGCCGGTGTCACATGCGAAATCCGCATGGTGAAGCGAGGCGGGGATGTGGAGCTTCAGGGCATCCTGCACGCCGCCAAGGCGACGAGCGGGTCCTATAGCCTCAAGATCAGCAATGCCGGTGACGGCGGCTCGTCCAGCATCAACCAGGGCGGCGACTTCGACCTGGCAGCCGGTGAGAGCGAAGTCGTCGGCGCAGCTTCATTCTCAGACGCCAACGGGCTTAGAGCCCGACTGTCGGTCCTAACCGGCAACGGCTCGACGAGCTGCAGCCGCTAGGGGCCCCTCCCCACCGCAGCGTTCCGCCCGCGCACCTGCCAAGGTCCGCGGGCGGACGTGCGAAGGCGATGCCCACATGCGTCTCACTGCGGTTTCTGTGTTGTAGGCACGCACCCGACGGCTCGGCCGGGCGAGCCGATTGACCCTTGCGGACGGGGCATGTAGCAAGCGGCCCAACGAGGCGCTAAGGTGCTGCTCATGTCCGATATTCTGGAAATGATCACGAGCTACAAGCTCGCCGAGGTCGCGGCCGCGAAGGCCAGACAGCCGTTGCAGGTGATGGCCGAGTACGCCCGCTCGGCGCCGCCTGTGCGCCCCTTCGCCGACGCGATCCGCAAGGCTCACGCGGAAGGGCGTGCCTGCCCTCATTGCCGAGATCAAAAAAGCCTCGCCGTCGAAAGGCCTCATCCGAGCCAACTTTGATCCGCCCGCACTGGCCCGCGCCTATGAGGCCGGCGGCGCGACGTGCCTGTCAATCCTGACGGATGGCCCCTCCTTTCAGGGTGCGCCCGAATATCTGACCTCGGCGCGTGCGGCCGTCTCGCTGCCCGTTCTGCGCAAGGACTTCATGGTCGATCCCTATCAGGTCGTGGAAGCCCGCGCCTTGGGCGCCGACTGCATCCTCATCATCATGGCGGAAGTTGGTGACGATCTCGCCGCGGATCTGGCCGCCGCCGCCCGCGACTGGCACATGGACGCCATCGTGGAAGTTCACGACGAGGAAGAACTGGAGCGCGCTCTCAAACTCCCCTGCCCGCTCATCGGCATCAACAACCGCAACTTGAAGACCTTCGAGACGACGCTCGAGACGACCGAGCGGCTGGCGCCGCGCGTGCCGAAGGACCGCATCGCGGTCGCCGAAAGCGGCATCTTCACGCCCTCCGAGATCGCTCGGCTGCAGGGGGCCGGCGTCAACACATTCCTCGTCGGCGAAAGCCTCATGCGCCAGGACGACGTGACGGCCGCCACAAGGGCTCTGCTGGCAAAGGGCGCTGCATGAACAAGCTCTCGCATCTCAATGCCAAGGGCGAGGCGCACATGGTGGACGTCTCGGAGAAGGACGTGACGAGCCGCACGGCGGTCGCGGAGGGCTTCGTCGCCATGCAGCACGCAACACTCGATCTCATTACGCGTGGCGAAGCCAAGAAAGGCGACGTGCTGGCGACCGCCCGGATCGCCGGCATCATGGCCGCCAAGCGCACGCACGAACTGATCCCGCTCTGCCACCCGCTCGCCATCAGCAAGGTAACGGTGGAATTCACGCCCTCCACCCATCCCGCTGGCATCCATGTGACGGCCGAGGTGAAGGTAACGGGCAAGACCGGCGTCGAGATGGAAGCGCTGACGGCGGTCTCGGTCGCCTGCCTCACCATCTACGACATGCTGAAGGCCGCCGATAAGGGCATGACCCTGTCGGGTATCCGGTTGCTGGAAAAAACAGGCGGACGCTCGGGCACCTATCGCGCCGACAACGAAGCAAAGGGCTGACGGCCATGCTCTCCGTCGATGAAGCCCTGGCTCGCATCCTCGATGGCGCCGCCCCTACTCATGCGGTCCGCGTGCCGCTCGCGGATGCTGCCCATCGCGTGCTGGCGGAGAATCTGCCCGCGACGCTGACCCAGCCGCCGTTCGACGCCTCGGCCATGGATGGGTATGCCGTGCGTGGCGCCGATGTCGCCACCCTGCCCGTGCGACTGTCGCTGATCGGGGAGGCGCGGGCCGGGCAATCCTTCGAGGGAACCGTTGGCAGCGGCCAATGCGTTCGCATCTTCACCGGTGCGCCGGTTCCCTCAGGCGCGGATGCGATCGTGATTCAGGAGAACACGCGGGCGGATGGGTCGAGCGTCGAGATCGTCGAAGGCACGCCCGATCCGGCGCATATCCGTCCGCGCGGCGGCGATTTCGAAGACGGACAAGTGCTTCTGCAGACGGGCCGCACTCTCGATGCGCGCGCAATCCTGCTCGCCGCAGCCATGGGCCAAGGCACCCTCGCCGTGCGCCGCAAGCCGGTCATCGCCGTGCTGGCGACGGGCGACGAGCTCGTCGAGCCGGGCCAGCAGCCCGGCCCGGACCAGATCATCTCATCCAATCCCTATGGTCTCGCGGCCATGATTGCGGCAGCGGGTGCAGAACCACGCCTTCTGGGCATCGCACGTGATACACGCGCGGCCCTCGATGAAAAAATCGCCGCGGCGGACGGCGCGGATGTCCTCGTGACGACGGGGGGCGCGTCGGTGGGCGATCACGATCTCGTCGCCCCGGCCCTGAAGGCCCGCGGCATGGCGCTCGCCTTCTGGAAAATCGCCATGCGTCCCGGCAAGCCGATGCTGTTCGGCAAGCTCGGCGAGCAACGTGTCCTGGGTCTGCCTGGCAACCCCGTTTCGGCACTCATCTGCGGGCGCGTCTTCCTTTTGCCGCTGATCGACCGGCTGCTTGGCCGTGCCGTGTCGCCCGCCTCTCCCGTGCGTGCCCGATTGACCGAACCACTCGACAGGAACGGACCGCGCCAGCACTTCATGCGCGCGGTGACCACGCGCGACGAGACCGGCGCGCTTCTTGTGACACCGCAAGTCTCGCAAGACAGTTCCCTCATGAGCCCGCTGGCCGCATCCAACGCCCTGCTCGTGCGCGCCGTAAATGCCCCCGCACTTCCCGCCGGCGCGGATGTGGAGGTGCTGCCGATGGATTTCTGAGACTTCAGCGATAAAGGTCGGCGCGTGTCGGCGGCAGCGGCGACTTGCCCTTGGCGCTCTTGGTGGCAACAGTTTGAAACAGCCGCAGCGTTCCGCGCGAGAACGACAGCGAGACGCCCGCAAGATAGGCGACCCAGATGCGGTACTTCTCCTCACCGACGAGGCCGATGGCCTCGTCCTTGTTTGCGGTGAGCCGTTCGCACCACAGTTTGCAGGTGCGCGCATAGTGCTCGCGCCAACCTTCCACGTCGTGGACCTCGAAGCCCGCGATCTCCATGGCCGACACCGAATGGCCGATGTCGTCGAGTTCGCCGCCGGGAAAGATGTACTTGGCGATGGCCCGTTTCTCGGGCCGCATGCGTTGAGGCAGAAGGCCCGCTTTCGGCTTATGCGCCCGGCGCGAGATGGCATGGTTGAGAAACACGCCGTCGTCGTTCAGGAGCGAGCGCACCTTCTTCATGTAGGCGGGAATGTTCTTCAGCCCGATGTGTTCGTACATGCCGATGGAGGCGATCTTGTCGTATTTGCCCTCCGCCAGCATGTAGTCCTTCAGTTCAAGCGTCACGAGGTCTTCTAGACCCAGCCGCTTCACCTTTTCCCGCGCGAAGGCGAGCTGTTCCTCCGACAGCGTAATCCCGTGGGCCTTGACCCCGTAGTTCTTCGCCGCATGACAGACGAGGCCGCCCCAGCCGCAGCCGATATCGAGCATCCTGTCGCCGGGCTTCAGGCGCAGCTTGCGGCAGATCATTTCGAGCTTGTCGCGCTGCGCCTGTTCCACGCCGTTCGCCCAGTCGGTGTAATAGGCGCAGGAATAGACCATCTCCGGGTCGAGGAAGAGCGCGTAGAACGCGTTCGACAAATCGTAGTGGAACTGGATGAACGCCTTGTTGTCGGCGAGCTTACGCTTCTTGCCCGTAATCTCGCCTTCGAACCCGCCCACTTCGTCGGGCGGCTCGGCGGGGGCGAACAGGAAGGGCGCAAGGCCCTTTGCCATGGCGAGCTTGGGCAACTTCTTGAACTTTACGCCGCCCTTGGGCTTGGTGAACTCCTGTCCGAAATCCACGAGCGTACCGCCATCGAAATCGATGCGCTTGGCGATGTAGAGCTGGATCATCGTATCCAGCGACGGCCGGCGAAGCATGGTCGCGATAACGCCGGGGTCTGCGATTCGGATCTCGAGTTTACTGGTGACCTCGCGCCCGAGCGGCAGATTGGAGCCGTCCCATAGCGTGAGCCAGAGGTTGAGATCGAGCTTTTCCGCCAGCGCTTCGGCAAGCGCCTTGGCCGCCGCGAGCTGCTTCGTTTCCCGATCCGCCGCCATGAGGTCCCTCGCCGTCAGCTTCGTTCAAGGCCGTAGCTGCCAGCGGGGGTGCGGAGCGTCAAGCCGATTTCGCGCTTTCCATGATAGCCGCGACACCCATGCCACCCGCCGTGCATACGGAAATGAGGCCGCGGCCGCCGTTCACCGACAATAACTTCGCCATATTGGCCAGGATGCGGGCCCCCGTGGCCGCGAAAGGATGGCCCAGCGCAATCGAGGAGCCTTTCACGTTGAGTTTAGACCGGTCGATGGAGCCGAGCGGCGCGTCCTTGCCCATATGGGTCTTGCAGTAGTCCGCATCTTCCCACGCCTTCAGCGTGCACAAGACCTGCGCCGCAAAGGCCTCGTGGATCTCGTAGAAGTCGAAGTCCTGGAGCGTGAGACCCGCGCGGTCGAGCATCTTGGACACGGCGATCGTGGGCGCCATGAGAAGTCCGTCGCCGGCGGGGTAATTATTGCCCCAGTGCTGGCCGTACGTGAGGTAGGCCTGGATCGGAAGACCGCGCGCCTTCGCCCAGTCCTCGCTCGCGAGAAGGGCGGCAGCAGCGCCATCGGTGAGTGGGGTGGAATTGGCCGCCGTCAGCGTGCCCTTGTCCGTTTTGTCGAAGGCGGTTTTCAAGGTCGCCAGTTTGTCGAGGCTGATGTCGGGGCGCAGGTTATTGTCGCGATAGACACCTGCGGCGGGGATCATAAGGTCGTCCATCCAGCCCTCCTCGTAGGCGGCGGCTGCCTTCTTGTGGCTCTCATAGGCAAACTGATCCTGGTCGGCGCGGGCGATGCCCCACTCCTGCGCCATCAACTCACAGTGCTCGCCCATTCCGAGCCCCGTGCGCGGCTCCTTTACTGCGGGCGGCTGAGGGGCGAGTTCGGCGGGCGAGAGGCCCTGAAACACGCGGATCTTGTCCATCGTCGATTTTTTTTGGCCGAATTCGATGAGCCGCTTTGAAAACTTCTTGGAAAAGACGATCGGGGCGTCCGACGTGGTGTCCGAGCCGCAGGCGATACCGCTCTCGATCTCACCGGCGGCGATCTTGGCGCCGATTCCGAGGGCCGCCTGCAGGCTGGTGCCGCACGCCTGTTGCATGGTGACGCCGGGCGTCGACGGCGCGAGTTGCGTGCCGAGAACGCTTTCACGCGCCAGATTGTAGTCGCGCGAGTGGTTGACGACGGCACCCCCCACGACCTCGTCGACGTGCTGGGCCTTGAGACCAAACCTGTCCACGAGACCGCTAAGCGCCGACGTCATCATGTCCTGGTTCGACAGGTCGGCGTAGAGGGTGTTGGACCGGCAGAAGGGAATGCGCGTTCCCCCGATCACCGCCACCCGCCGCAATTCTCTCGTCATCGTCGTCTCCGATCCCAATCCCTCAGGCCCTTTCACGGGCATCACTGAACGCCGCGCGCTCAGGCCGCCGCCTTGGCGTCCTTGGCGTCTTCCTTCGCCTTGAAATAGAGCGGCCCGCCGCGGAATGGCGCAAAGCCAGTACCGAAGATCATGCCGGCGTCCACTAGATCCGCGTTGGCGACCACGCCCTCATCGAGGCTATTCTGGGCCTCTGTGATGATCGGATCGACGAGTTCCCGGCCGAGCTTCTCCAGCTCCGCCTTCGAAAACTCGGTCTTGGATTTCTGCTGCTTGCCGTCCACCCACTTGTAGAAGCCCTCACCCGTCTTCTTGCCGAGCTTGCCCGACTGAACGAGCCGCTCCAGATGCGAGCCGCCGGGATCCTTGCCGAGAATCTTCGCGACGTGCAGGCAGATGTCGAGGCCGACGCTGTCGGCAAGTTCGATGGGTCCCATCGGCATGCCGAAGGTGCGGACCGCCTCGTCGATCTTTTCCTTGTCCTCACCCTTCTCCAGGCGCGCCATGGCGGCGAACATGTAGGGGGTCAGCACCTTGTTGACGAGGAAGCCCGGTACATCCTTGGTGATGAGCGGAAACTTGTCGATTGCGGTGACGAAGGCCGCTCCCTTTTTTACATCCTCATCGCGGGTACCCTCGCCCTGCACCACCTCCACCAGCGGCATCATGGCGACGGGTGAGAAGAAGTGCAGCCCGATGAGACGCCCGGGATCCTTCATCGGCTGAGAGATGTCGGCGAGTTTGAGCGAGGACGTATTGGTTGCCAGCAGCGCACCGGGCTTCACCTTCGTCTCGAGGTCAGAAAACAGCTTCTGCTTGATGTCGAGCTTTTCGACGATCGCCTCGATGACGACGTCGGCGCGGCCGATCCCCTTGCCGTCCGGATCCGCGATGAGACGGGTCTTGGCCGCATCGCGCGTTGCCTTGGTCTTGAACTTCTTCGCGAACAACTTGCCCTGTGCCGCGATGCCCTTCTCTATCTGTTCGGGCGAGATGTCCTGCAAGGTCACCTCCATGCCGGCTGCAACGCAGACCCCGGCGATGTCCGCACCCATCGTACCCGCCCCGATCACATGCACGTGCGTCGGCTTCCATCTCAGGTCCTTCGGCGCCTGGGCCTTCAGCGCCTCGGAAAGCTTGAAGACGCGCCGCAGGCTCTTGGACTGCTCGGAGACCATCAGCGGGGCGAACGCCAGCGGTTCGGCCCGCTTCATCGCGTTGAGATCGCCGCCATGTTTCTCGAAAAGATCGATGAGGCGGTAGGGCGCGGGATAATGATCCTCGCGGGCCTTCTTGGCCACCTCGGCACGCATCTTCTTCACCAGAGCGAGCCGCGCCGGCCATTTGGCAAGCGAGGCCTTGGCAAATCCGGCAGGCTTCGACTTGCGCTTCTGAAGCACGGCCTTTCTCGCTGCCCAGCGCAGGCTGTCAGGCCCCGCGACAAGCTCGTCGACAAGACCCATGCCCTTGGCGGCGGTGGCCGAGAGCATGGAACCGGAGAGCATGATGGTCATGGCCTGCAGGGGGCCGATCTGGCGGATGGAACGAACGGTGCCGTTGAAACCGGGGAAAATGCCGAGCTTGACCTCGGGGAAGCCCAGCCGGGTACCCGGATCGCGTGTCGCGATCCTGTAGTGGCAGGCGAGGATCAGTTCGAGCCCACCACCGACGCACACGCCATGCACGGCCGCGACGACGGGAATGGGCAACTGCTCGATCTTGTCGAGCATTTTGTTGACCATGCCCACCTCCTCCACGACTTCCGCCTCGGAGGTGAATTTTTCGAACTCGTTGATGTCGGCCCCGACGATGTAGCCGCGCGGCTTGCCGGAGATGACGACGAGGCCCTTGATCGAGCCGGCACGGCCAGCACTCTCCGCCTCCGTGATGATGGCGCCCAGTTCCTCCAGGGGACGGCGGCCCAGCGCGTTCGCGCTCGTTCCCTCGCGGTCAAAGGTCGCCCAGGCGATACCCTCACGGTCCACCGTGTAACGCCAGTCCTTCAGAGAAGCCGGATCCATGCCCATACTCGTGTTGCCTCTTCGACGATGTCGATCCTACTCGACCGCGGACGGCGGCTCGGTGGCGCGCACGTTGTGGCCGATGTTCGCATAGTTGGGTTTCAGTTCGGCGGGGTCGAAATGATCGACCGCGATCACACGAGCGACAAGCGCCTCCACCTCGCGCAGGAGCGTGCCCTCGGTCTCCGTCAAAACGCCCTGGGTGACTGCATCGCCGATCCAGTCGATGCCATGATAGCGCCGCACGGTGCCGGCGCGTATCGCCTTTTCAAGCTTCTTTTCGGCGTCCTCGGCAGCGGCCACTTTGGCGAATGTCGCCTCCAGGACACCGGTCGGGTCGGCGGGATCGTGCGAGACGTAGATGTGGCGCGTCAGGCGATCCCGCACCTCGCCGGGTCTGAGGACGAGACCGGCGACCGTGCTGCCAAGCTGATCGGGTGCCGGATCGAAGTGGCGGCCGAGCGGGAAGACGATGGCGCGCAGCTTCCAGCGGGCGGGGGCTACGGGAAAGTTCATGACGACGCCGTGCAGCGCCTCGTCGAAGCGGGCGAGCCCGTTGGCGACCGCCATATCCACGATGGGACGGTCAGCGGCCGGGCGGCCGTCGTCCTCGAAGCGTTTCAAGACGCACGCCGTCAGATAAATTTCCGCCAGCGCGTCGGCGAGGCGGCCGGTGAGCTTCTGCTTGGTCTTCAAGCCCCCGCCGAGGAACGCGATCGTGAAATCGGCGACGACGGCGAAATTGCGTGCCGCACGCGACAGCTGCCGGTAGTGGACTTTGAGATCGCCCACTTCGGCCGGAGCGGGCGCAAAATAGCCGAGCGTCACGTTGTGGAAGAACGCGCCGCTCATATTTGAGATGGTGTGCCCGATGTGGTCGAGGAAGAGATCCTCGAATGCTTCGAGCCCCTGCGCCGCGTCAGGGTTCTGGGCCGCTTGGATCTCGCGGATGAGATAGGGGTGGGAGCGCAGCGCGCCTTGCGCGAACGTGATGAGCGTGCGCGTCAGGATGTTTGCGCCTTCGACCGTAATCCCGACGGGCACCATCTCGTAGGCCGACTGCAGGTAATTCGACGGGCCGTCGCAGATGGCGCGGCCGCCGTGAATGTCCATGGCGTCGTTGACGGCCCGGCGCAGGCGCTCGGTCGTCTGGTACTTCATGAGCGCGGAGATGACCGACGGCCTCTCGCCGCGTGTCACCATCGAAGCCGTGACGGCGCGGGCCGCCTCATTGACGTAGGCCGTCTCAACGATGCGGGCGAGCGGCTCGTCGATGCCTTCCATGCGGCCGATGGGAAGGCCAAACTGGCGGCGTATGCGGGCATAGGCCGACGTGACGCGCAGCATGGCCTTTGCGCCGGCCGTGGCGGATGACGGCAGCGAGATGGCGCGGCCCGCCGCAAGGCATTCCATGAGCATGCGCCAGCCCTGGCCGGCCATGGCTTCGCCGCCGATGATCCAGTCGATCGGAATGAAGACGTCGTTGCCCCAGTTGGGACCGTTCGGGAAGGCTGCGCCGGAAGGCAGATGGCGGCGCCCGATGTTCACGCCGGGATGATCGGCGGGGATCATGGCGACCGTGATCCCGACATCCTCACCTTTGCCCAGGAGATTGTCGGGATCGAAAAGACGGAACGCGAGGCCGACGAGCGTCGCCTTGGGACCGAGCGTGATGTAGCGCTTGTCCCAGGAAAGGCGGATGCCAAGCGTTTCCCTGCCGTCGTGCTTGCCCTTCACGACCGTGCCGATGTCGCGCATCGTGGCGGCGTCAGAGCCCGACGTTGGTCCCGTCAGTGAGAAGCAGGGCACCTCGTCGCCCCGCGCAAGGCGCGGAAGGTAATGCTCCTTCTGCGCATCGGTTCCATATTTCTCGATGAGTTCGCCGGGACCCAGCGAGTTCGGCACCATGACGATGGTGACGACATCGGGAGAGCGCGACGCGATCTTGCCCAGGATGAGGGACTGTGCCTGCGCCGAAAAGCCGAGGCCGCCATGCTCCTTGGAGATGAGCATGCCGAGGAAGCCGTGCTTCTTGACGAAATCCCAGATCTCGCCGGGGATCTCGCGCTCAGCGTGACGGATCTGCCAGTCGTCAATGAGACCACAGAGTACTTCCGTCGGCCCGTCGAGAAAGGCCTGCTCATCGGGTGTAAGAACGATGGGCGGCACGGCACGAAGCTTGGCCCAGTCGGGCTCGCCTGAGAAGATCTCTGCGTCGAAGCCGATGGTCCCCGCGTCAAGCGCCTGCTGCTCGGTGTCAGAGACCTTGGGCAGCGTTTTTTTCAGGAAGTTGAACGCGGGCGTGACGAAGAACTGGCGGCGCACCTCAGGTACAGACAGCGCGGCGAGGACGCCAACCGGGATCCAAGCCAAAAGCGCCCAGATGCTCGAGAGCGGAAAACCGGGATTGCCGGTGAAGAGACCCGTCTGCCAGATGAACAGCAGGCCGCCGAGCACGAGCGCCCAAGCCGATACGCGGGCCTTGAACATGCCGAGCGCCGTCGTGGCAGCGACCAACAAGACGAGAAACACCAAAATGCCCATTGCGACGAACCTCCCGCAAGACCCGGCACCCGGATCTCGCCCCACTTCAATTCGCGCCGAAGCCGGCTGCCGGATCGAAGCCCCTCAGGGCAACTGGCCGGCCGGTCCGACACCATCGTCAACCATGGCAGGCAAAGTTATCACAAAGGCTTAACTAGCCATGCTCGGGGTCGGACACAACAGGGCCCGCCTTAAGTTGCAGGCACACGCAGCCCTTGGGGGAGCCCTCAACGGCTGGAGCTGCCTGAAACGTCGGCGCCCGTGGGCCGGCGGATCTCCTTGTTGAAGATTTGCGAGACGAGGGTCGGATACCAGGCGAAGGCCTCATCATAGACGGCCTTGCGCTCCTCGGCACTCTCGCCGGGTTTGGATACAAATGCGTTCGCGGGCATGAGGCCCGGCCGGTTGCCGGGCAGGGTGCCGGCTGTGTAGTCCGCGCCGATCTTGATCGCATCGCCGGGAGCCACGATCGACCAGCAGGTATTGCGGTAGCGGCCGGACTCGCGCGGGCGGGCTTCGAGGTCTGCCGCTATATCGGCGGCCACGACGAGACCCTGGCTGTTGGCGGAGAAGGCGGATTTGGGCATCTCGTTTGCTATGGATGAATCGCCCAGCACATACACGTTCTCGGCCTTGGCCGAGGTGAAATTCTCCGGCTTGACGGGACACCAGTCGGGATCGGCGAGCCCCGCCTGCAAGGCAATGGCGCCAGCCGTCTGCGGCGGAATGATGTTGGCGACAGCCGCCTTGATGTTGAGCCCCGCCCGCGTGCGCACCTCCCCGTCCCGCGGATCGACGCGCTCGACTGAGAAGTCGTCGATATCGTTCGTCAGGTGAAGTTCGATACGATCCTTGTAATAGCGCTCGAAGGCATCAAGGAACGCCGCCTGCTTGGCTATCGTGAGCTTGGCATCGAAGATGACGACCTTCGACTTGGGCTTTTCCTTGGCCAAATAGTTGGCGATGACGCAGGCGCGCTCGTAGGGGCCGGGCGGGCAGCGGTAGGGCAGCCCCGGAACGGAAATGACGACCGTGCCGCCATCCTCCATGGCTTCAAGCTTTTTGCGCAACAGAACAGACTGGCTGCGCCCGCGCCAGGCATGCGGCATGACCTCGGCAGCCTCTTCCGAATAGCCCTCGATTGCATCCCACTTGAAGTCGATGCCGGGCGCCACGACGAGCCGGTCGTAGGCGAGGGTCTTGTTCGTCTTGAGCCGGACGGTGCGCTTTGCCGTGTCGATCGAAGCAGCGCGATCGTGCACGATATTCACGCCGAGCGCTGAAAGCCCCCGGTAGCCGTGGGTCAGATCACCCAGACCATAAAACCCACCGATATACGCATTGGAGAAGAAGCAGCTGGTGTACTTCAGCAGCGGCTCGACGAGGGTGACATCGAGATCAGGCGACAGACGCTTCAGTTGCCCGGCCACTGTCGCACCGCCCGCGCCGCCACCGATGACGACCACCTTGGCTCCGCCCAGTGCCAGGGCCGGACGGGCGAGCGGAGCAACAGCAACGAGCGCAAGACCGGCGCCGAACTGTCGTCGTGTGATCTTTGTCAGCATTTCCCTCAACCGCCTCTCGCGATACCAGCCGCCGACATCATCTGCGCCAGTTCCTCCCAGAAGTAGAACTGCCCCGGATAGCCCGTGATCCGCCCGACCTCGCGGCCATCCCGCACCAGAATAAACGTCGGCGTATAGATGACGGGTGCGAAACCATCCAGCACACCCGATTGGCGTCCGACCCGGCGGAGCGGCGCCGCACGGCCCTCGGCCGTGCGGGCGTAGCCCTTGCCGACTTCCTTGTTCCACCGGATGCAGTAGGTGCAGGCACGATCCTCCACCATGATCAGGCTCACGTCCGCGGCCCGGACCGGCTGGACAAGGCGGGTTGAGGCCGAACTCAAGTCTTGACCCGGGTCTTGAACCCGAGCCGGGACTGATCCCGGCGCGGCGAACGGACCGGCGCCCGCGGCACTGGGAATGGTGACCAGTACGGTCGCCAATACGGCCGCGATCGAAGAGACAAACACTTTGCGGAACAGGGGCAGAACACGGCCTCGCTGGTGAACCGGGCCCGCTGCAAAATCGGGCGCCTGGCAAAACCGGGATCGAGAAATCCCGTAACAGACTTCGTACCAGCCAGAGCCGGCGAAGAGAAGGCAACCCGTACCGGTCATTTACCGTTTGCCACGGAATGGTCTCCAACGGGTGTTATCTCGCGACACCCTATATACTTATAGATCACCGACCGATTCTTGCATTGCGCCCGGTGGAGGAGCCGGACCGGACACGACCCGAACAAAGCCCGACCGCACAGCCTGGACGCCGCCGTGGAGCAAAAACCGACCTTACGCATTCTGAGCCGCCGCAATCTCGTTGTGGGAGGGACCGCAGCCGCGGCCCTGGCGGCCTTGCTGGGAACGGGCCGCAGATCGGCATGGGCCGATGAGGCCGCCCCCGCCCCGGCTCCGACCGATCCGGCTTCCGCGGCCCCGGTTGCGCCGCCTTCTGCCGACTTGGTCCATTCCGCCCAGTTCGAAAAAGCCTTGAAGGCGATCCTGAAGGAGGCGACGCCCACCATCGGCGAACCGCTGACGCTGGAGCTTCCTGAACTCGCCGAGAACGGCAACGTTGTTCCCTACAAGATAGCGGTCGAAAGCCCGATGATCGACACGGACTACGTGCGCACTCTGCACCTGCTCTCCACGTCCAACCCGCAAGCCCTGGTGGCGAGCTTCCATCTGATCCCCGCGAGCGGCAAGGCCGCAGTGGCTGGACGCATGCGGCTCGCCCGAACGCAGGACGTGGTGGCCATTGCCGAGCGGAACGACGATGTGTTTCTCATCGCGACCCGTAAGGTGGAAGTGACGATCGGCGGCTGCGGCAACGAGTGAGAGGGACCGGATGACTGGAACGACCCGCATCAAGCTCCCCGAGAAGCCCGCCGTCGGCGAGGTAATCGAGATCCGCGCACTCATCAATCATGTGATGGAGACGGGAAACCGGAAAGATCGCGGAGGGCAACGTCATCCCCCGCAACATCATCAAGTCTCTCACCGTGACCTTCGGCTCGATCACGATCCTCAAGGCCGAGTTCGGCCCTGGGATCTCATCCAATCCGTTCGTTGCTTTCCATATGCGCGTGCCCGGACCCGGCGAACTCGTTTTCACCTGGGAAGACGACGCGGGGCAGACGACCGTGGAGCGAAGCCCCCTCTACGTCGGCTGAGACGGGCCACGGGAGACCGAGGGGACGCCGCCCCCCTGACGTGGATCGGGGAAAGTCGTCTTTTGCATGCGCGAAATGGACCCTATCGCCTTGTCGCGACGGACGGGACACGCTACCCCTCAAACTTCATACGCACGCAGACGCCTCGCCCGCCCGGAGCGAGGTTCCGAGTGAGGAGCACCATGGCCGAAGATCCCGTCGTTGCCCAGAAGGGCCCCTATCAAGTCGAACTCGTCGAGGGGAAGACTTACTGGTACTGCCGTTGCGGCCGGTCCAAGCGCCAGCCGTTCTGCGACGGCGCTCACAAGGATACCGGGATCGAACCGATGTCGTTCAAGGCCCCGGCCAGCGGTACGTTCAACCTCTGCGGCTGCAAAACGTCCGACGACGAGCCCTTCTGCGACGGCTCCCACAATATGATCTGAGCGGGCGAACTGTTCGCGGCCGGCGGTTCCGGCCGGATGCGTTTGCGACGCGAGGTGCCGCATGAACTGGACGGATCGGTTCCCCGACCTCGCGCGTCTTCCCGTTGACGTACTCAGCGCGCTGAAGCAATCGAGCCGCGTGGTGTCGCTTCCCGCCGGTACCGTAGTGTTTGGACCTGGGCAGCCTCCGACCAGCTATCTTTTGCTGCTGTCAGGAACCGTGCGTGTCCATCAAGTCTCGGAAAGTGGTCGCGAGATCGTGCTCTATCGCGTCATGGCAGGTGAGAGCTGCGCCATGACCACCGCCTGCCTCATGGCCGACGACCTGTATCAAGCGGAAGGCGTGGCGGAGTTGCCTGTCGAAGCGGTCGCCATTCCACGCGAAACCTTCGACCAGGCCATCGCGGCCTCCGCCGATTTCCGCCGCTTCGTATTCGCCGCGCTGTCCAACCGCATGACGAACCTTTTCAAGCTCATCGAGGAGGTCGCCTTCTCGCGTGTGGACATTCGCCTCGCCCAGCGGCTGATCGAGCTCGCCGACAGCGAGGGACGTGTGGCCATGACACATCAGCAACTCGCCTCGGAACTCGGCACCGCGCGCGAGGTCATCAGCCGCCAGCTCCTTGAATTTCAGCGGCGCGGATGGGTTGAGACGGCCCGCGGCGGCCTCACCGTCACGGCGCCGACGGATCTAAAGCGCCTCGCCGGAACGCGCTGAGCGCGACACGCGATCCCCGCCCGTTCCGCCGCGGACCCTCGGTGACTCGGTCACAGACCGAACCTGCGCAAAGACCTAGATTTCCGCATCGTCAGAATTTCGCCGAACACGATCTGGAGGATTGTCATGAACTGCAATGTCGGCAAGGTCGATCGCGCGCTGCGTGTGCTGGTTGGTGCCGGAATCCTGAGCCTGTATTTTGTCGGCCCGCAAACCGTGTGGGGTCTACTCGGCCTTGTCCCGATTGTTACCGGGCTGTTCGGTTTCTGCCCGGCCTACACACTGATCGGCGTGAATACCTGCTCCAAGGGCGCGTGATTTCGATGACGGCGGCGGCCGATCGGCGGCACGCTTGCAGGTCGCGTCCGTCTTGACGGATTTGACCCAGGGTATATGCCTTGTTCACGTCCCGCGTCTTACGAGACGCGGGCGGAGACAAGCATGACAAGCGATCTGTTCAAGTCCAATATCCGCAGGCCGGCCCACCAGCCCAGCGGATCGGCGGAGCCCGCCACAAACGGTGCCCCGACCTCCTCCTGCTGCAACGATACGGCCAAGCCCGCCGCGAATTCGAGCTGTTGCGGCACAGGCAATTCCGCCGCCCCGAACAATGATACGGCCGTGATCGATCCCGTGTGCGGCATGAAGGTCGATCCACACACCGCAAAGTATCGCGCGGAACACAACGGCCATCCCTACTATTTCTGCGCCGAGAACTGCCGGACGAAGTTTCTCGCTGATCCTGAGAAGTACCTCGGCGAGCGTGAGCCCGATCCAGTCGCCGAAGGTGCGATCTATACCTGCCCCATGGATCCGGAGATCAGGCAGATCGGGCCTGGAACGTGTCCCATCTGCGGCATGGCGCTCGAACCGGAGATGGTGACGGCCGACACGGGTCCCAATCCCGAACTCGCCGACATGACCCGCCGCTTCTGGTTTGGTCTTGCACTCGCCCTGCCCGTCTTCGTGCTCGAGATGGGCGGGCATCTAGTGGGTCTCCATCAGTGGCTCGGCCAGCAGACGTCAAATTGGATCCAGCTCGTTCTTGCCACTCCGGTCGTACTCGGTGCGGGATGGCCTTTTTTCCAGCGCGGCTGGGCCTCCATCAAGTCGCGCAACCTCAACATGTTCACCCTCGTCGCCATGGGCACGGGCATCGCCTGGCTCTACAGCGTGATCGGCACGCTGATGCCTTCGCTTTTCCCAGCCTCCATGCGCGGCGCGGACGGATCGGTTGCGATATATTTTGAAGCCGCGGCCGTGATCACCGTGCTCGTACTCCTGGGCCAGGTGCTGGAACTGAGGGCGCGTGAGCGGACGAGCGGCGCCATAAAGGCGCTCCTGGACCTCAGCCCGAAGAAGGCGCGGCGGGTGAAAGCCGACGGAACCGACGAGGACGTGAGCCTCGATCAGGTGTCGGCGGGCGACACACTTCGCGTGCGGCCGGGCGAAAGCGTGCCCGTGGACGGCGAGATCATCGAAGGCCGCAGCGCGCTCGACGTATCGATGGTGACGGGCGAATCCATGCCCGTTACGCGGGGACCTGGCGAAAAGGTCATCGGCGGTACGATGAACCAATCCGGCGCATTCGTCATGCGGGCCGAGAAGGTGGGTCGTGAGACGATGCTCGCGCAGATCGTGCAGATGGTGGCCGAAGCCCAGCGCAGCCGGGCCCCGATCCAGCGATTGGCCGATCAGGTTGCTGGATGGTTCGTCCCGACCGTCGTTCTGGTGGCCGTACTGGCATTCGCTGCGTGGTCGCTGTGGGGACCGGAGCCGCGCTTCACCTACGGACTCATCGCCGCTGTCTCGGTGCTGATCATCGCGTGTCCCTGCGCACTCGGGCTTGCGACGCCGATGTCGATCATGGTCGGCGTCGGCCGCGGGGCCCAGTCGGGCGTCCTGATCAAGAATGCCGAGGCGCTGGAGCGGATGGAGGCGGTCGACACGCTCGTTGTCGACAAGACCGGAACGTTGACGGAAGGCCGCCCGAGCGTCGTGGACATGCGGACCGCGAACGGGTTCGAGGAGGCAGAACTCCTTCGCCTGTCAGCGAGCCTGGAACGCCTGAGCGAGCATCCCCTCGCCGACGCCATCGTCCGAGCGGCCGAACAGCGCGGGCTAGCTTTGGCGCAAGCGTTAGACTTCGACTCCCCGGCCGGCAAAGGTGCAGTCGGCACGGTTGACGGCCGGCGGATCGCGATCGGCAATCAAAGGCTCATGGCGGATGCGGGCGTCGACATCGCGGGTCTGAAGAGCACGGCCGAGGACTTGCGCAAGGAGGGGGCAACCGCCGTTTACGTCGCCGTAGAGGGGAAACCCGCTGGCCTGATCGCCATTGCGGACCCCCTCAAGTCGAGCACACCGGCCGCGATCGCATCACTGCAGGCGGCCGGCATCCGCGTCGTAATGCTGACGGGCGACAACGCGACGACCGCACACGCCGTCGCGAGGAAGCTCGGCATCGAGGACGTGGAAGCCGAGGTGCTGCCCGAGGACAAAGGCAAAATCGTCGACCGCCTCCGCGGCCAGGGCCGTGTCGTCGCCATGGCAGGGGACGGCATCAACGATGCGCCGGCTCTGGCGGCCGCTGACGTCGGCATCGCCATGGGAACCGGCACGGATGTCGCCATGGAGAGCGCGGGCGTGACGCTACTCCACGGCGATCTCGACGGGATCGTGCGGGCGCGCCACCTCTCAGCAGCCACCATGTCGAACATCCGCCAGAACCTGTTCTTCGCGTTCGTTTACAATGCAGCCGGCGTGCCGATCGCGGCAGGCGTCCTCTACCCCGTGTTCGGGCTTCTTCTTTCCCCTGTCATCGCAGCTACCGCCATGGCCCTTTCTTCGGTGAGCGTGATCACCAACGCCCTGCGCCTTGGCCGAATGGAAATCTGACGCAGGCGATGGCAGGAAAGCGCGCTGCGCCGCAGTGGCCGGACGCGTGAAGACCGCCTATACCGTGCCGCATGACACGGTTGCTTGCGCCATGGTTATCTTCCCTGCCCCCAGCTTTCCGCTGGGGCGGAGCGGTGCTGCTCGCGCTCCTGGTGCTAGGACTCGCGTTCGGTTGGCCGTCGCACGTTGCCGCCCTGACGGCCCTTTCGCTGGGATTGCTTCTGGGATGGATGCTGAAGCCCACGAACGATCGCAACCCGCAACAGTCGGGACGCGCAAACGCCGCGCCCGCGCCTTTACCGGTCAATATTTCCGAGTTGATCAACGCACTCGAAATCCCCACCATTCTTGTGGACCCGCAACGCCGCGTGACCGCCTGCAATCCGCACGCTGTGCATCTGTTTCCTGGGCTTGCGACTGGCCAACCGCTCACAATGGTGAGCCGCGAATCCCGATTTCATCCGCCTCGTTGAACGGGTTACGCAGCGCGGCCGGACGGATACCGCGGAGATTTCCGAGAGCATGCTCCGCGGCCAGCGATTCCTCGTCACGGGCAGCTTGCTGACGGACGGCAGCATGATCCTGCTGCAGTTCCGCGACACGAGCGAACAGGCGCGACTGGCCCAATTGCGGTCGGATTTCATTGCCAATGCCAGCCATGAGCTGCGGACGCCACTGGCTTCCATCAAGGGGTTCATCGAGACGCTGCAGGGCCCCGCGCGCGGCGACGCTGAGGCCAGAAAGCGCTTTCTGTCCATTATGGAAGCGCAGGCCGGTCGCATGAACCGCATCCTGGACGATCTCCTTTCCCTCAGCCGCATCGAGATGCGCGCTCACCTGATGCCCGAGGGCGTGGTGGAAATGGGAGAGGTCGTTGCCGAGGTTCTGCGCGGGCTCGAACCGCTCGCCGACGAGGCCGACACCCGGTTGATCTTCGTTCCCCCAGAGGGCCCCATGAACGTGCGGGGAGACAAAGACGAGCTGGAGCAGGTCGTCCAGAACCTCGTGCACAACGCCATCAAGTACGGACGCAGCGGCGGACGGGTCGAAGTGGCGGTGGAGCGCAAGCCCGGGCCCAAAGGCCGCAACAACGGGCATATCCTGATCCGCGTGACCGACGACGGGCCCGGAATCGCGCCGGAGCACCTGCCGCGCCTTACGGAGCGGTTCTACCGGGTCGATACCGCCCGCAGCCGGGAGCGGGGCGGCACCGGGCTCGGACTGGCCATCGTGAAGCACATCCTCAATCGCCACCGGGGGGAAATCGAGATCACCTCTGAAGTCGGCAAAGGCTCGGCCTTCACCGTCGTGCTCGACGCGCTATCGACTCGCTAGCTAACGCGCCGGGGTCTGATCAATTTTTTTTGTATATTTTTCCGATGGATGGGTCGTCATAAAAGGTTTGCCCTGGAGCGTTAATACAGGCGGCGCGCGCAATAGTGCCGGCAAGCGGGACGCCGCCGCCGGTTCAGGCAACAGGAGTTTCCCTAGATGAACAAGGCTACCTTATTCACGGTCGCCGTTGTGGGCGGTCTCGCGCTCTCGACCGCAGCCCAGGCCCGCGATCAGGTTCAGATCGCCGGCTCGTCCACCGTCCTTCCCTATGCGAACATCGTGGCTGAACAGTTTGGCAAGGCGTTCGGCAATTTCAAGACGCCCGTTGTCGAGTTCGGGCGGTTCTTCGGCCGGCCTCAAGCAGTTCTGCCAAGGCGTCGGCGCCAATACGATTGATATCGCCAACTCTTCGCGCAAGATCAAAGAGGGCGAAGTCAAGTCCTGTGCCGATGCCGGCGTGAAGGACATCCTCGAGGTCAAGTTCGGCTACGACGGCATCGTGTTCGCAACCGACGCCGGCGGCGAACCCTGGGCACTGGAGCCGAAGGACGTCTACCTCGCGCTCGCCGATAAGGTTCCGGTCGACGGCAAGTTGGTCGATAATCCGAACAAGACGTGGAAGCAGGTGAATGACGCACTGCCCGACTGGCCGATCGTCGCCTACATCCCGGGTGAAAAGCACGGCACGCGCGAAGTGTTCGAAGAGAAGGTCATGCATGCCGGCTGCAAGGCCAGCGGCGGCGACAAGCTCCACCTGGCCAGCGCCGAGGGTGAAGACGACAAGGCAAAGGCCAAGGCGGCCGACAAGGCCTGCATCAAGGTCCGCAAGGACGGCGGCACCGTCGATATCGACGGCGACTACACCGAGACGCTCGCCCGTCTCAAGTCGAACCCGAAGGGCGTCGGCGTATTCGGCCTCTCATTCTACGAGAACAATACCGACAAGCTGAAGGTTGCCACCATGTCGGGCGTTACCCCGTCGGTGGACACGATCTCAGAAGGCAAGTATCCGGTTTCGCGCCCGCTCTTCTTCTATGTAAAGAAGGCGCATATCGGCGTGATCCCCGGCCTGAAGGAGTACGTGGAGTTCTTCACCTCGGACAAGATCATCGATCCTGATGGTCCGCTCGCCGAGTACGGGCTGGTGCCGCTCCCCGACGAGGAGCGCTCGGAAGTCCAGACGCTCGTCAAGGATATGAAGACCATGTAACAGCGTTCCCGGGGCCGGAGACAACCGGCCCCGGTTTCGCGACAATCATAAGACCCACGCGGCCCCGGGACCTGTGTTTCGCGGCCGCGGCGGTTTTAAAGAGGCTGACAGCGTGCCGACATCTTTCATACTTCTGACACTCCTAGTCGCCGCTGCCGTAGCTTTCTTCACCGGTTTCTCACGGATCGTCTCCCAGCTGGATCGGGGTGTGCGCCCTCATTCTCGCCCTGGCTATCATGGCGCGTATCTCGCGATCGTAACGGCGCTTCCAGCCGCGCTACTCGCGCTCGCCTGGGCAGCAGGAGAGTCGACCGTTCTTCGCAGCATCACGGCCAGCCACCTGCCCGCCGCCGTGTCGGAGTTGTCCCCCGCCCAGCGAACGCTCATCACCGGACAGATCGACAAGATCGCCGCCGCCATTCCGTCGCTATCGGACGACGACCGCAAAACGATCGAGAACGCGCGCCTGGGCTTTTCGACCGGGGACGAGGCGCAACGAGTTCTGGCCGCCAACGGCGCCGTGCTCGGCTCGGCGCCGGAGCCCTACATCTTGAGTGCCGCCTATGACCAGGCGGTCGCTGCCGACCAAAGCCGGCTTGCGATCACGATCCTGGCCGGTCTCGTCGCCATAGGCGGATTCGTCTTCGGGCTCGCCCGGATCACGCCGCCGTTCCATGCCCGCAACCGGGTCGAGACCGTCATGAAGGGCGCGCTGATCGCGGCGTCTCTGGTGGCCATTCTGACCACTCTCGGCATCGTGCTCTCGGTCGTCTTCGAGACAATTCATTTCTTCCAGAAGGTTTCGCCGTCCAACTTCTTCCTGGGCACGGTCTGGGACCCGCGCTTCTCGGCAGCGGGACGTGCCGGCGGCGACGAAGGCCAGTTCGGCCTCCTGCCGCTCCTGTGGGGCACCCTCTTCATTTCGTTCGTGGCGCTGGCCGTCGCCGTGCCGGTGGGGCTCTTCGCGGCGATCTACATGTCGGAATACGCAAGCAATCGCTTCCGCGCTGTGGCGAAGCCTGTCCTGGAAATTCTGGCCGGTATCCCGACCATCGTCTACGGGTTCTTTGCGCTGGTGACCTTCGGCCCGATGCTGCGCGATGTCGGCGCCTCCGTCGGACTGGAAATCGCAGCCACGAGCGTCCTGACGGCGGGCATCGTCATGGGCGTCATGATCATCCCGTTCGTCTCCTCGCTGTCGGACGACATCATCAATTCAGTCCCGCAGTCGCTGCGCGAAGGCTCTCTGGGGCTTGGCGCGACGCGATCCGAGACCATCAAGAAGGTGGTGCTGCCCGCCGCCCTGCCCGGCATCGTGGGCGCGGTGCTACTTGCCGCTTCCCGCGCAATCGGCGAGACGATGATCGTCGTGCTCGCCGCCGGCATCGCCGCCAACTTGACGCTCAATCCGCTCGAGCCGGTGACCACCATGACGGTGAAGATCGTGAGCCAGCTCACGGGTGACCTGGAGTTCGACAGCCCGCAGACCCTGGTCGCGTTCGCACTTGGTCTGACCTTGTTCGTGATCACGCTCGCCCTCAACGTCTACGCCCTTTACATCGTGCGCAAATACCGGGAGCAGTACGAATAATGGCGATGCAGGAAACCCTCCCGGCGGGCGGTCCCGCCGCCCAGCCCGCGCTCAACGACCCCGCGCACCTGAGGCGCCGTTATGCCGCCGAACGCCGTTTTCGGGCCTATGGACTGTTTGCGATCCTGATCGCGCTCGGTTTCCTCGTGGCGCTCTTTACGTCCATCATCGGCAACGGCTGGTCGGCGTTCCTTCAGTCCGAATACAATGTCGAGGTCTATCTCGACCCGGCCGAGTTCCGCGACAGTTCCGGCAACGTGACGGACACCTCAATCCGGACCGCAAACTACGACAAGCTCGCCCGCTCCGCGCTTGCCAAGACGCTCGGTGTCGCGGAGACCGACAAGAAGGCCCGCCGCGACATTCGTGACATGCTCTCCCGCGCGATCGACGTGCAGATCCGTGATCGGGTCCTGGATGACCGGGACCTCATCGGGCAAACAGTGCGCTTCTGGCTGCTCGCCCACGGTAATGTCGACGCCCTGCTCAAAGGATCGATCAGCCGCGATACCCCCGAGGACCGCCGCCAACTCAATGACCGTCAGGTCGGCTGGGCCGACAAACTGGTCGAGACGGGCGTTCTTCAGAAGCGCTTCAACTGGGGGCTTTTCGAGTTCGGAGCATCGAGCCAGCCGGAGTCGTCGGGCCTCTTCGTCGCGCTCATCGGGTCGTTCTACATGATGATGACCGTCTTGCTGCTCGCCGTTCCCCTCGGTGTCGCGGCGGCCGCCTACCTGGAAGAGTTCGCACCAAAAAACAGGTTAACCGACGTCATCGAGGTGAACATCAACAACCTCGCGGCCGTTCCGTCGATCGTCTTCGGACTCCTGGGCCTTGCCGTGTTCATCAACTTCATGGGCCTGCCGCGCTCGGCCTCGCTCGTGGGCGGTCTCGTGCTTTCGCTGATGACCCTTCCGACGATCATCATCGCAACCCGGGCCGCCATTCGCGCTGTGCCGCCTTCTATCCGGGAGGCCGCACTCGGGGTCGGCGCCTCCCGCATGCAGACGCTGACCCATCATGTCCTTCCGCTGGCCCTGCCCGGCATCCTGACGGGCACTATCATCGGTCTTGTGCAGGCGCTTGGCGAGACCGCCCCACTGCTGATGATCGGCATGGTGGCCTTTGTCGTCGATCCCCCCTCGACGCCGCTGGAGCCCGCCACGGCCCTGCCCGTCCAGATCTACATGTGGGCCACGTCTGCTGAGCGAGGGTTCGTCGAACGCACGGCCGGCGCGACGATCGTACTCCTGATGTTCCTGTTCGTGATGAACGCCGCAGCCGTCTATCTGCGCCGCAAAGTCGAGCGCAAGTGGTAGAAAGGATCTGAGATGATGGACCAGAACGTGCAGATCACACCCATGACGACGACGCTTCAAGAGCCAGCGAAGACGAAGAACACGAAGATCAGAGTGCGCGACGTGTGCGTGTTCTATGGCCAAAAGCAGGCTCTCTTCGACGTCAACGTCAGTATCCCGGAAAATTCCGTCACGGCGTTCATCGGTCCGTCCGGCTGCGGGAAGTCCACGCTCCTGCGCTGCATCAACCGTATGAACGACACGATCCCCTCCTGCCGCGTCACTGGTGACATTCGGATCGACGGGCAGGACATCCACGACAAGAACCTGGACGTCGTGCAGCTGCGCGCACGGGTGGGCATGGTGTTTCAGAAACCGAACCCTTTCCCGAAATCCATCTTCGAGAACGTCGCCTACGGTCCGCGCATCCACGGCCTCGTGCGCAGCAAGGCCGACCTGGAGGAGGTCGTCACCACGAGCCTGGAGAAGGCCGGACTGTGGAAGGAAGTGAAGGACCGCCTCAACGAGCCTGGGACCGGTCTTTCAGGCGGCCAGCAGCAGCGTCTGTGCATTGCCCGCGCCATCGCGACCAAGCCCGAGGTGATCCTGATGGACGAACCTTGCTCGGCTCTGGATCCGATCGCGACTGCGAGGGTCGAGGAGCTGATGGACGAGCTGAAGGAGAACTACACGATGGTCATCGTAACGCACTCCATGCAGCAGGCCGCCCGCGTGTCACAGCGTACCGCCTTCTTCCATCTCGGCATTCTCGTCGAAGAAGGCGACACGACCCAGATGTTCACTAATCCAAACGACAAGCGCACGCAGGACTACATCACCGGCCGCTTCGGCTGAGCGCCGCGCCACCCGTCCGCGTCTTCGCGCCTGAGAGCATACGAGAGGCAATATGATGGACCATACCGTTAAGGCCTACGAGAGCGAGCTCGCGGTTCTGGACGACAAGATCGGCCAAATGGGCGGTCTCGCCGAGCAGCTCGTCAGCGAATCCTTCAATGCTCTGGTCGGCCACAATCCGGCACGGGCGGAGGCGACCGTTGCGAGCGATGCGACGATCGACCTCCTGCACAAGGAGCTGGAAGAGCAGGTCATCATCATGATCGCGCGGAGGCAGCCGCTGGCAAACGATCTGCGCCAGGTCATCTCCGTTCTGAAAGTGGCCGGCGAACTCGAGCGCATTGGAGATCTCGCAAAGAATATCGCCAAGCGCGCGCTGGCCATTTCCGGCGAGAACCACCCCAAAGGCCTCCTGACGGGCCTGCGTCACATGGTGGAGCTGGCCTCCAAGCAGCTCAAAGACGTACTGGATGCTTACGCCGCGCGCGACGCGGAGCGGGCTCTGGCCGTTTGGCGCACGGATGAAAAGCTCGACGCTATCTACAATTCCGTGTTCCGCGAACTGCTCACCTACATGATGGAAGATCCGCGCAACATCGGGCTGTGCACGCATCTGCTGTTCGTTGCAAAGAACGTGGAGCGCATCGGCGATCACACGACGAACATCGCCGAGACGGTTACCTACATGACGCGCGGCTCCCCGCCGGAAGGCGAGCGTCCGAAGGGAGACACGACCAGCTCGACGCTCCTTTCGAGCCCCGCGCGATGAAGACCAGAAGAACCAGAAACGGACGCGAGATGAACTGAATGCCAGCGAAGGTCCTGATTGTTGAAGACGAGGAATCACTCGTCACCCTGCTCACCTATAATCTGGAGGCGGAAGGCTACGCCGTCGTTCACGTCGCCTCGGGTAGCGACGCCATGCTGGTGCTCAACGAGGAAAAGCCCGATCTCGTCGTACTGGATTGGATGCTGCCGGGGCTTGCCGGCATTGAAATTTGCCGTCAGATCCGCGCCCGGCAGGATACCAAGGGCCTTCCCATCATCATGTTGACGGCGCGCGGCGAGGAAGGTGACCGCATCCGCGGGTTGCAGACCGGCGCCGACGACTATGTGGTGAAGCCCTTCTCGGTTTCCGAACTCGTTGCGCGCGTGAAGGCCTTGCTCCGCAGGGCCGCGCCGGAGCGGATCGCCGATGTGCTCGAGGGCAGCGGCATCAAGCTCGACCGTGTCGCTCACCGCGTCACGCGCTTCGGCCGGGAAATCAATGTAGGTCCGACCGAGTACAGGCTCTTGGAACAGTTCATGGAGAACATGGGGCGGGTGCTGAGTCGCTCGCAGCTCCTCGACGGCACGTGGGGCCGCGACTCCGACGTCGACGAGCGCACCGTGGACGTCCATGTCGGCCGCCTGCGCAAGGCCATCGTACGGGGAAACGAGCCCGACCCGATCCGAACAGTCCGCGGTGCCGGCTACGTCTTCGACAACGATAGCTGAGACGGACCACTGCTTGCCGCCGCAGACCTCTGGCGCTGCGCTATTCCACCGATGAAGGCCTCGACGGCAGCCGCGAAGGCATGATCGGGATCAAGCATGCGGAACGCGGGCAGCAACGCGCACGTTGCCGGATAGGCCTCCGGATCGAGTGCCACCATTTCCTCTTCTTCTGCACCGTCGAGCGGCCGTAGCAGGCCCTCGATCTCGGCGAGCGCAAAGCCCAGTACAAAAGCATAGAACGCGAGACCGAGCCCAGCCGCGTCCTTGGGCGGCAGGCCCGCATCGACCAGCGCCCGGTAAACGACTTCGCTCGAGGCATGATCGGCGGCGCCCGTTGCGTGAAAACGGAAATGGAGATGGAAAAGGCGCGGGTGGCGATGGGCCAGTTCCCGATAGGCCGATGCCACGTTCCTCAAGTCCCCCTGCCAGGTGCCGGAAGGCTTGGGCAGGGCGATGGAGCCCAGCGCGCGGTCGGCGATCTGACGAAGCAACTCCTCTTTGGACTTGAAATGGTGCAACACCGTCATGGGGTCGATGCCCATGGCCGCGCCCACCTTTCGCACTGAAAACCCAGCCTCCCCGACCTCGTCGAACAGGGCGAACGCCGCCTCGAGGATCGCTGCACGATCCAAACCGCGGGGTGTACGGGAGCGGGGCTTTGCTTTTCTCACGGCGGGGCTTGACACTTCTACGGCGTAGGACATAACCTGTGCTCCATTGCGACGCGTTTGTAAAGCCCTCGTCGGCGCGCATCGTGCGAAGGCATCTAGGGCGCATCACGATTTGAACGCGAAGAGCGGATCGAAACCGCGCGCACCGAGAAGCGCGCCACAGCGAAAGGGAGGATGACTGTTTTGACCATTTTGCGTCTCTCCTCCGCGCGTGAGCGCCTTCGCGACCGGCCGACGCAGAAGAACGAACTTCTGCGCTTGTGCGCGCGCATCGGCTTCACGCCCCCGGGAGTTCTCCAGCACCGTCACTGAGACCCTCGGGGACCCCCCCTCAGCTGGAGACACTGCCCACATGTCGAACATCTACACCACGGCCCAGCTCCGCGAGCTGGATGCGCGTCATCACCTTCATCCCTTCACGACTCACAAAACGCTGAGAAGCGCCGGCGCGCGCATCATCACCAAGGCCGACGGGCCCTATATATGGGACAGCGAGGGCAACCGCATTCTCGACGGAATGGCGGGGCTGTGGACGACCAACATCGGCTACGGGCGCAAGGAACTCGCCGACGCGGCGCATGCTCAGATGCTGGAGCTGCCCTACTACAATACGTTTTTCAAGACCTCGCACCCGGCGGTGATCGAGCTGTCTCGCAAGCTTGCAGAAATCGCACCGGAGGGCCTCAACAACGTCATGTACGGTTCCTCGGGTTCGGAATCGAACGACACCGCAATCCGCCTCATCCGTCACTACTGGGTGCTGAAGGGCGAGCCCAAGCGGCGCATCATCATCTCCCGCAAGAATGCCTACCACGGCTCCACGATCGCCGCGGGTTCGATGGGCGGCATGTCCCACGTCCACCAGCACAGCTATCCCGTCTACGAGGGCTTCCGCCACGTGATGGACCCCTACTGGTTCGGCGAGGCCATCGAGGGTGAGACGCCCGAAGCCCTTGGCAAGCGCGCCGCGCGTGCGCTGGAGGAAGAGATCCTGCGGGTCGGCCCGGAAAACGTCGCCGCATTCGCGGGCGAGCCCGTTCAGGGTGCAGGCGGCGTCAAGATCGCCCCCGACAGCTACTGGCCGGAGGTGCAGAAGATCGTCGACAAGTACGGCATCCTGCTGCTCGCGGACGAGGTCATCACCGGCTTCGGCCGGCTGGGAACCTGGTTCGGCTCCGAGCATTACAAGATCCGCCCGAACATCATCACGTTCGCGAAGGCGGCAACATCGGGCTACCTGCCGCTTTCCGGCGTCATCGTTGACGACAAGATCGTCGAGGCGCTTATGAACCACAACGACGACTTCAACCACGGCTACACGTTCGCCGGTCATCCGGTGGCATGCGCGGTGGCGCTGAAGAACCTGGAAATCATGGAGAACGAGCGCCTCGTGCCACGCGTGAAGGAATTCACGGGGCCGGCAATGGCCAGAATGCTCGCCAAGTTCAAGGATCATCCCCTTGTCGGCGAGGTCCGCTCCGTGGGCATGATGGGTGCCATCGAACTCTGCGCCAACAAGCGCTCGCGCGAGCGCTTTGCCGATCCCGGCCGCGTCGGTCTCATGTGCCGCGACCACTTCTTCCGCGAGGGATTCATCATGCGGGCAGTGTTCGACACAATGGTATGCGCACCCCCGCTGACTTGGACCCAGGAGCACTTCGATGAGGCCGAAGGCGTGATCCGCAAGGCGCTCGATATGACCCTGAATGACGTGGCCGGAGAACTTGCCGCATGAGCCGCCCGATCGTCGTCATTCCCTGCTGCACGAAGCTGATCGAAGGCTACACCTTCGACGCGGTGAGCCGGAAGTATTCGGCCGCCATCGCGGAGGTGGCACAATGCCAGCCGCTCCTCATCCCGCTCGATGTCGCCCTTGTTGACATCGCAGCGGTGCTGGATACGGCCGATGGCATTCTCTTCTCGGGCAGCCCGTCGAACATCGCGCCCCACCACTATAGCGAGGAAGATCCGGTTATGCCGGAGGACCTCGACCCCGCGCGCGATGCGGTGACCCTTCCGCTTATCCGCACGGCGGTAGAACGGAAGATCCCCATGATGGCTATCTGCCGCGGCTTCCAGGAGATGAACGTGGCCCTCGGCGGCACGCTGCATCAGGCCGTGCACCATGAGGAGGGGCACCATGACCACCGCGAGCGCAAGGAACTGACGCTCGAAGAGCGGTGGGGACCGCGCCATCCCCTGAAGCTCACCGGACAGCTTCGCGACTGGATCGGCGCGGAGCAGATCATGGTGAACTCATTGCATGGCCAGGGCCTGAAGAAACTGGCCCCGACGCTCACCGCGGAAGCCTTCGCCGAGGACGGCCTCGTGGAAGCGATCCGCGGCCCCGACGATCATCCCTTCTGCTTGGGCGTGCAGTGGCACCCCGAATGGAAAGCCGCCCAGAACCCCGTGTCCGTCAAGCTGTTCCGCCGTTTCGGCCGCGCAGCGGGAGCCAAGCTGTCATGACCGAGACCTACCTGACGGCCGAACAGGCCAAAGCCTTTCTCGCCGCCCATCCCTCCGTGCAGTGGATCGACGTCTTCATGCACGATCTGAACGGCATCGGGCGGGGCAAGCGAATCCGCTCGGCCGACCTCATCGGCTTTGCCGACAAGGGCTTCATGGTCCCCTCCACCTGTTACATCATGGATATGCGCGGTTCCTGCGTAGAGGAGACCGGCCGGCTTTGGGAGACGGGCGATCCCGATTTGCAGTTCCGTGTTCTGGCCGACACGCTGGCTCCAGTCAGTGTCGCTGATACGACGCACGCCCAAGCCGTGATGGTGCCGGTGGAGGACGACGGCGGGCTCGATCCGCGACGCATCCTTCAGCGGCAGGTCTCCAGCCTGGAGAAGATGGGATACCATCCCGTCGTGGCTGTCGAACTCGAATTCTATGTCAGCGCGGCATCGTCCGACGGCCAGTTCCAGCTGAAGACTCCAGGCGGGCTCGTCGACAATCCCGACTGGCAGCAACTCTATCAGTTCGAGGAATTGGACTGCGTGGGCCCGTTCATCGACGATATCTATCGGATCTGCGAGTCGCAGAACCTGCCCGTGGATGCTGTGTTGCAGGAGGCCGGGCCCGGCCAGTTCGAAATCAATCTGAAGCACCGCAAGGACGCCGCGACGGCCGCCCTCGACGGCCTGCTCCTGAAGCGCGCGGTCAAGGCCGCGGCCCGGGCCCACCAGATGGAAGCGACTTTCATGGCCAAGCCCCACCACGACTGGTCGGGCTCAGGCATGCACATCCACGTGTCCCTGGTGGATGAGAAGGGCCAGAACGTATTCGCCGGCAATCCGATCTCGCCACTCTTTCGCAACGCGCTCGGGGGGTTGCGCGACAGCATGGGCGACTTCATGGCCGTGTGGGCCCAGTCGGCCAACGCCTACCGCCGTTACCAGCCGAAATCCTATGTGCCGATGGCCGCCCACTGGGGCTACAACAACCGCACAGCCTCGCTGCGTGTCTTGAATTCCTCCCCGAACGCGACCCGCGTCGAGCACCGCATCGCCGGCTCCGATGCCAACCCCTACCTGGTTCTGGCCGCCGTGCTCGCCGGCATCCACCACGGCATCGTCAACAAGCTTGAGCCCGGCCCTGCCGCGGAAGGCAATTGCGACGGTTCGAACGCGCCAAAGGTGCCGACCGCCTGGGTCAACGCCCTGGCCCAGTTCCGCGCGTCGCGCGTGGTCACGGAAAGCTTCGGCGCGGTATTCCAGAAGACCTTTGCCGACATGAAGGAAACCGAACGGCGCGAGTTCGAACGCGTCGTCACCGCTCTCGACCACCAGTGGTACGCCCGCGTCGCGTAAGGAACGATCCCATGACCTCGCTCACTCATTTCGAAACGCTCGCCGGACGCATGGCGATCCCCGGAAACGCCGTCATCGACGGCAAGGTCGGGCCAGCGCTCTCGGGCAAGACCTTTCAGAATGTCACCCCGCGCAACGGCCAGATCATCAACGAGGTCGCCGAAGGCGAGGCCGCCGACATCGACATGGCTGTGGCCGCCGCGCGCCGGGCCTTCGAAGAGGGCACGTGGCGGCGCATGCACTACCGGCAGAAGAAGGCGATCCTGCTCAAGTTTGCCGACCTGATGGAGCGCGACGCCGAACAGCTGGCGCTTCTGGAAAGCCTCGACGTCGGCAAGCCGATCAAGGATGCGCTCTCCGTCGACGTTCCGGGCGCGATCCGCACGCTGCGCTACTACGCGGAGGCCCTCGACAAGGTCTATGGCGAGGTGGGCCCCGAAACGAACGACCGCATCTCATTCGCCGTGCACGAGCCCCTGGGCGTCATCGGCGTCATCGTCCCGTGGAACTTCCCGCTCCTTATGGCGATGTGGAAAGTCGGCCCCGCGCTCGCTATGGGCAATTCGATTGTGCTGAAGCCCGCCGAGCAGTCGCCTCTGACGGCATTGAAAATGGGCGAGCTGGCACTCGAGGCCGGGCTGCCGGCAGGCGTCCTCAACATCGTGCCTGGATTCGGAGCCACGGCCGGCAAGGCGCTGGCCCTGCACATGGATGTCGACATGATCGCGTTCACGGGATCGGGACCCGTCGGCAAGCTGCTCATGCAGTACTCGGGCCAGTCGAACCTGAAGCGCGTGTCGCTGGAGCTGGGTGGTAAGTCCCCGCAGATCGTTTTTGCGGACTGCCCCGACTTGAACGCCGCCGCGGTGAGCGCCGCGTGGGGCATCTTCTTCAACCAGGGCGAAGTCTGCACCGCCGCCTCGCGCCTGCTCGTGCAAGAGGACATCGCCGAACAGTTTGTCGAAAAGCTTCTTCAGGTGGCAAAGAAGATCGTCCCTGGCGATCCGCTGAGCCCCACGACGACCTTCGGCGCGATGGTGAGCCAGGAGCAGATGAACACGGCTCTGCGCTTCATCGGCACGGCCCATGAGGAAGGCTGCGCGCTCAAGCTCGGCGGCAACCGGGTGCGCGAGGAAACGGGCGGCTTCTACGTGGAACCCACCGTGTTCGACGCAGTCCAGCCCACCGACACGCTTGCGAAGGAAGAGGTCTTCGGCCCCGTGCTCGCCGTAACGCGCTTCAAGACGCCGGAGGAAGCCATCAAGATCGCCAACGGGACTGTCTATGGGCTGGCCGCTGGCCTGTGGACGCGGGATCTTACACTCGCCCACCGCGCGGCGCGCGAACTGAAGGCCGGGCTCGTCTGGGTCAACGGCTGGGACGCCTGTGACATCACCATGCCGTTCGGAGGCTTCAAGCAATCGGGCTTCGGACGCGACCGCTCGCTGCACGCACTCCACAAGTACGCCGACCTAAAGGCCATTTCGATCACGCTGCGCTGACGGAGACCGCCACCCATGGACACGACCCCTGACGAGTATCCGACCGCCGGCTTCATCGGTGGACAGTGGGTGACCTCACAGGACCAGTTCGCCGTCGTAGATCCGGCAACAGGACACGAGATCGCGACCGTTCCGGACCTGACGCCAGACCACGCGCGCCGCGCCATCGATGCGGCAAGCCGGGCGCTGCCGGACTGGGCCGCGAAGACGGCGAAGGAGCGCGGCGCCATCCTGAAGCGCTGGTTCGAACTCATCACCGCCGAGACGGAATCGCTCGCGCAGCTCATGACCTCCGAACAGGGCAAACCGCTGACGGAATCGCGCGGAGAGGTGACGTATGGCGCGTCGTTCGTCGAGTGGTTCGCGGAGGAAGGAAAGCGGGCTTATGGCCGGACGATCCCGACGACGGCGGCCAACAAGCGCTACATCACGATCAAGCAGCCGATCGGCGTCGTCGCGGCTATCACGCCGTGGAACTTCCCCATCGCCATGATCACCCGCAAGGTGGCACCGGCCCTTGCCGCCGGCTGCACGATTATCGTCAAGCCGGCGGAGGATACGCCGCTGTGCGCCCTGGCGCTCGCCAAGCTCGCCCAGATGGCCGGCGTGCCGGACGGCGTGTTCAACGTCGTGACGACGACGGATGCGCGTGGTGTGGGTGAAGTACTGTGCGCTGACCCTCGCGTACGCAAACTCACGTTCACCGGCTCGACAGAGGTCGGCAAAATCCTCTACCGCCAGTGCGCTGATACGGTGAAGAAGCTGACTTTGGAACTCGGCGGCAACGCCCCGCTCATCGTTTTCGATGATGCCGACATCGACCAGGCCGTCGCCGGCGCCATGGCCTCCAAGTACCGCAATGCGGGTCAGACCTGCGTGTGCGCCAACCGCATCATCGTGCAGGCGGGCATCTACGACCGCTTTGCCGAGGCGCTGGCGAAGGCCGCGCAGGGCCTCGTTGTCGGACCGGGAGCCAGGGCGGGCGTGAGCCTCGGTCCGCTCATCAACGAAGATGCGGTCGCCAAGGTGGAAAGCCTTATGGCGGATGCAGTGGCGAAGGGCGGCAAGGTGAAGACGGGGGGCGCCAAGGATGCATCGGGCGCACTCTTCTACCAGCCGACGGTGCTGACAGGCGTGACCTCCGACATGGCCATCGTGAACCAGGAGATCTTCGGACCCGTGGCGGCACTGATCCGCTTCGAGACCGACGAAGATGCGATTGCGCTCGCCAACGCCACGCCCTTCGGGCTTGCTGCCTACCTCTTCAGCCAGAACCTCTCACGCGCCTGGAAGGCGGCGGAAAGCCTCGAAGCCGGCATGGTGGGCGTCAACGAAGGCATCTTTTCCAACGAAGTGGTGCCCTTCGGCGGCGTCAAGGAATCGGGTCTCGGCCGCGAGGGCGCGGCGGAGGGCCTGGAGGAATACCTGGAGACGAAGTTCATTTGCCTCGGCGGCATGTAGCCGCCAGCGCGCAATCGGATTTGAGCCATGACAGCGGTTCCCCTGAAGCCTACCGACCTCGAAGCCGATCCCGCCGCCCACGAGGCGCCGCGGGCGTTATTCGACTGGACCGATCCGCTGGGTCTTGAGGCGCAGCTGAGCGAAGACGAGCGCATGCTGCGCGAGGCCGCACGCAAGTTCGCCGCCGACAAGCTCAGCCCCCGCGTCGTCGCCGATTTCCGCAACGAGGGCTTCGACCGCTCGCTTATGCGCGAACTGGGCGCCATGGGCTTCCTGGGCCCAACGATACCCGAGACATACGGCGGGGCCGGCGTGGGCGCCGTCTCTTATGGCCTCATCGCGCGGGAGATCGAGGCGGTCGACAGCGGCTACCGCTCCGCCATGAGTGTCCAGTCGAGCCTCGTCATGTATCCAATCTGGGCCTACGGCAGCGAAGCCCAGCGCCAGAAGTACCTACCTGGGCTTGCTACCGGCGAAATCGTCGGCTGTTTCGGCCTCACCGAACCCGATCATGGCTCCGATCCGGCGGGCATGAAGACGCGCGCCAAGCCGGACGGCGCGGGCTACCGGCTCAACGGAGCAAAGACCTGGATTACGAATTCGCCCATCGCCGACATCGCCATCGTGTGGGCAAAAACGGGCGACGGGCTGATCCGCGGTTTCATCGTGGAACGCGGCATGGCGGGCTTCTCCACCCCCAAGATCGACAGCAAGCTGGCACTTCGCGCCTCCACGACAGGCGAGATCGTTCTGGAGGACGTCTTTGTTCCCGAAGCCAATCTTCTGCCGAACGTTTCAGGGCTCAAGGGCCCGTTCGGCTGCCTCAACAATGCGCGCTTCGGGATCGCATGGGGCGCCATCGGAGCCGCTGAATCCTGCTGGCAGACCGCCCGCCAATACGTACTGGATCGCACGCAGTTCGGCCGTCCGCTCGGCGCCAACCAGCTCGTGCAGAAGAAGCTCGCCGACATGCAGACCGAGATCGCCCTGGCGCTCGGTGCCTGTCTGCAGGCCGGCCGCATGAAGGAACAAGGGCTGCTGGCCCCGGAAGCGATCTCGCTGATCAAACGCAACAGCTGCCTGAAGGCGCTCGACATCGCGCGGACCGCCCGCGACATGCTGGGCGGCAACGGCATCTCGGACGACTATCCCATCATCCGCCACATGCTGAACCTCGAGGCCGTCAATACCTACGAGGGCACAGCCGACATCCACGCCTTGATCCTGGGCCGTGCCCAGACGGGCATCCAGGCCTTCTCTTGAGGAGCAACGACCCCATGGCCAACTCCGCCGAGCTTCACGAGCGCCGCGCAAATGCCGTTCCCCGCGGCATCGGGCATGCCACCGCCATCTACGCCCAACGCGCGCTCAATTCAGAGATCTGGAGCACGGACGGCAAGCGCTACATCGACTTTGCCGCCGGCATCGCCGTGACCAACACCGGCCACCAGCACCCGCGCATCCTGAAGGCCATCGAGGAGCAGATGAAGGCGTTCAGCCACGTCTGCTTCCAGGTGACCCCCTATGAATCCTACGTGAGCCTCTGCGAGCGGCTGAACGCCATCGCGCCCGTCACCGGACCTGCCAAGACGATGCTGATCTCGACCGGCGCGGAAGCCGTCGAGAATGCGGTGAAGGTTGCGCGCATCCATACGGGGCGGCCGGGCATCATTTCATTCACCGCCGGCTTCCACGGCCGCACGATGATGGGAATGGCCCTGACGGGCAAGGTCGTCCCCTACAAGAAGGGTTTCGGCCCCTTCCCCGCCGACATCTATCAGGTCGAATTCCCGAACGCTTATCACGGCGTCTCCGTGGAACAGAGCCTCGCGAGCCTGAAGAGCCTCTTCAAGCACACGGCCGATCCCTCCAGCATCGCAGGCATCATCATAGAGCCGGTGCAGGGCGAAGGTGGGTTCAACATCGCACCGCCGGAGTTCATGAAGGCGTTGCGCGCCATCTGTGACGAGCACGGCATCGTACTCATCGCCGACGAGATCCAGACGGGCTTCGCGCGCACGGGCAAGATGTTCGCCATGGAGCACGCAGGCGTAAAGGCCGACGTCGTCACCATGGCCAAGGGCCTCGCCGGCGGCATGCCGCTCGCGGCTATCACGGGGCGCGCGGACATCATGGACGCTTCCGGTCCGGGGGGCCTCGGCGGCACATATGCCGGCAATCCAGTGGCATGCGCGGCGGCCCATGCGGTACTCGACATCATCCAGGACGAGAACCTCTGCGCGCGCGCCAACGCCATCGGAAAGATCATGATGGACCGTTGCAACGAATTGAAGGCGCGCTCCAACCTCAACTGCGTGGGCGACGTGCGGGGGCTAGGCGCCATGTGCGCGATCGAACTCGTCAAGGACGAGAAGAGCCACGAGCCAGCGCCCCAGTTGACCCAGGCGCTGATGAAGGCCGCCAACGCGCGCGGGCTGATCCTGCTCTCCTGCGGCACCTACGGCAACGTGATACGCTTCCTGTCGCCGCTGACCGCATCAGACGACCTCGTGCGGGAAGGCATGGACATCTTCGAAGCAAGCCTCTCCGAGGCCGTGACACAGACCGCGTGATCATTCATTTCAGGAAGGCTCGCGCCTTCTAAGGATCCACATCATGAATGTGCAGCTCAAGACCAACGATCTCGAAGCCTTCTGGATGCCGTTCACGGCTAACCGGCAGTTCAAGAAGGCGCCGCGGCTCTTCGCCAGCGCCAAGGGCATCCACTATTTCACGCCCGATGGCCGGCGCGTGATCGACGGCACGTCGGGACTGTGGTGTGTCAATGCCGGCCACTGCCGGCCGAAGATCGTCGCCGCGATCAAGGAACAGGCCGAGACGCTCGACTTCGCCGGCACGTTCATGATGGGGCACGTCAAAGCCTTCGAAGCGGCCTCGCGCCTCGTGAACATCGCGCCCGAAGGCTTCAACCACGTCTTCTTCACGAACTCCGGCTCGGAGTCCGTGGAGACCGCGCTCAAGATGGCGCTCGCGTATCACCGCGCCAAGGGCAACGCCACGAAGGTGCGCCTCATCGGGCGTGAACGCGGCTATCACGGCGTCAACTTCGGCGGCATGTCGGTCGGCGGCATGGTGAACAACCGCAAATGGTTCGGCGCACTCGTCGCGGGCGTCGATCACCTGCGGCACACGCACGACCTCTCCCGCAATGCCTTCTCAAAAGGCGAGCCCGAGCACGGCGCGGAGCTTGCGGACGATCTGGAACGGCTCGTTGGGCTGCATGACGCCTCGACCATCGCCGCCGTGATTGTGGAACCGGTTGCGTGCTCGACGGGCGTCCTCATTCCGCCCAAGGGCTATCTCAAGCGGCTGGAAGCGATCTGCCGCAAGCACGACATTCTCCTTATCGCCGACGAGGTCATTACGGCCTTCGGCCGCCTTGGAGCGCCGTTCGGTTCGGATTACTTCGGCATCAAGCCGGACATCATCACAACCGCCAAGGGCGTCACCAACGGCACCATCCCCATGGGCGCGGTGTTCGTCTCCGACAAGGTCCACGAGGCTTTCCAACAGGGACCCGAGTCGATGATCGACTTCTTCCACGGGTATACCTACTCGGGCCACCCGATTGCCGCAGCCGCCGCCATCGGCACGCTCGACACCTATGCGGAAGAAGGACTGCTCACACGGGTGGCCGATCTGGCGCCCTATTGGGAGGAGCGGCTGCACGCCTTGAAAGGCCTTCCGCATGTCATCGACATCCGCAACATCGGCCTCATCGGTGCGATCGAACTCGACCCGATACCCGACCGGCCAACCCAGAGGGCCTATGACCGCTTCGTGAAAGCCTTCGAGAAAGGGCTGCTCATCCGGACGACGGGCGACATCATTGCGCTGTCACCGCCACTGATCATCACGAAGTCCGAGATCGACGAGCTGTTCGACATCCTGACGGACGTGCTGACCACCACGCCGTAACGCCCCCTGCTCATATAGCTACTTTTCACGCTGAGGCCCTACCATGTTCACGATCCAGAACGCCATCCACGGCCGCAAGGTCACGTCGGCGTCGGCGCGCCTTTCACCCGTGTTCAACCCCGCAACCGGCGAACAGATCGCCGCCCTGCCCCTCTCGTCGAAGGACGAAGTCGACGCTGCGGTGGCGGTGGCCAAGGCGGCCGCTCCGGCCTGGGGCATGACACCGCCCATGAAGCGGGCCAAGGTGATGTTCAAGTTCAAGGAACTTCTAGAGAAGCGCGCCGACGACATCGCGCGTGCCATCTCCCGCGAACACGGCAAGACGCATCCGGACGCGCTCGGCGAGTTGCAGCGCGGAATCGATGTGGTCGATTTCGCATGCGGCATCCCGCATCTCCTGAAAGGTGAATTCAGCCGCAATGTCGGGCCCGATATCGACAGCTGGTCCGACCGTCAGCCACTCGGCGTCGTGGCGGGCATCACACCCTTCAACTTCCCAGTCATGGTGCCGATGTGGATGTTTCCCGTCGCGATTGCGTGCGGCAACACTTTCGTCCTGAAGCCCTCGGAACGCGATCCCTCCTCAACCTTGCTGATCTGGGAATTGCTGCAGGAAGCGGGACTTCCGGCCGGCGTGTTCAACGTCGTCCACGGCGACAAGGAAGCCGTGGATGCGATCCTCGACCATCCGGATATTATGGCTGTGAGCTTCGTAGGTTCGACACCCATCGCGGAATACATCTATGCGCGGGGGGCCGCCAACGGGAAACGCGTGCAGGCGCTCGGCGGCGCGAAGAACCACATGATCGTCATGCCCGACGCCGACATCGATCAGGCGGTCGATGCGTTGATGGGCGCAGGCTACGGCTCTGCCGGCGAGCGCTGCATGGCGATCTCGGTTGCCGTTCCCGTGGGCGAGGCCACCGCAAACAAGCTTGTAGAAGCCCTCGCACCCAAGGTTCGTGCTTTGAAGGTCGGCCCCGCCACGGACCCAGACGCAGAGATGGGGCCCGTCGTCACAGCGGAGGCCAAGCGAAAGATCACCGCTCTTATCGACCAGGGCGTGAAGGAAGGCGCGGAACTCGTCGTCGACGGACGCGGACTCGTGCTGCAGGGCTATGAGGACGGCTTCTTCCTCGGCGGCTCGCTGTTCGACCGCGTGACGCCAGAAATGACAATCTACAAGCAGGAGATCTTCGGCCCCGTGCTGTCGGTCCTGCGCGCGGGCTCCTTTGACGAGGCGGCAAAGCTCATCAACGATCACGAGTACGGCAACGGTACCGCCATCTTCACCCGCGATGGTGACGCGGCACGCACGTTCGCCGACAAGATCGAGGTCGGCATGGTGGGCATCAACGTTCCGATCCCGGTACCGGTCGCTTATCATTCCTTCGGCGGCTGGAAGCGCTCGCTGTTCGGCGATCATTCGATCTACGGGCCGGAGGGCGTGCGGTTCTATACGCGGCTGAAGACCGTGACCGCGCGCTGGCCAACGGGCATCCGCAAGGGCGCCGAGTTCAATTTCCCGAGCCTGAAGTAGATTATACAGCGCATCTGCAACGAATGAACGCCGGGCCAAGCGCCCGGCGTTTTTTTCATTTCCGTCATCTGAAACCCGCCCGGAAGAGGACCGTATCTCAAAGCGACAGTTCGAACCGTCGCTCTTTCGAAACCCAATCGAACGCCCCAATTGAAGGACAACAGCTATGAAGATCATTTCACTCGCCGCTCTACTTGTGGCGGCATCGGCGACGCTGGCGACTGCTGCCGAGGATCTTTCCGACAAAGTCATGAAGGATAGTCCCGGTGTGACGGAGAGCGGAACGACCGCCAATCCGACGGCCAAGCCGGAGACCGGCGGTCTTGCAGAAAAAGCCATGAAGGATGCGCCTGGCGTCTCAGGTAACGGCTCAACGGCAAGCCCCACGTCGAAACCCGACGACAAGAGCCTGACCGGAAAGGCGATGAAGGATCATCCCGGCGTGGGCAATTAAGACCGGCAAAACGGACCGAGGGACAGCATCCTAATGATGCTGCCCCTCGCCAAATCATAGCCGCTCTGAGACAGTGGCCTTCCTATTTTTCGACAAAGGCTTTTTCAATTACGAAATCGCCCGGCTTGCCGCTGGAGCCCTCTTCGAAGCTGGCGGCCGCAAGCAACTTCTTCACATCGGCCAGCATCTGCGGATTGCCGCACATCATGACGCGGTCTTGCGCTGGATCGAGTGGGCCTTCCAGGTCGAGATCGGCGAAGATCTTGCCTGAGTTGATTAGATCCGGAATGCGGCCTTGATGATGGAACGGCTCGCGGGTCACCGTAGCATAGTAACGCAACTTGTCCGCCGCGACCTCGCCCAAGTACTCATGCTGGCGCACGTCGGTGACAACGTTGGTTGCGAACTCGAGTTCGGCTGCCAGCCGGCAGCCCTCGACCGCGATGATGGTCTCGAAGTTCTCATACGTCTCCGGGTCGCGCAGGATACTGGCGAACGGCGCAAAGCCCGTGCCGGTCGCAAACAGCCAGAGGCGCTTGCCCGGACGCAGATTCGAAATGAGCAGCGTGCCCGTCGGCTTGCCGTTGACGATGATCTCGTCGCCGACCTTGATGTGCTGGAGGCGCGATGTCAGCGGACCGTTCGGCACCTTGATGGAGAAGAACTCGAGATGGTCGTCATAGACCGCGCTCGTCATGGAGTAGGCGCGGAGCAAAGGACGCGCCTCTGTCTCCAGACCAATCATGGCGAATTGCCCACTCTGGAAGCGGAAGGACGGCGCCCGTGTCGTGCGGAACGAAAACAGCTTGTCGGTATAATGCTTGATCTCGATCACGCGCTCGCGGCGCAGACCCGGCGCCAGGGAACGTTCGCCGCCCTGCTGCACCTCGGGTTCGCGGATTGTCGCGTCGTCCAGCATTCCTCTCGCACTCCGATCGTTCGTTCTACCAACGGCCACCTAGAGGCGGACCGGCCTCCTGTCACGACTTGTGTCCAAAAGCATGGACATTTGAAGATGTCCACAATACTAGACAATTAGTGTGCACGATCCAGCACAATTTTGGGCTGTGGTTCTGTGTCCCTGCCCGCCCATGCCACATGGGCGAACAGGGACATTTACCCGACTTAGTCAGCCGTAGCGCCGCTCTCCGCGCCGCCGGCGTCCTTGTTCTTATTTTTGCCGGCGCCAGTGGTTTCGAGCGCCGTCCGGCAGGCTGAGGAAACCTCTTCGATCTTTTCTTGCAAGCACTTGCGAACTCGGCCCTGCCCATGCTCGACCCCCTCGCAGAACTTCGAGATTTCATCGGCGCAGTCGGTCTTGACCTTGCCTGCAGCCGCCGCGGGTAGAGCCATACACGCGAGGACGAGCACGGACGAAAGAGCAAGGGATGTCTTGGTCATATGGGGTGTCTCCATTTTCGGGCCGGACACCCAAGAGCAGGGCCGGCTGATCGATGCGACTGATCCTCACTATATTAGGTTGTTCTAATATAAAATGACTTGGATCAATCGCGTCCCTCTTCAGAGGGGAGGATTGAGGCCGATTGGTGAAATGATCCCATCCTTCTGTGATGAGACGGTCGACAACCTCGCCCCGCGCGATCGCGATTGCCAAGGTAAACGCTGGCGCAGCAAGGAGGACTCGATGCGCCCATTATTTTTGCCGCAGCCCCGTCGGCGTCCGCCCGTCCTGCGCTGACCGAAGGCACGGAGGCCAACGCCCCGGTGCCGACACCTCCGTCGGTCGTTGCGAACTCCGTCTGCGAGAGCAACCCCACTGCTCTTGGCGTCTCCCGCACCGTGAAGATCGAAGCGACCGGAGGTCGGGGCTTTCGGCTTGCGCAGTCCAGTGCCCACGATTTTCTGGAACAGAAGGCCGTGATCCTGACGTTCGACGATGGACCGCAGGTGAAGACGACGCGCGCGATCTTCGACGCGCCCGCCCACAACTGTACCAAGGCGACGTTCTTCTCCATCGGAAGGATGGCGCTCGGCCTTCCGGACATCCTGCGGGATGTTGTGTCCCGCGGCCACACGGTCGGCTCGCATGCCATGACGTACGCAAACATCCGCAAGAAGAAGTGTGCCAAGGACGGCGTCGACGAGATCGAGAAGGGGCTGAGTGCGGTCCATCGCGCCCCCGGGCAGCCGATCGCCCCATTCTTCCGCTATCCCATCCTGCAGGACAGTTCTGAGACGCTGAAGCATGTGGGTGAACGCAACGTCACGGCGTTCTCGATGGGCGTGGACAGTTTCGAAATCAAGTACCCCAACGCGGCCAAACCCGTGAAGGACGTGCTGACCAAGCTCGATAAGCGGAGCGAGGGCATCCTGTTGATGCACGACATACAGTAGCCTGTAACGGCGAAGGCCATGCCGGCACCTCTCGATGCTCTGAAGGCCGGCGGCTACAAGATCGTGCACGTGAAGGCGTCCGCACCGGCTGAAACACTGGCCGAATATGACGCGCTGATCGAAAAGGATGCGAAGGGCCTGCCGGGCGCTGGCCTGGACAAACCGACGTCGAGCATCGTGAAAACGGTCCCGAACGCCCTAAAGCGTACCGATGCAGCCCTCCGTGCGCGCGCCGCCACGCTTCCGCCGTTTTGTCACCCTCTCCACTCAGGAGACTAAGCCACTTGGGTGTCGTGATGATTCGGAATTCACTTGCGGCCATTGCAGCGGCGATCCTGCTCTTAGCCTCCCCCTCGGCGCAGGCGGAGAAGAGCTGCTCATCGGAGACTTTCGCGGAGGCCGTCGATAAATTCGGCGCCACATTGCGGGACTACAATGCCGAGGCCCAGCCGCGCATGCGCAAGCGGCTCAATGCGCTCGCTGACAAGAAGGGTTGGACGGGTGAAGGTCGCGAAGAGCGAGCGCTGGCCTATCTGGAGGACGGGCGGCTCGGCGAACTCGACACCCAGGCGAACGACCTTTTGAGCAAGGTAGACCAATTCGGCCGTCCCGCGGCCGACGGCACCTACGACTGCAGCAAACTCTCCGAGATCGAGGCGGCCAGTGTCGAGATCCTCGCCGTGATGAAGACGAAGACGGCCTACCTCGACGACAAAATCAGTCGCGAACTGGGCCCTGCACCGGCGGCCGCAACCACGGCTTCGAAGGCACCCCCGGCCCAGACACCCACGGCCCAGGCACCCCCACCGCGGGCCGCTGCGCCCAAGGTGGAAACCCCGCAGGCCAAGGTTGCCGTGGTGCCGCCGGCCAAGCCTGCCCCACCCCCGGCTCCCGGACCCGGCGCAACATGGGATACGAACACGCATTCCCCCGCACCGGCGGGTCCGCAGCCTCCGTCGGCGGGCGCGGCCCCCTCCACGGTCGGAGAGCCCTATTCGCTACCGCCCGTCACCTTCGACACCAGCGAGGACGGCTACACGATCGACGAGATCCGCGAGGCAACGCGCGGGTTCTTCGGCACCATATCGACGAGCCTCGCCAGCGTGATCGAGCACGCATTCGCGAGCGCCGGGCGCCCGACGGGATACATCCTCGGGAATGAGGGCGGCGGGGCGTTTCTCGCGGGTCTGCGCTACGGCAAAGGCACGCTCTACCTGAGGCAGGGCGGCACGCAGCAGATCCACTGGCATGGGCCATCGCTCGGCTATGATTTTGGCGCAGAAGGCGGACGCTCGCTGATCCTGATCTACAGGATGACCGATCCCTCCCAGCTCTACCGCAACTTCACCGGAGTTGACGGGTCGGCCTATCTCGTCGGCGGCGTGGGCATGACGCTTCTGAAGGGCGGCGACGTCATCATGGCGCCGATCCGCTCGGGCATCGGCCTGCGGCTCGGCGCCAATATCGGCTATCTGCGCTTTACAGACCGGCCGACCTGGAACCCTTTCTGACGTTAATCCGCCGACCAGGACCAAGGGCGGCGAGGAGCAACCCCGCCGCCCTGTTTGCATTCGTCCCGACGATGGAGAATGGCCTCAGTACGCCGAGTAGTACTGACGGATAACGACCCGGCGCTTTTTCAAAGCTGCATTCCGGCGCTTCTGAGCCTGCACGTAAGACATGCGCTGGTCGCCCGGATAGACGTAGCGGGGCGCGGACCCGCTGTAGGAATAAGGGCTGTAGCCATAGGTGACGCGGCCCGTGCGATACCGCGGCGGGACCGGGCGCGTCGAGGCAATGCGCGGCGCAGGCGCGTACTTCGGCTTGCCGTGCACGACGATGCGGGTGCGCTCCTTGCCGTGGCGGCTGACCATTCCATAGAGCTTGGCCGCATTGCTGGGCGAGACGCGCACGCAGCCATGCGACGCGGGACGTCCCAACAGATGGACGGAATTCGTGGCGTGGATTGCCGCGCCGTTCTTGAAAAAGATCGAATGCGGCATGGGCGCGTTATCATACTGGCGCGAGTACCACATCTTCGACATCCAGGACGGCTGGAAGGTGCCGGTCGGCGTGGGGTATCCGTAGGCGCCCGATGAGACCGGCCACGTATATCTGGCCTTGCCGTTCTCCGTTACAACCATGCGCTGAGAGGCGAGATTGATGTCAATGTGAAGGGTCGGCTCCGGCGGCGGCGCGGGCTCAGCTTCTGCCGTCGCTGCAGCCTCGGTTGCGGCCGCGGCCTTGTCGAGATCATCCGCCGCGCCCATCGTCTCCCCAGCCGGAGCGGCGACGCCTTCGATCTGCGAGTTCGTGACCTGCGGAGATTTGGCCTGAGGCGATTCGGCCTGAAGAGACTCGGCCTGCGAGCCCTTGTTGATCACCTGGACGCTCGGCGCGGGAGCCTTGACCGCCTCCGGCAGCGTCTCGGCGGCCAGCGGCTGGACCAAAAGGAAAACCCAGCCTGCAAGGGCGAGGGATCGGCTTCGTCGCATCAGAAGAACTCCAGACAGATACGCGATACGGGAAACAACCCGGATTTATGTTGTAGATCCAGAGCGGCAGTGCCGCTCTGGAAATCAGTTCAGTTGGTAATCGTGATGCGTGTGTTCTTCATGCCATGGCGTCTAACGAGGCTGAACAAAGCGCGCGCATTGGACGGATGCAGGCGGATGCAGCCGCGTGAGGCCGGCCGGCCCAATTGGCTCACATGCGTTGTGCCGTGGATGGCGTAGCCACCCCGAAAGAAGATCGAATGTGGCATGGGCGCATTGTCGTATTTGCGCGAATACCAGCTTGGCTCGAGGCGGAACGGCCGATAGGTCCCCAGCGGCGTGCTATAGCCGCGCTTTCCAGTCGAGACGGGCCAGACGTATTGCACGTAGCCGTTGACCGCAACGGTCATGCTCTGCGAGCTCTTGTCGATGCGGACCCGAACATCGGCCAGAGCCGGACCGATCGCGACGATACCCAAAAAGGCAGCGACGACTGCTGAAGTCATAAACCGATAACGCACTACTAATTCCTCCCCCGATTACGCTGAACAAAAACGAGACCGCCGGGGAGCGGTCAGCCCACCGACTATGGTCGCGTTAAGGTTATCATAGCCTTACCAGTCTGCGCTTCCAGCCCCCATGACGGCGAAGGACCGCTACGCGCCGCCAGCACGGATGCGGGCGTAGCCGTCCAGCGCGCGCTGGCGGGCGGCAGCATGATCGACAATGGGCTGAGGATAGGTCGTCCCGAGCTTGACCCCTGCCTTGGCCAAAATGGCCGCCGAAGCTGTCCAGGGGGCGTGAATGACTTTGTCGGGCAACTTGGCGATCTCCGGCACCCAACGCCGGACATAGCGCGCGTCGGCGTCGAACTTCTCGCCCTGGGTCACGGGGTTGAAAATGCGGAAATAGGGGGCCGCATCCGCACCGGAACCTGCCACCCACTGCCAGCTCGCGGAATTGCTCGCCAGATCCGCATCGACGAGCGTGTCCCAGAACCAGGCCTCACCGGCCTGCCAGGGGATGAGCAGGTGCTTCACGAGGAAGGAGGCAACGATCATGCGCACGCGATTGTGCATCCAGCCCGTGTGCCAAAGTTCGCGCATCCCCGCATCCACGATCGGATATCCCGTGCGGCCGCGTTGCCAGGCCCTGAGATGATCCGCATCTTCCACCCAGGGAAATTTCGAAAACTCGACGCGGAAGGGCGCCTCGGGCAGCGTGGGCCAGTGGACGAGCAGGTGATAGGAAAACTCGCGCCAGACGAGTTCTTTCAGGAACGTTTCAAGGCCTGCATCGCACCCGCGCCTGGCCCGGGAAGCCTCGGTAGCGCGATGCCAGCAGGTGTGCGGGCTGATCTCTCCGAAGTGCAGATGCGGCGAAAGACGCGAGGTCCCCTCGACGGCGGGCAGGTTGCGCCTTTCGGCATAGCCGCTGAGGCCCGTTTCGAGAAAGGCATCGAGACGCGCATTGGCGCCCCCTTCTCCTGGCTGCCATGTCTCTCGCAAACCCCTCGCCCAATCGGGCCGCGATGGCAGGAGATCCCAATCGGCAAGCGCGTCGCCTCGGACTTTTCGAGACGGCATCCGGATGCGTTCGGGGGCGGGCAGCGGGCGCTCGGGTGGGCCCAGCGCCGTCAGCGCGCGCCAGAACGGCGTGTAGACTTTGAAAGGCTCGTTCGCCTTTGTACGTACGCTTTCCGGCTCGCGAAGGAGAGACCCCGCGAAGCGCTTGACCTCGACGCCTGAAGACGACAGGCGATCCTTGATCGCCTCTTCCTGCATTCTCGCCCAGGGCTCGTAGGCGCGAGTGAAGTACAGGCCCTGAGCTCCCACCTCCTCCACGAGCGCGGCAAGCGCGTCGCCGATGGGGCCACGGCGCAGGACGAGCGCGGCTCCAATATCCTTCAGGGCGCGCGTGAGTGCGGTGAGTGAGCCATGCAGCCACCAGAGCGATGCGCCGCCAGCCTGCCACTGGCTGGCGGCCTCAGGGTCGTGAACATACACCGGCACGAGGGGCGCGCCGGTCGCCAGGGCCGCCGCAAGCGCGCGGTTATCGGAAAGGCGCAGGTCATTTCGGAACCAGACGATGATGGGCTTGGCCGGCATGAATGGACCCGTGACCTTCAAATGGCAGAACGTCAAATTTCAGGATGGGAGAAGAATCCGGACCGAACAAAACTTGCCCGTGTCGGGTCAACGCCTCCCGGGCCCGGTTGGATCAGCGCGCGAGACGGTCCGCCAGACGGCCGGCTCAGTTGAAAAGCAGCTCGAAGAAACTCTTCGGCTTCTTTTTCCTCTTCTGCGCGCTCTTGGACGTTTTGCTGGACGTCGAAGAGCCGGCATTCGGCATGCCAAACGGTTGATTCCAGGGTGCCCATGCCCCACCCGAACCCGCTCCCCTACCGGCACCGCTTCCGGTAGACAGGCGGCGCGTACCCGCTCCGACAGCCGCTCCGGCCGCACCTGCCATAGCTCCATAGCCGCCGCCCGGGTTCAGGGAAATTTCTTCGTTGACGCCGTCCAGGGCCGCGATCGTAACGCGCGTATCCTCCCATGACCAGTTCGAGGTCTTATTGCCCTGACGATTGGGCACGACGGACAGGACCATCTGCTGGGTAAGATCGATCAGCGCTGCCATCTCGACCTCTTCCTTGCCCTGCGCCGACGTCAGGGTTCCGGCGGAGAAACGCAAGACGGCGAATCCTTCGTGGGGCGCAGCCTTCTCTTCCCAAGCGATTATCTTCGGACTGCCCTCTCCGATCATCTCCATCGGGACGGCAAGGCGCGGATAGTCGTCGCTCAAGGCTTCGTACTGCGCGCCGCGCCGGATAACTCGCCAAGGAGCCGTCGCAGCGCCGGCAATAACGATCCCGGAGTCGTCCATCCGGTCGGGCGCCACGCGCCGCAGGAGATCAATGGCATCCCTGAGTCCGGGTTGGCTCAAGAGTGCCTGCTTGGCATCGGCGATGGCCAGTTCTGTCCGCCCCTGCGCCTCTTCGATCTCGGCCTTGGCCCAAAGCACTTCGCCGCTCTTTTCGTCCAGCTTCAGAGCCGTTTCGATGTCCTTGCCGCCCACACCCACCTGGCCCGTCTGCTTGTAGACGAAGGCGCGAAAGGCGAAGGCACGCGCCGAGCGCGGATCGAGTTCGATGGCCCGGTTGAGGTCCGCAAAGGCTTCATCGAAGGAATTGGCGTAAGCGTGCGCCAACCCCCGACCCTGATAGGCGCGCACGTGGCGCGGATCGATCGCGATGGCTTGCGAGAAATCCTTGAGAGCTGCCGGGATCTCACGCACGGCCAGATAGGCCTCGCCGCGCTGCGAGTAGATCTCGGCGTTATTGACGTCGAACGCGACGGCGCGGGACAAGTCCTCGATCGCCTCGGAATAGGAACCCGTCATCAACATCGACTGGGCACGCTTGAGATAGCCCTGCGAAAAGCGCGCGTCAGCCTCGACGGCGCGGCTGAAATCGCGCGCGGCCGCGTGCGGCCTCAACAGCGCCAGATGCACTTGTCCCCGGCCGCTCAAAGGCGCAGGGCTCTGCGGTGTCAGCCGGATTGCCTGAGTGTAGTCGGCAATCGCATCGCCGTAATGGCCAAGCCGCACGTGCAGACTGGCGCGGTTGTTGAATGCAGCGGTGTAACCGGGCGCCAGCAGGATGGCGCGGTCGAGATCCTTGAGCGCCTCTTTCATGAGCCCCAGCGACACGAGCAGGTTGCCGCGGTTGTTGTAGACGGCGGCGTATTCGGGGAAGAGACCCGCGGCGGTATTGAAGTCTTCGATCGCGAGCTTCACCTGGCCGGCGCGGGAGTAGGCTACGCCGCGATCATTGAGCAAGGTGGCGCGGCGGTCGTTGGAGAGCGTCGGGTCGGCGAGCGCGGCCGTATAGGCGGTGATGGCCTCGGAGGTCTCACCGCGCACCAGATGGCCGGCCGCCTTGTCGGCCAACACGGTCGCGGACGGCGGCGCGGCCGTGGCCGCAGGTGCCGACTGCTCGGCGCCGGCGGGGGGCTCCTGGGCGGCCACGGGCGTCCCCACGGGCACCCATGCGACGAGCGTACCAAGGCACAGCGCTGCCTGCACCCGGCCGGAAAGCCGTTTGTGGAGGAGTGCTGTGTTCAGGTATCGCTGCACCAAAAGGGGCCTGGTCTCCGATTCAGTTCTAAGCTTAAGGATGTGGGCGACTCCGCCCGATCCGTCAATAATCGCAGAATATGGCCGCCCCGGGTCAGGACCTTGCGCAGGGGCCGTTGCCCACCCTCAAACGGCGCCTGCCGAACCGGCAAGGGTTGCGAGCACCCGCGGCAGCGTCTCTGGCAGATCTTCGGCGATGAGCCCTGGCCCGAACAGTCGCGCCCCCTCCCCGTGCAGCCAAACGGCGGCTGCGGCCGCCTCGAAGGCCGGCATCTTCTGGGCCAGAAGGCCGGTGATGAGGCCAGCGAGCACGTCGCCGGAGCCCGCGGTCGCAAGCTGGGGCGGGGCGTTGTCGTTGATCACGGCGCGTCCATCGGGAGCCGCGATCACTGTATCGGGACCCTTGAGAACGACGACCGCACCCGAAGCCGCTGCCGCGGCGCGGGCGCGCTCCAGCTTGGTGCCCTCATGGCCGGGGAAGAGGCGGGCGAACTCCCCCTCATGCGGTGTCATCACGACCGGGCGGCCGGCCCGGTCGGCAACGAGCGCGAACAGAGCTTCAGGGCTCGTGCTCTGGGCGCGAAGCGTGCCCGTGAAGCCGAAGCCGACGGCGGGAACGCGCGCGCTCGCGCCGGTTGCAAACGCCGTGAGGGCGTCGGCGTCGAGCACCACCGCAGCGGCCGAACGCAGGGCCACCGCCGTCATCTCCGCGGTCTCGCTGCCGATCCCGGCACCGGGGCCGATCAGTAGCGCGTTCTTGCGCTGATCCTCCAGAATACTGCCCAAGACTTCCGGGCTCTCGCAAGCCATCAGCATGATAGCCGTGAGATGGGCCGCGTTCTCCGGCAGCGCAGTCGGAGGACTGGCCACCGTGACCAGACCCGCGCCGATCCGGAGCGCAGCCCGCGCGCCAAGACGCGCCGCGCCCGACCGGAAGGCAGGGCCGGACACGACCACCGCATGGCCCCGCGAATATTTGTGTCCATCCACACCCGGGCGCGGAAAATGGGACATCCACAAGTCCGGGCCATTGGCCCAGGTGCTGATGATGATGTCACCACCAAGGACGGAAGTGGGAATGCCGATGTCGGCGACCACAGTGGGTCCACACAGCGCGCGGCCGGGCATCAGAACGTGCCCGGGCTTGCGGCGGAAGAAGGTCACGGTGTGCGTGGCCTGCACCACGGGACCGGCCGCTTCGCCCGTCGTGCCGTCGAGGCCGCTTGGCACATCGACGGCCACCACGGGAAGGCGACTGGCATTGATGGCCTCCACCATCTGAGCCGCCGTCCCGTCCAGCGGACGGGCAAGCCCGGCGCCGAAGAGGGCATCGACAACCAGATGCATGCTCTGAAGCGCCTCGGGTTCAAGCGCGCGGATGGGCCCATCCCAGCGCCGCGCCATCTCCGCCGCATCGCCCTTCAGTGCAGTTTTGTCGCCCAGCAGGTGCAGGCGGACATCGTAGCTGGCGCGCTTGAGGTGGCGGGCGGCAACGAACCCGTCGCCCCCGTTGTTGCCAGGCCCACACAGTACCGCCACCCGGCTGCCCGCCGGGCACATACGGCGAACCTCGTCGGCTACAGCCCGGCCCGCATTCTCCATGAGGGTCAGCGATGGGACACCCGCCGCCACCGCCGCCCTGTCGGCAGCGCCCATCTGATCGGTCGTCAGAAGTTCCAGATTGGCCATCACGCAACCTTCTCAATCGCACCCACCGGGCGTCCGGTCCGGCTTCCCCACGACCCTCCGGCGCCTCCCAGCTTGTACCGCCTCTGGAGCACGATATCCGCACCCTCCAATGGAGCGGGCGGATGGCAGCCCGCATGCCGGTGAGGGACGCGCCCATGGAATGATGCTTTATTGTGCATTCTGCCTAAAACTCGTACCAATGGGTGCGGGTGGACCAGCTAAAAATCAGGCGAATTCCTTTTAATACATTGTAGCAACTGGAGAATCCGGACGCCAGGGATCTTGGCATGGCGCGTGCTAACCAAGGCCGCGTCGGGCGCCGGGTCGACGTCTGCGCTCTACGGGAGGCCGAGGAGAACATGAAAAAAATCGAAGCCATCATAAAGCCGTTCAAGCTCGATGAGGTCAAAGAAGCGCTGCAGGACATCGGTCTACAGGGCATAACCGTGATCGAGGCCAAGGGCTTCGGCCGCCAGAAGGGCCATACCGAGCTCTATCGGGGGGCAGAGTATGTGGTCGATTTTCTGCCTAAGGTCAAAGTTGAGGTGGTGTTGAGCGACGAGATGCTCGACAAGGCTGTCGAGGCCATCCAGAACGCCGCCAAGACCGGCCGCATCGGTGACGGGAAGATCTTTATCTCCAACATCGAGGAAGCCATTCGCATCCGCACCGGCGAACACGGCGCGGAGGCGATCTAACTGATGTCGCGGGCCGGCCGGCCCGCGCATGAGAGTTTCACATCAAGGGACGAATAGGGGAGTACCCATGAAGACGGTCAATGACGTCCTCCAGCTGATCAAGGACAAGGACGTGAAGTTCGTGGACCTGCGGTTCTCGGACACCAAAGGCAAGATGCAGCACGTCACCGCCGACGTTTCCTGCGTCGACGATTCGATGTTTACCGACGGCTATGCTTTCGACGGTTCATCGATCGCAGGCTGGAAAGGCATCGAGGCGTCGGACATGCTGCTGATGCCGGATCCGGCTTCGGCCCATATTGATCCTTTCTTTGCCCAGTCGACGCTCGCCGTCTTCTGCGACGTGCGCGAGCCTTCCACGGGCCAGCCCTACGAGCGCGATCCGCGTTCGATCGCCAAAAAGGCCGAGGCCTTCATGCTCTCGCAGGGTATCGGTGACGCCGTTTACTTCGGCCCCGAGGCCGAGTTCTTCATCTTCGACGACGTCAAGTTCTCGGCCGACATGTACAAGGTCGGCTTCCAGGTCGACAGCTCGGAACTGCCGTCGAACTCCGACACGACTTACGAAATGGGCAACCTCGCCCACCGTCCGCGCGTCAAGGGCGGCTACTTCCCGGTTCCGCCGATCGACAGCTGCCAGGACATGCGGTCAGAGATGTTGTCGGTGCTGACCGAGATGGGCGTCACCGTCGAGAAGCATCACCATGAGGTCGCCGCCGCCCAGCACGAGCTCGGGGTGAAGTTCGGCCCGATGATTCAGATGGCCGACCATATGCAGGTCTACAAGTACGTCGTGCATCAGGTTGCTCAGGCTTACGGAAAAACGGCAACGTTCATGCCCAAGCCCGTCTTCGGCGACAACGGATCAGGCATGCACGTCCACCAGTCGATCTGGAAGGCCGGCCAGCCAATGTTCGCGGGCAACAAGTACGCCGATCTTTCGGACACCTGCCTGTACTACATCGGTGGCATCCTGAAGCACGCCAAGGCCATCAACGCCTTCACCAACCCGACGACGAACTCCTACAAGCGTCTCGTCCCCGGCTATGAAGCCCCCGTGCTGCTCGCCTACTCGGCGCGCAACCGTTCGGCCTCCTGCCGTATCCCGCACGTGTCTTCGCCCAAGGCCAAGCGCATCGAGATCCGCTTCCCCGATCCGTCGGCCAACCCCTACCTTGCGTTCACCGCCATGCTCATGGCCGGCCTCGATGGTGTTCTCAACAAGATCCATCCGGGCGAAGCCATGGACAAGAACCTCTACGATCTGCCGCCGGCTGAGCTGGCCCAGATCCCGACGGTTGCCGGCTCGCTGCGCGAGGCACTGGATGCGCTCGACAAGGATCGCGCGTTCCTCAAGGCCGGCGGAGTGATGAGCGACGACATGATCGACGCCTACATCGAACTGCGCATGGCTGAAAACATGCGCTACGAAATGACCCCGCACCCGGTCGAGTACGATCTGTATTACTCGGTCTGATGCGCCTTCAGTTGCCCACACGGCAACCGGCGCAAGACATCCAAGGGGAGCGAGAGAGGGCGGCCGAAAGGCCGCCCTTTTTCTTTGTTGCCTGCAAGTTCGCTCGAAAATGCGACAGTTTTTACGGGTTCTTAGACTGCGGGAGAGAAAAACCCCTTAACCCGCATCAGGCATAGTGAGCTTCGACGTGAGGTGCGCTCCAGCCGCGCCTTGCCCCATTTTCCCTTTCGAGCGTTGCCCATGTCCGAAGCCCGCCGTGTCCTGATCGTCGTCGAGAACCTCACCGTGCCGCTCGACCGCCGCGTCTGGCAGGAGGCCAACACGCTGAAGGATGCGGGATATACCGTTTCGGTGATCTGCCCGACCGGCGGTATCTATCAGGCGCGCCGCGAAACGATCGACGGCATCGAGATTTTCCGCCATCCCCTGCCCGTCGAGGCCGACACCGCACTGGGCTATATCGCGGAATACGCGATCGCGCTGTTCTACCAGTTCCTCCTGTCGTTCAAGGTGAAGTCCCGGATCGGCTTCGATGTCATCCAGGCCTGCAACCCGCCCGACACGATCTTCCTGCTCGCCGGCTTCTGGCGTCTGCTCTCTGGCACGCGCTTTGTCTTCGACCATCATGACCTGAACCCGGAACTCTACGAAGCCAAGTTCGGCCGCCGTGGCCGCATGTACGGCATCCTGCTGTGGCTCGAGCGCATGACGTTTCGCCTCGCCGATGTATCGCTGGCGACCAACGAGTCCTACCGTCGCGTAGCGCTTGACCGCGGCGGCATGACTGAGGATCGCGTCTTCATCGTCCGCTCAACCCCGGATCTTTCCCGCTTCGTGCGGCGCGACCCCTCACCCGCACTACGTAACGGGCGACGCCATGTGATCGGATATGTCGGTGTGATGGGCGCTCAGGACGGCGTCGACAACCTCATCCATGCCATGGCGCATCTGGTCTACGAAAAGGGACGCGACGATATTCAGTGCGTGCTGGTGGGGCGCGGCACGGAGGTCCCCAAACTGAAGGCCCTGGCGCGTTCCTTGAACCTCGACAGACACGTGAGCTTCACCGGTTATCTTTCGCCGGAGGACTTCTTGTCTGCCATTTCGACCTTCGATATCGGCGTCGTACCCGATCCTAAGAACCCCTTCAACGACAAGTGCTCGATGAACAAGGTGTTCGAGTATATGTCACTCGGCATTCCGCTCGTGGGCTTCGACCTCACGGAGACGATCCGCAGCGCGGGCGACGCGGCGCTCTATGCCACTAACAACGATCCCAAAGACCTGGCCCGGCTGGTTGCGGAACTATGCGACGATCCCAACCGGCGGGCGCGGCTCGGCCAAAAGGGACAGGTGCGCGCCAAGAGTGTGCTCGACTGGCGGTCCGAGGCGATTGCGCTGCGCGCCGCCTACGACAAAGTTTTCAAGATTGCCAACGACGGCTCGACAAGGCCGGCCCGCCCCGAACCCCTCACCGCCGGTTGAGCCAACAGGCCTTTCAGGGACGCCTTCTCAGTAGAAAATCAGGATCGCAATCAGCATAGCGGCCAGCGCGCCGCGATAGAAGTTGCGCTCGTTCGCCCACAGCCAGCCGATGACGCGGCGGGGCAGCTCGGCCCAGCTGACACGCGCCAGCCACGACAGCATGAGGCCTATTACGAGGCCGATCGACAGCGAGCGATAGTCGACGAACGGCGCAGCGGCGCCGTCCACCGGCAGGCGCGATAGCCCGCCCGCACCGATGACGGCCACCGCACTCGCTGCAATGAGCCCAACGGCCATGAGAGATACGAAACCGAGCACGGACTTCATTGCCGGCGTCTCCAAACTTCATGAAAAAAGGCGCGCCTGCGGAAACCGCATGCGGGCTTTCGTTTGAACGCTAGCGCGCGATATTTAACAATTCGTCAACCATATCCACTTGCGCCAAGCGTGCTTCGCCAATGCGGGATCACTTTTCATGCGCCGCCCGTTTGTGAATTGACAGCCAGGGGTATGGGGCGCAAACTTCTTCGACTTGCCGAAAGGAGGTCTAGGAAAATGTCTCCGCCGGGTAGTCTCAAGCCGCTTTGATGCGGTACAGGCGTCATGCGTCTTGAACGCATGCTTCATGCGCAACAGGCAGGACGGCCAGCGTCCTGTAGGTCCAGCAAGATGTAACGCCTTGCGCCGTCGAAGCGGCAGAAACAGAAAATTCGAAACTTTGAAGCAGATTGCAGTCGTCGTGCGCGCCGGCCAACTGGTGCGTGTGCCCGATGACGGAGGTTTCGGTCGGGAAGAGCGTGCCGCGGCACGTTTCGGATGTCCGGCTGGTGGAGCCAGAGCGGCGGTGTCCTGCAACTGCTAAGATCTAACGTGATTGGGTCGGGAGGAAACGCGGCGCAACAGGAGCGGCAACAGGCATCGGGTCAGCATTGCGCGCCGATGACCGTCAATGCCAGATTCCAGCCAGCCCGCAAAAAACATCTCCGGACGAGCCCATCGCTCCGAGCCCGGCACGGCGAAACGCCTGCCGGGCTCTTGCGTTTTTGGCCACGGGGTAACACGTGACACTTGCTTGCGTGAAAGCTGGGATGAGGCCGGCCGTGCTGGCTGGCAGTGGCGACCGGCACCATCAAAGCTACGCAAAACCGCCATCATCTGCTGGCAGACCACCGGAGCCCGATTGAAGCATTTGCCGTGCCCATCTTGCACGAGGCCCGATGATCCCCTTTTCCATTCAACATCCACTCCGATCGACCGCCTGGGCGGCTCTCGCCGCACTTGCGCTTTTTGCCGGAACGGCGCCTGCCGTGGCCACGCCTACCTATGCTTGGAAGCCGTCGGACGCGGCGGCTGAGAGCCTGGAGAGCCGCTTTCCCTCGCCGGCCGGATATGTCCGTGTCGCCGCGCGTAAAGATTCGTTCGCCGCGTGGCTGCGCGGCCTGCCGATGAAGCCCACGGGCTCCCCCGTGTTGCTCCACACCGGTGCACCGAAGTGGCGACAGGACGTGCACGCGGCCGTGATCGACATCGATGTGGGCAAACGCGACCTGCAGCAATGCGCCGATGCCGTCATGCGGCTGCGCGCGGAATGGCTCTATGCGCAAGGCCGCAAGCGCGAGATCGCGTTCAACGATACGAAGGGCAAGCGGCTGCGCTTCGCCAATCGCGCGAGGCAGGACTATGCGGGCTTCCGCAAGTATATGGACTATGTCTTTGCATACGCCGGCACGTACTCTCTGGAGCGCGAACTGCTGCCCGTCAATGTCGCCGAAATTTCCATCGGCGATGTCTTCATCAAGGGCGGTTTTCCGGGACACGCCGTTCTGGTCGTGGACATGGCCATTGATCCCGACACGGGGGACAAGCGCTTCCTGCTGGCCCAGAGCTACATGCCGGCGCAGGAGATCCACGTTCTAAAGAACCCGAACGCGACGGACGGTTCGGCCTGGTACGGAACCGATTTCGGCGACACGCTTTCAACGCCCGAGTGGGCATTTACGCGCCATCAGCTGAAGCGCTGGAAAGCTGGCCCATCCTCTTGATTGCGATCAGAGGCGTGCCGGATTTGGCAATTCGCTCGGAGGCTTCGGGCAGGGTCTCCACGACAGTCGACATGTGATGCGCATTGGCGTGAAGCAGCATCACCCCATCGGTCATGATCCCGACGTGACCCATCCAGAAGATGAGATCACCGCGCTCAAGACCTTCAAGGTCTCCAGGAATTTCGATTTGCGTGCCGAGTTCGGCCATCTGCATGTCGCTGTCGCGGGGGGCATCGATTCCGGCTGCCTGCAGGGAGAGTTGGACGAGGCCCGAGCAATCGATCCCGATGCGGGTCTTACCGCCCCAAAGATACGGCGTGCCGATGAGGCGCTCGGCGATCTCCACGTAGTCGCGCGCGACCTTTTCGATCTCGGCGATATGCCGGCTGACGACATACGCGCCGATGTGCGTGCGGCTGAAACGTTCGCCCTCCTCCACGATGGTGAGTTCGGCGTTCAGGCTCAGATGCATGATGGGCGCGGCCTTCATATCCGCTTCCGGATAGAGAAACGTCCCTGTTGCTTTCACGCGGTGTGTCGGCGGCACGATCGTTTCCGAAAGCGCGTTCGCCGGGATGTAGCCGACATAACCGTCGCGTTCGAGTTGCACCCAGGCCCAGCCGTCCGCCTCGTCGAAAACACTGACGCGTTCACCGAACAGGATTTCGGTGTCAAGACCGTCGCTGGCTACCGGGCGGCGGCGCAAGGGGACGGCGGGACGGATGATCTGGGAGGGCTGGCCGGCGATGTAGCGCAGCGCCTCCACACGGCCGACGAGGCGCTCGTCGGCCAGATCTGGACGGAACGCGTGACGACGCGGATCGGGAAGGGTCGCGGCAGGGATCTCCGACATCATGCCACCCCGCTCTCACCGCGCAGGACTTCCAGCACGGCGCGCGCCGCTTGAACCTCGCCGCCCTTGGGACCCAGCGGGCGCCCCGCCGGTCGCCAGCCGTAGAGATCAAAGTGAGCGAAGCGCTTCGCCTTCTTGACAAAGCGCTGCAGGAACAGCGCCGCCGTGATGGAGCCGGCGAACGGGCTTTCCCAGATGTTGTTCATGTCGGCGACCTCGCTGTCCAGGTTGCGGTCGTAGCCGGGCCACAGCGGCAGGCGCCAGACGGGATCGCCGATAGCCTCGCCCGTGGCCTGCAATCGTCCGGCGAGCGCGTCGTCGTTGGTGAAAAGCGCCGGCAGATCGGGGCCGAGCGCGGTGCGGGCCGCGCCCGTGAGCGTTGCGAAGACGAACATGCTGTCGGGCTCGTCCTCATCGCCCAGCGCCATCGCGTCGGCGAGGACGAGACGGCCCTCCGCGTCGGTGTTGCCGATCTCCACCGTGAGGCCGGCGCGGCTTTTCAGGACGTCTCCGGGACGGAAGGCATCACCCGAAACGGAGTTCTCCGCGGACGCGATGAGGAGCTTCAGGCGCACATCGAGCCCTTGGCCCATGATCATGTGCGCCACCGAGACAGCTACCGCCGCACCGCCCATATCCTTCTTCATGATCAGCATGGCCGACGGCGGCTTGATGTCGAGGCCGCCGGTGTCGAAGGTAATCCCCTTCCCGACGAGCGTCACCTTCGGAGCATCGGGACGGCCGCCAGGCTTGGCCCAAGTGAGTTCGATGAGGCGCGGCGCACGCGGACTCGCCCGGCCGACGGCATGGATCATGGGAAAGTTCTGCGCGAGAAGTTCGTCGCCGACGACCGAACGCACATCGGCACCATGAGTTGAAGCCACAGCGCGGACGACTGCCTCCATTTCAGCGGGGCCAAGGTCGCTGGCAGGCGTGTTGATGAGATCGCGCCCGAGCCACACCGCTTCTACCGTGTTGATCAGCGCGGCCCGATCGACGCTGGCCGGCAGCGCAAGTTGCGCGACGGGAGCGGCGGCATCGGGTTTGGCCGACTTGTATCGGCGGAATCGATAAGCGCCCAGTCCCCATGCGAGCGAGGCCAAATCCGCGTTGGAAAAGCCGGAACCGAGCTTGTACGTGCCGGCAGGCAAGGTTCCCGCAATCTGGCCAAGCAGCAGATCGGAGGGACCGCAGGGCTCCCCCGCCTGCCCGTTGCCGCCACCCAAGAGGACGGATGCCAGAGCTCCGTCGGAGGCCGAAAGGAGCGCCTGGGCCTTCGCCGCGCCCTTGAAGGCGATCGTTTCGGTCCAGCGCCGTTCGGAAGGCGAAAGGCCCATCTCGCCGACCCCGCCCGAAGCTACCAGCCGTATCGGTACGCCGGGGCTGTCCGCAGGCGCGTAGAGGCCCGCCGCCTCGCGCAAGGTTGTCGAAGCTGAAGTCTCGGAACCGGATGTCATGGAATGGCCGTCTCGCTCGTCTTGTCTCTCGGGATACCGTTGCAGAGCCCTACTAGGTAGCAGCCCGGATACGGGCATGGGTTGTGCGGCGCCACAAGCCGACCTAGACCCATATCAGGACCTAGCATACCCGCTGAAGGAAGGCGAAAGCATGCCCGATTCCGACTTGTCCCTCGTCATCGGCAACAAGATCTGGTCGAGTTGGAGCCTCAGACCCTGGCTCGTCATGAGAAGGTTCGGCATTCCGTTCAAGGAAGTCAGCGTCAAACTGCGACAAGGCGATACCAAGAGTAGCATTCTCGCCCATTCGCCCGCAGGAAAGGTTCCGGCTCTGAAGCACGGGAATCTGCTGATCTGGGACAGCCTGGCGATTATCGAGTACCTGGCCGACCTCTACCCCGAGCACCCGATCTGGCCCCGTGATCGCATCGCTCGCGGCATCGCGCGGGCTGTTTCGGCGGAAATGCACGCGGGCTTCATGAAATTGCGCGAAATGTGCCCCATGGATCTTTTTGCAGTGAAGCCCATGGAGACCTTCCCGGAGGCCATCGACCATAATATCCGGCGCATCGTGCACAGCTTCCACGACTGCCGAACGAATTACGGCGCAGAAGGACCGTTCCTGTTTGGCGACTTCAGTGCCGCGGATGCCATGTACGCCCCGGTGTGCTCGCGCTTTCGTACCTACGTGCCGGATCTTGCCCGCTTCGGCGATGATGGAACAACGGCAAGATACATCGAGACCATCTTCGCCATGCCCGAGATGGAGGAATGGGCGGAAGGAGCCCGCAAGGAATCAGCACTCTGATCCACCCCGAGTTGTTCCGACATCTCTCCGTCCGCGATCCCTATAGCTTAAGTCTTTGTTGACGGCTGTACCGGAAAACTACGCCCGCATCAAACCCGCCCATGCACTGATTCGCCATGGGCTCACGCGCGGGAGAAGTTTATGACGGGTACAGTGGCGGTGGGCGTTTCAACACGCGGCAGTGGACTCGCACGGCGCATCGCCGTCCTCGCGATGGCCGCCCTGACGGGCGCTTGCTCCAGCCTCGGCGATGACACCGGACTCGATCTCCTGGCATCCTCCCAGCCCCCCGCAGCCGAAGCCGCGCCCGGCATGGGCGGCATGCTTCAGAGCGAACTGGCCCAGGCCACCGACTATTGGGGCAAAAAGTACGCAAAGAACCCGCAAGATGCGCAGGCCGCGCTTTCCTATGCGAAGAACCTGAAGGCCTTGGGCCGCAAGAGCGAAGCCTTCCAGGTTCTCCAGCAGGCCGCCCAGTTCAACAATCAGGACAAGCAGATTGCCTCCGAGTACGGTCGCCTCGCCCTCGAACTGGACCAGACGTCGCTGGCCGAACAGCTTCTCGCCTTTGCGGACGATCCCCTGCGCCCCGACTGGCGTGTGATGTCGGCGCGTGGCGCCGCACTCGCCAAGCAAGGAAAGTATAAGGAGGCCGTGCAGCACCTGGAACGCGCCAACCAGCTCGCACCGGACCGCGCCTCCGTGCAGAATAATTTGGCTCTCGCTTATGCGATGAGTGGGGATCCCCAGCGCGCCGAGGGTCTCCTGCGTCAGGCAGTGTCGCGGGATTCCAGCAACGTCAAGACACGTCAGAACCTCGCTCTCGTGCTCGGCCTCCAGGGCAAATACGACGAGGCAACCCAGGTGGGCGCCACAGCCGTGTCCTTGAACGAGGCCAAGCAAAACACCGCGCTCGTACGCCAGATGGTGAAGCTCGATCCGAAGAAGGGTGGTCCCTCCTTTACAGCCCCGCCGGCAATCGCGGCGGCACCGGCTCCGGCTGCTCCCGTGGCCGCTGCCACCGTGGCCTTCAAGCCGGCCAACGTGGACAACACCGCTGCGGGCAGCTGGTCCCCGACCGTGGTCAGCACGGCGAACTGATCGTTTGCGTGCTGTGCGCAACGGTCTGCCGCGGCCGGCTATCCCAACCGGCTGAAGCGAGCCATGAATCGCCGGTCGATATAGTCCTTCCAAAGCCAAGCCCAGTGCCCTGCTGCGGCCCACCCGCCGCGGCTCGCAATCGCCGACTTCTCGCCAAGCGATACGAGCGTCAGGAAGCGGCGCTGAGGCACGAACGGATCGAGCTGGCGCATCTCGAGATAACGGCGCAGATGATCGGCCAGAACCGGGCCCTGGCGCACGGCGAAGACGCCCGCCTTCTCGCGAGGATGCTCGAGTACGGTGGCGCAATCACCGGCAGCGAAGACGTCGTCATCGCTGATCGTCTGAAGCGTAGGTCGGAGCGCCAGATAGCCCCCGGCATCACGCGCGAGCCCCGTACCGGCAAGCCACGCGGGCGCCTTGGCGCGGGTGGAGACGAGCGCCGCATCGGAGGGAAGTTCAAGGCCCGATCGGAGGCGCACGCGATCGGGCGTGATCGCAACCGCGCTGTCGCCTTCAATCACACGGACGCCGCCGCGCTGCAAAGCCACCTGCGCCAGCCTTTGCGCCCGCGCATTGTGGCTCGGCAGAACCCCGGTGCCGGCAATCAACGTGTAGCTGAACGGATTGGCTGCCCGCTCGGCCCAGGATCGCGACGCCGTCAGGCGGAACCGCGCGGCGAGGATAAGCTCCACGCCAGCCGCCCCGCCGCCCACCGCCACAATGTGGCGCGGCCCTTCCGGCGCTTCGGCGCGCGCGAGCAGGTCAAGCCATTTGGGCGCGAACTCCGAGACGGGCTTGACCGCCAGCGCGTGCTCGGCCGCGCCGGCAATATCGGACATGTCAGGCGTGATGCCGACGTCGATCGAGAGCACGTCGTAGGGGACGCTCTCCTGCCCGCCTATATGGACGCGCCGGTTGATGCGGTCGATGCCCGTGGCGGCGCCCTCGATCAGGCGCACCCCGGCAAAGCGCGCAAGCCGTCTCAGATCGATCTGGCATTCCTCCAGCGTATAGTGCCCGGCCACAAACCCCGGCAGCATGCCCGAGTAGGGGGCCAAAGGTTCTTTAGCGATGAGCGTGATCTCGACGCCGGGCAGCGGCTTCAGGCCGAATGCCCGCAGGACGAAGACATGCGCATGGCCGCCGCCGATGAGAACGAGATGCTTGGTTCGGGACGAGGTCATGCAGCGGCCGCCAGGGCTTGAGGAAGGACTTCGGCGAGGACATCGAGTTCCGCATCCAGGCCGCAACTGACCCGGATACAGCGGTCGAGCGGCGGCACGGCGGGCTTGCGGGCAAAAACGTCGCGTTCCAATAGTCCGTCGAGCACGCGGTTGGCAAAGGCTCCATCGCGTCCGCAGTCGATGGCCACGAAATTCGTGGCGGAGGGCAGCGGTTGCAGACCGTTGGTGCGGGCAATATCCGAGATGCGCGCCCGCGCCCGGGTGATACGGGCAACAACCTCGGTGAGCCACACCTGATCGTGAAGTGCGGCCAGCGCACCGATTTGACCGAGGAGATTGATGCCGTAGTGGTTGCGGACCTTCTCAAAGAGCGCAATCAGCGAAGGTTCGCCCAGCGCGTACCCCATGCGAGCACCGGCGAGACCGTAGGCTTTGGAGAACGTGCGCAGCCGCAGCACCTGGGGATTCGCAATATCGAGATCGGGAACAGCACCCATGGGCGCCGTATCACAGTAGGCTTCATCGAGCAGGAGAAGCAGCCCATCGGGCAGGTTAGCAATGAGACGTTCCAGAGCATCGGCCGGCCACCAGGAACCCATCGGATTGTTTGGATTGGAAACGTAGAGCACGCGCGCCTTCTCGCGCCGCGCGGTTTCCAGCAGCGCGTCCAAATCCTCCCGGTCGTTTCTGAAGGGCACTTTGACCAACCGCGCCCCCTGCGCGGAAACATGGAAGTTGAAAGTCGGATAGGCGCCATTCGACGTCACGACGGGTGTCCCCGGATCGGCGGCGATCTTGACTGCAAGACCCAACAAGCCGTCGATCCCTTCGCCTATGACGACGTTCGCCATCGTCACGCCGTGGAAGCGGGCAACCGCCTCGCGCAGATCGTGGTTCTCCGGATCGCAGTATTTCCAAATCTCGCGCGCACCCGCTTCCATAGCCTCGATCGCGCGGGGCGAAGGACCGAAGGCGCTTTCATTCGCGCCAAGACGCGCGCGAAAGGGACGGCCGCGGGCGCGCTCCATCGTCTCCGGGCCCACGAACGGGACGGTATGCGGCAGCGCCGCGACGATGGACGTAATGATGGGCTTGCGCACGAAACGTAACAACCTTCCTGTCAGATGAGCCCCAGCGCCGCCAATTCGCGACGCATGTGGGGCGGCAGCTCGGTGATGTCGCCGCGCGACGACGATCCCAGATCCGGCGGTGCACTATCGGCGTCGAGGTAGCGCCAGCCCTGGAAGGCGCGGCGCGGCACCGGCCGCACGGGCACGATATTGGGATCGAGCAGGAGAAGGCAGCAGGGCGAGCCGTCTTCCTTGTGCCCTTCGTCGAAACCGACGAGCTTCTGGCGCGCCTGGATGACGCCCTTGATGACCCAGTAGAGCGAGCCGCCGTCGAGAAGCTCTTCCGTGCGCTTCGGCATCTGGAAGGTCGTGTGGAACACGGCCGAGCGCCCCGCAACCTTACGCCAGAACTGGCGATTGGCCGCCTGCCACTGCGCATGATCCTCGATCGAATCCGATCCGACCGACAGCTTGATTAGATGCAGCGTCATGGTGTGATGTCCCAACGTCTCGAAGGTAGCGCCCGAACCTAGGGGCTGACCGGCTCTCCTCACGCGGCCTCGCACCACTCGTCCACAGATTTGCGCACGTTACTCGTCTTTGCAGGTCCCCGTGTACTGGCCGAAGACCGGCTGGCCGAGAATGCCGAGATGGCGGGAATGCACGGCGGGATAGGTACCGGTCTTGGCGTCCTTGTCGTAGATCGTCGTGAGGTTGAGAAACCCCTCGTTGACCACCTCGAGGAAGTGATTGGCGTTGATGGCACGAATGATCCTGACGGTCAGCGGCTTGGCATCGGCACCGGCTATCAATTCCGCCGCCTGCCCCTCAAGGTCGATCTTGTCGAGGGAGAACGATAGCGTGCTCGCCGGCTTGGACGTGAACGCACCATCTTCGTAGCTGGTCGATGTGCCGGATGCGAACGTGCAGGTCAGCCGCTTCGGTCCCGAATCGTCCTCTTGCGCCTGCACAGCAGGCGAAAGCGACCCAATCCCGGCGGCAAGTATGCCCCCCAGCCCTGCCACAACCCAGGTCCGGAACTGTCTCATAACACCCTATCTCCCTGTTGTTGCCGCCCCATAGAAGCCGCGACCGGCGACGAATCACAAGCGACCATTTAGCCATGTCCTGACCGTGCTGTTGCCTTGCTTAAGCCCGTCTTTTGAGGTCAGAGAATGGCTTGTGAAGTGCCAATCGGGACACCGCCTTTGACTTCCTGCCTCCCTCGCGCCGCTCTGCCCTTCCTGGTCGCCTGCCTCGTGGCCGCGGGCGGCTGTGCCAGCACGACGACATCAGTCCAAAATGCCGCCAGCGTGCCCGAACCGACCTACTCCGGACCCTACACCCTCTCGGCGGAGGAGCGGGGGCTCGATTGCAGCCGACTGACCGGACGCCTGCAGGTCCGCCTGCTTGCTTTGCGCGGTGAAGACTACAAGGTTGCCCCATCGGGTACATCCGCAACGATGCGATCAGTCACCAGCACCGTCTTTGGAACCGCGACCGCGACAAATGCCGCATCGCGGGCGGCTGGCGACCGACCGGTACTCGAAGCCTACAACAACCGGCTCGTGGAACTAGGTTGCCCGAGCTTCGATCTCGACAAGGAATTGGCGGCGCGGCCATCGGCACCGTCTCCCTCCCCCACGGTCCCCGCCCCGGCGAAGTCCAAGTCGCGGTCCTGAGTGTTGCCGGCGGGGCCTGGCCGGCCGGCGGTTGTCCGGCTGTAATCGTCCGAGAGCGACAGACCTCCTAATGTCTGAAGCGCATGAGTGCTATACGAAGGGACGCAGCCCCTTTGAGGAGACCTCATGCCGCCCCCTGCCTCCAGCGACATTCCGCGTCCCGGACGGATCCCGTGGCCGCCGCTGCTGCTGTTAGCCGCCGTTCTGGGTGCGTTTCTGCTCGGCCGGATGGCACCGCTGCCTTGGCCGGGACAGGGAGATGGGGCGGCGAGCGCCGTCGGCATGGCATTCGGCGCAGCCGGCATCGTCATTCTGGGGTGGGCGGCAGTGACGCTTTGGAAACACGGCACGACCATTCTGCCCCACCAGGGGGCGAGCGTCCTTGTGACGGATGGGCCGTATCGCTGGCGGCGACACCCGATCTATCTGGCAGACGTGTTACTTCTGTTCGGCGTCGCCGAGATCACGCGCAACATCTGGTTCGTCGCCATGGCGCTCGTCTTCGCCTGGCTCGTGACTGTCCTGCAAATCCGGCCCGAGGAGCGGCATCTCGAAGCGACGTTCGGAGATGCGTGGCGCGAATACGCGACCCGCACCCGCCTCTGGTTCTGAGACGGAAACATGGGGATTGACTACGCCGAAAAGGAAAGGGAGTTCCTGCAAAGCCTCGCGGCGGATACCGGCCGCGACCTTACCGGCTGGATGGAGGCCATCGCCGGAAGCGGGCTGGAAGATCGCAACGAAATCATCGACTGGCTGCGCACCCAGGGCTTCCTGTTCGCCAAGGCGTCGTGGATGGAGCGCATCTATCACAATGGCGGGCGGCCGATTTATGCCGATCCGGCCGATATCGGCAAAGGGCCCGCACCGGCTTTGGACCGCAAGGATGACGAAGGACGGCCAGCGCTGCAACGTCCCGAACCTGCGGCGGGCCCTGCACCCCCTCAGGCAGCATCATCGCCCCCGTCGATGTCGAGCCGGCATGATCCGCCACGATCCGAACCGGGCCGCACGGCCGCAATCGCCGAGACAGCGAAGGCCGCGGCAACACCCGCGTCTTTGGATGCTTTGCTCGCCGATGCGAAAGCCTATCGCCCGCTCGCCCAGTTGGTTCTGCGCGAGATCGAAAGGGCCGTGAGCGGAGTGCGCTTCGATGCACGCACGGGCTACGTGTCGCTGTCCTGCGGGGAGGAGTTCGGCATTCTCACCATCGCACCGCGCGAGTTGCGTCTCGCACTTGCCTTCGGAGCACAGCCTGCATCTGCCCCGTTTGTTAAGGTCCGTTTTCCGAAATCCCACCCCGGCATGCCGTCGCGGATGACGCACATGGTCGTGCTGACGGACGCCCGTCAGGTGACGCCGGAACTGATCGCAATGGTGCGCGCAGTCGCGTCGTAACAACGATTTCGGCCCTGACTGTCGGGAGGGTCCTTGATCGAGTAGACCGTCCATCACCATCTATTTGCCTGAATTCCGGGCACTGAGTGCGGTAATGGAGGCCCTTATGACACGCGTCGTCCCGTTCCGGCCCGCGATCCTGATCGCACTTGGCTGCAGCCTGACGCTGGCGGCACCAGAGGCCGGCGCGCAATCGAAGGCTCGCCCCGACGGGATCGGCGAACTGATCAGCCGCAACGATGCGCCTGACACGGCCGCCGAATATATCGAGGCCGATCCTCGCGCCGGCGATGCGTCCCATGAGCAGGCGCGCCAGCTGATGCAGGCCGTGCAAGCCATTCTAGAGGATACAGCGCAGAAGCGCGGCGATATGAAGAAGCTGCCGCGCGAGTCTGAATTCGTCGTCCCGCCCCTTTGGACCGAGACGCGCGAAGACCGGGAAAGCCGAGTCGGCGCGCTGCTGGATTCCGCCCTCGGCATCGTAACGGACGTGCCTGTGGTGGACGTGCAGAAGCGTATCGAGCGCCACCGCCGCCAGATCCGCGATATGGAGGATCGCATCTCCAAGCTGCGCGAAAAGCAGCTGATGGCTCCCAAGGATGCCACGCTTCCAGGCGTGCTGAACGACACGGTCGACAGCCTCGATGCCGAGATCAAGGATCTGGAGGCCAGGATCGCCCTCAACCGCACCGCCATCACGACGGCAAAGGCGGAGGTGCGCGACGGGCTTGCCACATCGGGCGTGGAGCTTTCCCCTGAACAGCTCGATCTTTTGCTCGACGGTGTTCTCTCCGGCGACCTCGTCCGGCTCGTTGCCACATTCGAGGCGGCCAAACTGATCGATACCCAGTTGGCCAAGCTCATCTCGGCTGCCGGCGACAATGCCAACGCCGCGCGGAAGTATTTCGCCATGCACGCGGCACTGTTCGCCATGCTCGTCCATGCCCAGGACATGGCGATTGCCAAGATCGACACCCAGTACATGCCCAAGCTCGATGCGATCCTGAAGGATCTCCAGGCGGCCCGTCAGCGAACGGCCGAGTTGCTGAAGGCCGACAATCGGCCCGACCAGAAGCGGGCTCTGGAGGCAAACCGCGAGAGCCAGAAAATCGCTGAGGATACCGCCAAGGCCTACCGGCGCTACCTACAGCAGCAGCGCGAGCAGATCGCCCGCGCTCGCCAGAGGGCCGTGCACGACCTCAAGATCGCCGACAATACGTTCGAGACCGTGCAGGCGAGCTTCGAGTTGCGCAACCTGATGCGCGACGGGTCTGCCTCGTTCGAGGCCCTGCGGAAGCTCGAGGCGCCCACATTCGAGCAGATTTTCCGCAACGAGGAACTTCGGCGCGAGTTCGAGGCCCTGACCCGCAAACTCGACCAGCCGACGAGCTGAGCGTTCCAGCGAGTCAGAACAGCCAGATGGCCGCAAGTCCCAGGAAGGCGAAGAAGCCGACGCAGTCCGTCACCATCGTGACAAAGACGCCGGATGCGGGCGCGGGGTCCAGATCATAACGGTCGAACAGCAGCGGGATGAGGATGCCCGCAACGCCGGCCGCGAACAGATTGACGATGATCGCAGCGCCAATGACGCCACCCAGCGGGCCCGACCCGAACCAAACGAACACGATCACCGCCATGATGAGCGAAAGGACGAGGCCATTGAGGAGCCCCACCAGGGCCTCGCGGGTGATCACGCGGGGCGCGTTGACGGAGCCGAGCTTGCTCGTGGCAAGCGCACGTACCGTGACGGTCATGGTCTGCGTGCCGGCATTGCCGCCGATGGACGCCACGATGGGCATCAGAACGGCGAGCGCCACCATCTGTTCGATGGTCGCGTCGAACTGCTGAATGACGAAGGAGGCCAGAATGGCCGTGCCGAGATTGACGACCAGCCAGGGCACGCGGCTCTTGACGGTTTCGAACACGCTGTCGGCCAAACTCTCATCGCCAACGCCGGCCAGCTTTTTCATATCCTCGTCGGCCTCATCGTCGAGCACCTCGACCACGTCGTCGACGGTGACGACGCCGACGAGCCGCTGGTTTTCGTCCACAACCGGAACGGAGTAGAGGTCGTAGCGCTTGAACTGGCGGGCGACTTCTTCCTGGTCCTCGGTCGCGAGCACGACGTGGCGGTCGGTATTCATGAGGGTCTCGACCAGGATCTGCCGCTTGGAGCGCAGAAGGCGCGACAGCTCCACGCTACCCAGCACCCGGAACGAAGGATCGACGACGAAGATCTCCGAGAAGGAGTCGGGCAAGTCGTCTGCCTCGCGCATGTAGTCGATGACCTGGCCCACGGTCCAAAAGGGGGCCACGGCTACAAAGTGCGCCTGCATGAGGCGGCCAGCGGTCTCTTCCGGGTACTCCAGGTTGCGCTCAAGCGCAGCGCGGTCGGACGTCTCGAGGTGGCTCAGCACCTCCTCTCTATCGCGGTCCTCCAGACCTTCGATGATGTAGGCGGCGTCGTCGGTATCGAGTTCAGTGATGGCCTTGGCCAGGAACTCGTTGGGAAGCGCCTCGGACAGTTGATCGCGGACAGTCTCATCAAGTTCAGAAAAGACCTCGAAATCGAAATCTGGCCCGAACGCCTGAATGAGTGCCACGCGCTCATCGTGGTCCAGAAGTTCGATGACTTCGGCAAGGTCGGGCGCGCGCAGATCCTCGACGAGACGACGCGCAGCTTGAGGGTCGCCAGCGTCGAGCGCGGCGCTGACCTCCCGCACCAGATCTTCGCCGGTCGCCGCAGCCGTGTCGGGCTGCCCGCTCATCGGGTTGGATTGCGACACCTTCGGATGTCCTTACTGGGCTGTGAAACTTGGAGGTGAACAGCAGAAATCTCGTCGCGCCAATAGCATACGTACAGGACTGCGCATATGGTGGTGCGTGAATAACACACGCAAAAACCTTACATGGTTGCGTCGGCGGAGAACGAAGCGGTAAACTTGAATTTTGTGGCGACCTTGCCCATGTCTAATAGTGCAATCACCCTTAACCCGCTGTTTCCAGCCGGCGCCCTCCGGAGATGACAGTTTCATGATGCGCGCACCGCGGCTGGCCCTTCTGACCGGAGCATTGCTCTCCCTGCTTTTCGTACCGGGACACCCTCGTGCGATTGCAGAGGAAACGCAGACCGCCCCCCCGTCTTGCGCAGCGGGCCCCGACGCTCTGGGCGTGTCCCGCGTCATCGAAATCGACACGACAGGTGGCCCGCGCTTCGGACAGCCGGGTCCGGAGCCCTTCGCGCTTTTGGCCGACAAGGAAGTGGTACTGACCTTCGATGACGGCCCTATGCGCCGCTTCACGCGGCCGATCCTGGACGATCTGGACGCTCAATGCACGAAGGCGACGTTCTTCATTGTAGGCCGCATGGCGCTCTCCGATCCCGAAACGCTGCGTGAGACCGCGCGGCGGGGACACACGATCGCGACCCACACGTGGTCCCACAAACGTCTCGATCGGATTGGAGCCGCAAAGTCCAAAGAGGAAATTGAATTCGGCTTCAGTGCCATCACGTTGGCACTCGGGCAGCCCGTGGCACCTTTCTTTCGCTTCCCTTATCTTGGAGAAAGCTCCGCCATGCGGGCCCATCTCAAGAGCCGCAACATCGCCACCATGGCGATCGACGTGGACAGCCGGGACTTTCTCACGCGCAACGGCGCCACCATGCGCAAGAACGTGATGAACCAACTCGCCAAGCGCGGCAAAGGCATCATTCTTTTCCATGACATCCAGCCATCGACGGCCAAGGGCCTCAGCGACCTTCTCAAGGACCTGAAGGAAAACGGCTATAAGGTCGTCCACATCGTACCCAAGGGGCCGGTGGCGACGCTTCCCGAATATGATGAGAAGGCCATGCGGGAGGCCCAGCGGCGCAAGATCGCACTATCCACCCAGCCACTCGCTGATCGCTCCGTCGTCTGGCCGGTTTCGCCCGGTTCGTCGGATGCCAGCGAGGAACTCCCCTGGGCTGCGTCCAAGAGTCCGGTATCCGCCCCAGCACCTCCGGCCGCGCGCGCACCTCTCAAGCCCACCATCAAGGATGATAGCTGGGCCACACAGCCCCTCGGCTGGCCCTGATTCGCGGGCGGCCGAGACCCAGACGGCCACCTCAAGACCCCACCGTCGGTGCAGCAAAACATCATGAAACGCTGCAACTGACGCCCCAGGGTTGTCCCATCCGGGGAAATCACCGAAGCTTGCACTCTTGCTTGCTAGGACGAGACGGAAGGGAACGGCATGCTTCGCCACACACTGGGTCTTTGCGCGGCGGCCTGCGTCGGCGCGCTTGCTGCGATTGCCCCGGCCCCCGCATCCGCCGACGCATGCGCGACGCCCAAAACTGCGCTCGGCGTGGAGCGCGTCGTGGAGATCGATCCTTCATCCGGGCCGCTCTATGGAGATATCTCCGTCTTGACGCGGGAAGAGCGCTTCCTCGGCCCCAAGGAAGTCGTGCTGACCTTCGACGACGGGCCCATGCCGTGGATCACCAAATCCATTCTCGATACACTGGACCGCTTCTGCACCAAGGCTACCTTCTTTTCAGTGGGACGCATGGCGATCGCGTACCCCGCCAGCGTCAAGGACATCCTGGCCAGAGGTCACACGCTGGGCGGTCATACGTGGTCGCATCCCTTGAACTTGAAGCGCCGAAGCCTCGCCCGCGCCAAGGACGAAATCGAGAAGGGCTTCGCAGCGATTGCCATGGCGGCCGAGCAGCCTATAGCGCCCTTCTTCCGGTTTCCCGGGCTCAGCGACAGCAATCCGATGATGGCCCATCTGCAGGAGCGCAAGATCGCGGCCTTCACCGTCGATGTGGTTTCCAACGACAGTTACATCTCCAGTCCTGAACGGCTGATCTCCTACACGTTGGATCAGGTGGAGAAACGCAAGGGCGGCATCATCCTGTTCCACGATATCAAGTCCGCCACGGCGAAGGCCCTGCCCACCATACTCGCGAGCCTGAAGGCGCGGGGCTACAAAGTCGTGCACATGCGTTCGACAACGCCCCTCGTCCCCCTCGACACCTACGACACGGAGCTCGCCGGCATGCTCGCCAAGGCCAAACCGAAGCGTGAGAAGACCGATGAGGTGAAGACGGCATCAGCGGACGCGGACACCACCTCCGAAGCGGGGCATCTCATACCGTTCTTCGGGTCTCCGGCCGTGCTGAAGACACTCTCTGGTGAGGATGCAGAGGTCACAAGCCTCAGCCCGCCGCCGCGCGTGCGCGCCGCCGCGACCAGTCGCGAACATCAGATGGGTGAGGAAACGCAGGATCGGGCGCAGAAATCGTCAAGCCGCAAGACGAGCAGCACCTCGTCTAGGAAAAAAAAGCGGAGGGCCTACAAAGCCCCCCAACCCCAGCCCTTCACACTGTTCGGGTTCTAGGACGCCTAGCGTCGCTTGCAACGAGTGCTCCCCCGGCAGCGAAACAAAAAAGTGGCGTTTCTATCGCCAGGACCGAGCACCTGAAAAGGCGCATACTTGGAATTTGGTGCGGTTGAGAGGACTCGAACCTCCACACGTTGCCGTGCTACCACCTCAAGGTAGTGCGTCTACCAATTCCGCCACAACCGCTTGGGTTCTCCCAGGCACAACTGAAGGCCCGGGACGAGCCACGCAGCACGCCGGAAGACCGATCATGCTGCCGAGGCGACGGGAACTATCAGACGGTTCTCCATAAGGCAAGCGCCAACCTACCACGCCCGCGAAAGAGGGGCCGCCTGCGGCAATCCGGACCGCGCATGTCCGCAAGATCGAGGTTCTCCTAAGGCTTGCGCACCACGGGCAGGCTATCCAGCGGAAGGACGACCGGGGCACCCGCGCGTTCCGGCGCTTGCCAACGACCCCGCACCAGACCATGCACTCAGTTATGAACTCTGCGAGAGATATCCGCTGGACCCGATCGGTGAAACCCGTGTCCTACCCAGATGCGGTTCGATTCATGTCGGCCGAGGCTGACCTCATTGCAGCCGGTCATGCAGCAGAACTCCTCTGGTTCCTCGAACATCCACCGCTTCTCACGAAAGGCGCGCGGGCCCGCGACGAACATCTACTTGCCTCCAACGACTTCCCAGTCTTCGAAACAGACCGCGGAGGAGAGTTCACCTATCATGGCCCCGGCCAACGCATCGTCTATACGCTCCTCGATGTCAGACGGCATACAGGCGGCGATGTGAGGGCCTTCGTGCGGCTCATGGAGTCGTGTGTTATCGGAGCACTCGATAGACTGGGCGTGCGTGCGCGCAGCGATCCTGGACGCCCCGGAGTGTGGGTGGACCGTACCGGAAGCCCTGGCGGCGAGGCCAAAATCGCCGCCATCGGCCTTCGGATCCGGCGGGGGATCAGCCTCCATGGGGTCAGCCTGAACGTGGCCCCCAACCTCGATCATTTCGGGAACATCGTGCCTTGTGGGCTGGAAGGGACGGGCGTGACCAGCCTGGCCGACCTCGCCTTACCGGCGGATATGGAAGCTGTGGATAACGCGCTGCTCGCCAGCTTCGGGGCACATCTGGGCCCCCTGATCGCCGCGGCACCCGCTGTCCCGGGGGACATGTGAGGCGTGCCGGCAAAGATTCGGGCTGCTTCAGACAAAAAACAGCGCCCGTTCCACGAGGGAACGGGCGCCATAAAAAATCATGTCACGCAATCCTAACGCAGTGGGCCCTTCGAAGAAGGATCGCCAGCCCCACCGGAATCCGGTGACACCCGCGACTCTTGCCCTTCTGCATAGAGATCGCCCCCTTCGATCGTCGTGATCTCCGAGCCGTCGAGCTCGTAAGGGTTCACGTCGTCGCCGTCGATGCGGATCGTACAGCCTTTGAGGCAAACCCCCTGCAAAACCTCATCCTTTTTGAGGACATGGTCCTTGGGTGTGCTCTCCTCGATGATCGTGACCGTGTGGTCCGTTTCATCCCGGTTCGTGACCGACGCCGCCAGGACGGCCGAGGAAACATTGATCAGCACCGCCGTGGAGATTACCGAAGCTCGAGAGAGCCGAGCGATGGTGTTCCGGGGCACGAGACAGGAGATACTTACTTCTTCTTCTTTGCAGCAGGCTTCTTGGCAGCCTTCTTTGCAGGCTTCTTGGCAGCCTTCTTTGCGGCAGGCTTCTTAGCAGCAGCCTTCTTCGCAGCAGGCTTCTTCGCAGCCTTCTTCGCAGCTTTCGCCATTGTGCTTCGTCCTTCAGTTTTTGTGCGCCGGGCAAAACGCCCGGCTTCTTGCACCCGGCATACGCCGAGTCGAATGCAATGTGGTGAGAATCAAATCGAGCTTCAAACGGAATTTTCCGGTGACGCCTATCGAAAATTTCGATAGATACGACCGCGCGTCTCTTTTCAACGCGTGAGTCCGCAATGGATATCAATCTCGCACGCACGTTTTTGATGGTCGCCGAGACAGGCAGCTTCATCGACGCTGCGCATCGTCTGAACATCACGCAATCCACTGTTTCCGCGCGAATCAAGGGACTTGAGGACCTTCTTGGCCGTCCCGTTTTCGAACGATCGAAGAGCGGAGCGGACCTGACGGCGGCCGGCGAACAGTTCCATAAGCATGCGCTAGCCCTCGTGCGCGTATGGCAACGCGCGCAGCTCGAAGTCTCGCTCTCTGACCAGCACCGCGACCATATAGCCATCGGTGCACCGGCCGCGCTCTGGCACGGATTCCTCCTGAAATCGATTTCTCGGCTGAGAAGTGACGCAGCGGACGTCGCCGTATCGGCGACCGCAGCCCTCTCGGACGTGCTCACACAGCGCCTGATCGAAGGCACGCTCGACCTTGCGGTCATGTATCGGCCTATCCAGCCGCCGGGACATGCGATTGAACATCTGTTCGATGAGGAGTTCGTGCTGGTGACGAGTGGCCGACCGGGCAACCGCAAGGGCAACAGCGATTATGTGTTCATCAACTGGGGGCCGGACTTCCAGCAGGACCACGCGGCCGCCTATCCGGAACTAATCAAGCCCGGCCTGTCTTTAGATCTGGGTACACTTCCGATCGACTACGTGCTCAACAACGGCCTTTCCGCTTACTTCCCGATGCGGCTCGTGAAGCCTTACCTATCGCGCGGACGCATGCGCCAGCCCAAGCGCGCCCGGCGCTTCGTGTACCCCGTCTATATGGTTTATCCGGAGGCGCGCGACGAGGAAGCCTACGAGCCCATCATGGATATGCTACGGCGGGACTGCGCCAGGTATGCCGCTTAAGGGCAGGACTTGCGCTCCAAAGCCGCGATGCGGGCCCGTCTGGCCGGAGAGATGCGCAGGCCAGAGAGAAAATGTCCTCAAGAAAAGAATACGGCCGGACGGTGCACGCCGCCGGCCGTACGCATTCTCATACGTCACCGCTTCGCTGGGCCGGAGAGCCCCGGTCCCGCGCCCGCGTCAAGCGAATTCCAGGATCACGGCATCCACCGCCAGGCTGTCGCCGGGCTTGGCATTGACCTTCTTCACCTTGCCGTCGATTTCCGCGCGCAAGATGTTCTCCATTTTCATGGCCTCCACGACCGCAAGCGGATCGCCGGCCTTCACCTCGGCGCCCTCTTCCACATTGATGGCCTTGACAAGTCCGGGCATGGGGCAAAGCAGGAACTTCGACATGTCGGCGGCGACCTTCACCGGCATGAGGGCGGCGAGCTTCGCCTCCCGTTCGGTGAAGACGTAGACGGGAACCGTGATGCCGCGATAGGAGAGTGTCAGACCGTTGAGGCGCGTGCGCACCTGAATGGCCACGTCACGGTTGTTGACCTTGCCCTGCCAGACCGGCTCGCCCGGCACCCAGTTGGAGACAAGCGTCAGGGTATCTCCGCGTTCGCCGTCGTCGCCCACGATGGTCACGAGGAAGGACGCATCCTCTCCGCCGGAAACCTCCATGCGCAGGCTGTCGCCACCGATCCGAACCACGCGCGACTTGGCAAAGCTGACGGCCGTGCCGGACATTTGATGGGTGATCTGCCGGCGCCGGGTGTTCTGCTGGTGATCGATGACGGCGGCCACCGCAGCCAGAACCTCACGCTCATCACCCTCCGCGACACGAGGCTTGAAGCCCTCCGGATACTCCTCCTTGATGAAGCCCGTGGAGATCGCGCCTGAACGCCAGCGCGGATGCTGCATGACAGCCTGCAGGAACGGAATGTTGTGCTGGATGCCGTCGATATAGAAGGCGTCCAGCGCGTTGGCCTGGGCATCGATGGCGGCTTCGCGCGTCGGAGCATGGGTGACGAGCTTGGCGATCATCGGATCGTAGTACATGGAGATCTCGCCGCCCTCGAACACGCCCGTGTCGTTGCGGACGGTGGCCCCGTGGTACTCGCCTTCGGCCGGGGGACGATATTTCACCAGGCGACCGATGGAGGGCAGGAAGTTGCGAAACGGGTCTTCGGCATAGACGCGGCTCTCGACTGCCCAGCCCTTGAGCTTGATGTCGGACTGCTTGAAGGGGAGCTTTTCCCCCGCGGCCACGCGGATCATCTGCTCCACGAGGTCGATACCGGTCACCATCTCGGTCACCGGATGCTCCACCTGCAGACGGGTGTTCATTTCAAGGAAGTAGAAAGAGCGGTCCTGGCCGGCGACGAATTCGACGGTCCCGGCGCTGTCGTAGCCGACCGCCTTGGCGAGCGCCACGGCCTGCTCGCCCATAGCCTTGCGGGTCTTCTCGTCGAGAAGGGGCGACGGCGCCTCCTCAAGCACCTTCTGGTTACGGCGCTGAATGGAGCATTCGCGCTCGCCCAGATAGACGACGTTGCCATGCTTGTCGCCCAAAACCTGAATTTCGATGTGGCGGGGATTCTCGATGAATTTTTCGACGAAGCAGCGATCGTCGCCGAAGGAGGACTTGGCCTCCGAGCGGGCGAGCTCGAAACCTTCCGCGGCTTCCTTTGCATTATAGGCGATGCGCATGCCCTTGCCGCCGCCGCCGGCCGACGCCTTGATCATCACCGGATAACCGATGCTGTCGGAAATTTCGACGGCGTGCTTGCCGTCGCGGATCTCTCCCATGTACCCCGGAACGGTCGAAACCTTCGCCGCGGCCGCGGCCTTCTTCGAACTCGATCTTGTCGCCCATGGCGGCAATCGCGCCCGGGTTCGGACCGATAAAGACGATGCCTTCCTTTGCCAGGGCGATCGGAAAAGCCTCGCGCTCGGAGAGAAAGCCGTAGCCGGGATGCACAGCTTCGGCACCGGTGCTCTTGCACGCCTCCACGATCTTCTCGATGATCAGATAGGACTGGGCCGCGGGCGCGGGGCCGATGTGAAGAGCCTCGTCGGCCATTTCGACGTGCAAGGCTTCCCGGTCCGCGTCCGAATAGACGGCGACGGTTTTGATACCCATTTTGCGCGCCGTCTTGATGACACGGCAGGCGATCTCACCACGGTTGGCGATCAGGATCTTCTTGAACATCGCGGATGCGGTCCCGTTCTGGTTCTTCGGAAGGGTTTGGAGAGGGATAACGGCGTGTTCTAGACGCCTCTTCCGCCGTCGTAAACTGGCAACATGGTGATGACTGAGACTTCTCTCAATGATCTTGGCGGGCGGGCCCGAGCCTGGTCAGACGGCCCCGTCTCAAGACCACCCGCCGCTGGCGTGTTGCCCAATCGCTATTTTGACGGGAATTTGAGTTGAAACAGCACCCAAAAACACATGGCGGGCGGGCCGCTATTGGCCCGCCCGCCTGCCGAGGCGGCGATAGGTCGCTATACCAGCAACCATCGATGTACGCGTCCGCAGCTTCGTTGCGCGGGGATCAAGCCGCGGCCGTCTGGCTCTGGACCAGATCGGCAAGCGCGGGGTGCAACATCGGCGTCTCGCGTCGGAGGTACTCCAGAAGAGCAAGCTCAGACGCGGTCAGACGGCTGTCGCGGGTCAACCGCTCGACCAGCCAGGCCGCCTCGCTGTCGGTGATCTGTTCGTTCGTGATGATCTCGATGCGTTGGCGCTCGAGACGGCCCAGCGCCCGCTCCTCGGGAGTCTGAGCCGAATAGCTGTTCCAGATGCTCGACAGGCTCGAGGTGACCATGGCGGTCAGGAAGGCCCCGGGCGAGAGGTCACCACGGCGCTTCAACCACGATTCCGCACGCAGCGCTTCTTCGCGGCTTGGAGGCGCATAGCCGGAAGTGGCCATGATGACATTGGCCATGGCCTTGACGAAGAGATCGGTCCAGGCGGGCGTGGCGACACCCTCCGGCAGGCTCTCTTCGATGTCGATAAGGATTTCCGCCTCCGCGCGAGTGATTGCGATGTTGCCATCGCCCCCGAACGCGTAGAGCAGCCGGCGGAGCAGATCGACCTCCGCGTCAGTGATCGTGCCCTTCTCAAGCTCTCCGCCGTTGCGAAGTGGGCCTTCGCCATCCACCACCGCGCGCTTGACCTCTTCGAGCGCGAACCGGACGAGACGCTGCGGCGACCAGCGGGCCTTGTCGAGGACGTTTACAACGAGATCGAGTTCTGTCTTGGTTTCGACTTTCCCGTCGCGCGTGACCGACTTGATCAGCCAGTCCGCATTGGCGGCCGTGATGTAGCCCTCCGGCTCCGCCTGATGGACGATGAAGTCAGTCAGCGCTTCGACGAAGAAGGGCTGCCATGAGGGATCCTGAACGGGACACGATTCGTTCAGACGGAAAAGAGCCTCGGCCTCGGCGTCCGTGATGATGCCGTCGTCGTAGAATGCCTGGCGCATACGCAGAACATCTTGTTCGCGGATGCTGCCACGATTTGCGATCTCGTCTAATGACACTGTTCTCAAAACGCCCATACGCCCCTCGGACAACGAAAAAGGAAATGACCAGGGAAACGTATCGGTCTGTGCTTACCAAACTGCTAACCAACGTTCCGGGGTGGTGCGAAAGCTGCTGTGTGTGTCCGCAGCATCCGCACATGCGCGCAGAAAAAAGGCCGCTCTCGCGAGCGGCCTGGAGTTTTGGGAGAAAGAGAAGGTCGGCGTGTCAAAATCAGTTGCCGATGCGAGGCAGGATGCGCCACCGATGCCAGCGATCCGTGGATTCGGCGATGATCCGGCCCTCGGCCTGATCCTGGAGACGATGAAGAACGCGTTTGTCGGCGGCCGACAGGTGTCCGTCGGCCTTGAGCGCGCGCTCGACGCGCACAATTTCGGCCTGCTGTTTGCGCAGCGCGCGGCCCTCGCGCCACGTTAGGGCGCCGCTCTGCCGGCCCTGCTCGATGGCGAGACGCTGCTCGAGTTGGCGAGCGTCATTGGAATGGGCGAGCGCGCCACCTGCGCCGGCGACGATGAGGGCACCGGTGATGGCGAGAAGACGGGTCATGGGATCAGCTCCGTTGTGTTTCCTGGTTGAGGCGTGTCGCCTCATCACCAGGACACACTAGGTGAGAGCCGCTGAACCCGTTCTGAACCGGGTTTTCATCCGCCGTTCATCGGCATGGGCATGACGCTGGGCAGCACGCGGCCGTAATCCGGACGCTTCGGGGTCTGCCCCACCTCTCTATGTCTCATTACTAGCGCCGGCGCAGGCTGAAGGTCGCGCGACCTTGGCTGCCCGAGAGGTTGGCCGTCATGCTGTTGCCGCTGACCGTGATACGGATGCGGCCGGTCACATTGAATTCCGGATTGTGGAATGTTCCACCGTAGCGGGTCGCGGTGTACTTGCTGAGTATCGCCGTCTGCGAAACCTTGGCCGACGCCGTCGCGCAGGTTGCCGCCATCGCAAAGGTGCTGCCCCCGGCCGGACGGAACGTGGCGCGGCAGCGCGCCTTCTCCTTGGCGCCATTCGCCAGGATCACGCTCCCACCGCCACTCCAGGACCCGGTGATATCGGCGGCGAGAGCCGCACCGTTGAAACCAAGCATCGGCAAAGCAAGAGCAGACAGCACCATGCTGATGCGGCGGACGCGACATCCCGCAGAACGACGAATTGCAAAGTCACTATCCAAAACGGACATAGCGTCCTCCTTACGACCGGCGGCGCCTAGAAGCCCAATTATACCGGCATACGTTGAATATAAGTGTTCTTGCGCCTCCACGCGACACGCCAACGCAAAAATGGAAAAAGCGCGCCGCCGGCACTCAGCCAACGGCGCGCCGATCCTAGCGCGAGTCGAGACGAACCGCAGGGCGCTTTGGCAGCCGCGCCGCGATTGCTCAGTCGTCTTTCTTTCTCGGTACGCCCGGGACGGAGCCCGACGGACGCGTCCCCTTCTCCTTCTTTTCCTTGGGGCCGGGTAGCGCCTTGCGCGGGGCGACGTCCACAAGCGCCGTTTCCGGCTCCTCGTCGTCCTCGCTTGCGGCTTCTGTTTTGGCGCTTCCCGGTTCGGCCGGAATGAAGTCGAAGGTAAGGTGCTTTTCGAGTCCCTTGCCCTCAAGGTCAATCTTAACCGTGCCGCCATGCTCCAGCTTGCCGAACAGCAATTCGTCGGCGAGTGGCTTCTTGATGTGCTCCTGGATCACGCGGCCGAGCGGACGGGCGCCGAACTTCTCGTCGTAGCCGATCTCCCCGATCCACTTGCGTGCCGCGTCGGTGAGTTCGATCGTGACCGAGCGCTCCGACAGCTGCGCTTCCAGCTGGAAGATGAACTTGTCGACGACGCGCGCAATAACCTCCGGCGGCAGACCGCCGAACGGGATGACCGCATCGAGACGGTTGCGGAATTCAGGCGTGAACAGGCGGTTGACCGCCTCGGCGTCCTCGCCCTGGCGACGGCCGCGCTCGAAGCCCATGGGAGGCTTGGCCATTTCGGAGGCACCCGCATTGGTCGTCATGATCAGGATGACGTTGCGGAAATCGATCGACTTGCCGTTGTGGTCGGTCAACTTGCCGTGGTCCATCACCTGCAGAAGAATGTTGTACAGGTCGGGATGAGCCTTCTCGATCTCATCGAGCAGCAGCACGCAGTGGGGATGCTGGTCGACGCCGTCCGTTAGCAGACCGCCCTGGTCGAAGCCGACATAGCCGGGCGGCGCGCCTATGAGGCGGGATACGGAGTGCTTCTCCATGTATTCGGACATGTCGAACCGCAACAGTTCGACGCCCAACAGATTGGAAAGCTGCTTGGCTACCTCCGTCTTGCCCACGCCGGTCGGGCCAGAGAACAGGTAGCAGCCGATCGGCTTCTCGGGTTCGCGCAGGCCGGCTCGCGCCAGCTTGATGGCTGACGAAAGGGCCGTAATGGCCTTGTCCTGGCCGAAGACGAGACGCTTCAGATCCTTTTCCAGGTTGGCAAGCACATCGGCATCGGACTTGGAAACCGACTTCGGCGGGATGCGCGCCATGGTGGCAATGGTCGCCTCGATCTCCTTCACCCCGATCTTCTTCTTGCGCTTGCCTTCCACGACCAGCATCTGCGCAGCCCCCGTCTCGTCGATGACGTCGATCGCCTTATCGGGAAGTTTGCGGTCGTGGATGTAGCGTGCGGACAGTTCCACCGCCGCCTTGATGGCATCGTTGGTGTACTTAAGCTTATGGTACTCCTCGAAGTAGGGCTTGAGGCCCTTGAGGATCTCGATTGCGTCGGTGACCGTCGGCTCGTTCACATCGATTTTCTGGAAGCGGCGCACCAGCGCACGGTCCTTTTCGAAGTGCTGACGGTATTCCTTATACGTGGTCGAGCCGATGCAGCGCAGCGCACCCGACTGAAGCGCGGGCTTCAGCAGGTTCGACGCATCCATCGCACCGCCTGAAGTCGCACCGGCGCCGATCACCGTGTGAATCTCGTCAATGAACAGAACGGCGCCCGGATAGGCCTCCGCCTCTTTCATCACGGCCTTGAGCCGCTCTTCGAAGTCGCCACGATAACGCGTGCCGGCGAGCAGCGCGCCCATGTCGAGGGAGAAGATCGTGGCATCCTTCAGGACGTCAGGCACCTCGCCGCGGATGATCTTGCGCGCCAAGCCTTCTGCGATCGCCGTCTTGCCGACGCCGGGATCGCCAACGAGGAGCGGGTTGTTCTTCTGCCTGCGGCACAGAACCTGAATGGTGCGCAACACCTCCGGCTCGCGCCCGATGAGCGGATCGATCTTGCCGTCGCGGGCCTTGCGGTTCAGGTTGACGCAATAGGTGTCGAGCGCGTCCTGCTGCCCCTTCTTCTCTTCCGTGGCTTCGGTCTGATCACTCTCTTCGGCGCCACGCACAACCCGTGGCTCGGACATGCCGGGCCGCTTGGCGATCCCATGGCTGATGTACTGCACGGCATCGAACCGGGTCATATCCTGCTCCTGCAGGAAGAACGCGGCATGGCTCTCGCGCTCAGCGAATATCGCAACGAGCACGTTGGCGCCCGTCACCTCTTCGCGGCCGGAGGATTGGACGTGAACCACAGCACGGTGGATGACGCGCTGGAAGCCGGGCGTGGGCGAGGCCTCCGTTACGCCCTTCGACGTGATGGAGGTGAACTCGGCATCCAGATACTCCGTGATGCGCGCGCGCAGGCGGTCCGTATCGACATTGCAGGCCCGCATGACGGCAGCGGCATCGCGGTCATCGATCAGAGCAGCGAGCAGATGCTCCAGCGTCGCATACTCGTGGCTACGCTGGTTGGCGTGCTCGAGCGCACGATGCAGGGTGTTCTCCAGGTTCTTCGAGAAGGACGGCACGTTGGACCTACTCTTTCTCCAGGGTGCATTTCAGAGGATGCCCGTGCTGCCGCGAGAAGTCCATCACCAGGGTCACCTTCGCTTCTGCGACTTCGTAGGTGAACACACCGCATATGCCGACGCCCTTGCGATGAACGGTCAGCATGATGTCGGTGGCCTCCTGACGGCCCTTGTGGAAAAACTTCTCCAGCACGTGCACAACGAATTCCATCGGAGTGTAATCGTCGTTGAGCAGCAAAACCTTGTAAAGCGACGGCTTCTTCGTCTTCGGCCGCGTCTTGGTAACGATCCCCGTCTTGCCCTGATCGCCGTCGCCGCCGTCTTGACCCGAATCCTTGTCGGATCCGGACGCAACCAGCCAGTCGGGCGTCATGCCTCGCCACGTATCCTTAGTGATGATCTTCAAGTCCGTCTTGCCGACCATGGCGGCCCGTTACCCCATCGAATCGCGCGACCGTGCCCGGCCGCGCCAATCTATTTCATTCCATCAGAAGCCCCGCCACAAGGCCCCTTCCGCTGCCACCTTGAACACTACGTTTACGAACCCCCGCGTGGATGCGATCGGCGATTTTCTTTCACACTGAGCAATAAGGACAACGTGCGGGAGCAGTGCGACGCAAAAAAGGCCCGGGCGATCAGCCCGGACCCTGGATTCTTGGCCGTTTCCCCCTCTGACCGAGGGGACCGCCACTACCGTGCGCCCGGAAAAACCTTCTCAACCGGCTTGAATGCGTCCTTGGCGAAGGACTGGTACATCGCGCCCAGCTTGGAGAGCTGGTGCATGTAGTCCTCATAGGCACGCTTGGCGTAGCTGGACTGGATCTCCATGGCCTGGTCGAGTGACTTGGCGGAGACCAGCTTTTCAAAGGTTGCTGTGCCATCCTCGAAGGATCGCTTGGAATAATCGGTCATCTCAGCGGCAAACATCTGCCAGTTCTTGTTCCACTCGCCCATCATCCGCAGGTAACCGTCCATGCCTGTCTGGCCGAGCTTCTGGAAATCCTGGAAATTGTTGATCATGGATACACGACCTCTCTGTGTCTTCTGCGACGCCTCTTGGAAGGCGTCTCCACTCTGAATTTGGCGGCGGATAAGCCCGCTACCACTTGCCCCCCAAACTTCGGCGAGATCATTATAGCTGCACTGCACAATGTGGCAACGAATTCTCTTGCATTGCAGCACAAATTCGCTGCGGTCCAGATGGTTGTTGCTGCATGTCTGTTTACCCTAACGAAGTCCCTTTGCGCTATACTTCCCGCAAATGAATTTTCGCCCTCTGCAACCAAGGCCCTAAAGCCGCCCACAAAGCGGATTAGGTGATCAGGGAGAAGGGGTGGGGCGGCACGGATCAGAGGGACCTTCACGGTCGTTCGCGACACCGGCACGGCCCGAAAAAAAATTATCCGGCAGGGCTTTGTCTAAAGGCGTCCGAACCGTGGGTGTCCATCGCAGGCTGAATTTAGCGCCTTTTTTGGCTGCTGTGCTCGTGGCACTGGCCGCAAGCAGCCTGCCGGCTGCCGCACGCCAGGATCCCGCCGCGATGGTGATCGACGCCAATACCGGCCAGGTCCTCCATGACAAAGAGGGCAGCGCGACGCGCTATCCTGCCTCTCTCACAAAAATGATGACGCTGTACCTGGCCTTCGAAGCGATCGAGGCAGGGCAAACGAGTTTTTCGGCGCAAGTGAGCGTCAGCACGCGTGCGGCTGCCGCGCCGCCTTCCAAGATCGGGCTCAAGGCGGGTTCGAAGATCTCACTGCGCGATGCCATCAAGGCACTGATCGTAAAATCCGCAAACGACATGGCCGTCGCCGTGGCGGAGCATCTGGCCGGCAGCGAACCGGCCTTCGCCGAACTGATGACGAAGCGCGCCCGTCAGATCGGCATGGAGCGCACGGTGTTCCGCAACGCCTCCGGTCTGCCTGATCCGGAACAGGTGACGACAGGACGCGACATGCTGACACTCGCCATGCGCCTGCAGGACGACTTTCCGCAGCACTATCGCATGTTCACGCTGAAGACGTTTTCCTACGGCGGCAAGACTTATCGCTCGCACAATTCGCTGATCGGCCGCTTTGCCGGCGTCGACGGCATCAAGACCGGCTATACCCGCGCCTCCGGTTTCAATCTCGTGTCATCGTATAGGGCGAAGGGAAAGCACGTCGTGGCCGTTGTATTTGGCGGTGTGACGGCCAGCCTGCGTGACGCACACATGCGCATGCTCCTCGCTCGCGCCATCGAAAGGGCATCAACGACGCGCACACGCAGGACCGGGCCGCAACTCGTGGCCGAAGCCCGCCCTGCCACCCGCCCGCCGCGCACGACACTCGCCGCTGCCGATCTGCCCCAGCCCAAGCCGATTCCCGAACCTGTCCCCCTGGCCGCGCTCACCGCACCCGCTCCGGTTGCCGCCGCGATGCCCCCGCAGGATCCCTCCGTCTCAACGCCCGAAGCAAACGCCTCCTCGGCCACGCAGCCGACGCCACGCATCGCGATCGCCAAGGTGAAGACCGTCTCGGTGCTGCCGCAGGCATCTGCCGGTCAGCCCGCGACACTGGCCGCACCGGAGCCCCAGCCCCTCGATCCAGTGGCCCAGATGATCGCGGCCACAACGCCGGCGCAAACTCCCCAGCGACCGACTTTCGCGACGGCCGGTACAGCCCTGCCCCGCCCCGACTTTGCCGCGCTGAAAGCCGAACTGGCCACACGCGAAGCCGCGAAGCCCTCAGCCGCGGAAATCGGACGCATCCCAGCGGCTCCATCATCGCCCGCGCCGCCGGCCACGGCACCTGAAGGCACCAACGAAACCGTACTGCCGAAGCTCGACGGCATCATTCGCCCGGGACGTCCGCCGTCCACGCTGCAGGCGCAGCTGGCCAGCCTCGCCCCGCAGCCGAGCCATCTCGGCGGTGCGACCTTCTCTGATAGACCGGCGCTGCTCGCCGCCGCGGCCCCCAACCCGCAGTTCGGTGCACCGCAGCCCGTTAGATTGCGACCCGCACCAGCGCCGCGCCCCGCATCCCCGGCGGGTTCGCAATCCGCGGCGGGGGGCTACCACGTTCAGATCGGGGTCTACAATTCCCCGACCGACGCCGAGCGCGCCATTGCCGCGGCTCAGGCCAAGGCTGCCCACGTCCTCGACGGCAGCGCGCCAATAGCCATGCCGCTGGTGAAGGGCGATCGACAGCTCTACCGAGCCCGCTTTGCCGGTTTTGATTCCGCCGCCGCACGCTCGGCCTGCAACGAGTTGCGCCGCATGGAACTGGACTGCTTCGTCGCCCGCGCCAATTGAGGCGCACAACATTGGCCCGGCCTTGCCGTCAGCATTCCAATCAATCCCCGATCAGCACGGCTTTCGCCTCGTTGATCTTTGATGCCAGATAGTTCGAACCGCCGCGGTCGGGATGGACCTTCTTCATCAGATCGCGATGGGCGGTCCGCACCGCCTCCTCGTCCGCGCCTTCCTCAAGACCAAGGATTTCCAGCGCCTCGTCGCGCGTCATCCCGCCCGAGCGCGGGCCCGAAGTCTGTTGTTCGCCATGCCCACCGTCCTCCTGGCCGCCATGGCGTGAGAGATCTTCGCGCCATGACGGGTGACGCTGGTCCAGGTAGGCTTCCAGAAGCTGGGCCGAAGTCGGATCGGAAAAGCTGTAGTCCTGCCACAGAAGCGCGATCTCGGCTGGCGTAAGCGTTTCGATGTCCTCGCCGGCAAAGCGGCCCTTAAGCACCTGCCCCCGGATCTCGCCCGTATCGTGGTCTAGCTCCATGTCTAGATGCTCGGTCTCGATGCGTGAGCCCTGGCCGCTCGTCCGCGTGCCCGCACCGCCCCAACCGCCCTGCCCCCAAGGCAGCACGCCGCGCCCCATCAGGAAGCCCCACCCCAGCGCCGCCAACATGATCCCGAAATCCAGGCGCCCGCGCAGGATGAGTATGGCTGCGATCGCGATGAGCACCACTCCGCCCAGGAAGCGCAACTGGCGGGCCACGACAGCGGGATTGGCCGTCGTGAATGCGCGCGCTGCAAGAAGACCAAGGACGAGCACCGCGAGTCCGAGCAGGAGATAAGTCATCGCCGCGTCAGTCCCCGGATTTCATCTGCTGCAAGAGGAGGCGCGCGCCGCTCTCGCCCGACCGTGCGCTCAGCGCCTGCAAGGCCTTGCGACCGCCGGAAGCATAGACCGCAACGGCGCGCAGAAGTGCCCGCAGCTGATCCGCCGAACCCGCGTCGAACCTGCAGGTGGCCCCCTTCGTCAGACGGGCGATCTCGCGATAGGCGCGCGTGACGTTCGGATCACTGCCCTCCTGGAAGAGGAAAACCGGCACACCGAGCAGACCCAGCGCGCCGGCCTTGGCGCAAAGCGGATCGATGCTTTCCTCCATGGCGTCGCCAACGTAGACAAGCGCATTGACGCGTCGATTGCCCGTTTCGTCCGTTGCGTGGGACAGGACGCGCCCGATCTGAGTGAGGCCACCGCGGCAGGAAACGGTCGTCATGAGACGGGCCAGTTCGCTGGGATCGGAGACCCAGCGCGAAGCGCGGCATTCGCTTGTCCCGCGAAAGAAGACGAGTTGGACGTCGAGACCGCCAACATCCTTCACGGCACTGAACATGTCGGCCTGTAGTGCCAGTGCCATGTCCCATGTGGGCTGGCGGCTCATGGTAGCGTCCATGGCGAAGATGAGCCGGCCGCGCTGTCCCGTGGCGGCCGGCGTCATCGTCTTCATCTTGGCAATGAAGTCCTGCACCTCCCCGGCCGATTTGCTTGCAGCCGACGGGACCGGCTTGGCCCGTCCCGTGGGTGCGGCCTTGCCACCGGAAGCGGGCGTCACCTTGCCGCCAGACGGGGTGGTGATCGTCTCCCGGCCCGGCGTCGGCCGTTTGTCCTTCGTGCTCATGGTCCTGCGTGCCGCCATACGGCCGAAGCACCTGAATTGGGGCTCGGCACCAGTACTTAATGTGGGCGCACGCCGCGGCGGGGGCAAGCGCCGTTCTTAAGCTTCGTCCTTCACGGTCAACGTCAAGAGTTGCACGTTGCCACCTGTCGCGGTGATGTCCGTGGTTCGGACACGCTCGGTGGCGAACCGCTGGATGTAGGACGGCCCGCCAGCCTTGGGGCCCGTACCTGAAAGACCCTCTCCGCCGAAGGGCTGCACCCCCGGAACCGCGCCGATCTGGTTACGGTTGACATAGAGATTGCCGACGCGGGCGTCGCGCGCGACCTGGTCGGCCACGGCCTGGATCCGGCTGTGAAGACCGAGCGTCAGGCCGTAGCCCGATGCATTGATGGCCGCGATCACCTTGTCGAGGCCTCCGCGCGGGAAACGAACAACGTGCAGGATTGGTCCGAATACCTCGCGGGAGAGCACGTCCAGCCGGTCGATCTCATAGCAGGCCGGGGTGACGTACGTGCCCCCGCGACAGGCGGGTGGCAGCGGCATGTCGATCAGCTCGCGGGCCTCGTCCTGCATCCTCAGCTTGTGGGACTCGAGCGCATCCTGCGCCGCCTCGTCGATGACGGGGCCAATGTCGGTGTTGAAGGCGAGCGGATCGCCGATTTCGAGCGCCGCGATCGCCCCCGTCAGCATGGCGATCGTACGCTTGGCGATCTCCTCCTGCACGAAGAGCACGCGCGCGGCCGAGCAGCGCTGCCCGGCACTGTCGAAGGCCGAACGAACGGCGTCGCGCACGACCTGCTCGGGCAGTGCGCTCGAATCCGCGATCATGGCGTTGAGGCCGCCAGTCTCGGCGATGAAAGGCACGATCGCGCCGCGCCGATCGGCAAGCGCCTTCTGGATCGCCCAGGCCGTTTCGTTGGAGCCGGTAAAGGCGACGCCCTTGACGCGCGGATCATTGACAAGGGCCGCGCCAACGCGACCATCACCGGGCAGAAGATGAAGAACATTGGGCGGCACGCCCGCCTCATGCAACAATTGCGTGGCGAGCACCGCGATGATCGGGGTCTGCTCGGCGGGCTTGGCGAGCACCGGATTGCCGGCGGCGAGCGCCGCCGCGATCTGGCCGACGAATATGGCAAGCGGGAAGTTCCAGGGCGCAATGCAGGCGAAGGGGCCGCGGCCTCGCCATTCTATTGTGCTCATCTCGCCCGTGGTACTCGGCAGTCCGACCGGTTCGGCAAAAATGCGGCGCGCCTGGAAAGCATAGTAGCGCAGAAAATCCGCCGCCTCGCGCACCTCGCCGAGCGCGTTCGGGATCGTCTTGCCAGCCTCGCGCACAAGCACCGCCATCAGCTTGGACCGGTCACGCTCGATAAGGTCGGCCGCTGTATCGAGAATCTTGGCACGCGCGGGGCCACCGATGCGGTCCCAGGCATGCGCCGCGTCGGAAGCGGCGGCGAGCGCCGCCTCGATGTCTTCCGGCCGGGACGTCCGCACGGTACCGATCCTCTGTCCGCGATCGTGCGGGCACAGTGCCAGCGCGGCCAGATCGGCTGTCATCGCCAGCTGCCCCGAGACGATGGGCGCGGCATCGAACGGGACACCCAGCGCTGTATTCAATTCCGACAGGAGCGTCGTGCGTACGGCTTCATTGTCGAGCGCGAGCCCCATCGAGTTGCGCCGCTCTGGCCAAAAGACGTCGCGCGGGCGCACCAGCGGCTTGGGCTCCTGACCATGGGCACGCTCGTGCTCGGCCTCCTCGACCGGATCGCGAATGATGCGCGAGATGGGCATTTCGTTGTCGGCCAGGCGGTTGACGAACGACGTATTGGCGCCGTTTTCAAGTAGCCGGCGTACGAGATAGCCGAGCAGATCCTCGTGATCGCCCACGGGTGCGTAGATGCGGCAGGCTCGTCCACCCGCGGAGTCCGTCACCACACTCTCATAGATCGCCTCACCCATGCCGTGCAGCCGCTGATACTCGAAGGGTATGTTGCCGGCCGCGACCATCGCCGACGCAATAGTGTGGGCGTTGTGGGAGGCGAACTGGCACTGGAACTGGCGCGGATAAGTCAGCATCAGCCGCATGCACGCCAGATACGACACGTCGGTGTTCCGCTTGCGGGTGAAGACGGGGTAGTCCGACAAGCCCCGTTCCTGAGCCCACTTGATCTCGCTATCCCAGTAGGCGCCCTTGACGAGGCGCACCGGGATTCTCTTGCCCGTCTCCTCGGCGAGGCGGCGCAGCCAGCGCAAAACGGGAATCGCGCGGCGGCCGTAGGCTTGCACGGCAATCCCGAGACCGTTCCAGGGGCCGATGCCCGGATTGACGAAGGCCTCGCCAAACATCTTCAGCGTGGGTTCGAGCCGCTCCTGCTCCTCTGCATCGACCGTCAGGCCGATGCCGCGTGCCTCCGCATGGCGCACCAGCGCATTGAGGCGCGGCAAGAGCTCCTTCATCAGCCGCTCGTCATGCCCCGACTCGAAACGCGGATGCAGCGCGGACAATTTCACCGAGATGCTGGGCCGAGCCACAAGCGCATCGATATGGGTGCTCGTCAGCGCGCCGACGGATAACCCCACCGCATCGATGGCGTTGACGTAGCGCTGGAAGTAACGCTCCGCATCCGCCTCGCAGCGGGCGGCCTCGCCGAGCATGTCGTAGGAAACACGGTAGCCCTTCTGCTCGTAGAGCTGCGCGCGGGCGATGGCATCCTCGATGGTGCGGCCGAGCACGAACTGCTCGCCCAGCATCTTCACGGCCTGCCGGATGGCCTGCCGGACGAAAGGTTCGCCAGAGCGCGCGACCAGCCGCTTCAGGCTGTCGAGCGGATTGGAGCTGCGGCTCTCTTTCAGCTTTACGAGACGCCCCGTGAGCATCAGCCCCCAGGTCGAGGCATTCACGAACAGGCTGTCGGAATGGCCGCGATGGCGATCCCAGTTCCCGCCGGCGATCTTCTCGGCGATGAAAGTATCGGCCGTCTCGGAATCGGGAATGCGCAGGAGTGCCTCCGCGAGGCACATGAGGATGATGCCTTCCTCGCTGGTGAGGCCGTACTCGCGCATGAACGCGTCGACGCCGCCGTGCTGGGCCTGATCGGCTCGGGCTTCATGCACCAGCCGGCGCGCGATCTCGGCGGTACGCCGACGCTCGTCCTCGGTGTAGACCGCACGCTCGATAAGCCCGCCCACGAGGCGGTTCTCATCGATGAGGTGGTGAGACAGGATCTCGTCGAACGGCGGCAGGCGCCCTGAGCGCGAGCGCGCGATCCGTGCGCCCGATGTTCCCGGCCCAATCTGGCCCGTGTCCGACGACTTGCGTACCGCGACCATTTCGTTTTCCCGTTTGGAAGCCACCCTCAATCGGGCGATTCGCAGACCATCAGAGTATCAGATTGGGTCCTTCCGTTGGCGCGGCAAGGCTGCAACGCTCAGCACCAGACTTGACGGCCCAGCGGAGAAGGCCTTGTTGTGCCGAGTCAGACCCGCACTCTATCGGCGAAAGGAGCGCCCCGTCGCATGTCTCAAGCCCCCCGGATCGTTCGCACCATCAAGGCCTTGCGCGCATCCGTTGGCGCTTGGCGGATGGCTGGCGAGACCATAGCCCTGGTGCCGACCATGGGCGCGCTTCACGATGGGCACCTGAGCCTGGTCAAGCTGGCGCGCCGCAAGGCCCGGCGGGTGGTTGTCTCGATTTTCGTGAACCCCACTCAATTTGCGCCGAACGAGGATCTTGGCCGTTACCCCCGCGACGAGGCCGGCGACCGGGCCAAGCTCGGCCATGCGGGGACAGACCTGATCTGGGCGCCGGTCCCGGAGGAGATGTATCCGGACGGGTTTGCGACAACGATTGTGCCCAAAGGCGCGGCAGAACCACTCGAAGGCGAATTCCGGCCCAACCATTTTTCAGGCGTGGCAACTGTCTGCACAAAGCTCTTTTCCCAGGTGAAGCCTGATTTTGCCGTTTTCGGCGAGAAGGACTATCAGCAGCTTTGCGTCATCCGGCAGATCGTGCGCGATCTCAATCTTCCCCTCAAGATCCTACCTGCCCCGATCTCGCGCGACCGGGACGGACTCGCCCGGTCGTCGCGCAATGCCTACCTGACGGCGGACGAGCGGGCGACGGCCCCTGCCCTCAACCGGGCGATCAAAGGCATTGCCGCGATTGTCGCGAAGGGCGGCCCCGTCAACAAGGCGATCGAGGTCGCCACGAACGATCTCATCACCGCCGGCTTCCGCAAGGTCGACTACATCGCCGTGCGCGATGCGGAGACGCTTGCCACCTATCGGCCGAAGTCCGGCCGCCCGGCCCGCGTGCTGGCCGCGGCCTGGCTCGGCAACACTCGCCTCATCGACAACGTTCCGGTCTAGCAGAGCGCACACGGCGCCTCGCCCCTCGAGTTGTGCCTGCCATCATGCACCGCTCTTTAACGCCCAGCGTTCATGATGCCGCCCGAGACAGCAACAGCAGGGCCATGGTCATGTTCGAACGCAACCGCGTCGACAACGCACACGATCCGACGGTTGCGGTTGAAATCACTCTTGCAGGCGGCGAGACAGTCTCCGGCCGGGCGACGCTGGCCAAGGGAAAGGCCATTCACCGGCTCCTCGACGGCGAAGAGCGGTTTGTCTATGTCGAGGGCTTCGACGGAGAAGCCCAATTCATCGCCAAGGCCGAGATCAAAGCGGTCAAGGTCATCGCCACCCAGCGCCCGCGGGCGCTGAGCCTGTCGGTACCCGACGCGTCCGGTTTCGACCCGTACCGGCTTCTCGGCGTGGAGAAAGGTGCCCCCTGGGACGACATCCGCGCCGCCTACCATCGCATGTCGAAGATCTACCACCCGGACCGGTTCGAGAGCATCGAGCTGCCCGCAGAGGTGCGCGCCTACCTGGAAGCCATGGCCAAAGAGATCAACGTGGCATTCCGGACGCTGCGCTCGGCGGCGAGCGCCGGCGGCCGCGCGGCCTGACCTGAACCCAGTCTGACCTGCGCGCAACCCGGACCTTCTGGGTTCCGACGCCCCCTCTGTGATCCCCCGCGACTGGTGTAGAACGATCGCGCCGCACCCGTCCGGGTGCCGTTCGGGATCTTAGCTGGGGCCGGGGACACCATGCTGGCGCAATTTCAGGGACTGGCCGGGTTGGCAATCATCCCGCTTCTTGCCTGGGCCTTGAGCGAGCGGCGCGCGGATCTGACGGGACGTCACACCGCCCGCCTCGTCACGGCGGCCATCGCGATCCAGGTCGCCATTGCGGGACTCCTGCTGAACGTGCCTTTTCTGCGCGCGCTGTTCGACTGGCCGGCTCGCGCCGTGAATGCTTTGCAGACCGCGACGCTCGATGGCGTCCGGCTCGTCTTCGGCCACCTCGCGGGCGGACCGGCGCCCTATGATGTCGTCCATCCGGAACAGGGCTTCGTCCTGGCTCTGCAGGCGCTGCCGCTGATCCTCATCGTCAGCGTTATCGCCAAGCTCCTGTATCATTGGGGGATCCTGCAGCGGATCGTGCGGGCCTTCGCCTGGACGCTGGAGCGGACCTTGGGAGTGGACGGTCCGGTGGCGACGGGAGCCGCGGCCAACATCTTCGTTGGCATGGTGGAGGCCCCCCTCCTCATCAAACCGTATCTGAAGACCATGAGCCGGGCGGGTCTTTTCGCCACCATGACGGTCGGCATGGCGTGCATCGCTGGAACGGTGCTGGCGCTTTATGCGAGCATTCTGGGACCGTCCGTTCCAGGCGCGGCGGGACATTTAATCGTTGCCTCCGTCATCAGCGTTCCGGCCGGGCTTCTCATCGCGACGTTGATGGTGCCTCCTGAGAAGAACAGCTTGCCCGCCGCGTCGCGCGCGGACATCACGCTCGATGATGCTCCCAGTACGAGCATGGAGGCGATCACCCAGGGAGCGCGCGAGGGCATCGGGCTTCTTGTCGCCGTCACCGCCATGCTGATCGTGGCCGTCGCCCTCGTTTCGCTCGTTAACATGATTATCGGGGCAGCGGCCGCACCCTTCGGCCTCGATCTCACGCTGCAGCGCATCCTGGGCTGGATTTTCGCGCCGCTCGCCTTCCTCATCGGCGTCCCCTGGGCGGAAGCAGGCACGGCGGGGAGCCTGCTCGGCATCAAGACGATCCTCAACGAGTTTGTTGCCTACCTGCAGATGACGGCCCTGCCCGAGGGCGCTCTGTCGGAGCGATCACGACTCATCATGACGTATGCGCTGTGTGGGTTCGCAAACCTCGGCAGCCTCGGAATTATGGTGGGCGGGCTCATTGCCATGGCACCCGAACGGCGCGAAGAAATCACGGAATTAGGACCGCGAACGATCGTCTCCGGCACCCTCGCGACGCTCATGACGGCGGCGGTTGTAGGCGTCGTGGCACCATTGTCCGGCCACTAGTGGGCATGGACAAAGGATCCGGCTGATACGTAGAACCGACGAGATCGCGCAATTGGCACGGAACCCTCACCCATGAACCTGCAAAAGCACAAGACACCGAACGCTCTGGTCAGTGGCCTGATCCACCAGACGGAAAATGCCTTTCTTCTCCTCATCGGCCTCTTCACCGTTGCTGCCATGTTCCAGGAGATCATGGTCATCGTGGAGGGGCGCATCGTCGCCCTCAAGGATCTCCTGCTGATGTTCATCTACGTGGAGGTGCTGGCCATGGTGGGCGTCTATTACGACAGCAAGAAAATTCCGATCACGCTGCCGCTCTTCATCGCCATCACGGCGCTGGCCCGCCTCGTCATCCTGCAGGGTAAGGACCAGCCGCCCGTGAACCTCCTATACGAAAGCGGCGCGATCCTGTTGCTCGCGATCGCCTCGGTCGTCATCACCTACAAACCAAGCGGCGGGAGCGACGACGACTGAACCTGAGCCGTCATAGGCGGGTCGCAAGTTGCAGACCTGAAAAGAATGTCTCGAATGAGTGAGCGATGAGGCTGACGTTGCCGGCGCCTTCAATAGTGCCGTCCGTCTCGTCGAGGTCGGGTTCCCTCTCCTGGTCCCAGAAATAGACCCGGCCGCGGGCTTCGCCGGCCAACCCCAGGCAGATGGCGTTTCCGCTGCTGTCGTCCATGATCCAGATGAGTTCGCGGGGAATGCGCGCGACCCAGTCCTGATAGACGGACCGCGCATTGCGCAGGTCCAGTTGCGGTTCAGGTCGGAGGCCGCCGACATGCTGGATGTCCGTATCAAAAGGATCTCCGTCAGCGGTGGCGCCATGAATGAGAAGTGCGCCACCCAGCGCGCCTCCATTCACCGCTTGCAGGAACGCGCGATAGTCATCGGGCAGACGCACGCCGATTTCGGCCTCGAACGCGGCGATCTCGGCGTCCGACAAGGGCGCGCCGGGCTTGGCCAGGTAGGTCATGAACTGGTCGAGTGTCATGGGAATGCAAGATCTCGGTGGCTGTGAGGCGCGGATTGATGCGCGAGTCCCATGGCGGGAAAGGGGCAACGCTCCGCCAATGAAAAGGCCGGTCCCCACGGGGACCGGCCGTCAACAGTTGTCATCTCACTTGGCCCGAACACCGAACGTGTCCCGGGCAGGGGCCTTCGGCTCACAGCGGGATGTTGTCGTGCTTCTTCCAGGGGTTCTCCAGCGTCTTGTTGCGCAGCATGTTGAGCCCGCGGCAGATGCGCCGGCGCGTGCCGTGCGGCAGGATCACCTCGTCGATGTAGCCGCGCTCCGCCGCCACGAACGGGTTGGCGAAGCGGCGCTGATATTCGTCGATGCGCGCCTTGATCTTCTCCGGATCGGAGAGTTCCGAGCGGTAGAGAATCTCAGCGGCGCCCTTGGCGCCCATCACCGCGATCTCAGCGGTCGGCCAGGCATAGTTGAGGTCGCCGCGGATGTGCTTGGAGCTCATGACGTCGTAGGCGCCGCCGTAGGCCTTGCGCGTGATCACGGTGATCTTGGGAACCGTGGCCTCCGTGTAGGCGAAGAGCAGCTTCGCGCCGTGCTTGATGAGACCGCCATATTCCTGTGCGGTACCGGGAAGGAAGCCAGGCACGTCGACGAAGGTGACGAGCGGGATCTCGAAACAGTCGCAGAAACGCACGAAGCGGGCCGCCTTGCGCGAGGCGTCGCTGTCGAGCACGCCGGCGAGCACCATCGGCTGGTTGGCCACGATGCCGACCGTGCGGCCTTCCATGCGGGCAAAGCCGGTGATGATGTTCTTGGCGAAGTTCTCCTGGATCTCCATGAAATCGCCCTCGTCGACGACCTTCAGGAGCAGCTCCTTCATGTCGTAGGGCTTGTTCGGGTTGTCCGGGATCATCGTGTCGAGCGAGCGGTCCTCGCGATCCGGGCTGTCCGACGTTGGCAGCTCGGGAACGCCTGACTGGTTGTTGGACGGTAGGAAATCCATAAGTCGGCGCATCTGCAAGAGCGCCTCCAGGTCGTTGTCATAGGCGCCGTCGGCGACGGAGGACTTGGAAGTGTGCACCTTGGCGCCACCGAGTTCTTCCGCCGTCACCGTCTCGTTCGTCACGGTCTTCACGACGTCTGGACCCGTCACGAACATGTAGCTCGTATCTCTCACCATAAAGATGAAGTCGGTCATGGCCGGCGAGTAGACGTCACCGCCCGCGCACGGGCCCATGATGACGGAGATCTGCGGTATGACGCCGGACGCCATGACGTTGCGGGTGAAGACATCACCGTAGCCGCCGAGGGCGTCCACGCCCTCCTGGATGCGCGCGCCGCCGGCATCGAAGAGACCGATGATGGGCGCGCGGTTTTTCAGCGCCATATCCTGGATCTTGGTCATCTTGCGAGCGTGGCTCTCAGAGAGCGAGCCGCCCAGAACCGTGAAATCCTTGGCGAAGACATAGACGACGCGGCCGTTGATCGTGCCCCAACCGGTCACGACGCCGTCGCCGGGCGTCTTATTCTTCTCCATCCCGAACTCGCTGCAGCGATGCTCGACGAAGGTGTCGAATTCCTCGAACGAGTTCTCGTCCATCAGAAGCTCGATGCGCTCGCGGGCCGTCAGCTTGCCCTTGGAATGCTGCGCGTCGATACGGACTTTGCCGCCGCCCAGGCGGGCGTTATCGCGGCGGCGCTGGAGCTCTTCGATGACGTCCTTCATGGATGATCCACCGTGCTGTTTAAGGGCGAAACCCAGGATAACGGGAAAGCGCGGGTTCCATAGCACGGCAGCGGACGAGCGCAACCGTGGCGAATGGTTTTCAGCCCGACAAGCGGCGCGCGGAGGGGCCGGGAGCGGCTCCTCAGGCGGCCTTTTGCTGGAGGCGAACGATGAGGTCGTCCGGTTGCATTTCCAAGGCGCCGGGGCCGCCCTTGTAATCGGGCCCGACCAGATGGCCGTTTTTTTTCAGCCAGATGAGCCTCTCCCGCAGGAAGGTCTCCAAGGGGGTCTCAATCACCAGCATGTCCCGCCACGGGCCTTCCAGGCGGGCATGGGCTTCGCCCGGATCGGCCCAACAGGGCAGGAGCAGGACATCCGGACGCGTCTGCGACACGAGCAGACCCGGACCGACGCTTCCCTCGAGGGTGAACACGGCGCCGGACCGCTGGACGGCGGCGACGAACGCGTTGAGGGATGCGAGACGAAGCCGTTCGGCAAAATCCATGGGATCCAGTTCCACCTCGACCTCGCCGCCGGTCCAATCGAGACCCACCAGCCGGCGATGCTCGGCGAGGCCTGGCAGAACCCCCGTCAGCAGTTCGCCCAGCGGGTAGGCGCGCACACGCGGCTTGGCCGCCACTTCAGGCGCCAGACGTTCGGCGACAGCCTCGTCCGACCAGAAGAGGGAGACCTCGCGTCCCCGCAGCCGCCGCGACGGCACCCGTGCGAGCCCTTGTTCGCCAACAACGCCGTAGACACGCCGGGCGTGCGAGACCGCGCTGAGAAAGCGCTCTCTCTGGGTGTTCTGCGGGATGAGCGGAGGCACGAGCATGGTCCGACGGCGTCCGGGATTGCATTTGCGGTGTTGGTCTGAACCAAACTAACAGCGCCCTTTTGCAAATCCGAAAAAAGTACCGGACTAAACTTGATCTAATTTTATCCTAATGCCGAGAGCACAGCGGCGGCAGCCCTGAAATCCCGCTCCTGGACGGCACGGCGCGCCTCAGCTTCCTCGTCGTGGCCCCACAGCGCAATCTGCCAGTCTTCGTCAAGATGAGCCGCGGCCCAGACCTCGTCGGCCGTCAACAATCCTTTGATCTGCGCAAGCGCCAGAATGGCAGAGCCGGTGAGCGTCGTGACAAGCTGAAGCCCCGCCAGCGGCAGATCGGGCAGGTCTGTAAGCGCGGCTGCGACGCGCTGCAGGGAGTCCTCTGGCTGGGGCGCATGATTGACCCCCCCGATGCGGACGAACCGCGCACCTATAGCGCTTTCGACACCTGAAAGTATCGGGTCCCAGATCTCCTCCTGACGGGCGACAAGCCCGGCCGGATTCGTGGCGCGGTAGCACAGAAGATCGCTGCCCGCGTAGGCGACCACTTCGGCTGCGACCGCCGCGCGGTTCTCGGCCACCGTATCGAGGGCACTATTGACAAGTCGCGTCAAGGGCATGGAAGCCGGGTCGATGACGTCCGCCTGCGCAATCCATTCGTCGGCAACGCGCTGCGCAATCTTTTCACCTGGCACGACGAGGACCCGCTTCTTCGGCGTGCGAACGGGACGGCCGTCGAGGAGAACCTCGAAACTTCCTTCCGCCAGCGCCGGGCTCTCGCGCAGCATGACCTCTTTGTAGAACCGCTTCGGAAGGGGTGGGCGCAACGTGTCCCTGATCGGACCCTTTGGCCCGCCGCCGCCACCGCCTGGGCCGTTGCCAGGTTGATTGTCGTTTGCGCCGCTCATGAGAGAATATCCAGAGCCTTCAAATCGTCCATCAGCGTTTCGGCCAGATCGAGGCTCTCGCCGACGATGCGATGGGCCCCGGCGGCCACCAGGGCCTCGGGCGGATGGTAGCCCCAGCCCGCACCGATGGCGCGCGCTCCTGCGTCGCGGGCCATGCTGATGTCGTAGGTCGTGTCCCCGATCATCACCGTGCGATGCGCCTCGGCGCCGGCCTCCGCCATCGCCGCCTGCAACATGGCGGGATGCGGTTTGGAGGGGTGTGTATCGGCCGTCTGAAGCGTTACGAACAAATCGCCCAGACCCTCACGCTCCAAAACAGCGGCAAGCCCCCGGCGGGACTTGCCGGTGGCGATGCCAAGGAGGACATCGGGCTGTTGCGCCAGCGCGAGAAGCGTATCGCGGATTCCCGGATAGAGAGGTTCCTTATGGGCCTTGTCGCGCCTCAGCATACCGAAGGCAGCTTTGTAGGCCTCCGCGATCTCTTCAACACGGCGCGCACCGGCAGTTGGCACAAGACTTCCCACGGCGGCGTCAAGAGAGAGGCCTACGACAGAGAGCACGTCGGAGCGACCCGGTGCGCGAAGTCCAAACTCCTCGAAAGCCTGCTCCATGGCCGCGACGATCATATGCTGGCTGTCGACCAGCGTGCCGTCGCAATCGAACACGACAAGCTTCAACGCCCCCCCTCCGACCGGCGCTCGATCCTCGCCAAGCGGGCTTCCCGCGCCTCGGCCACACGAACGAGAAGCGCCGCACGGCGGACGCCCTCGGCCAACTGATCTTCAACAACCTCGCCATACGGGCGGCCGAGTTCACCGCGCACCTGACGCAGGAACTGCCGCAGAATGAAAACAATCGTCGCGATGGCAGCGAGGATCAAAATCGCGTGCGGCGCGTAGAGTTGGAAGCCGCCAGTCACCGCCCGGCACCTCCACCACCACCGCCCGAGGATGACCGCCTGTTCGATTCCAGTCGCTGGAGACGCGCCTCCTGGTCCTGCACGATCTTTTCCAACAGATCATTCTGACGGCGCAGTTCCACCACGTAGTCTTCCAACATCTCGCCGTGCGTCTTACCGCTACGGCCTGTGTAGACCTGCTGACTGCGGGTGGCGAAATACACAAAGACACCGACCAGCAGTAGAACCGGCAACCAGTGGATCAGAACCCCCAAAAAACCCTCGCCCATCATATCCCGCTCCTTAGGATTGTCTTTTGCCCGGCCAGCGTCATGCCCTGGCTACTCGTCCGCCCGCAAATATCTGTCGGCATCTAACCCCAAAAGCTCCCAGGTGCGAAGCATGTGGGGGGGAAGTGGGGCCGACACGTCGATCTTTCCGCGGCCTGATGGATGCGGAATGATGAGACGCCGCGCATGCAGGTGTAGCTTTGCATCCATGTTTTCGGCCGGCAGATCCATGCCGCCCTCGTACTTGTTGTCGCCCACGATCGGGTGGCCGATGATCGACATGTGTGCACGCAGCTGGTGCTGGCGGCCCGTCACCGGCTTCAAGGAAACCCACGCGGCCTTGCGGCCCACGCGGTCGATGACGGAGTAATGCGTTGTCGCGTGCATCGCCAGGGCCTGCTCGCCCGGCAGGGCCTTGCGCACGCGGTCGCCATCCGGCCCTGCGGCCTTCACGAGCGCGGCCTCGACCTTGCCTTGTGTGGGATGGGGAACGCCCTTGACCAGAGCCCAGTACGTCTTGGCCGCCGAGCGCGTCTGGAAGGTGCGGCCAAGCTTGGCCGCCGCGTTGCGCGTCTTGGCGACGAGCAGCACGCCCGAGGTATCGCGGTCGAGACGGTGCACCAGTCGTGGCCGCTCGCCGCCGAAACGGTCCGCCATCCCCGCCAGAATGCCGTCGATGTGGCGCCGTGTGCCCGTGCCGCCCTGCACGGCGATGCCTGCGGGCTTGTTCAAGACGAGCACCTCCTCGTCCTCGAAGAGGATCATCTTTTCGATGAGATCGCGATCCCCCTTCGAAACGCCCGGGGGCGGCTTCAATCCCTGGGCCTGGGTCTTGGGCTGTCGCACGATGGCGGGCACGCGCACTTCCTGCCCCTCGTTCAGCCGGTCGTTGGCTTGTGCGCGCTTGCTGTCGACGCGGACCTGTCCGGAACGCAGGAGTTTCTGCAGGTAGCTATAACCGACCTCGGGAAAATGCACCCGGAACCAACGATCCAGACGCATCTCATTCTCGGCGGCCGACACGGTGATGGTTTCGACTTTCGCGGTCATGTGAGCGCCCATCGTGCAAGGGCGATGCCGAAGAAAAGGGCCATGATCGACAGGACAACGGAACCTGCGATGTAGGCCGTGAGCGCCTCGGGCGCGCGGTGGGCATAAAGCTCGAAGGCGTCGAGCGAGAAGGCGGAAAAGGTCGTGAAGCCGCCGAGAACACCCGTCATGAAGAACGCACGCAGATCCGCGCTGCTGCCAAAGCGCTCCGTGATAAGCACCGCAGCGATCCCCATCAGAAGCGATCCGACCACGTTCACGGTCAGCGTGGCCCACGGAAAAGCGGCAGCGCCCCGGGCGATTAGGGAGCCTGCAAAGAGCTGATAGGTGAGAAAACGCAGGGCCGCACCGATTGCGCCGCCTGCCGAGACCAGGAGCAGCAGCTTCATCGCACCCTCGGAAATGGCAATCCGCGCGTCATATACCCCGCCGCGAGGCGGGAAGGCAAAGGCTCAATCGTCGTCGGGCGTTGCCGAGAGCGAGCGGCCCAGCGCCCAGCCGATGGTCCAGCCGATCAGCATCGCCAAGAGGTTAACGCCCATGAACAGAGCGGAATGAAGATCCGCGACCTGATCGGGGCTGTCGAACTTCATCTTGTCCACCACCCAGCTCGCGACCGGCGTGGCCAGAAAGACGGTGGCGACTGCGGCGAACGTGGCAGCGAAGATCATAGCCACGAGATAGCGCATGCTGTCCTCCGGATCGGTTGTAGAACGCGGGCCCCAAGGCCTTTCACGAACAACGGTCCCTATTTCACTTCCCAGAACCAGATCTCGCCGGCCTCTGCGTAGTTCGAGTAGTAGCCAACCCAAGAGAACCACTCCATCAACCACTTGGACGACGAGCGGTAGCCGTTCCAGACGTCAATGTGATCGCCGGTGGGTCGGCCCTGGTCGGTCGAACGGCGCCAGTAGTCTTGGATGAAGATGATGCCCGTTCGCCCGAAAATCTTGGGATAGAACAGAGCCGCCTCCGGCCCCACATACTTCTCGATCGGTCCGACGCCAGCGATCTTCGCCCGGTTGATGGCGTTGGCAAGCTGGCTCGCGTTGATGAAGTGCATCTCTTCGCGCGGGTGAACTGCACAGTGCGTGCAGCTGCCGATCTGGGAGGGCTGGACGCCGGCGCGGCGGAGCGCAACACCCATGCGGATCGCGCACTGGTTTGCGAAAACGGGGAAACCCTGCTCGACCTGACGGCCTTCGAGATTGATGAGCGTGGACGGCGCCAGACAGGGGGTCTGGACACTCTCGTTGATGGGGTGCCCGAACCAGAGATCCTTGAAGACGATCATTCAGTACAAACTCCCGGCGGACCCTGGTCCAGGGTCCGGCTCCCGCCCCCGCGTCGCGGGACTATAGGCATCCAAGGCCCGGTTGGCCAGATGGCCACACGGCCGGACTACCGGACTTCCCCCGCCCTACCCCCGCTTCTTGCGCAGAGCCGCCCAGTAATCCAGCCGCTTGCGGATCTCCCGCTCGAAGCCACGCTCCGGCGGATCGTAGAACTGCGGCCGCCGCTTCATTTCGTCGGGGAAGTAATTCTGTCCGGAGAAGGCGTCGGGGGCATCGTGATCATAGTGATAGCCCTCGCCATAGCCCTCCTCCTCCATGAACTTCGTCGGTGCATTGAGTATGATCTTGGGCGGCGACAACGACCCGTGCTCGCGGGCCGACCGCATGGCCGCCTTGTAGGCGACGTAGTTGGCGTTCGACTTGGGCGCGGTGGCCAGATAGATGACCGCCTCCGCCAGGGCGAGCTCGCCCTCGGGCGAACCCAGGAAATCGAACGCTTCCTTCGCCGCGTTTGCGATGACGAGCGCCTGCGGATCGGCCAGGCCGATGTCCTCCACGGCCATCCGAACAAGGCGGCGGGCGAGGAATAGCCGGTCCTCTCCCCCCTCCAGCATCCGCGCAAACCAATAGAGCGCCGCATCCGGATCGGACCCGCGCACGGATTTGTGGAGGGCGGAGACGAGGTTGTAATGCCCCTCGCGGCTCTTGTCGTAGATAGGCGCGCGGCGCTGGACGATCCGGACAAGTTCTTCCCGTCCGATCGACTTGGCCCCTTCCGGCACGGTCGCAAACACATCCTCTGCGAGATTGAGTACCGCGCGCCCGTCGCCGTCCGCCATCTGGACCAGCCCGGCGCGCGCGTCCTCGTCGAGCGGCAACGTGCGGCCCACCTCGGCTTCCGCGCGCGCAAGCAGACCTTCGAGAGCCGCATCGTCCAGCCGGTTGAGCGTCAAGACTATTGCGCGCGAAAGAAGAGCAGCGTTGAGCTCGAAAGACGGGTTCTCCGTCGTCGCACCAACGAGCGTGATCGTGCCGTCCTCCATGTGGGGCAGGAAGCTGTCCTGTTGCGAGCGATTGAAGCGATGAATTTCGTCGATGAAGAGCAGCGTTCCGCGGCCCTGTTCGCGGTTCAGGCGCGCCTTGTCGAAAGCCTTACGGAGATCCTGTACGCCGGAGAAGATGGCGGAGAGCTGCTCGAAGGCGAGGTTCGTCTCGCCGGCCAGAAGACGCGCGATGGTGGTCTTGCCGCAGCCGGGGGGACCCCACAGGATGAGGCTCGGCAGCCGGCCGCTCTTCAGAAGACGGGTCAGCTTGCCCTCGGTTCCGACGAGATGATCCTGGCCCGTGACTTCGCCAAGGGTGCGCGGGCGCAGGCGATCGGCAAGCGGACGCGGTGCGCTCTTCTCCAACCCGGCGGCTTCGAACAGATTGCTCATGGCGACCTTATAGAGCGCCGGGCGGGCATCCGGAACCGCTTCGATCAGCCCGGAACCTGGAGCATGAGGGTCTTGCCGTCGCGGCGCACACCGACGAGCCACGTCTGCTGGCGCGTTTCCAGCAGTTTTTCCAGGTCTTCCAGCGATGCGATCGGCTTGCGGGCGATTTCCACGATCACATCGCCGGGCTGAAAGCCGAGACGCTTCGCCAGCGAACCTGGACGCACTGAGACGATGGCAACACCGTCGCCCTCGTCGATGCCCAGCTCGTCAGCAAGCCCAGGCAGAATGTTGGACACGCGCGCACCATCGAAGGGATGCTGGCCGACGAGATTGCGAACGTCGTCCTTGCCCGGTTGGGGCGGCGCGACGAGCGGCAGTTCGACGGTCACCGGCTGGCGATTGCGCAACACGTCGACCCGGGCCACGTTGCCCACACCGCGCGTGGTAAGGCGGTAGTATACGGCACGAGGATCTGACACCTCAAATCCGTCGACGCGGGTAATGATGTCGCCGGCTTCGAGGCCCGCAGCAGCCCCCGGCCCGCGGTTCGAAACGCGCGACACCACGGCGCCGGAGATGCGGTCGATGCCCAGAGCCTCGGCGATCTCGCGCGTCACGGACTCGAGCCGAACCCCAAGCCAGGGCCTCTCCACCTTGCGGCCACTGATCGCGCTGTCGACGTAGAGGCGCACCAGGTTGGAGGGTATTGCAAAGCCGATACCCTGCGAACCGCCCGACTGGCTGAAGATCATCGTATTGATGCCCACGAGCCGCCCTGAGAGATCGATCAGCGCGCCACCCGAGTTACCTGGATTAATGGCCGCGTCGGTCTGGATGAAGACCTGGCTGTCGGATTTGCCGATCTCGGACCGCGCGAGGGCGGACACGATGCCACTCGTCACCGTCTGGCCAACGCCGAAGGGGTTACCGATGGCAAGCACGAGATCGCCAACCTCGAGCGTATCGCTGTCTTCGAATTCGATCACGGGAAAGCGCCCGTCGCCACCTTCGATCCTGAGGATGGCGATGTCCGTCTTGTCGTCCTGCATCACGACACGGGCGTCGAACTCGCGCTTGTCCGCGAGCGCCACGCGGATCTCCGTTTCTCCCCGCCCCCTGATCACGTGCGTGTTGGTGACGACCGTTCCGTTGGCAGAGACGATCACGCCAGAGCCGAGCGAACTCTGGACGCGCTCGGAAGGACGGCCAAAGCGCTCACCGAAGAATTGGCGAAAGAACGGATCGTTGGCAAATGGCGAGGAGAACGCCTGGACGCGGCGGCGCACGTAGACGTTGACCACCGCAGGCGACGCCCTGCGCACGATCGGCGCAAAGGAATACTGCACGACCTCGCGTGAAGGAGGAACCTCGCGCTTTTGCGCACTGGCCGGCAGCGACATTTCCAGAGCCACCAGAAGCCCGGCGAAAAGAAGTCCGACGAATGCAAGCGAAAGCGGGCCAGAACGATAGGACATTTAGGATCCTCGTCGGTTTCCATGCGGAAATCTGAGCACGGATTTCGTCTCAGGATATAGGAGATGCATCGGGCGAGAGAAAGACAGGACGACCGCACTATCCCCATTCGCTAACCGCCCGGGTTGAAATGAAAAACGCCCGCCGTATCCACCAGCGGGCGCATTCCTGAAGGTTCTGGCTAATGGCCGTATCAGACCGAGGCTTCCTCGAGCGCCTTCTGCTCGGCCTCGTGGCGGGCGCGGTCCTCGGCCCCCTTCACGCTTTCGTCGCGATCGACGAGTTCGATGACGGCGCGGGGGGCACTGTCGCCATAGCGGAATCCGGCCTTCAGCACGCGTGTGTAGCCGCCGTTACGCGACTTGTAGCGGGGGCCCAGGATGTCGAAGAGCTTCTTGACCATGTCCTCGTCGCGCAGGCGGGCCGCGGCGAGACGGCGGGAGTTCAGATCCCCGCGCTTGGCGAGCGTAATGTACTTGTCCATTACGCGCTTCAGGTCCTTCGCCTTGGGCAGCGTGGTCACGATCTGCTCGTGCTTGATGAGCGCAGCCGCCATGTTGGAGAACATGGCCTGACGATGGCCACTGTCGCGATTGAAGCGACGTCCGAGATGTCCGTGTTTCATTTCTAACTTTCCCTTGCGTTGTGAGTTTGCGGACTTCTGTGGTTCCGCTTGTTATTGCGCCTGCCGGCCTTGCAGGGACGGCAGGCGGAGTAAATCGCATCCGGTGGCCGTTTTGCGGCCACCCGATGCCCTGATCTCAATACTGGTCCTCGAAGCGCTTGGCGAGTTCTTCGATGTTGTCCGGCGGCCAGTTCGGCACTTCCATGCCGAGGTGAAGCCCCATGGATGCCAGGACCTCCTTGATTTCGTTGAGCGACTTGCGGCCGAAGTTCGGCGTGCGCAGCATCTCGGCTTCCGTCTTCTGGATGAGGTCGCCGATGTAGACGATGTTGTCGTTCTTGAGACAGTTGGCCGAGCGCACGGAAAGCTCCAGCTCGTCCACCTTCTTGAGCAGCGCAGCATTGAATGCAAGCTCGGGATGACGGGCCTCTTCCTGGGGCTTCTTGGGCTCTTCGAAGTTGATGAAGACCGCGAGCTGGTCCTGCAGGATCCGGGCGGCGAGGGCAACGGCGTCTTCGGCGCGGACCGAACCGTCAGTCTCAACCGACATCGTCAACTTGTCATAGTCGAGGATCTGGCCCTCGCGGGTATTCTCGACCTTGTAGGAGACTTTCTTGACCGGCGTGTAGATGCTGTCGACGGCGATCAGTCCGATAGGGGCATCTTCCGGACGGTTGCGATCGGCGGGCACATAGCCCTTGCCCATGTCGGCGGTGAACTCCATGCGGACCGAAGCACCCTGGTCGAGATGGCAGATCACGTGTTCAGGGTTCAGGATCTCGACGTCGGAGGGCGCCTCGATGTCGCCAGCCGTGACAGGACCGGCGCCTTCCTTCTTCAGCACCATCCGCTTCACACCTTCCGAATGGAGGCGCAGGGCGATTTCCTTGATGTTGAGAATGATGTCGGTCACGTCCTCCCGAACGCCCGCAATCGAGGAGAACTCATGCAGCACGCCGTCAATCTGAACGGTCTTGATAGCCGAGCCCTGGAGGGAGGACAGAAGCACGCGGCGCAGCGCATTGCCGAGGGTCATGCCGAAGCCGCGCTCGAGCGGTTCGGCGATTACGGTTGCAAGCCGCGAGCGGTCACGGCCCGGGATGATCTCAAGCTTCGACGGCTTGATGAGGTCTTGCCAGTTCTTCTGAAGAACGTTGCTGGTCACGATCGGCCTCTCTCAGGTCTTGGCGCGCATCCTCGCCCAAGGAGCGCGCTCCATTACCCAGGGGTCAAAATCCAGGCTGCAACAGGGGCAATTTTGTGCGGCCGGGACGGGAAACGAAACAGCTGCGCGGGCGGCAGCCGTTCCGGGAATGATCGAATTAAACGCGACGGCGCTTGCGCGGCCGGCAACCGTTATGCGGGATCGGCGTGACGTCACGGATCGAGGTGATCTGGAAGCCGACGGCCTGCAGCGCACGCAGCGCGAACTCGCGACCCGAACCAGGACCGCAAACCTCGACCTCGAGGATCTTCACGCCATGTTCCTGCGCCTTCTTGCCGGCATCCTCGGCCGCCATCTGAGCGGCGAACGGTGTCGACTTGCGCGAGCCCTTGAAACCCATCGTGCCCGACGACGACCAGGCGAGCGCGTTGCCCTGCGCATCGGTGATGGTGATCATGGTATTGTTGAACGACGCATTGACGTGCGCGACGCCCGACGTGATGTTCTTTTTCTCGCGACGGCGAACCTTCGCCCGTCCCTGCTGCTCTTTAGCCATCGTATGTCCGACTCCTGGCCCGCCGCACCGGCGGGTTTCGTTTCAAGTATTCCGAAGACCAGCTTCTGCCCCCGCACCCAGTGCGCAGCGCGCCGAAGACCAGTCGAATTCCTTTAAGCCTTCTTCTTGCCGGCGATGGGCTTGGCGGGGCCCTTGCGCGTGCGGGCGTTCGTGTGCGTCCGCTGACCGCGGACCGGCAGGCCCTTGCGGTGACGCAGGCCGCGGTAGCAACCCAGATCCATAAGACGCTTGATGTTCATTGCCACGTCGCGGCGCAGGTCGCCCTCGACCATGAAGTCGCGGTCGATGGTCTCGCGGATCTGCAGAACCTCTGCGTCAGTGAGCTGGCTGACCCGGCGCTCTGCGGGGATGCCCACCGCATCACAGATCTGCTTGGCAAACTTCGGCCCAATCCCATGAATGTACTGAAGCGCAATGACGACGCGCTTCTGGGTCGGGATGTTCACACCTGCGATACGAGCCACGATCTTCTCCTGGGCTTTCTATTCCGGCTTTCAATCTCGTCCGGCATTCTATTTCGTAACAAGCCCGGCCTCCGGGATCCGGAAGCCAAGCCACTGTTTTTGCCAGCTAAAACGAAACGCGACCAGCCCCGCGAGATATCTCCGCCCGGCCAATCCCGTCAACCCTGCGTCATGAAAGCGCGGTGTTGTAGCTCGGCAATACTCCTCCGTCAACCTTCTCAACCATCGTGTCACACCGGGACGATCCGCGAGGCCCGCCCCGTTAACTTCATGCCGTCGCAGCGCCCGCAAGCACCGCTTCGATCTGGTTCGAAACCTCCGGGATCGCGGCCATGCCGTCGACGGTCCTGAGCTTCCGGTAGGCGTAGTAGTAACCGATGAGCGGCGCGGTCTCCCGGTAATAGGCCATGAGCCGCGTCTTCAGCGCTTCGGCATTGTCGTCGGCCCGCACGGTGCCGCCGGCAGCGATAGTCTCGCGGGCCCGGTTTTCGATGCGCGAGACAAGAATGGTGTCGTCAACCTTGATCTCGACGACGGCATCCAGGTCCTTGCCCTTAGACGTGAGGAGGCTACCCAGCGCATCGGCCTGCTTCAGGGTGCGCGGGAAACCGTCGAGAATGAAACCTTTGGCGCAGTCCGGCTCGTCGATCCGGTCGGCAATGATACCGATGACGATCTCGTCGGAGACGAGTCCGCCGCTCTTCATGACCGCCTCGGCCTTCTTCCCGACTTCGGTACCGGCCTTCACGGCGGCGCGCAGCATATCGCCCGTGGAGAGCTGAACGAGACCGTGCTTGTCCGCCAGAACCTGGGCCTGGGTGCCTTTGCCGGCTCCGGGCGGTCCGAGAAGGATGAGATTCATCGGCGTCCCCTGTTGCTCGTCGCGCCCCTGAGCTTGGCCTTCTTGATGAGGCCTTCATACTGATGGGCAAGAAGATGGCTCTGGATCTGCGCAACCGTATCCATCGTCACGGACACGGCGATCAGCAGCGAGGTACCGCCGAAATAGAAGGGCACAGCAGCGTAGGACACCAGGAACTCGGGCAGGACGCAGACCGCCGCCAGATAGAGAGCGCCAACGACAGTGATGCGGGTCAGAACGTAATCGATGTACTCGGCCGTCTTGTCACCCGGACGAATGCCCGGCAGGAAGCCGCCGTACTTGCGCAGGTTATCGGCGGTATCCTTCGGATTGAAAACGAGCGCGGTGTAGAAGAACGCGAAAAATATGATCATCGCGGCCGTCAGCAGCATATGAAGCGGCTGGCCCATGCCGAGAGAGGCCACGATCGAGTTCAGCCACTCCGAACCTTCCCCGCCGCCCGACCCCATGAACTGCGCGGCCGTGATCGGCAGTAGCAGCAGAGAGGAAGCGAAGATCGGCGGGATAACGCCGGCCGAGTTGAGCTTGAGCGGAAGGTGCGAGGACTCGCCCTGGGTCATGCGGTTGCCGACCTGGCGCTTGGGGTACTGGATCAAGAGGCGGCGCTGCGCACGCTCGATGAACACCACGGCAGCGACGACTGCCAGCATGAGGAGCAGCAGGCCGAACAGCAACGGCGTGGAGATCGAGCCGGCGCGGGCCAGTTCGAAGAGGCCCGCGAGCGCGGCGGGCAGACCCGCGACGATGCCGGCGAAGATGATGAGCGAGATGCCGTTGCCAACGCCACGCTGCGTAATCTGCTCGCCGAGCCACATGAGGAACATGGTGCCGCCGACCAGCGTGATAACCGTAGAAAAGCGGAAGAACCAGCCGGGATCCGACACGATGGAGCCGGCCCCGCCGCCCGATGAACCCTCTAGGCCGATGGCGATGCCATAGGCCTGCAGCGAGGCCAAAACGACCGTAAGGTAACGGGTGTACTGGTTGATCTGCTTGCGGCCCGACTCGCCTTCCTTCTTCAAGGCTTCGAGTTTCGGGTTCACCGACGTCATGATCTGGATGATGATCGACGCCGAGATGTAGGGCATGATGTTGAGCGCGAAGATCGCCATGCGCTCCACCGCGCCGCCGGCGAACATGTTGAACATGCCCAGAATGCCCGACGACTGCGCCTTGAACGCCTCGGCAAACGCGGCTGCGTTGATGCCCGGCAGCGGGATGAAAGTGCCCAAACGATAGACAAGCAGCGCGCCCAGCGTGAACCACAGGCGCCGCTTGAGGTCTTCCGCTTTGGCGAAAGCACCAAAATTGAGATTGGAGGCAAGCTGCTCGGCAGCGGAAACCATCGTACTCTCTCCTGACCCTCGACAGCCGGTCGGCCCCTGAAGCGCCGCCGGAGCCGCGCCGGTTGCCTGATCCCGGATCCCACCGGCGTCTCAGGCGCCGGCACTCGACGGGATATGGGCGCTCGGGCGCGGCCGTGCCAGATAATTATTCCGGCTTCGCCGCAGCCTTGCCGGACTGGCCTTTCTTGGCCGCTGTCTTCTTGCGCTTCTCCTCGTCGGCAGGCAGCACCTTGACCTCGATAATGCTGAGCGAACCGCCCGCCTTCTCGATGGCCGCGCGCGCCGAGGCCGAGGCGTGGTTTGCGGTGATCGCGAGCTTCGTCTTCAGCTCACCCGTGCCCAGGACGCGCAGGCCATCCTTCGGACGGCGCAGGATACCGGCGCCAACGAGAGCCGCGACATCCACCGTCTGGCCAGCCTTCAGCTTGCCGTCCTCGACGGCCTTCTGAAGCGCGCCGACGTTGATCTCGTTGAAGTCCTTCTGGCGCCACTTGTTGAAGCCGCGCTTGGGCAGCCGGCGATGCAGCGGCATCTGACCGCCCTCGAAGCCGCCGATTGCAACACCCGAACGGGCAGTCTGGCCCTTGCCGCCGCGGCCGCCGGTCTTGCCGACCCCCGAGCCGATACCGCGGCCGATGCGGACACGCACCTTCCGCGCGCCAGCGTTGTCTTTGATGTCGTTGAGCCGCATGGGACGTGGCGCTCCTTGAACCGTGATGTGCCTCAGGCCTCGTCGACGACGCGGACGAGGTGAGGAATGGAATTGATCATGCCGCGCACCGAGGGCGTGTCCTCGAGCGTACGGCGGCGGTGAAGCTTATCCAGACCGAGCCCGCGCAGCGTCTTGGTCTGCTTCTCGGGACGGCGAGCCGCGCTTGCGAACTGCTCGACCGTGACGGTCTTCTTCTTGTCAGCCATGGAACCGTTCCTTCAAGTTGGCTGGACGCATCAGGCGTCCGCGCTGGCCTCGGCCAAGGCCGAGCCGTCGCGACGGCGCGCGATGATGTCGGACACCTTCAGGTTGCGACGAGCGGCGACGCCACGCGGGTTCTCCTGGCCCTTCAGAGCGTCGAACGTGGCACGCACGACGTTGTAGGGGTTGGTGGACCCGAGCGACTTGGCGACCACGTCCTGGACGCCCAGCATCTCGAACACGGCGCGCATAGCGCCGCCGGCGATGATGCCGGTGCCCGGAGGTGCTGAACGAACGACGACGCGGCCTGCACCGTGACGGCCCTCGCTATCGTGATGCAGCGTGCGGGCATCGCGCAGGGGAACACGGACGAGATTGCGCCGAGCGGCCTCTGTCGCCTTACGGATCGCCTCGGGCACCTCGCGCGCCTTGCCGTGGCCGAAGCCGACCCGGCCACGCAGATCGCCCACGACCACGAGAGCCGCAAAGCCGAAGCGCTTGCCGCCCTTCACAACCTTAGCGACGCGGTTGATGTGAACGAGCTTGTCGGTGAACTCGCTCTCGACCTTCTCGCGATCGCGATCGCGTCCGCGCTCTTTTTGGGGTCCACGTGCCACGTTCAAATCCCTTTCATCAGAACTTCAGGCCGCCTTCGCGCGCGGCATCCGCGAGCGCCTTGACGCGCCCATGATAGAGGAAGCCGCCGCGATCGAATACGACGGTGTCGACGCCGGCCTTCAACGCCCGCTCGGCAACCAGCTTGCCCACGGCGGCAGCCGCAGCCGTGTCGGCGCCCGTCTTGAGCGAACCGCGCAGGTCCTTCTCGAGGGTAGAAGCGGCAGCGATCGTCCGGCCGGCCTGGTCGTCGATCACCTGCGCATAAATGTTCTTGCCGGAGCGGTGCACCGAGAGGCGCGGCCGGGTTCCGGAGTTCGCCTTCAGCGTCCGGCGCACGCGCATGCGGCGCTTGGCGAAAATTGGATCGTGAGTACCCATGGGTCGCGTCCTTACTTCTTCTTGCCTTCCTTGCGGAAGATGTATTCGCCCTGATAGCGCACGCCCTTGCCCTGATAGGGCTCCGGCTTGCGCGAGGCGCGGATCTCGGCGGCGAGCTGGCCTACGGCCTGCTTGTCGATGCCCGAGACCGTGACCTGGTCCTGCTTGGCGCCGCCGACTTTCACCTCGACGCCCGCGGGCACCTTGATGTTGACGTCGTGGCTGTAGCCGACGGCAAGCGTCAGCGTATCCTTGCCCTTCATCGACGCCTTGAAACCGACGCCGTGAATCTCGAGCGTATGCGAGTAGCCTTGGGTCACGCCCGTGATCAGGTTCTGGACCATGGTGCGCGACATGCCCCACATGGAGCGGGCCGTCTTGCTCTCGTCGCGCGGCGTCACCTCGATGCCGCTCGCGGTCTGCTCGACCTTGATCTCCTCCGGCGCAGTGAAGGAAAGTTCCCCCTTGGGACCTTTCATCTTCACGGTCTGACCGCTCACCGTCGCCGTGACGGCGGAGGGAACGGATACCGGCTTCTTACCAATGCGTGACATGGGTTCGACCCCTGTTTCGCCCGGACACCCCGGGCGCCTCGTTTAGAATACGTTGCAGATGACTTCGCCGCCGACGTTCTCCTCGCGAGCCCGCGAGTCGGACATCACGCCCTTGGGCGTCGACAGGATCGACACGCCGAGGCCGTTGGCGACCGTCTGGATATCCTTGACCGGCGAGTACACACGGCGGCCGGGCTTGGAAACGCGCTCGATCTCGCGGATGGCCGGGCTGCCGTTGTAGTACTTGAGCTCGATCTCGAACTCGGGCAGCGCGCCCTTCTGCTCGATGCGGGCATAGCCGCGGATGTAACCTTCCTCGGCGAGCACGTCGAGTACGCGAGCGCGCATATTCGAAGCCGGCGTCGAGACTTTGGGACGGCGGCGCATCTGAGCATTGCGGATGCGCGTCAGCATATCGCCGATGGGATCGTTCATTGCCATGTTCTTCGTTCCCTTACCAGCTCGACTTCACGATGCCCGGAATTCTGCCCTGGCTGGCGAGTTCGCGAAGCTGGTTCCGGCACAGCTTGAACTTGCGATAGACGCCCCGCGCGCGGCCCGTGAGCTCGCAGCGGTTGCGGATGCGCGTCGGGCTGGAGTTACGAGGCATCTCGGCCAGCTTGAGGCGCGCGGCAAAGCGCTCCTCAGCCGGGAGTTTGCGATCGTTGGCGATATCCTTGAGACGCTTGCGCTTTTCGGCCGTCTGAGCGGCCAGCTTGCGCCGGCGGTTGTTCTTCTCAATCGAACTGGTCTTGGCCATTCAAATCCTCCAAAGGCCTTTCGGGCTCTTCATCTGTCGAGAAACCCGAGGTCCTCTAGCTACGGAACGGGAAGTTGAAGCCGCGAAGGAGCTCGCGGGCCTCGTCGTCGGTCTTGGCGCTCGTCACCACGATCACATCCATGCCCCGGACTTCATCGACCTGGTCATAGTTGATCTCGGGGAAAACAATGTGCTCCTTCAGACCGCAGGCGTAGTTGCCACGGCCGTCGAAGCTCTTCGGGTTGAGCCCGCGGAAGTCCTTCACGCGCGGAAGCGCGATCGTGACGAAGCGGTCCAGGAACTCGTACATGCGGTCGCCGCGCAGGGTGACCTTGGTGCCAAGCGTCATGCCATCGCGCACTTTAAAGGTCGCGATCGACTTCTTAGCCTTGGTCATCACCGGCTTCTGACCCGAGATGAGGGCCAGATCGGCGGCGGCGTTCTCCACCTTCTTGCGATCGGCGGTCGCCTCGCCGACGCCCATGTTGATTACCACCTTCTCGATGCGCGGGATCTGCATCTTGTTCTTGTACTCAAACTTCTTCGCAAGAGCGTCCCGCACGATCTTCTCGTAGTGCACCTTCATGCGCGGCTTGTAGTCGGCGGGGCGCGGCTTGGCCCGCTCCGTCGAAGCAACGGCAGCTGCCGCCTTCTGGGGCTTGGCAGCCTGGGCGCCGCCCTTGCCGGATTTATCTTTCTCAGCCATGGCTTACTTCTTCTCCGGAATAACTTCGCCAGAGCGCTTGGCGACCCGAACCTTGCTGCCGTCGTCCAACTGCTTGAAGCCGACGCGAGTCGGCTTGCCGTCCTTGGGATCCTCGAGCGCGAGGTTCGAAAGGTGGATCGCGGCCTCCTTGGAGATGATGCCGCCTTCCTGCGAAGCCGTCTGGCGCTGATGACGGCGCACGACATTGACGCCGCGCACGAGGGCCCGGTTCTCCTTCGGGCGCACCTCGATCACTTCGCCGTGCTTGCCCTTGTCGCGGCCCGTAAGAACGATGACGTGATCGCCCTTTTTGATCTTCTGAGCGGACATCACAGCACCTCCGGCGCGAGCGAAACGATCTTCATGTGGTTCTTGGCTCTGAGCTCGCGGGTTACTGGCCCGAAGATGCGGGTGCCGACGGGCTCGCCCTGTGCGTTGACAAGAACGGCGGCATTACTGTCGAAGCGGATCAGCGAGCCGTCGGAACGGCGCACGCCCTTGGCCACGCGCACGATCACGGCCTTCATCACCTGCCCCTTCTTCACGCGCCCCTTCGGGATCGCCTCCTTCACCGACACGACGATCGTGTCACCGATGGTGGCGTACTTGCGCTTGGAACCGCCCAGCACCTTGATGCACTGGACGCGGCGGGCGCCCGAATTGTCGGCGACGTCGAGATTGGTCTCCATCTGGATCATCGCTGTCGTCCTTCCCTTGCGGCTGCCTCAGGCAGCCCGAAATTCAAAAAATTCCCGGGTTCGGCACCGGCTCGTTCCGTCCATGCGCGCCGTCGGCAACCCGCCCGGCGCGCCTTGGCTCAGTACTTCGCCAATGCCACCCATCTCTTCTTCTTCGAGACCGGGGCACCCTCCTCAATGGAGACCTTGTCACCGATCTTGAACGTGTTCGCCTCGTCATGCGCGTGGTACTTTTTCGTACGGCGCACGGTCTTCTTCAGCAGCGGATGGGTGAAGCGGCGTTCCACCTCCACCACGATCGTCTTGTCGTTCTTATCGGAAACGACCACACCGTACAGGACGCGCTTCGGCATCGCTCAAATCTCCTCAAGCGCTCTTCTGCGCGCTACCCGCCCGCTTGGCGCGGGCAACCGTCATCACGCGCGCGATATCGCGGCGGACCTCGCGGATGCGCGAGGTCGTCTCCAGCTGCCCGGAAGCCCGCTGAAAGCGCAGGTTGAACTGCTCCTTCTTCAGCTTGGCCAGCTGATCGTCGAGCTGGTCGAGGGACATTCCCTTAAGCTCAGCAGCCTTCATTGTCTCGTCCTCACTCGTTCCTTGGGTGGCGCGTCTCAGCTCTAGGCGAGGCGTGTCACGATACGTGTCTTGATCGGCAGTTTGGCTGCGCCGAGCTGAAGCGCTTCCCGGGCGATCTGCGGGTTGACGCCGCCGATCTCGAACAGGATGCGACCTGGCTTGACGCGAGCCACCCAGAGCTCGACAGCGCCTTTGCCCGAGCCCATTCGGACTTCGGCCGGCTTCTTGGTGACGGGCAGGTCCGGGAAAACGCGGAGCCAGATGCGGCCCTGGCGCTTCGTGTGGCGGGCGATCGCGCGGCGAGCCGCCTCGATCTGGCGCGCCGTGATGCGCTCAGGCTCGACAGCCTTTAGGCCGATCTCGCCGAAGTTCAAGGTCGTCCCACCCTTGGCATTGCCATGGATGCGGCCCTTGAACTGCTTGCGGAACTTTGTGCGCTTAGGTTGAAGCATGGTTCTTTCCTAGTGTTCCTCAAGCCTCGCTGGGCGTTTCGGTGGGAGTGCTTTCCCCACCACGACCGCCGCGGCCGCCGCGGGGCCCGCCCCGGCGCGGCTCACGCCGATCGCCATCATCGCGGCGCGGACGGGGTGAACCGCCCTCCTGGGACTCCATGGCGCGCCGCTCGGCGGCCATCGGATCATGCTCGATGATCTCGCCCTTGAAGATCCAGACCTTGATGCCGATGACGCCGTAAGCGGTCTTGGCAAGGCCGTAGCCGAAATCGATGTCGGCGCGCAGCGTATGCAGCGGCACGCGGCCTTCGCGGTACCACTCCGTACGGGCGATTTCCGCACCGCCGAGACGGCCCGCGACATTAATACGGATGCCGACGGCGCCCAGACGCAGAGCCGACTGAACCGCGCGCTTCATGGCCCGGCGGAACGCAACGCGGCGCTCGAGCTGCTGGGCGATCGACTCCGCGACCAGCGTCGCGTCGATCTCAGGCTTGCGCACCTCGACGATGTTGAGGTGTACTTCCGACGAAGTCAGGCGCGCGAGCGAGCCGCGCAGCTTTTCGATGTCGGCGCCTTTCTTGCCGATCAGAACGCCCGGACGGGCGGTGTGAACGGTCACGCGGCACTTCTTGTGCGGACGCTCGATCACGACCTTGGAGATGCCGGCGGCGCGCTGGTGCTTCATGATGTGGTCACGCATGACCATATCTTCATGCAGCAGTCTGCCGTACTCGCCGCGGGCCGCGAACCAGCGGCTGTCCCAGGTGCGGTTGATGCCGACGCGCAGGCCGACTGGATTGACTTTCTGACCCATTATGCGGCCCCCTTCTTCGGCTGGCCCTTGGTGTCGCTGGCCTTCTTGGCGGCAGCGGGCTTGCCCTTCTTGGCCTTCTTCGGCTCGGCCTCTTCGGCCTTCTGCCGGACGATGACCGTGATCTGCGAGAACGGCTTCTGAATCTGGAAGCCGCGGCCGCGGCCGCGAGCCGCGAAGCGCTTCATGATGATGTTCTTGCCAACGTGCGCCTCGGCAACGACGAGTTCGTCCACATCGAGACCGTGGTTGTTCTCCGCATTCGCGACCGCGCTCATCACGCACTTGCGCACGTCCTGAGCGACGCGCTTCCTCGAGAACTCAAGGTCCGCGATGGCGTCGTTGACCTTCTTGCCGCGGATCAGCGCCGCGACAAGGTTCAGCTTCTGGGGCGAAATGCGGATGTTCTTCGCAATCGCTTTGGCCTCGTTATCCGCGAGGCTGCGCTCTCGGCTCGGCTTGCCCATTATCTCTTCACCGCTTTCTTGTCACCGCCATGCCCAGGGAACGAGCGGCTCGGCGCAAACTCGCCGAACTTGTGCCCGACCATGTCCTCGGAAACGGCGACAGGGACGTGCTTCTGACCATTGTGCACGCCGAACGTCAGGCCGACGAATTGCGGCAGGATCGTTGAGCGGCGGCTCCAGATCTTGATGACCTCGTTGCGGCCAGAGGCGCGCGACTTTTCCGCCTTCTTCAGAAGGTAGCCGTCGACGAACGGGCCTTTCCAAACAGAACGTGACACTTCGCTTTTCTCCTCGGCGCCTGTGCGGCCTTACTTCTTCTTCGACTTGTGACGGCTGCGAACAATGAATTTGTCCGTCGCCTTGTTCTTGCGGGTCTTGAAACCCTTGGTCGGCTTGCCCCACGGGGTTGCCCAGTGCTTACCGCCATTGGTGCGGCCGCCGTTCGGGTGATCGATCGGGTTCATGGTGATCGATCGGACCGTGGGACGCTTGCCGAGCCAGCGATTGCGGCCAGCCTTGCCCGTGACCGTGTTCATGTGATCAGGGTTCGAGACTGCGCCAACCGTAGCCATGCACTCGGCGCGGACCTTGCGGGTCTCGCCGGAGTTGAGCTTCAAAACAGCCCAACCTGCGTCACGGCCCACCAGCTGAACGAACGATCCGGCGGAGCGGGCCATCTGACCACCGCGGCCCGGCTTCAGCTCCACATTGTGGATGATCGTGCCGAGCGGCATGCCGGCAAGCGGCATCGCGTTGCCGGGCTTCACGTCGACCTTCTCGCCAGCCACCACGGTGTCGCCAACGGCCAAGCGCTGCGGCGCGAGGATGTACGACAACGTACCATCCTCGTACTTCAGCAGCGCGATGAACGCGGTGCGGTTCGGATCATACTCCAGGCGCTCCACCACAGCCGACAAATCGAACTTGCGGCGGCGGAAATCGACGCGGCGGTAGGCCTGCTTATGACCGCCACCGATGTGACGGGTCGTGATGCGGCCATCGTTGTTGCGGCCGCCGGTCTTCGACTTGCCCTCGGTGAGCATCTTCACCGGAGCACCCTTCCAAAGCTGGCTGCGGTCCACCTGGATGAGGTGGCGCAGACCGGGCGACGTCGGGCGGTATGTCTTCAATGCCATGACGTATTCCTCACAGGCCCGTCGTCACGTCGATGGAGTGGCCTTCCTCCAGCGTGACGATCGCCTTTTTCGTGTCGCTGAGCAGCGCGCGGCGGCCCTTGAACACCTTGTTCTTGCCCTTGCGGACGAGCGTGTTGACCGCCTTGACCTTGACCTTGAACAGGCTTTCGACGGCAGACTTGATGTCGGTCTTCGTGGCACCCGGAGCGACCTTGAATACGACCTGGTTGTGCTCGGAAACCAGCGTCGACTTCTCGGTGATCACGGGCGACAGGATGACGTCGTAGGCTTTGAGCTTCACAGTCATTTGAACCGGGCCTCCAGAGCCTCGACTGCGGATTTCGTCAGCACGAGCTTACGGCGCCGCAGAATGTCGTAGACGTTGATGCCCTGCACGGGCAGCAGGTCTATGTTGGGGATGTTGCGAGCCGCCCGGGCGAAACCGACGTCGAGCTCGGCGCCATCGATGATGAGAGCGTTGTCGAGCGACAGCTTCGCGAACTGCTGGCGCAGCGCGCCCGTCTTGCCGCCTTCCGAGGCCGCCTTGTCGATCACCACGATCTCGCCGGCCTTTGCCTTGGCGGAGAGCGCGTGCCGCAGGGCGAGCGCCCGGACCTTCTTGGGAAGCTCGACGGCATGGCTGCGCGGCTTGGGTCCATGCGCCTTGCCGCCACCGCGCCACTGCGGAACCGACTTGTCGCCATGACGAGCGCCGCCGCTACCCTTCTGCTTGTACATCTTCTTGCCCGTAACCGTCACCTGCGAGCGGTCCTGGGTATGATGCGTTCCAGCCATGCGCTTCAGAAGCTGATAGCGCACCATACGGTGGATCAGATCCTTGCGCGGCTCGAGGCCGAAAATCGTGTCAGCGAGTTCGACCTCACCGGCCGACGTGGCGTCGAGCGTGGTGACAGAGGCTTTCATCACGCCTGCTCCTTATTCTCTGCCGAAGCGCGCGGCTTGAACGCACCGGGCTTGGGAACGTCGGCGTTGGGCGACTTCTTGACGGCATCGCGGACGATGACCCAGCCGCCCTTGGAACCGGGAACGGCACCACGGATCATGATGAGCCCGCGGTCCGTGTCGATCTTGGCGATCACAAGGTTCTGGGTTGTGACGCGCTCGTCACCGAGGTGACCCGCCATCTTCTTACCCTTGAACACCTTGCCGGGATCCTGGCGCTGGCCGGTCGAACCGTGCGAACGATGGCTGACCGACACACCGTGTGTGGCGCGCAGGCCGCCGAAGTTCCAGCGCTTCATGGCGCCGGCGAAGCCCTTGCCCTTGGAGGTGCCGGTCACATCGACGAACTGACCCGGAACGAAGTGGTCGGCGGTAATCTCCGCGCCAACTTCGATCATGTTGTCGGGCGAGACCCGAAACTCAGTAAGCTTGCGCTTCGGCTCGACCTCGGCGACGGCGAACGTGCCCTTCTCCGACTTGGTCAGGCGAGCAGCCTTGCGCGTGCCCGCTCCGAGCTGAAGCGCGGTGTAACCGTTCTTCTCGGCCGTGCGATGACCCACAACCTGCAGCTTCTCCAGCTTCAGGACCGTCACCGGCACGTGCTCGCCCGCATCAGTGAAAATGCGGGTCATGCCGACCTTCTGTGCAATCACTCCGGAACGCATTGCGCGCATTCCTTCCCTTCTTGGGATCATGCCGCCGGCCGGTGTGGCCTTGGCGTCAGAGGATCCGAAACCTCTAGAGCTTGATCTCGACGTCGACGCCTGCGGCGAGGTCGAGCTTCATAAGTGCGTCGACCGTCTGCGGTGTCGGATCGACGATATCGAGGAGCCGCTTGTGCGTGCGCATCTCGAACTGCTCACGGCTCTTCTTGTCGACGTGCGGTGAGCGGTTGACGGTGAAGCGCTCGATACGCGTCGGAAGCGGGATAGGACCCCGAACCTCGGCGCCGGTGCGTTTCGCCGTGTTCACGATCTCGCGGGTCGACGCATCGAGAATCCGATGGTCGAACGCCTTGAGCCGGATGCGGATGTTTTGGCCGTTCATGTCGCTAAAGACCTACAAATAGGAGAGAGCGCCGCCCAGTCGCGAACGGCGCTCCCGCCAACCCCTCTTACTATTCGACGATCTTGGTGACGACGCCGGCACCGACGGTACGTCCGCCTTCGCGGATGGCGAAGCGAACCTTCTCCTCCATCGCGATCGGAGACACCAGCTCGACATCCATCGAGACGTTGTCGCCAGGCATCACCATCTCCGTGCCCTCGGGAAGCGTCACAACACCCGTCACGTCCGTCGTACGGAAGTAAAACTGAGGACGGTAGTTCGTGAAGAACGGCGTGTGACGCCCGCCCTCATCCTTCGTCAGAATGTACGCCTCAGCCTTGAACTTCTTGTGCGGCTTCACAGAACCCGGCTTGCAAAGAACCTGACCGCGCTCAACAAAGTCCTTGTCAATGCCGCGCAAGAGGCAGCCCACGTTGTCGCCAGCCTCGCCAGAGTCCAGAAGCTTGCGGAACATCTCAACGCCCGTCACGACGGACTTCTGCGTGTCGCGAAGACCAACAATCTCCACTTCCTCGCCAACCTTGATCGTGCCGCGCTCAATGCGACCCGTCACAACCGTGCCGCGCCCCGAAATCGAGAACACGTCCTCGATCGGCATCAGGAACGGCTGATCCTTCGGACGATCGGGAAGCGGAATGTAGGTGTCCAGAGCCTCGTAAAGCTTGATGATCGCCTCGTCAGCCAGAGGACCCTTCTCTCCGTTCAGAGCCTTGATCGCAGCGCCGCGGATGATCGGCGTGTCGTCGCCAGGGAACTGGTACTTCGAAAGAAGCTCGCGAACCTCCATCTCAACAAGGTCAAGAAGCTCCTCGTCCTCAACAACGTCGCACTTGTTCAAAAACACAACAATCTTCGGAACGCCAACCTGGCGAGCCAGAAGAATGTGCTCACGAGTCTGAGGCATCGGACCGTCAACCGCAGAAACAACAAGGATCGCGCCGTCCATCTGGGCCGCGCCCGTGATCATGTTCTTCACGTAGTCCGCGTGGCCAGGGCAGTCCACGTGCGCATAGTGACGGTTCGGCGTCGCATACTCAACGTGCGACGTCGCAATCGTAAGGATCTTCGTAGGGTCGCGACGGCCCTGGCTCTCCGAAGCCTTCGCAACCTCGTCATACGCAATCGCAGTCTGTGTCCAGCCGCGGTCCGCAGAAACCTTCGTCAACGCCGCAGTCAGCGTCGTCTTGCCGTGGTCAACGTGGCCAATCGTTCCAACGTTGCAATGCGGCTTCGTGCGCTCGAATTTTGCCTTCGCCATCGTCGGCTCTCCTTCGCTTCATTTCATTCCCACAACTGCCGCCTGGTCTAACCGCCGGGCTTCTGGTTGTGAGGTGTTCCTAAAACCTTCCGATCCGGCACCCCGTCGCAGGGAACTGAGCACCTGACCGCCGCCTGCTCCTCAGGCGTACTTCGCTTTCACCTCGTCTGCCACGTTGCGCGGAACGTCGGCGTAGTGCGCGAACTGCATGGTGTAGGACGCGCGTCCCGTCGACATCGAGCGCAACTGGCTCACGTAGCCGAACATGTTGGCCAGCGGCACGTAGGCCCGGATTACAGTGGCGTTGCCGCGCATCTGCTGGTCCCGGATCTGGCCACGGCGGCCGTTGATATCACCGATGATGCCACCGACGAATTCGCCCGGCGTCACGACTTCCACGTCCATGATCGGCTCGAGGATTTTCACGCCGCCCTTCTCGCAGCCTTCTTTCATGGCCGCGCGGGTTGCGATCTCGAACGCGATGGCCGACGAGTCGACCTCGTGGAAGGCGCCGTCGAACAGGGTCACCTTGGTATCCACGATCGGGAAGCCGATGAGCACACCGTTGTCCCAGACCGAGGTCACGCCCTTCTCAACGCCCGGGATGTATTCCTTGGGCACAGCGCCGCCGACGATCTCGGTGACGAATTCGTTGCCCTTACCCGTATCGTTGGGCTCGAGGCGCAACTTGACACGGGCGAACTGACCCGTACCACCGGTCTGCTTCTTGTGCGTGTAGTCGATCTCAGCCTTACGCGCGAGCGTCTCGCGATAGGCCACCTGCGGCTGCCCGACGTTGGCCTCCACACCGTAGGTGCGCTTCAGGATGTCGACCTTGATGTCGAGGTGAAGCTCGCCCATGCCCTTGAGGATGGTCTCGCCCAACTCCTGATCGACCGACACGCGGAAGGAGGGATCCTCGATCGCCATCGTATTGAGAGCGATCGCCATCTTCTCCTGGTCGGCCTTGGTCTTCGGCTCGATCTTGAGATTGATGACGGGCTCGGGGAATTCCATCTTCTCCAGGATCACCGGCTTGTTGGGATCGCAGAGCGTCTCGCCCGTACGGACGTCCTTCATGCCCTGCAGCGCGACGATGTCACCGGCGAAGGCTTCCTTGATCTCCTCGCGGTCTGCCGCGTGCATGAGGTACATGCGGCCGGCACGCTCCTTCTTGTCGCGCGATGTGTTTGCCAGCGCCATGCCCTGCTCGAGCTTGCCCGAGTAGATGCGGCAGAACGTGATGGAGCCAACGTGCTCGAAGCTCATGATCTTGAAGGCGATAAGGGCCAGCGGATCCTCATCCGAAGGCCGGCGGGGGGCTTCGGCACCAGTCTTCGGATCGATACCCTTGTAGGCCTCGCGATCGAGCGGCGAGGGCAGGTAGTCGACGACGGCGTCGAGGAGCGGCTGCACTCCCTTGTTCTTGAAGGCGGAGCCGCACATCATCGGGTAGAAGGCGCGCGTGATCGTGGCCTTGCGGATGAGCCTGCGAATTGTGTCCTCGTCCGGCTCGTTGCCGTCGAGATAGGCCTCCATGACGGCGTCGTCCATTTCGACGGCAGCCTCAATCATGTTGGCGCGGAACTCCGCGGCCTTGTCGGCAAGATCAGCAGGGATCTCGCCTTCGCTCATCTGGGCGTCCTTGCCGTCGCCGTCCCAGGTTATGGCCTTCATCCGGATCAGATCGATGACGCCCTTGAAGTCGGATTCCGCACCGATCGGGATCTGCAAAGGCACCGCGCGGGCACCCAGCTTGTCCTTGATGTCGGCGAGGCACATGTAGAAGTCGGCGCCCGTCTTATCCATCTTGTTGGAGAAGATGATGCGCGGCACGCCATACTTGTCGCCCTGGCGCCAGACGGTCTCGGTCTGGGGCTCCACGCCCTGGTTGGAGTCGAGCACGCAGACGGCGCCATCAAGGACCCGCAGCGAGCGCTCCACCTCAATGGTGAAGTCCACGTGACCTGGCGTGTCGATGATGTTCAGGCGGCGCTTCTTGCCATCGCGGCCATGCCAGAAGCACGTCGTCGCCGCGGACGTGATCGTAATGCCGCGCTCGGCCTCCTGATCCATGAAGTCCATCGTCGCGGCGCCGTCATGGACTTCGCCGATCTTGTAGGACTTGCCGGTGTAATAGAGGATCCGCTCGGTCGTAGTGGTCTTGCCAGCATCAATGTGGGCCATGATGCCGAAGTTGCGGTAGTCCTCAATGGCGTATTGGCGGGCCATGTCTGTGCCTCAAATCCTTTAAACGGTGCGGCCTTACCAGCGGTAATGCGAGAAGGCGCGGTTGGCGTCGGCCATCTTGTGCGTGTCCTCGCGCTTCTTCACGGCGGAGCCGCGGTTGGAAGCGGCATCGAGGAGCTCGCCGGAGAGGCGATCAACCATGGTGTTTTCGTTGCGCGAGCGCGCCGCGTTGATGATCCAGCGGATCGCGAGAGCCTGACGGCGCTCCGTGCGAACCTCGACCGGCACCTGATAAGTGGCGCCGCCGACGCGGCGGGACCGAACCTCAACCGCCGGCATAACGTTCTCCAGGGCCTGGTGGAACATCGCGAGCGGGTCTGACTTGGCTTTCGACTCCATCCGATCGAGCGCGCCATACACGATACGCTCTGCGGTCGACTTCTTGCCCTCTTTCATGACGGCATTCATGAATTTGGACAGGACGAGGTCGGAGAACTTCGGGTCGGGATTGACCTCGCGCTTCTCGGCTTTGTGACGGCGGGACATCTCTTAAAACCCCTCGCTTATTTCGGACGCTTGGCGCCGTACTTCGAACGGCGCTGACGGCGGGCGGAGACGCCCTGGGTATCGAGAACACCGCGCACGATGTGGTAACGCACACCGGGCAGGTCCTTGACGCGGCCGCCGCGGATCAGCACCACCGAGTGCTCCTGCAGGTTGTGGCCCTCGCCCGGGATGTAACCGATGACCTCGTAACCATTGGTCAAACGGATCTTGGCCACCTTACGAAGCGCCGAGTTGGGCTTCTTCGGCGTGGTCGTATACACGCGGGTGCACACGCCGCGCTTCTGCGGGCAGGCCTCCATGTGGCGCGATTTCTCGCGGTAGGTCTGCGGTTTCCGGGGCTTCCGGATAAGCTGTTGTATCGTCGGCATCCGCCTCGTCCGTCGTTGGGTGCCGCGCGGGACTAGCCCCACGCAAACGCCAAGCCGATCCTGCCGAGCCTCGCTTGCGCGTGGCCTGGCACGAAAAAACCAGAGGATCACCCAGTCCGCTCTATGGCGCGGCCCGGAGATCTTGGTCCAGAAATGTCCTCTGCTTAGAGACGACAGTGTTTAGGCACGTGCAGGCGCATCTTTGGTGCGCGAACGGCCTACGACCTACCGTGAGAGTGGGCTGTCTATATACAGTGGCTAATGCTCGGTCAACACCTGGGGACAAGACCGCTTCACTTTTTTGGCCATCACGCGACGTAGTTCTGCCTGAACGGCTTATTTTCGTAGTGCGACAAATGAAACGGCCGCCCTTTCGGGGGCGGCCGTTCCAATCTGCACGCATGAGCGCGGTGACTACTCGACGACGCGGCGCCGACGGCGGGCGGCCGGACCACCCTCGCCCGGCGGACCGGCCAAGGCTCCGGTTGCATCGGCTTTCGCCTTCTCCCGGGCAATGAGTTCGTCGCGCTTGGTGGCCTCGCGGCGCAGGCGGCGCAGCATGCCACCGGTACCGGCCGGAATGAGACGGCCGACGATGACGTTCTCCTTGAGGCCCTCCAGCGTATCCGACTTGGCGACAACGGCCGCGTCGGTGAGAACGCGGGTCGTCTCCTGGAACGAAGCCGCCGAGATGAACGAGCGGGTCTGGAGCGACGCCTTGGTGATGCCGAGCAGAACCGGCGAACCGAATCCCGGCCGCTTGCCCTGCTTTTCTGCCTTGGCGTTGATCTCATCGAGTTCGATGCGATCGAGTTGCTCGCCCTTGATGAGCCCCGTCTCGCCCGGATCCGTGATCTCCACCTTCTGCAGCATCTGGCGAACGATCACCTCGATGTGCTTGTCGTTGATCATCACGCCCTGGAGGCGATAGACGTCCTGGATCTCGTTGATCAAGTAGTTGGCAAGCTCCTCGACGCCCTTCACCGCCAGAATATCGTGCGGCGCCGGGTGGCCGTCGTAAATGAAGTCGCCCCGCTCAACGTGGTCGCCGTGCTGGACGGAAAGGTTCTTGCCGCGCGGAATGAGATATTCCACCGGCTCTGCATCCTGCTCGTCCGGAGCGATCGTGATGCGCTGCTTGTTCTTGTAGTCCTTGCCGAACTCGATGGTTCCCGAGATTTCCGCGATGATGGCGTGGTCCTTCGGGCGGCGAGCCTCGAAGAGCTCGGCCACGCGCGGCAGACCGCCCGTGATGTCGCTCTGCTTGGCGGACGCCAGCGGGATACGTGCAAGCACGTCGCCAGCCTTGACATCCTGGCCCGGTTCGACCGACAGAACGGCCTCGACAGGCAGGAGGTAGCGGGCATCGCCGCCGCGGGCGACCTTGATCGGCTTGCCCTTCGCATCCTTGACCACGATCGCGGGCTTCAGGTCCGCACCGCGAGGAGTAGCACGCCAGTCGATGATGACGCGGTTCGTCGTGCCCTTCACTTCGTCGGTCTGCTCACGAACGGACGCGCCGTCGATCATGTCCTCGAAGTCCACCTTGCCCGAAGCCTCGGTCAGGATCGGACGGGTGAACGGATCCCACTGGGCCAGACGCGTGCCGCGCTTGACCTCGTCGCCCTCATCGACGTGCAGACGCGCGCCGTAGGGCAGCTTGTGAGACGCCAGTTCCTTACCCGACTGGTCGACGATGACGATGGACATGGTCCGGGCCATGGCCACGAGACGACCCTGGCTGTCCTTCATCACGGCCCGGTTCTTGATCTTGACCATGCCGTTGAAGTTCGAATCCACGAACGACTGGTCCACAACGTTCGCCGCGCCGCCGATGTGGAACGTACGCATGGTGAGCTGCGTGCCAGGCTCGCCGATCGACTGGGCGGCGATGACGCCCACCGCTTCGCCGATATTGACGGGCGTACCGCGGGCCAGATCGCGCCCGTAGCACTTGGCGCACACGCCGGACACCGTCTCGCAAGTCAGCACCGAGCGGATGCGGACTTCCTGCACCTCGTGCTTGGCAATGAGGTCGGCATGACGCTCTTCGATCAGTTCACCAGTCTTGATGAGAACCTCGCCGGTGCCGGGCACCGTGATGTCCTCTGCTGCGGTGCGGCCCAGCACGCGCTGCGCCAGACTGACGATAACCTGACCGGCATCGACCACCGCCTGCACGTTGATGCCGCCGTCGGTGCCGCAATCATTCTCGAGGATGATCGCGTCCTGGGCCACGTCAACGAGGCGGCGGGTCAGGTAGCCCGAGTTCGCCGTCTTCAAGGCGGTGTCGGCCAGACCCTTACGCGCTCCATGGGTGGAGTTGAAGTACTCGAGAACGGAGAGTCCTTCCTTGAAGTTGGAGATGATCGGCGTCTCGATGATCTCGCCCGAGGGCTTGGTCATGAGGCCGCGCATCGCCGCGAGCTGGCGCATCTGGGTCGGCGAACCGCGCGCGCCCGAGTGGCTCATCATGTAGATGGAGTTGACCTGCCGGTCGCGCCCGTTCTTATCCTTGCCGGCGTTGGAGATGCGGTCGATCATCTCCTTGGCGATCTGGTCGGTGCACTTCGACCAGGCGTCCACCACCTTGTTGTACTTCTCCAGCTGGGTGATGAGGCCATCCTGGTACTGCTGCTCGAACTCGAGCACGAGCTGGTTCGTCGTCTCGACGATCTTCGACTTGGTCTCCGGGATCTGCATATCGTCCTTGCCGAACGAGATACCCGCCTTGAAGGCATGGTGGAAGCCCAGCGCCATGATGCGGTCGCAGAAGATAACCGTCTCCTTCTGACCGCAGTTGCGGTAGACGGCATCGATCATGCCGGAGATGGCTTTCTTGGTCAGCAGCTGGTTGACGAGCGCGAACTTCACGCCGGGACGGCGCGGAAGCACCTCGCCGAGGATCATGCGTCCCGGCGTGGTTTCGTGGATCTCGTTGACCTCGTTACCTTCCTGATCGATGGCGCGGAAGCGCGCCTTGATCTTGGCGTGCAGCGAGACGGCCTTGGCTTCAAGCGCATGGCGGATCTCGCCGACCGACCCGAAAACCATGCCTTCGCCCGGTTCTTTGTCGCGCATGATCGACAGATAATACAGGCCGAGCACGATGTCCTGCGACGGCACGATGATGGGCTGGCCGTTGGCGGGATGCAGGATGTTGTTGGTCGACATCATGAGCACGCGCGCTTCCAGCTGGGCTTCGAGCGACAGCGGAACGTGCACGGCCATCTGGTCACCGTCGAAGTCGGCGTTGAACGCCGCGCAGACGAGCGGATGGAGCTGGATGGCCTTGCCCTCGATGAGTTGCGGCTCAAACGCCTGAATGCCGAGGCGATGGAGGGTCGGCGCGCGGTTCAGAAGTACCGGATGCTCGCGGATGACCTCGTCAAGAACGTCCCAGACCTCCGGCCGTTCCTTCTCGACGAGCTTCTTGGCCTGCTTGACCGTCGCCGCCTGGCCGAGCGCCTGCAGGCGCGCATAGATGAACGGCTTGAAGAGCTCCAGAGCCATCTTCTTGGGCAGGCCGCACTGGTGGAGCTTCAGCTCCGGACCCACCACGATGACAGAGCGGCCCGAGTAGTCGACGCGCTTGCCGAGGAGGTTCTGACGGAAGCGGCCCTGCTTGCCCTTGAGCATGTCGGCGAGCGACTTCAGCGGCCGCTTGTTGGCGCCCGTGATAACTCGCCCGCGGCGGCCGTTGTCGAACAGTGCGTCGACAGCCTCCTGCAGCATGCGCTTCTCGTTGCGGATGATGATGTCCGGCGCGCGCAGCTCCATCAGCCGCTTCAAGCGGTTGTTACGGTTGATGACGCGGCGGTAGAGGTCGTTCAGGTCCGACGTCGCGAAGCGACCGCCGTCGAGCGGCACCAGCGGACGCAGCTCCGGCGGGATAACCGGAACGTGAGTCAGGATCATCCACTCGGGACGATTGCCGGATTCGATGAATGCCTCGATGACCTTGAGACGCTTGCCGAGCTTCTTGGGCTTCAGTTCCGTCGTCGCCTCGGCAATCTCCTGGCGCAGGTCGTCGCGGATCTTGGGCAGATCCATCCCAGAGAGGATCTCGCGGATGGCTTCCGCGCCGATACCGGCGGTGAAGCTGTCGGGACCGTGCTCATCGATGGCCTGGTTGAACTGCTCCTCGGTCAGGAGCTGATGCTCCTTGAAAGGCGAGATGCCGGGCTCGACGACGATGTAGTTCTCGAAGTAGAGGACGCGCTCCAGATCCTTCAGGCTCATGTCGAGCAGGAGGCCAATCCGCGAAGGAAGCGACTTCAAGAACCAGATATGGGCCACGGGCGCGGCGAGTTCGATGTGGCCCATGCGCTCGCGGCGAACCTTGGCGAGGGTAACTTCCACGCCGCACTTTTCACAAATGAGGCCCTTGTACTTCATGCGCTTGTACTTGCCGCACAAGCACTCGTAGTCCTTGATCGGTCCGAAGATACGCGCGCAGAAGAGGCCGTCACGCTCGGGCTTGAACGTGCGGTAGTTGATCGTCTCCGGCTTCTTGATCTCACCGAACGACCAGGAAAGGATGTCGTCGGGCGACGCGATCGAGATCTTGATCTGATCGAACGTCGGCAGCGGCGCCTGCGTCTTGAAGAGGTTGGTGATCTCGTTCATCTGCTCTTCTCTCCTCGGGGCGCCCGCCAGACCGGCTCGGGGGAGGCCGGTCTCGGGCGCGGGGTTCTTTCACGCTCCCGGCGCTGATTGCGCGGGAACGGCGTAAATCGTCCGGAGACGGATCCTGAGGGACCCGTCTCCGCAGTTCTGGCTACTCGGCCGCCTGGGGCGGCAGCTGCGGCGTATCTTCCGGCGTTTCCTCGACCGGCTCGGTGGGAGCCACTTCCGAGCTGAGCAGCTCGACATTGAGCCCCAGCGCCCGCATCTCCTTCACGAGCACGTTGAAGCTCTCCGGCACGCCGGCCTCGAAGGTGTCATCACCGCGGACGATCGCCTCGTAGACCTTGGTGCGGCCCGCCACGTCGTCCGACTTGACGGTGAGCATCTCCTGCAGCGTGTAGGCCGCGCCGTAGGCTTCCAGTGCCCACACCTCCATTTCGCCGAAGCGCTGGCCACCGAACTGGGCCTTGCCGCCCAGCGGCTGCTGGGTGACGAGCGAGTAGGGACCGATGGAGCGGGCGTGGATCTTGTCGTCGACGAGATGGTGCAGCTTCAGGATGTACTTGTAGCCCACCGTCACCTTGCGGTCGAACGGCTCGCCAGTCCGACCGTCGTAGAGAGTGACCTGGCCCGAGCTGTCGAAGCCCGCCTGGTTCAGCATCTCTACGATGTCCGCCTCGCGGGCACCGTCGAACACCGGCGTGGCAATCGGCACGCCGCGCTTCAGCAGACCCGCCACCGAGGCCAGTTCCTCGTCCTTGATGCCGGCCTTGATCTCGTCCTTGCCGTAGATCTTCTGCATCTCGTCGCGCAGCTGCTTGGCTTGGCCCGACGCATGGAATTCCTGCAGCGCCTCATCGATGATGCGCCCCAGACCACGGCAGGCCCAGCCCATGTGGGTCTCGAGGATCTGGCCGACGTTCATACGCGAGGGGACGCCGAGCGGGTTCAGCACGACGTCGACATGCGTACCGTCCTCGAGGAACGGCATGTCCTCGCACGGGACGATCATCGACACGACGCCCTTGTTGCCGTGACGGCCAGCCATCTTGTCGCCCGGCTGGATCTTGCGCTTCACGGCCACGAAGACCTTGACCATCTTCATGACGCCGGGAGGCAGTTCGTCGCCGCGCTGCAGCTTGTCGACCTTGTCGACGAAACGGCGCTCGAGGCTCTTCTTGGCCTCTTCATACTGCTTGTTGATGGCTTCGAGCTCGGCCTGGGCCTTCTCATTGGCCAGACCGATCTCCCACCACTGGCTGCGCGGAATATCGTCGAGGATCGCGTCGTCGAGATTGGTGCCCTTGCGCGCACCCCTCGGTCCCTTGGCGACTTCCTTGCCCAGCAGGGCTTCCTTCAGACGCGCATAGACGTTGCGGTCGAGGATCTGCATCTCGTCGTCGCGGTCCTTGGCGAGACGCTCGATCTCCTCGCGCTCGATTGCCATGGCACGCTCGTCTTTCTCAACGCCGTGGCGATTGAAGACGCGAACCTCAACGATCGTGCCCGAGACGCCCGGCGGCAGGCGCAGCGACGTGTCACGCACGTCGGAGGCCTTCTCGCCGAAGATGGCGCGGAGCAGCTTCTCTTCCGGGGTCATCGGGCTCTCGCCCTTCGGCGTGATCTTGCCGACGAGGATATCGCCCGGGTTCACCTCGGCACCGATGTAGACGATGCCGGCCTCGTCGAGGTTCTTCAGCGCTTCTTCCGAGACGTTCGGAATGTCGCGCGTGATCTCCTCGGGCCCGAGCTTGGTGTCGCGGGCCATCACCTCGAATTCCTCGATATGGATCGAGGTGAAAACGTCGTCGGAAACGACGCGCTCGGAGAGAAGGATGGAATCCTCGAAGTTATACCCCATCCACGGCATGAACGCGACGAGCACGTTCTTCCCCAGCGCCAGATCGCCCAGATCCGTCGAAGGACCGTCGGCGATGATCTCACCGGCCTCCACGCGATCACCCACGTTCACAAGCGGACGCTGGTTGATGCAGGTGTTCTGGTTGGAGCGCTGGAACTTGCGCAGGCGGTAGATGTCGACGCCGGGCTTGGACGGATCTGTTTCCTCCGTCGCGCGCACGACGATACGGGTTGCATCGACTTGGTCGACGATGCCCGTGCGGCGCGCGGCGATGGCGGCACCCGAATCCCGCGCCACAACCTCTTCCATGCCGGTGCCGACGAGCGGCGCTTCGGCGCGGATGAGCGGAACGGCCTGACGCTGCATGTTCGAACCCATGAGGGCGCGGTTGGCGTCGTCGTTCTCAAGGAACGGGATCAGCGCGGCGGCAACCGACACGAGCTGCTTGGGCGACACGTCGATGTAGTCGACCTTCTCGCGCGGCACGAGCAGCACGTCACCCGAATAGCGGCAGGTGATGAGCTCGTCGACGAGTTTGCCTTTCGCGTCAACCTCGGCGTTGGCCTGGGCCACATGGTGGCGCATCTCCTCCATGGCGGACAGGTAGACGACCTCGTCCGTCACGCGGCTGTCCTTCACACGCCGGTACGGGCTCTCGATGAAGCCGTACTTGTTGACGCGCGCGAACGTCGCCAGGGAATTGATGAGACCGATGTTCGGGCCTTCCGGCGTCTCGATGGGGCAGATACGGCCGTAGTGGGTCGGATGCACGTCGCGCACCTCAAAGCCCGCACGCTCGCGCGTCAAGCCGCCCGGACCCAGCGCCGAGAGACGACGCTTGTGCGTGATCTCGGAGAGCGGGTTCGTCTGGTCCATGAACTGGGAGAGCTGCGAGGAACCGAAGAACTCGCGCACGGCGGCGGCCGCGGGCTTGGCGTTGATCAGATCCTGCGGCATCACCGTGTCGATGTCGACGGACGACATGCGTTCCTTGATGGCGCGCTCCATGCGCAGGAGTCCCAGGCGGTACTGGTTCTCCATGAGCTCGCCGACCGAACGCACACGGCGGTTGCCGAGGTGGTCGATATCGTCGATTTCGCCGCGGCCATCGCGAAGATCAACCAGCGTCTTAACGACCGCGATGATGTCTTCCATGCGGAGCACACGCATGGTGTCGGGTGCGTCGAGCTCCAGGCGCATGTTCATCTTCACGCGGCCGACCGCCGAGAGGTCATAGCGCTCGGAGTCGAAGAAGAGGCTGTGGAACAGCGCGGTGGCCGCTTCGATGGTCGGCGGTTCGCCAGGACGCATCACGCGGTAGATGTCCATCAGGGCTTCCTGATGGTTGGAGTTCTTGTCGATATGCAGCGTGTTGCGGATAAACGGGCCAATATTGACGTGGTCGATATCGAGGATCTGGAATTCCTTGATCTTCTGATCCTTGATCTCGGCCAGCAGCTTGGGATCGAGCTCGTCACCGGCTTCCGCGTAGATCTGACCGCTTTCCAGATCGACGACGTCCTCGCCGATGTAGCGGCCGGATAGATCCTCGGAGGAAACGAGAACCTCCTTTACGCCAGCCTCAGCCAGCTCACGCGCCTTGCGTGCGGTAATCTTCTCGCCAGCCTTTGCCACGACATCGCCGGACTTGGCATCCACCAAGTCGCCGAGCGGGGTCATGCCACGCATCTTGGTGGCATCGAAGGGCATCTTCCAGCCACGCTTCGATTCCTTGATCGGAATCTGACGGTAGAAGGTGGAGAGGATCTGCTCGTCGTCGAGGCCAAGAGCATAGAGCAGCGTCGTAACCGGCAGCTTGCGGCGGCGGTCGATGCGCACGTAGACGATGTCCTTGGCGTCGAACTCGAAGTCGAGCCACGAGCCGCGGTAGGGGATGATGCGGGCGGCGAACAACAGCTTGCCCGATGCGTGCGTGCGGCCACGGTCATGGTCGAAGAAGACGCCCGGCGAACGGTGCATCTGCGAAACGATCACGCGCTCAGTGCCGTTGATGACGAAGGTGCCGTTGGACGTCATGAGGGGCATCTCGCCCATGTAGACGTCCTGCTCCTTCACGTCCTTGATCGACTTGGAGCCCGTCTCCTCGTTCACATCGAACACGATGAGGCGCAGCTTGACCTTCAGCGGTGCGGAGTAGGTCATGTCGCGCTGCATGCATTCGTCGACGTCGTACTTGGGCGGGTCGAACTCGTAGCGCACGAACTCCAGCGTCGACTTGCCGGAGAAGTCCGAGATCGGGAATACCGACTTGAACACCGCCTGCAGGCCATGATCGTCCGAACGGCCGCCCGGCGGTTCCTTGACCATCAGAAAGTCGTCGTACGAACTCTTCTGAACCTCGATGAGGTTCGGCATTTCCGCGACTTCGCGGATCGAACCGAACTTCTTCCGGATGCGCTTGCGGCCGTTGAAAGTCTCAGCCATGTCCGCTCCTCGTCTCAAACGCGCAGGTCGCGATCCCGCGCTTGTTGCTCATGTCCACGAGGGCCGCCGTCCCTCGCCTGTCTCAAACCGCCTTCTGAAACGGCTCACCGGAGGGCCTATTTCGGGTATTCACCCCGTAGAGGCCCTCCGGAAAACCGTCGTGGCAACCGGCCGCCGGGACCGGCACCCAGCCACCGTTGAACGGCGGCCGGATGCCTGATGCCCGATGCCGATCGTGCTTACTTCAGCTCGACCTTGGCGCCCTGGTCTTCGAGCTGCTTCTTCATCTTGGCGGCCTCATCCTTCGACACGCCGTCCTTGACAACCTTGTTGCCGGCCTCGACCAGATCCTTGGCTTCCTTCAGACCCAGGCCCGTGATGGCGCGGACTTCCTTGATGACGTTGATCTTCTTGTCACCACCCGACACGAGGACGACCGAGAACTCGGTCTGCTCTTCAGCCGGAGCAGCGGCGGCGCCAGCGGCGGGAGCAGCGGCAACGGCAACGGCTGCTGCAGCCGACACGCCCCACTTCTCCTCGAGCAGCTTGGCGAGCTCAGCGGCTTCCAGAACAGTCAGCGCCGACAGGTCGTCGACGATCTTCTCAAGCTTAGACATTCGAATACTTCCTTCCGGTTTGAACTTTTGAGTGCGGTTCCACCATGGGGTCCCGCGTGGATTTGCTCATCAGCCTTCCTGCGACGCCTTCGCCTGGATGACCCGTGCGAGCTGACCACCGGGCTCCTTGATCGTGCGGGCGATCTTGGTCGCCGGCGCGTTCAGGAGGCCGATCAGCGTAGCTCTCAGTTCATCAAGGGACGGCAGGTCGGCCAGCGCCTTCACAGCCTTCGCATCGAGGACCGTCTTGCCCATCGCGCCGCCCAGGATCACGAGCTTGTCGTTACCCTTGGCGTACTCGACCGTCGCTTTCGCGGCGGCAATCGGATCCTTGGAGTAGGCCAGGATGGTCGGCCCCTTCATCAGATCCGAAATGTCGGCAGTCGCGGTGTCCTTGATGGCGAGCTGCACCAGCTTGTTCTTGGCCACCTTCACGGAGCCGCCGGCCTCTTTGACAGCGCGACGGAACTCCGCGGATTGGGCAGCCACCATGCCGGTGTTGTGGGCGACAACCACCACGCCCGTGTCCTGGAACACGTTGTGGAGACGGTCGATGAGCTCACGTTTCGCGGCTCTATCCACTGCTCACTCCTCGTAGCGGGGTGGTCTCGTCTTGAAACCGCGCCCCGCGGGTTGCACCTTGCCGCCTCCGGGACCGGCGAACCGGTCCGAGGGCGACGCTTAGTCTGTCCTTCCGCGCGACCTTCCACGAAGGGCGGCACGGTGCTGACCCAGAAGTCTCAAACCGGAATGGAATGCGCTCTGGCGCGTTCTTCATCCGGGTCGCTTCTGTCTCATGCGGGCCCACACGAATGGCGGTTCAAGCCGGTTGCCCAGCACCCACAGTCTCGGACAGTCGAACCGAAGCGAACGATCCCGAAAGACCCCTTCGCCTCGGACCACCCGGGCTCATCACCCGGGAGGCGTGAAGATCCGGCCACCCAATCAGGCGGCAGCCGGACCCGAAGCCACAGACGACGTCTCGACCCGCACGCCCGGACCCATGGTCGAGGAGAGCGAAACCTTCTTGACGTACGTTCCCTTGGAACCGGCGGGCTTGGCCTTCACCACGGCGTCGACGAACGCCTTGATGTTTTCAACCAATGCCTGCTCGGAGAAGCTCGCCTTGCCGACGCCGGCGTGCACGATGCCCGCCTTCTCGACCCGGAACTCAACCGAGCCGCCCTTGGCGCCCTTGACTGCGCCGGCGACATCCATGGTTACCGTGCCGACACGCGGGTTCGGCATCAGGCCGCGCGGGCCCAGAACCTTACCGAGGCGGCCGACAAGGCCCATCATGTCGGGCGTTGCGATGCAGCGATCGAAGTTGATCTGGCCCTTTGAGACGATCTCGACCAGATCCTCAGCGCCCACGACATCGGCACCGGCGGCCTTGGCCTCGTCGGCCTTGGCACCGCGTGCGAACACGGCGACGCGCGAGGTGCGGCCTGACCCGTTGGGCAGATTGCACATGCCGCGCACCATCTGGTCGGCGTGCTTGGGATCGACACCGAGGTTCATGGAGATCTCGATCGTCTCGTCAAACTTCGCCTTGGCCCGGTCCTTGATGAGCTTTACCGCATCATCCACGGAATAGGCTTTGGTGCGATCGACGCCCTTGACGACCTCGAATGCGCGCTTGCCGCCGGCAGCACGGGTGGCCTTGATTACCTCGGCGCTCACGTTGCTCTTCGTCATCTGATCACTCCACCACCTTGAGGCCCATCGAACGGGCAGAGCCCGCGATCGTCCGGGCGGCCTGATCCAGATCGTCGGTATTCATGTCCTTAATCTTGATCTTTGCGATGTCGCGCAGCTGGGCCATCGAGATTTCGCCGACGACGTCACGCCCGGGCGTCTTGGAGCCTGACCCCGGCTTGCCGGTGGGCTTCAAGCCGATGGCCTTCTTAATGAGGAAGGTCGCGGGCGGCGTCTTCATCTCAAAGGTGAAAGAACGGTCGGAATAGACCGTGATCTTCACCGGGATCGGCGTGCCCTGCTCCAGATCCTTCGTCTTGGCGTTGAAGGCCTTGCAGAACTCCATGATGTTTACGCCGCGCTGACCGAGCGCGGGACCGATCGGCGGCGACGGGTTGGCGGCGCCGGCCGGTACTTGCAGATTGATATAGCCGTCTATCTTCTTGGCCATGTGTTCCCCTTAGAACGTCGGGACGAAGAGCCTTTCGGGCCTGTCATCCCAGGGTTAGCGGTCCTGCGAGCCCTCCGGCCGAAACCGGGCGGGCTCTCCCGCGGGTGATCCGCCGCACCATCTCCTTCGAGCCGGCGAGGCGGGGTTCATTCCGGCGCGACGCACCGGAAACTCATGTCCGCTCTCCTCAAGAGAGCGTCGAAAAACGGTCAGCTGGCCACCTTCTCCACCTGCTGGAACTCGAGTTCGACCGGCGTCTTGCGGCCGAAGATCGAAACGCCGACCTTCAAGCGCGAGCGCTCGCCGTCGACCTCTTCCACCTCGCCCTGGAAGGAGGCGAAGGGACCATCGATCACCTTCACCTGCTCGCCGATCTCGTAAATGATCGACGGTACCGGGCGCTCCACACCATCCTTCACCTGGTTGAGGATGCGCATGGCCTCCTCTTCCGGGATGGCCATCGGCTTGTTGTCCGCGCCGAGGAAGCCAGTGACCTTCGGTGTGTTCTTGATGAGCACGAAGCCCGGGTCCGTCATCTCCATCTTCACGAGTACGTAGCCCGGCAGGAACTTGCGCTCGGCGTGGATCTTTCGACCCCGCTTCACCTCGATGACATCTTCGGTCGGCACCATCACCTCTTCAATGAGGTGGTCGAGACCGGCCGCCTTCGCCCGCTCACGGATGGCTTCCGCCACCTTGCGTTCGAAGTTCGTGTAGGCATGGACGATATACCAGCGCTTGGCCATTGCTCTGCGTCTTCTCTCGTCTCGTTTGGCGGAATCAAGCTAGCGGTATCAGTGGCATCAGCGTCCGAGACCGAGGATCAGATTGATGAACCAGCCCAAGAGCTGGTCCGCGGCCAAGAAAAACAAAGCGGCAAGCGACACCATGATGATGACCATCACCGTGGTGACCCAAACCTCTTTCCATGTCGGCCAAGTAACCTTGGCGACTTCCTGCCGAACCTCTTGAATGAACTGCAACGGGTTATACATCGCCACCGACACTGTCTTCCCTGGGCGCATGCGACAAATGAGCGCAGCGCCGCCAGAGATCCCCTCCGGAAGCGCCGTCCCATCAGAACCGGTCCAGCGCCCTCGCCTCGGACCCGCTCGCAAATCAAATGGCAGGGGCGGCAGGTCTCGAACCTGCGACCTTCGGTTTTGGAGACCGACGCTCTACCAATTGAGCTACACCCCTGCAGGCCCCCGACATCGGCGCTTTTCACACCGGGCCGAACCAGGGCGCACACCTCTAGCGGAAGTTTTTCTCTTTGTCACCCGCTAGTCGCGACGAATTCATCATGTCTCAGGCTCGACGACCACGGCCGTGCCATAGGCCAGCACCTCCGTGACCGCCGAGGCGATCTCATTGGCGTCGTAGCGGAATGCCAGGATCGCGTTGGCGCCCATTTGCTCGGCGTGCTGGATCAGAAGATTGAAGGCCTCCTGCCGGGTTTGCTCGGCCAGCCGCGTGTAGACCGTGATATTGCCACCAAACAGAATCTGGATCGCGGCCCCGATATTGCCGACGACACTTCGTGATCGCACCGTCAGCCCCCGGCTGACCCCGAGCGTCCGCACGATCCGATATCCCGGAAGTTCATTCGTCGTGACAACGATCATGTGGCGCACTCCCTCCGTTAGCCCCGGCCCCTCGGCACGTTCAAAGTCGACCTGTCTCAAAAAGAGAGGAAGCCGGAGGTTTCGTCTACCCCCGGCTTCCCATTTTCGGCGTTTAAGCCGATTTGCTTTATTCGACGATCTTGGTGACGACGCCGGCACCGCCCCCAAACGCGGCCGGCCGCGTTTGGCAGTTCATGGTTTGTCGGTGCCGCGCATCTCCAAAGGTTCGGATACCGAGATTTATTCGACGATCTTGGTGACGACGCCGGCACCGACGGTACGTCCGCCTTCGCGGATGGCGAAGCGAACCTTCTCCTCCATCGCGATCGGAGACACCAGCTCGACATCCATCGAGACGTTGTCGCCAGGCATCACCATCTCCGTGCCCTCGGGAAGCGTCACAACACCCGTCACGTCCGTCGTACGGAAGTAAAACTGAGGACGGTAGTTCGTGAAGAACGGCGTGTGACGCCCGCCCTCATCCTTCGTCAGAATGTACGCCTCAGCCTTGAACTTCTTGTGCGGCTTCACAGAACCCGGCTTGCAAAGAACCTGACCGCGCTCAACAGAGTCCTTGTCAATGCCGCGCAAGAGGCAGCCCACGTTGTCGCCAGCCTCGCCAGAGTCCAGAAGCTTGCGGAACATCTCAACGCCCGTCACGACGGACTTCTGCGTGTCGCGAAGACCAACAATCTCCACTTCCTCGCCAACCTTGATCGTGCCGCGCTCAATGCGACCCGTCACAACCGTGCCGCGCCCCGAAATCGAGAACACGTCCTCGATCGGCATCAGGAACGGCTGATCCTTCGGACGATCGGGAAGCGGAATGTAGGTGTCCAGAGCCTCGTAAAGCTTGATGATCGCCTCGTCAGCCAGAGGACCCTTCTCTCCGTTCAGAGCCTTGATCGCAGCGCCGCGGATGATCGGCGTGTCGTCGCCAGGGAACTGGTACTTCGAAAGAAGCTCGCGAACCTCCATCTCAACAAGGTCAAGAAGCTCCTCGTCCTCAACAACGTCGCACTTGTTCAAAAACACAACAATCTTCGGAACGCCAACCTGGCGAGCCAGAAGAATGTGCTCACGAGTCTGAGGCATCGGACCGTCAACCGCAGAAACAACAAGGATCGCGCCGTCCATCTGGGCCGCGCCCGTGATCATGTTCTTCACGTAGTCCGCGTGGCCAGGGCAGTCCACGTGCGCATAGTGACGGTTCGGCGTCGCATACTCAACGTGCGACGTCGCAATCGTAAGGATCTTCGTAGGGTCGCGACGGCCCTGGCTCTCCGAAGCCTTCGCAACCTCGTCATACGCAATCGCAGTCTGTGTCCAGCCGCGGTCCGCAGAAACCTTCGTCAACGCCGCAGTCAGCGTCGTCTTGCCGTGGTCAACGTGGCCAATCGTTCCAACGTTGCAATGCGGCTTCGTGCGCTCGAATTTTGCCTTCGCCATGACCCTGTCCTCATTGGTTTTTGAATGCGCTGCCGGGCGGGCAGCGGACCGCACGTGCGCGCGATGACGCGGCTGTTTAGGGCGCGTTCTTTAGCAGGGCAAGAGGGTTGGAGCGGGTGATGGGAATCGAACCCACGTATTCAGCTTGGAAGGCTGCTGCTCTACCATTGAGCTACACCCGCAAAAGCCAACGAACACAAGGCCTTGCTTCGGCCAGGTTGTGTCCGGTCCGTCCCGGCCGCCCTTGTAGGGAGACCCCGAACCAGCCAGCATGGCCGGAGGCCGCTTGATAGACGCTTTGCGGCGCCCTGTGAAGGGTGAAGTCGGCGCACGCAAATGGAAGCCACCATGCGGCGCTGGCAGCGAATGTAACCGCAAGGTTCGGAAAGAAACGAATGCCGGACCAGGCTAACCCCGGAGCAGGCCAAAGCGACAGAAGGAGGCCCCAATGGCGCGCGTCATTGCCAAAACCGCGACCGTAGCCTCAAGCGACGATGCCCGGTGGGCCGCCGTCGTGGCCCGAGATCAGGCCGCAGACGGGGCGTTCGTCTACGCGGTGGCTTCGACAAGCATCTATTGCCGGCCGTCCTGCCCGTCCCGGGGCGGGCGAGCCAGGCCAACGTAACCTTCCACGCAAGCCCAGCCGAGGCCGAGGCGGCGGGGTATCGGCCATGCAAGCGTTGCCGGCCGCATGAGGATACCTCTCCCGATCCCAAGGCGGCCAGGATCATTGCGGCCTGCCGGATGATCGAGATGGCCGAACAGGGGCCGACGCTCGCCGTTTTGGCGAATGCCGCCGGATTGAGCCCCTTTCACTTTCAACGCATATTCAAATCCATGACCGGGGTGACGCCGAAGGCGTAGGCCGTGGCCCACCGTCAGGTTCAGATACGCGCCCATCTCGGCCACAGCCGAACCATCACAGAAGCGATCCACGAGTCCGGATTTCAGTCGGCGGGCCGTTTCTATGCAACCGCCAACGAGGTCCGGGGCATGAAACCGAAAACCCTGCGCGCCCGCGGACAGGCGGAGAAGATTACATTTGCGGTTGGGCAATGCTCGCTCGGCGCGATCCTGGTGGCAGCGAGCGCGAAGGGCGTCTGCGCCATCCTTATGGGAGAGGATCCCGAGTTGCTGTTGCAGGATCTGCAGACCCGGTTTCCCAAAGCCGAACTCGTCGGCGACGATCACACGTTCGCCGAGACCATCGCCCAGGTTGTCGGTCTCATTGAGCGGCCCGACCGGAACGTGCACCTGCCTGTGGACATCCGCGGGACAGCTTTCCAGCACCGCGTTTGGGACGCGTTGCGGCGCATTCCGCCGGGACAAACCCGCAGCTATGCTGAAATTGCCGAGTTGATTGGACAGCCGAAGGCCGTACGCGCAGTGGCCAGCGCCTGTGCGGCTAATCCCCTCGCGGTCGCCATACCCTGCCATCGGGTCGTGCGCACGGACGGATCCCTTTCCGGCTACCGCTGGGGGATCGAGCGAAAAAAGGCACTGCTCGACCGCGAGCACAAAGGCTAGTTCTTCTTCGTAGCGGCGGTCTCGCCGCGCCGCCAGGCGTCGATGCGCGCCATCAGCCAATCCCAGGCTTCCAGTTCCCGATTGCCTGCCGTCTTGTCGATGGCGATCTGCAGGTACTTCAATTCCGCTTCGACCTTTTCAGGCGGCAACATCCCGAGGCGTGTTGATAGCACGGCGAGTTCGAGCACCGCCGCCTGGGCGCGATTGAAGCCGGTCCAAGGCCGGTGCGAGCCCGCGTGCATGATCCTGCAATGAAACCGCGGACGCTGCGCATCGTTCGTCAGCCGGTCAACCTTCAGCTCCCAGTGGGAGACTGATCCCTCGAGCCGCACGCCATTCACCGTTTCGGCAGGCACGAGCGGCCAGTCGCGCCGCCCGGTGATGCAGCCCGCAAAGACGCGCACGTCGTCGGTGTGGCTGGCGACAGCGAAAGGATTTGCGATGAGGTTGTCGAGCGTGCGCGAGGGGCGAAAGGGCGCGACGATCCAGCCTGTATCGTCGGCGATAAGGCCCAAAGGCGCGATATGGGCTTCACCCTTGGCGTTCAGGGTCGTCACGATCGTTTCGACGATCATCGGCATGACGCCTCTCCTTTTGCGCTTGTCGTTTTGCCTCGCGGGCCGCCTTGAGCGTCGAGGCTTCCGGCGCGTGATGGATCAGGTCCTCGCTCTTGCGGTCGGCGGCCACGCCCCAGTCGAGCGGATTGTCCTGGGAATAACGCTTGCCGAGGGCCAGCGCGATCTCGGCCTTGGCGAGCTCATATCCCAGGTAGAACGCATGGCTGCCGTCGCTCTCCACCGCGAGCTTGGGGAACAGATCGAAGGGGTCGGTCGCAACGTGATGGCCCTCGCGGTTGTAGATGTGGATTCCGTCGTCGGCGACCTCGATGCGGAAGTTGAGATCGCGGACTTCGGCTGCCCAGCGCGCAATTTCTTCGCCGCTAGCGGGAAACGGCTTCAGGTCATGAAGCGAAAGGAGACCGCCGCCGAGGCCTTTGGGCAGGCTCTGGTCCTCCCGGGCGCGAAACATGAGGCGGCGGGCGGCGTCGTGCTCCTCGATGGTCCGGCGGGTATGCAGCGAAACCTGCACGATGAGAACGTTCTGGATCTTGAGCTCCGAGGCGATGCCGAGCAACGTCGCGGTCAGACCCTGGCTGTCGGCGTCGGTGAGTTCCGTCAGGTTTCCGGTGCCCATGAGGATTTCGACGTCCGGCCGCTGGCGACGCAGCTCCGCATAGCGCTCGATAGAGGCCGTGAAGCCGAAGTGGATCGGATCCAGGATCGGATCGGCGATGTGGGGGATGCCTTTCTCTTTTGCCTTGTCGATGGCGCGGATGAGCGAGGGCAGATCTCCATGGGGCTTCGGCACCAGGACCGGCACGCAGGCCGTACCGGCGACTGCGTCGAGCGACGTCTCGTCGAGCGAGAGGACGTAGTCGGCGCCGGCCTTCGCGGCCCGGGCCAGCTCCGAGACATCACCGGAATCGACACTGACTTTGAGACCCCTCCCCTTCAACGCGGCAACGATCACTTCCAGGTTCGCAAACGGCACATCGGGCTGACAGCCAATGTCGATGACGTCGGCCCCCTTCTCCGCATAGGTCAGCGCCCGTGTGACGATCTCGTCGATGGTCAATCCAGGCGCGTCGATAATCTCGGCGAAGATCCGCAGATCATGGCGGGAAAGATCCGGCGGGCGGCCGCCCTTGCCAAGATAGGCTGGCAAATCGACGAGTTCGTCGGGGCCACGCTCGAACGGGACGCCATAATGATCCGACAAGGCACCCAGATCCATGCGCACGCGACCGGGCAGGATGACCCGGTCGGTATCGAGCGGTCCCTTCAGCCGGTTGCGGATGATGGCATCCGTCATAAGGGCCGCGACCTTGATGCCGATGTTGTGGACGCGCCAGCTCCCCTCGTCGAGGCCGATCGAGGCGACCGTCTCGACAAGGCGGGGCTCGGCCAGATGGCCGGTCAGGAAGAGGAGTTTGTCAGCCATTGGAGCCGCGCATCGATTGCCTGCTCGAACCCCTCGATCGTTTCGACCACGGTCGTGTCCTCGAACGCCTTCAACCGCTCGGTATTCTCCAGATCGACCCGGCGGGGATAGACCTTCACCATGCCTTTCGGCGCCTCTGTATCCATTACAGGGGCCGTATCGCAGGCGAAGACGATTGCGGGCACGCGGCACTTGCCGGCCTGGGCGAAGACGTTGGTCGGCAGGTTATCGGAAATGCCGGCGACGCACTTCGCTACCGTGTTGGATGTCGCGGGGCCGAGTATCAGCGTGTGATAGACGCCGTAGTAGAAATTGCCGACGGGCGCGGCACTCGCCGTGCGGTCCTTGTAGATCCGGGTGCCTTCCGGCAGCACGAGGTCCTGCTTGTACATCTTCAGGACCTCCTCTGCCGCACTGGACAGGAAGAGATCGAGATGGGGCAGGCGCTTGATGATGGCGAGGCTCTCCTTGACGAAGTGCCCCGAGCCGGTGAGCGCCCAACCCCAGCGGGGTGTTTTGAGAGTGTCCTTAGCCATGGCGTGGCCCCTACCATGGGCCTGCCCGCGCGTCGATGGGGCAGGCGGGGAAAAGTCAACGTCAGATCGCAGCGGCCGACGGCGCGGCAAGGATAGCAGAGAGGCGCGCGGTATCCCCCTCACCCAGAACCGTCCAGGCGAGCCCGGATCGGGTGACAATAGCCTTGAATTCGGGGTCAACGATCCCCGCCTCCGCCAACTCCGCAAGAGTTGCCGCTGCAGGTACCTGGCAGGTCTTCAGAAGGCAAACCTCGGCCCCACCGAGGTTCACCGCGAGCCAGGCGGCCAGTCCATCGGAGGTCATGTCCCAAGTTTCGGGAATGTCGGGAGCACCGGTCGCCATCACCTCGGGCAACCAGACCGGTGTCAGTCCCGACGCGATGAGGTGCGCGAAATCCTCAGTTGTCTCGGCCGGCGCCAGTTCGGCCGCGGCGGCGGCAAACACATGCCCCATCTGATGCATGGAGAGCAGTGCCAGCCTGTGGGCCAACGGATCGGAAAAACCATGAGCCGCCTGCGCCGCACGCACGTGATCGGCGAAGGGCCCGCCCCCAGGCACAACGACCACAGGGCGCTCTCGCCTGAGAACGGCTTCAAGAACGCGCCCGAGATCACCCGTTTCAAGGAAGCTCCCGCCAATCTTCAGGACCAGGAGCCCGTGCATCACGCCCCGCGCGCGCGGTAGATCTCGACGCCGCGAACGGGACCGCGCTCCAGCTTTTCGATGAGCACGCGCACGCCGCCGATGCGATCATCGCCGAGCAAGGTTGCCGCCAGCTCTTCGGCGAGCGTCTCAACGAGGTTGATGTGGCCGCGGCCCGTGATCTCGGCAATCGCGTCGATGATGTCGGTGTACGACGGTACTTCCACCATCTCGTCCACAGTCGAGCGCACGCCGGGGGCGAGATAGGCATCGACCGTCATACGCACCTTCTGCGTAACGCCCTTCTCCTCGGCATAAACGCCGATGTTGCAGTCGATCACGTAGTCGCTGACGAAGATCTTGTCGGATGTGTGGGCGCTCCCGGTAGGAGCGGCATGGAGCTTGGCAGCGCCTTGGCGGCGGTCGGTCATGGGGCGGCCTCGAGTGCGGCGTGGCGGGTCGGCAGATGCCGCCCACAGTCGGAAAGAGTGCGCGCTACAGCGCGAACGGCGTCTCCTTCTAGCGGCCCCTCCCGCCGCTGGCCAGCACACAACGCGCCGCGGAAGCCCAGGACATCCGGACCCACGGCCGCCAGGGGCGCGATATGAGCCGGACGCAGAGCCCCGGCCAAGCCAACAAACAGACCCGCGTCGTGGCCTAGGGCCACGAACTCGCCGAGCCGCACGGGGGCAATCATGTCTGTCAGCGTGCCTCCCCGCTTGCTGGCCGTATCGAGCATGACGCCGGCGAAACCGGCCCGGGCCATCTCGCCGATAAGGTTAAAGTCGGGATCGCGGTCAGCGAGCAGAAGGCCAACCAGACGCGTGCGATGTAGATCGAGGCGACCAAGCGCACGGATGCTCTCAATAGGGTCGCCACCCGCAAAGAAACCGATCTTCACCAGATCGACGCCCGTGCCGGCCATGGCAACTGCGGCTCTGCACAAGACATCCGGCTCGGGCACGAGATCTCCGACGGTGGCGCTCACGGGCGCGGCGCGGGCCACTGCCTCAACGATGCCACGCACGGTTTCATGAGGCAGCGCACCCAGCGCACCTTCGGCCGGGTTCTTGGCATCAATGATCTCGGCACCCGCGGCAATGGCTGTCTGGGCCTCCAATGCGCTCGTCACGCTGGCAAGGAAGCGCGGGCGACCGGTGGGGCCGGCCGGCATGGGGTTCATCATTCCTGTCTGGTACCGCTAGTCGTGAGCGGTGTCGTCGTGGAAGATGCGCTTGACCTCGGCCTGCACCTTATCGCGACTGGTGCGGTCAGCCGGGCTCAATTGCACGGACTCGTCGGCGACGATACTCGCAGAGCCAGGGGCCAGGCGCAATATTCGGGTGCCGAGCATGACGGCCTCCATGCGGTCGTGAGTCACGAACAGCACGGTGGTCGGTCGACGGTTCCAGAGCGTCACGAGCAGTTCGCGCAAATCCTGCGCGGTCGGATCGTCGAGAGAGACGAACGGCTCGTCCATGAGCAGAATGTCGGGCTCCTGAATGAAGCCGCGCGCCAGGGCCGCGCGGCGCTGCATTCCAAGCGAGGTGCGCTCGGGGTAGGCGTTCTTGGCTTCGGTGAGGCCAACGCGTTCGAGCATCTCATCCACGTTCGCCTGACGCGGATCGCCGTTGGGCAGCGAAAGCGCGAGATTTTCCCGGATCGTCCGCCAGGGCAAAAGGCGCGGCGTCTGGAAAATGAAGGTCATCCGCGGCTCGCCCGGCCCCAGATCGATCTCGCCCTCGTAGTCCGGATCGAGGCCCGCCACGATGTTCAAGAGGGTGGACTTGCCACAACCGGAAGGGCCGGTCAGCACCACGAACGATCGCGGCGCGACTTCAAACGCGACATCGCGCAGAACGCTGATCTCATCGCGGCCCGCAACGGCGGGAAACGTCTTGCGCTTGACCCGGATGCGCACAGGCGAACCGTCTCCTTCTACCGTCGCCATCTGTTCACCCGTGACTGCAAGGGTTGCAGTATCCCGAACTCAACGATCTGGATGACGATGATGAAGGCCAGCGCATAGGCCAGGATCGTCGGCACGTCGTAATTGCCAAAAGCCGCGTGGATCTGATGGCCGACGCCGGTCGCATGGCCGCCCAGCGCTTCGACGACCAGGACGATCTTCCACACGAGCGCAAGGCCGGAGCGGGCCGCAGCGGCGGCGAACGGCGCCAGCTGCGGCATGGTTACGTGGCGCAGCGTCTTCCACCTGCCGAACCCGTACATGGTGGCCATCTCGGAAAGATCGCGCGAAAGCGAGCGCGCGCCTTCGCGCATCTGTACGGCCACGTTGGGGATCTTGTTGATCGCCACCGCCATAATCGCGGTGAGTTCGGTCGTACCGAGCCAAACGTAAGAGAGCGCGATGATGACGAGGGCCGGCAGGTTGAGGAACAGCACGAGCCAGCTGTCGAAGAACTGGTCCGCGCGGCGATAGGAGCCGATCACGATCCCGATCATCGT
>CAWGTZ010000008.1:0-79626 GCA_963825555.1 uncultured Alphaproteobacteria bacterium | reverse complement strand
CGATTGCTATCTCCATGGCGCCCTTGAGCCGGACCCTTGACCAGCTAGGCCAGTAGTCCTCACAGGCATTTCAAATGGGGGGCAGGTCCGAGATCACCATAAGATTACCGAGCTGGCGTCATGGCAGCCTCCGCAGATCTCTCCCATCTCCACGAGTTCCATGCCGTACCAAGCAACCGACTTGACGCTGGCGGATCGCGTTTATTTGCTCTAGCCTGAAAACGATCAAATGAATTTCTTGGGTCGCTCGCCGCCTGATGGAGGACGTCATGACTTTAAAAACTGGGTTGAGTTACCTTTGTAAGACCGTCTATTTCATTGGTCTGATTTGCGCACCGGAAGCAGCGTTTGCTCAGAGCCCCGCCAGCCCCACGCACGTTCCTCTTCAAAAGACGATAGGCCAGGCTAAGCCTGATATAGTGCCGTCGCTGATTGTGCTGAATTCGCGCGGCGCAAGCTTGGAGGGGAGCAAACTTACACTTACAGGCGTAGCGCCAAACTCGATCATATTCGCCGACCGCCCCGTGAGATCGGCCGGGCACGCCTTGACGTCTCATCTCATCGAAGAATGGGCGACCGGCAGCGATAACTTCGCCGAGGATCCTCCGAACGCGACGATTTCAGTGTTCAGTAAGAATGGCGCAGACGTTCGTGATGCTGTCATCGTTTTGAAGGCGCCCAAGCTTGATGGTGACAAGCTGACCTTCGATGTTGATGTGCTGGAGGGCGATATCGCGAATGCCGATGGCCCAGCCTCTGTGTTTATCGACATCATCGGGATGCCGCGGACGCCACGGTCATTCGCCGGTGCAGCGCGTCGCGGCGCTTTCTATGCGGGCGCACCCGTAGTCGTCGCGCCGTATGTCCACCGTCGCTGCGGCTACTACCCATTCCCACCTTGCTACTAGGCTAAGTGGGCACTGTGTACTGGATGGGCTGGGGTGGAGCGCCAAATCAGAGCTTCGTCCGCCTCACATAAAATGGCCGAGAGCCTCGGCAAACTTCACGGTTTGGCAGCTTCACCCGTAGTACCGGACATTGAAATCCGAACGCCGCTCGTCGCCTTTGGGTCATGAGTGAGCGTTCGAGCTAGGTCTGCGTGAAGGCAGCTCGGCCCCTAGCAGCAGAACTCACGCGCTTGTTTGACAGCTGAACTCTCACGAGCGGACAAACGGACTGCACAGCCAAACGACCGAGATGGGCCAAAACCGACCAAACTTAGACACGGACGATCAGCAGCAGTGTGCTTTCCGCGCAAATAGGTTTCGTTGTTATCGTCACGAAAATCGCTGCGGCGCGGCAGACTCGGCCATCAGTGACTGCTTTCGATCCTGCCGCGACGGTCAAGCGTCAATCGCCGGATCGGGAGTTTTGACCCCCAAGCGGAACAATTGCCGGTGCGCAACAAGCGTGTTGCATGGAGTTCCGAGGATAGGTGTGGAACACAAAAGGGCCAGAAAGTTGGAGCTCGATTCTCGGTGCTAAACACTCACACCAAAGAGCTTGCCGATGCCTGCAGTTACAAGCATGGCGACGACACCCCAGCCTACGACTCGCGTGAGCGAGGGACCCACCGGCGCGCCGCCGGTTTTTGCGCCGAATACTCCAAGGCCAGCCAGCGCCACGACGGTGACTGTCAGAACTACGGGTACGATGTGACTTGCAGGCGACAGTGCTGCAGCCACGAGAGGCACGCCACCTGCAACCGAAAACGTCGCGCCCGAGGCCAAAGCCGCCTGAAGGGGATTTGCAGCATTCATTTCGGACAATCCCAATTCATCACGAACATGAGACCCAAGGGCATCGTGCCGTGTGAGCTCGTCTGCCACCAGCTTGGCCGTCTTCTCTGAAAGTCCCCGATGCTGGTAGATGGCGACCAACTCCGCATGCTCCTTCTCAGGTTCCGCCGCCAACGCTTGCCTTTCTCTTGCTATGTCGGCGCGCTCGATATCGGATTGCGATGAGACCGAGACGTACTCCCCGGCGGCCATCGACATCGCGCCTGCGGTCAGGCCCGCCACGCCCGCGATCAACACGGCACGAGGGGACGGGTCAGCCGATGCCACGCCCACGAGCAACGACGAAATGGACACAATGCCATCATTCGCGCCTAAGACAGCGGCCCTCAGCCAGCCGCTGCGCGTGATGAAGTGCGGTTCGTTGTCGTGGGCTGATGGCAAAGTCATGAGGGTTTCCATCCTGTCAGCGAAGTATTGGAAAAGGACGCAGGGGCTAAAGCTGCTTCTATAGTACCTCGCATGGGCCGAGCGAGGGTATTCGCCATCAAAGAGCTATCGAACGCTGAATAGCGCTCCGGCGCTGAGTAGGGTTGCGAGAATTGCCAGGGCGGTAAAGCGGCGCCGTCTGTCGATCTGGCCCCGGCCGGCTCCATAGTCGAAGCGCTCGTAGTGCATGTTGGCCATGGGCACGCCGAGTGAGACAAATCCATCTGCGACCGTTTCCATCATGGCCGGAGGACCGCACAGCATCACGGACACGTCGGCGGGTGCCAAACGCGAAAGAAGGCTTCTCATGTGGTCTGCGCAAACGGGTCCGCGCAGAATTGCCGACACGCTACACTCTTCGTCAGCGCAGTAGGTTGTTGTGATGTCCAGACGGCTACCGAGGTCTTCCAACCTTTCCTTGCACGCGAACGCGGCTTGGCTTCGGGCGGCGTAGAGGAGCCGGAACGGCCGCTTGTCGCCGCGTTCTGCAGCTTCTTCCAGCATGCCGAGCAGAGGAGCGATTCCGACGCCGCCCGCCACCATCACAACGGCTGATGTCCGGCCTGGAAGAACGAAGCTTCCGTGAGGTCCATCAATGGCCACCGGCGTGCCCGGCGCCAAGGCGTGAAAGGTGTCGGTGCAGTCGCCGGCGTGACGAACGAGGAGCCGCAGTCTGGGCAGATAGCCAGCACTGGACGCGATGGAGAAGGGATGATCGTGGAATGGCGGACGGTGCGGAGAAACGCTCAACCAGAGAAACTGTCCCCCAAGCGCCTGGAACTTCGTTTGCTCGGGGCCGCGCAGGACGAGTTGCGTGACCCCGTCGGCAGCGATGCTGGCCGATTCGATCCGCCAGTCTTCCCGCCACATGCGCCAGGGGCGAACGATGTAGACTACGAGTGCTGCCGCGAGCGCCACACAGGCATAGACCAGCCAGACGGCGCGAAGACTCGCATCGGCCGTATATGTTCCCGCGTTCAGGGCGTGATGCAACGTCAGCCCTCCAGTGACGACGGCAAGAGAACCGTGGGTCGCGCGCCAGAACTCGTAGCGGACGAAGCGCCGCGTCCTCAATGACGCGAACCCTACAAGCACGACCAGAAGGGCGAGCGCGATGACGCCGCTTCGCAGATGCAGGCTCGTCAACATGGCCTGCAGTCGGGTTGCGGCAGCGCCAGAATTGTCCAGGAGTGTCGTACTCAGATAGCTGAGGGGATGGGCGACAGCGAAGACGACAATCGCTATAGCTGCGATCCGGTGGAATCCCATCGTCCTGTCGATGCCGATCTTGCCCGAGAGGACTTCAAATCGGCCCGAGCTCAGGAATTGGAGATAAAGCAGCGTGGCAGCGAGAATTGCCGACGCGGCACCAAACTCGGTTGCAAAATCGCCGCTTGAACCCGTAGTCCAGGCCGCAACTCCCAGCGGTGTCATTGCCGCGAGCAGGAACAGAGCAAGCAGCAGCGGAACAGGAATGCCCGTTGGACCCTGCGTAAGTCCTCGCGACTGGGATGTTTTCCCGTTGACTTCGATCATGCGACACCTGATTGCGAGACGAGAAATGATCGCCACGGCGCGGCGCTACTTCTTCGGCAGCGTAAGGAGATAGCCGATGACCTGATCGATGTCTGCCGGATTGGGCGTGTGATGGCGGGTGAGAAGGTCCGTGAGATAGGCCCTTTTTTCCTGCTCTGTCGCCCCTTCGATATTGCGAGCAAGTGCCGCCGGCGAGGGATGACAGTCGCCACAGGCCTTCTGGTATGCTGTCTCATCCTGAGCGGCCGCCTTCGGAACATGGGCTGCGGCCGAGACATGCAGACCGAGGAGGCACCAGGACATCGTACGCAAAAATTTTCTCATGACACGTCTCCGCTCAATCCTGCGATTGTGGCCGCAAACCGGCCCAATGTGAGCCGATGAGTATGCGGCCCGCAAATTCCAGATGCCTTGACAATTGTGGTCCGATGGAGCGCCGTCGAGAACGGCGCTCCGCTTATTGGTCAAGCAATGTCGCCCGGAGCCGGGGCTCTTTTCGTGCCCGTGATCATCGCTCTCACAAGAACTCTCGTGATGTCTGAGACTTTCAATGATCACGCCGCCGATGTGAAAGGCTACAAGACCCAACATGCCATTGGCGAGCACCTCGTGGACTTCTTCCATTGCCTTCGATCCCCAGAAGGTATCCGTGGTCAAGAGATGACCTGTGAGACTGACACCGAGGATCGATAAGAGTAGCAGCATGACCATCGCGCCACCTGCAGGGTTGTGGCCCAAATATCGCGCCTCACGCCCGCTAACGACCGCCTTGACGTAGCTCAATACGGTCCTGGGGCCTTGTACGAACTGGGTGAAGCGGGCGTAGTGTGTTCCTACCACGCCCCAGACAATGCGGAGCGCCACCAGTGCAGCAGCCGCGTATCCAGCCCAATAGTGCACTGTCCGGAGGTCGCGCTCCTCTCCGGAAAGGAACGCGACCGCGAAGCTTGCCACCAAACTCCAGTGGAACAAACGGACGAACAGGTCCCAAACTTTCACGGTCGCCATGGCACTCAGCCCTCCTGGCCGGGGACCGGCTCAAGCGTCTTCGGGTTGAAGTAGATCTCGACTTTCTTGCCTTTGTCGTCGATGCCGTACACCTCGTAGCAGCCGCTATCGATCTTGACGTTCTTGATGGTCCACTTGAGGCCGCCGAGTTTGTCGCGCAGCGCTTGCTCCGGCTGCCATTCGCCCTTTTCCACGTTGCAGGAGGGCTTGGCGGAAGCCGCCGATACACCGGCGAGCGTGAGCACAGCGGTCGAGAGAATGAGAAGCTTGTTCATGATGTTCTCCAGGGGTTGAGTTGCCGATAGAGGGACCTTAGGCGCTGCGGCTGACACCCACCTGAAGCGGCAAGAGAGCGGTCTTCAGGTTGCCGTCAGGTTGTTTCGGGCCTATCTGCAGTTCGAATAGGAGCATCGAACCCACGTGCGTATACTGGTTGTCGAAGACGAGCCGCTGTTGGCGGACGCGCTCCATGTCCACTTGACACGGGCCGGTCACGCCGTCGACTGCGTAGGCAGGCTCGACGATGCGGATGCCTCACTCGATACGACCGACTACGGGCTCGTCATTCTCGATCTCCATCTTCCCGATGGCCGCGGGCTCGACCTCTTGAAGCGGCGGCGGAAAGCGGGCGACAAGCGCCCTATCATTATCTGCACGGCCCGAGACCAGATCCGCGACCGGATCGAAGGTCTCAATGCCGGAGCCGACGACTACATCGTGAAGCCCTTTGACCTTGACGAGCTAATCGCGCGCGTTCAGGCCGTGCAGCGCCGCTACGATGCTCATCCCAATCCCGCGCTCCGGTTCGGCGACTTAGAGATAGACATCTCCACCCATCAGGTTAGCCACAATGGGGCGCTTGTATCTCTCACGGCGCGCGAATGGGCGCTGCTCGAATGTCTGATCCGGAGACCGGGTGCCATCGTGTCCAAGGCGCAGGTCGAGGAAGCCCTCTATGCCATGGGGTCGGAGGTGGAGAGTAATGCGGTCGAGGTCTATGTGAGCCGCCTGCGCAAGAAGCTGGGAACGGCAAAAATCGAGACCATCCGCGGGCTCGGTTATCGGCTTGGAGCCTGACGGCCATGCGACATTGGAGTATCAGGTGACACTTGCTCTTCAGACTAACGGCCATCATCGGCGCGTTTTGGATTGTTGGTGCCACGGTGTCTGCTCTGATGATCCGCCACGAGGTTGACGAGGTATTCGACAGCGCGTTGCAGGAGACCGCGCAGCGGATCCTGCCCCTGGCCGCCGACGATCTTGCTCAGCGCCGCGAACGCGACCGGGAAGAGGTACACCTTGGGCGGGTAACTCCCGAAGATCACGAGGAATACATTCTCTATCAGGTTCGAGACGCATCCGGGCGCGTTCTCCTGCGCTCCCATGACGCTCCCGAGAAGCCGTTTGCAGCGCCGATGTCGCGTGGTCATTTCGACGACGGCGAGCGGCGCTACTTCACCGAGTGGTCGGCTGACGGCTCGCTGGTGATCCAGGTCGCCGAGTATCCCCAAGAACGTGCCGAAGCTGTCCGGGCCCTCTGGTTTGGACTTCTCATCCCTCTCTTGGTCGTGCTTCCCCTCGCCGCCATTGCCGTTCGCGCTACCGTCAATCGTACGATCGAGCCCGTTCGTCACCTGCAGCAGGAGCTCAGAGCGCGCGACGGCGCCAATCTTGGCTGTCTTGATGGAGAGGGACTACCCGACGAGCTTGCTCCCGTCGTTAGTGACTTCAATCGATTGCTGTCTCGCTTGAGTCTTGGCACTGGAGTCGGAGCGTGCGTTCGCATCCAATAGTGCTCACGAGCTGAGAAATCCCATCGCCGCCGCACAAGCCCAGGCGGGTCTGCTCGCCGACTGTGCGGAAAGCGAGGAGCAGCACCGGCGTGCCGAGGGCTTGAAGTCTACGCTCTCGGCCCTGGGCCACCGGATAGAAACGCTGCTCCAGCTGGCGCGCGCCGAGTCTGGAATGGCGCTTGCTCGCGAGAGCATGTCTTTGCGCGATCTGGTCGAACTGGTGATGCATGATTGGCTTCGCAAGCCGCAAGCCATGCAACGCATCCGGTTCGACAACTGCGCCACGGACCCCATTCTCGTCACGGCGAATGCCGACGCCCTCGGCATTGCCGTTCAGAACCTGATCGCAAACGCCATCAAGCACAGCCCGGCGGGCACGCCCGTTACGGTCCGCTTGGGTCCCGGTGCGGTCCTCTCGGTCTCGAACGATGGATCGGTGATGGGTACCGATGATGTCGAGCGCCTCAAGCAGCGGTTCGTGCGCGGATCCAACGGGGCACAGGACGGCAGCGGTCTCGGTCTCTATATCGCCGACACGATCGCTCGACAGTCGGGGGCACGGCTCGATCTATACTCCCCGGCACGAGGTGGAAACGCAGGTTTCGAGGCAGTTCTGAGGTGGTGAGCTGGCGCTCCGCGAGCTACTGCCCTTCCTAGAAAATCAGTAACTGATTGAGGGGGTTGTCACGAGAACTCCGGTTGGCAGCCCCGGCTCCAGTATGTCTCCTCAGAAGCACGTCCCTGCCGATTATCCGTGCGGTCCACATTCAGTGGCCCCTCAGTGAAAACAAGAACGAAAATGGTCTGGGAGGTCTTGCGGACATACCGGCTTCGCGTAGATCTCGTGGGCAGATATTGCGGCGCACGCATTGTCGCGACGTAAGTCGGCACGTAATGCAACGCATCTGTTGCGCACCGGCACGAGGACCGCTCTGGGTCTTGGTTGTGTGAGAACGCTGCTGCGCGGGTTCGGTCGGATTCATTGGAGGGGATGATAGTCGTTTCTGCCGGTTCACTGCGCTTTTTCGTCAGATGTGCTTCCTGATCGAAGCTGGGGACGCTGGTGAGCGCTGGTTCACGGGATCGAGGCGCACGATCTGGCCCTCACGCCCTGATCGCCGCGAGCAGTGGCCTGATGCCCATGATGTTCATGACGCGCGTCATGTTGTAGGCGAGAACGTGCAACGCCATCTCGGCGGCGACCTTCGGCAGCGTCTTGCACAAGAAGTGCGTAGCGCCCATGCGCGCTTTGATGGTGCCGAACGGATGCTCGACCGTCTCACGCCGGCGGCGCATGGCGTCGGGATCGCGATCGAGGCGCTCCTGTACAGCCTCGAGCACATGCTCGTACTCCCATCTCGTTATGCGCCGCTCTTTTCCCGTCGTGCATTCTTCCTTCAGCGGGCATGCAGCGCAGGCACTCGTCCAGTAGTGGCGCAAGACCTTGCCCGCTTCCTCGTTCGAGTAGCGGTACGTGAGCCGCTCGCCGGCCGGGCAGCGATAGATGTCCTCGGCGGCGATGTAGACGAAGTCCTGCTTGCCGAAGCGGCCCTCCGACTTGGCGCCCGAGGTCATCGGCTTGGGCAGCGTCACCGTGATGCCGGCCTCGTGGCACTCCAGGATCTCAGGGCTGTTGAAGTAGCCGCGATCCGCGACGGCCTCCAGCTTGTCGGCGCGCAGCACCGCCTGGGCCGCCTTGCCCATGCGTGCCAGTTGCCCGCGATCCGAGCCCGTATTCGTCACGTCGTGCGTGATGATCAGGTGGTTCTCGGTCTCGACCACGGTCTGCACGTTGTAGCCGACCACGCCCGAGCCGCGCCCGCTCGTCGCCATGGAGCGGCTGTCGGGATCCGTTAACGAGACCTGCTTGTCCGCCGACATCCGCATGGCATGTTCGTGCGCCGAAAGCTTCAGCATCTCGCTTTCGAGCTTGGCCATCTTCTCCTTGAGATGAAGAGCCTTGATCGCCAGCGCCTCGCTTGGCTCTTGCCGGTCTGCCGTGTCGAGCTGGGAGAGATAACGGGCGACGCTCTCCTCCAGTTGCGCCCAGCGACGCGCCACCTTGGCCTCGGTGAAGTTCTTGTCGCGGTTGTTGACGGCCTTGAACTTCGATCCGTCGATGGCCACACTCGTCGTCGCAAGCAAGCCCAACTCCCGGCAGAGCTCAACGAAGCGCGCACACACCTTGCGCAGCGCCGCCCCGTTGTCCGTGCGGAAGTCCGCGATCGTCTTGTGGTCGGGAGCGAGCCGCTTCAAGAGCCACAAGACCTCCAGATTGCGCCCAGCTTCGCGCTCAAGACGCCGGCTCGACTGGATGCGGTTCAGGTAGCCGTAGATATAGAGCTTGAGGAGAACGGAAGGGTGATAGCTGGGTCTGCCGGTTGCGGCGGGCGCGACACCCGCAAAGCCAATCTCGCCGAGATCCAGCGCGTCAACGAATGCATCAATCACGCGGACGGGATTGTCCTCGCCTATCCAATCTTCCAGGCACTCCGGCAACAGCGTCGCCTGGGCCCGATCCATTCCCTGTACGAAGCGCTTCATCACCGCCTCCGAGAATCATCAGCGGAATCATAGCCGCATCGCGCTTTTCACACAGCCAGGAACGAGAGCCAGCGCGCGCTCAGGGAGCCGTTTGAGGAGAGCCGACGGGCTGTGCAGGAGGGGCTACAGTGCTGGGAACCCCGCCAGTGGAGTAGATCGCCAGACCGAACAACATTGCAAACAAGCCAGCCGTTACCAGCGCACTGACAAAGCGATTTCTGAAAGAGATGAGGTTGGCAACCAGATCAAGCACGAAGACCAGTGATGCGGCCGTCAAGATGATCTGAAGCCATGCCTGACGGCTCGCCTCCTTCAATTCCGGAGGGAGCACAGTCGTGTCAACCGTGTAGGCGAGAACCCCGTAGAAAACCGCGAATATGAGGGCGGTAACAAGTGCGTTTGCAAATCGATTTGAGAAGGACAGTCGGTTTCCGACATAGGCGATGACGAAGAGGACACCCGATGCGACCAGGATTTGCGCGAGCATGGCAGTTTCCGAAGGCGACATGGGCGTCTCTCATTTACTTTGGCAGGTGACCTGTTCACCGCCTTCGGCTTAGATCGCGAAGCTCTCCATCTTCTGGCCCTTCTTCAAGCGGGCCACCAGCCAGTTGGGCTTTCGCCCCCGGCCCGTCCAGGTCTGTGACGGATCGTCGGGGTTGCGATACTTGGCGGCCGACTTGCTCCGACCTTTGCCGCGGCCGGACAGGCTGTAGAGGTCTCCGATCGTAAAGCCCGAATTGGCCAGAAGAGCGTCAATCTTTGCCTTTACTTCAGCTTTGGCTTCCTCCGCCGCTTTGGCCTTTGCTGCCGCAATACGGGCCTCTAAATCTTGAATCTGCTTGAGCGTCATTTTTTCAACGGCGGGGGCGCGGGCCATCTCGTATTCTCCCTTACTGCTGCTGCATTGATGAATAGCCAAACCGGAGACAAATGGGAGCATATCTAATTGCAGCTTTGAAAGCGAGTTTTGGCTAAAATTCGGCGTTCTAGGGGTTTCAATCGATATTTTTTTGGATACGGCTTCCAACCAACGGTCCTAAAACTTCGGAAAACACACGTCTTGGTAAAAATGGACGTGGCCGTGTCGTGCGATCAAGACGGCTCGATTTGTTTGGTCTCTGAGGGGGCGGCGACGGATCTTACGACAGGGCAAATCGAGCTGGAGCTTTTCTGTCAGTAAGCGGCCGATTGGATGACGGACTTAAGCGAAGCCGGATATCTTATTTGTTGGAGCGGATCAATCTGTCCGGAAAACCGATCCAGCGAAGGCATTGCGTATTTGCGTGTTTTTGATTATTTGAAGGTTCATGACAGCAATCAAAGCAAACGTTAGAAAAAGCGCATTGAAGGCGGATCCCATGATTGCCGCCTCGGAAAAAGCAGCCGGTCTGCTGAAGGCGATGGCGAGTCCGGTTCGCTTGCGCATTCTATGCCTGCTGGCAGAGCGCGAAATGTCGGTTGGAGAGATTGCAGACAGTCTGAACATCCGGGAGCAGGCGACAAGTCAGCAGCTCGCACAGCTCAGGCTCGAAGGCCTCATTGAGGGGCGGCGAGATGCTCAGCGCATTTTCTATCGGCTCGCCAGCCAGGACATCGAGCGGGTACTGGCGACCCTGCGTGAAATCTACTGCCCTGCCTAATCCGGCTATCTCTCGAGGGGAAGCCCCTCCGAGCGCCACGCAGTGAGACCGCCGACGACGTGGAGGTCGTGCGGAAGCTTCATCTGTTGGCACAGTTCGACAGCACGCTGCGAGCGCTGTCCCGACAGGCAGTAGAAGACAAGCGGCCGGTCTTTCGGCAGATTGGCGATACGAGAGGCAAAGTCAAACAACGGCGCATGTATGGCGTCCGGTACGTGCATCTGCGCCCACTCCGACGCTTCTCTAACGTCAACCAGTCGAATTTCGCCTTTGCGGGCTCGTGCGTACGCCACTTGGGGCGTGAGCGCATTGACTGTCTTGGACCTGAAGAATTTCAGCATTGCGATCCTCGGATAGCGGGAGGGGGGGTCGCGAGAATTATCATATTTGCGTAAGTATGCAAAGAAGGCTACTGTAATCCATCCGAACGAACGCAGCACCATCACCAACAGAGGCCTCAAGGCTCGCACATTTGGGAGGATTTACTCATGGCGCACGTCGCAGTTCTTGGTGCCGGCCTTGGTGGCGTCATCATGGCATACGAGCTTCGTGATCAGCTCGGACGTAAAGATCGCGTCACCGTCATAAACAAAGGTACGAAGTACTCGTTCGTGCCTTCCAATCCGTGGGTCGCGGTCGGTTGGAGACAGAAAGAAGAGATCGAGGTCGACCTGGTGGCGGCCTTCGCCAAGCGCGATATCGCGCTCGAGGCGCAGGGGGCGAAGCGGGTTCATCCGTCCGAAAACAAGGTGGAACTGACGGACGGTACGTTCGTCGATTACGACTATCTCGTCATTGCGACAGGGCCGGAGCTTGCATTTGACGAGATTGATGGCCTTGGACCGGAATGTCATACCTCCTCGATCTGCCAGATAGATCATGCTCTGGGCGCTTATGAGAGTTTCAAGCATCTGGTCGCGAGGCCGGGGCCCGTGATTATCGGAGCCGTGCAGGGCGCATCATGCTTCGGTCCGGCTTATGAGTTCGCGTTTGTCCTGGATAAGGCTCTTCGCGATGCGAAAGTTCGCGATCGCATCCCAATGACCTTCGTGACGCCCGAACCTTACATCGGGCATCTCGGGCTTGACGGCGTGGGCGATACCAAGGGGTTGCTCGAAAGCCAGATGCGGCAGCACCACGTCAAATGGATTACCAACGCAAAGATCAAAAAAGTCGAAGCGGGGATGATGATCGTCGAGGAACTGAACGACGACGGTTCGTTACGTCAAACCCACGAGCTTCCGTTCAGCTATTCGATGATGCTTCCGGCCTTCCGCGGCGTGGATGCGATCGCGGGACTCGATGGCCTCGTCAATCCACGCGGCTTTGTGGTCGTGGACAAGTATCAAAGGAATACGGCCTACCGCAATGTTTTCGCCATCGGGGTGTGCGTTGCAATTCCGCCGTTGGGCAAGACCGCTGTTCCGGTTGGCGTGCCAAAGACCGGCTTCATGATCGAGTCCATGGTGACAGCAACCGCACATAATATTGCCCGCCTTATCGCGGGAAAGGAGGTCAATGCGCAGGGGACCTGGAACGCCGTTTGCCTTGCAGACTTCGGAGACAGCGGCGTGGCGTTTGTGGCGCAGCCGCAGATCCCGCCAAGAAACGTCAACTGGTCGGCATCGGGAAAATGGGTGCACACAGCGAAGATCGGCTTTGAGAAGTACTTTCTGCGCAAGATACGGATCGGCAAATCCGAGCCATTTTACGAACGGCTGGCCCTGCAGGTCCTCGGCATAGACAAGCTGAAGAACTTCGAGCAAGACGTTGGTTGAGGTCGCTGACCTCACGAGGGAAGCGGTTCTGTGGCGCGCAACAATGACCGACCGTTGCGGCTCGACAGCGATGGCCGGAGCGACATTGGCGGTATTTGCAGATCGCGATGAAGTTGGCGCACACACGCGCCGAATTCTATTATCCTCACGCAAATCGCGTCGGGAGCGCGGCGATGAAAGTTTGCTCGCAGCGATCTGCATGCGTCGAGTCTGGCGCCTCTCTTAAATCCCATGCGTGATTGCCGGCAGCAAGTTGGAGTATTTCCGTATTGCGCTTGGTCTAGGCTTTCGAGACCGGTGCGCATGTGATGACATAGAAAGCGGCGCTCCATGATGAGCCAGTCCCCTGCGCAAGCAGAAGAAACTCCGACAAGCGACGAGGTCATTGTTCTTATGCCATTCAAACTCTTCTCATCGGCCTTCGAGGAGGGAACCGCGATCCCCTCGAAATACACATGCGAGGGAGACGACGTTTCGCCGCCTCTGACATGGACGGGTGCACCGGAAGGTACCCGGAGCTTCGTGCTGATCGTGGACGACCCCGACGCGCCCGATCCGAAGGCCCCGCGGATGACGTGGGTCCATTGGGTCTTGTATGATTTGCCGGCGACGGCGAACACATTACCCGAGGGGGCAGAGAGGCTTCCTGCGGGCACGAAGTTTGGGCTCAATGACTGGAAGCATGCTCGATATGGCGGACCATGTCCTCCTATTGGGCGGCATCGCTATTTTCACAAGCTCTACGCTCTGGATATCCAGCTTGGAGACTTGATGCAGCCGACCAAGGACACGCTGCTGAAAGCCATGGAGGGCCACGTTCTGGCCCAGGCTGCATTGATTGGGACCTATGAAAAAGGGTCGGGATGATGGCCTGAAGCCGCTGAGGACTGCCAGCAGCTTCAATCGAAATCTGAAGTCGGAGACCCCTGATTTGGGTTTTCAGATATCCTCTCCCATCCCGCGGGCGGGCGCGCTAACTTCCTGATGCATAGCGCCTTCTTCCGAAATGCGAGCGAAGCTGACGATGCGCAGTGACGCAGAATCCGCCTATTTCACGAACCGTTTCGGGAACTTCTTTCGCCGTCCACTGCCAGCACAGCCGGTCGTTCAGCGCTCTTTGCCCCGTTTCTGCCGTTTCGGACCGCGAAACTGATCCGCACCGCGAAATTGCGTTTCTATCGTGGCGTTTTTCCTTATGGGGGAGGTTGTGCCGTGCGCGTGTGCCGAATTCTTGGAGTCCTGGCGGCTGCGGTCCAGATCGCGGGGTTGGGGACCGCGCCGGTCCTTGCCGCGAAGAAGGAAGAGGCGCTGGCTGCGGGAGAATGCCGGGAACTCTCCGGCGTTGCCGTACAGGCCTCGCCGCATGCGCCCTGGAAAGGTGCGCCGCTGAGGGTCCTGGTGGTTTCGGAAAAACCGCTTGCGGGAGATCTGGCCGTTATCGGGCCCGATGGTGTTCAGATGACCACGTCATCGGAGCGGCGCGGGGGGCCACCTTATTTCTGGGTTGCCGAAGTGGCTGCGCCAGCTCCTGGCAACTGGCACGCGAAGCTGAACTTGAAAGACGAAGTGCAGGGCTGCCGAACACTATCGCACACTATTCCTGTCGTCCGCTCGGCGCAGAGCGGCGCGCGTCTCTCTTCGAAGAGCGTGTGGCCCGTACGCGCCCAATGGAACCGCGATTACGAAAACCTGTATTCCGCCTGGATCGAAGCGCTTTTCGATGCGCCTCTGGAAGAGTCTCCATCGTGGCGTGCGCTGCACGAGGTGCTGCACGACAGCTCGCGCAACCTTCTCTTCAATCACCTGAACCTGCGCGAGGACGAGAAAGGCCTCGTTATCCGCCCTGACTGCGCAGATCTTCCCTACTTCCTTCGTGCCTACTTCGCTTTCAAGATGGGCTTGCCGTTCGGCTATGCGAAATGCACGCGCGGGGGTAAAGGCAAACCGCCAACGTGCATCAGCTGGTGGAATATCGAGAAGCAGGAGCCGCCGCCGGCCCCGCCAGAGAAAAAGCCCGAGCCGGGTCTCTTCGGCGGTCTGTTCGGGGCGCCGCCTGCGGCTAGCGCGCCAATCAAACAGAAGCCCAAGCCGGTGAACGTCGTGGCCGCATTCGGCGAGTTTGTTGGTGAGACTGTCGCAAATACCGTGCATTCCGGCTCCGGTCGCGCGCCCGCCCAATCCGATAATACGGACTATTACTCCGTGCCGCTGACGCAAGAGACGCTGCGGCCGGGCACCGTCTACATCGACCCCTATGGCCACATCCTCGTCATCGCGCGCCGTGTGCCGCAAACGGCCGATGCGGCAGGACTCATTTTCGCTGTCGACGGGCAGCCGGACGGCACCGTCGCGCGCAAGCGCTTCTGGCGCGGCAACTTCCTCTTTGCGCAGGATCCGGCGCTGGGCAGCCCTGGGTTCAAACGCTTCCGCCCGGTCGTACGCACGAAGTCCGGCATGCGACGGCTGACTAATGCGGAAATCGCCAAGAACGAAGACTACGGCGACTTTTCGCTCGAACAGTCGGACATGAGTGTTGAGGCGTTCTACGATCGCATGGACGATGTGTTGTCGCCGGCGCCTCTCGATCCGCAACGCGCGATGAAGGAGGCGATATCGGCCTTGGACGAGCAGGTGAGGGCGCGCGTCACGTCGGTGGAGAACGGTCGCAAATACCAGACCCGCAGCTCAGCCGAGGTCGCGATCCCGAATGGGCCGTCGATCTTCGAGACGACGGGGCCGTGGGAGGACTTCGCGACACCCTCTCGCGATCTGCGTCTGCTCATTGCCATAGACGTCGTACGCGGCTTTCCCGATCGCGTCGCGCGACGGCCGGACCGCTATGCGATGCCGAAGGATAAAAGCGTCGCGGACGTGAAGGTCGCCCTGGAGGCGGCGCTCTCGGCTGAACTGAAGGAGCGCAAATTTACGTACTCGCGCAGCGATGGCTCGGAATGGCCGCTGACGCTCAAGGATGTCATAGACCGGACGTCCGATCTGGAGATGGCATACAACCTGAACGATTGCGTTGAACTGCGCTGGGGCGCGCTTGAAGGCAGCGAAGAGGTGGCCACCTGCAAGCGACGGGCGTCCAGCGCGCAGAGGGCAAAGATGAGCGAATATCGCGCCTGGTTCAGCGAGCGCCGCCGCCCGCCGCGCGGCTGAAGCAGCGGCCGTCAGGGACTGCTTGAGATCAATCTGCACAGCGCCGGGATGCTCGGCGGAGGCGCCTGCGTCGGCTTGCGCATTGCTCCATTGCGGGAGTGAATTTGGAAAGTATTAAACCAGACCCGAGGTCGTGGCAGTTTTCGCATTGATTGCCTCTAATTCGACTTACCGGAGAAAGCATTCGTTCAAGGATTGTTTCTTAAACAGGATACCTCGATCTGTGCGAGCAGATCGCGAAGGTGCCGAGGTCGCCGTCGCGAGGGAGCGGCCCGCGGCATTCCTGGCGTCTAATGTCGAGGCCGAGAAGTGCAGGAGGCTGTAGGGTGGCGCTGGCCCGTTGGACCGATACGCAAATCCTGAATCAGCTGATTTCCGGCGCCAAATGGTCGGGCAGCGTGATCACATATGCATTCCCGACATCGACGGCCGGTATTTACACGGGCAACGGAGAAGGCGGCGGGTTTACGGCCTTCAATGCAACGCAGCAGTATTCGGCCGAACTCGCACTCACCCTGTGGGACGATCTCATTGCACCGGATTTCCAGGCGGTGGCCGGTGGGTCGAACTTCACCCATTCGAACATCGAATTCGGCATGAGCACCACGGGCGTGGGCTACGCCCATGCCTATTTTCCGAGCGCAGGAAGTGTATGGTTCAATTCAAAGTACGGCTCTGCCTACGGAACCAATAATCTCGTTTCGCCGACGATCGGACAGCACGGCTTTATCACGTACATGCACGAGATCGGGCACGCTCTCGGTCTGGAGCATATGGGCGACTACAACGGATCCGACACGTCTGGGCCCTCCAGCTATCAGGACAGCACGGTCTACTCGATCATGTCCTATTACGGCCCGAGTTGGGGTTCGGGTACGGCGAACGGTGAGGGACTTGTCGCCTGGGCTGACTGGATCGGGGCGGATGGCAAGCGCTATTCGCCACAAACGCCGATGGTCAACGACATCATGGCGATCCAGCAGGTCTATGGCGTCGAGACGACGACACGCACGGGTGCCACCGTCTACGGATTCAACTCCAATATCGGCGGTGATCTGGCGTCTATTTACAATTTTGCGGTCAATAAGAATCCGATCCTGACGATCTTCGATTCCGGCGGTATCGACACGCTGGATCTGAGCGGCTGGAGCACGGCGAGCACCATCGACCTGGCGCCGGGGGCCTACTCGTCCGGCAATAGCATGACGTTCAATATTGCGATTGCCCACACCGCCGACATCGAGAACGCGATTGGCGGTGCGGGAGCCGACCGGATCACTGGCAATGGACTCGATAACCGTCTCACCGGCGGAGCAGGCCAGGACATCCTCTACGGCCTTGGCGGCAGCGATATTCTGGATGGCGGCACTGGCAACGACTGGATCGATGGCGGGGACGGCTTCGACTTCGTTCTTTTCAACGCGGCCTGGGACGCGCTCACGATTATCTACGATTCCGAGACGATGACGTTCACGATTTCGGGCTCAGGTGTCGGCACGGACACCATCGTGAATGTCGAGGCATTCACGGACGCGAATGATATCACGCGGAGCTTCTTCGACCTCACCGGCGTCGAAGATGCCGGCGGCGAACCGCTGCCGAAGGCTTCAATCACCGCGAATTCCGCCACCGTCGTCGAAGGAAGCGCCGGCACAGATGCGCCGCAGACGGTCCGGTTCACGATAAGTCTGGATGCGTCCAGCACGGAGTTGGAGAGTATCGCCTGGGGGCTCGTTGCCTCATCCAGTGCCACTGCGTCCGATTTCGTCGGGCCCGTTTCCGGTGTGGTCACGTTCGAGGCCGGTCAAACGGAAGCCGTCGTCACGCTCCTGATCGCCGGCGACACCCAACGCGAAGGCAACGAAGAATTCTCCCTCCTCCTGTCCGATCCCTCTTCGGGATTGCAGCTTGGTACATCCACGGCCACCACGACGATCCTCGACGATGACGGCGCGTTGATCCGAGGCTCAAACAGGGGCAATACCCTCAACGGCACTGCGGGCAACGACGATATTTTTGGCCTGGGGGGCAGCGACCGGATCTTTGGTCGCGACGGGGACGACTACATCGATGGCGGCTCGGGGCGGGACCGGATGTACGGCGGCGAAGGTGATGATACCTTCATCGTCAACGGCAGCCGTGATCGTGTTTACGAAAATGCAAATGAGGGCACCGATACCGTTCGCACCACGCTCTCGAGATTCAAGCTGGGCAGCAACATAGAAAATCTGGAGTTCATCGGGTCCTCGTCCACCTCGTTCAAAGGTACAGGCAACGGCCTGGACAATACGATCTTGGGCGGTGGCGGAAGCGATTTCCTAGATGGCAGTGCGGGGGCCGATACACTCTGGGGCGGGGGCGGCAGGGACAATTTTGTCTTCACGTCTGCCCTCAGCGCGAACAATGTGGATACCATCGCGGATTTCAACGCCACCGACGATACGATCCGGCTTGAGAACGCGATATTCAGGGGGCTCGGCGCGAAAACGGGCTGGCTGTCCGCCGACAAGTTCACCATCGGTGTTGAGGCCAGCGAGGCAAGCCACCGCATCATCTTCGACAATGCCACAGGTGCGCTCTTCTACGACGCCGATGGTACGGGCGAGAGCGCTTCAATCCGGTTTGCGGTCATCGATTTGGATGGCTTGACCGGAACTCTGACGGCCGCAGATTTCCTGGTGATTTGAGCTCGGGAAAGAGTGCCGCCCCCCTCCGGCGGGGGTGGCGCCCATCGGGCGTCGCGTCTTTTCCTTGGCAAATTGGCCGTGCATGCCGAACCTGCCTGGGTTAGAGAGCAGGCTCTCAAGACGTGACCCTGGTCAATCGCCGAGGAGTTTGGATGCTTGTCGCTCAATCCGCCCGCCCGCTCATTGCCGCGTTTGCTTTCGCGGTTAGCACCTTCTTGCTGGTGCTTGCCCATCCCGCCGCCGCTCAGGAGAATATCGTGACCACACCTTCCGGACTGAAGATCGAAGACACCAAGGTTGGCGAGGGCGCGAGCCCCAGCACCGGCCAGATCTGCGTGATGCACTATACCGGCTGGCTATATGAGAACGGCCAGAAGGGCCGCAAGTTCGATAGCTCGCTTGATCGCGGTCAGCCGTTCGAATTTCCGATAGGAATGGGCCGGGTTATCAAGGGTTGGGACGAGGGCGTCGCCAGCATGAAGATCGGTGGCAAGCGCACCCTTATCATCCCCCCGGAACTTGGCTACGGCGCGCGGGGTGCCGGCGGTGTGATCCCGCCCAACGCCACGCTCATATTCGACGTGGAACTCCTCGGTATCCGCTGAGGCCGCTGCAAATATTTGTCAAAAAATACAGGGGCCTGGCGATATCCAGGCCCCTGTTGATTTGTTCAGGACAGACGGAAAAGGCCGTAGTTCAGGCCGCGACGGTACCTTCGTCGCCGGGATCGCGCAGCACGTAGCCGCGTCCCCAGACCGTCTCGATGTAGCCGTTCGGTGCTCCGGTGACCTCTTTCAGCTTCTTGCGGAGCTTGCAGATGAAGACGTCGATAATCTTCAATTCCGGCTCGTCCATGCCCCCGTAAAGATGATTGAGGAACATTTCCTTGGTGAGCGTCGTGCCCTTGCGGAGCGAAAGAAGCTCGAGCATCTGGTATTCCTTGCCGGTCAGATGCACGCGCTGGCCGTTGACTTCGACGGTCTTCGTGTCGAGGTTGACGCGTAGGTCGCCGGTTTCGATGACCGACTGAGCATGGCCCTTGGAGCGGCGCACGATGGCGTGGATGCGGGCGACCAGCTCGTCCTTATGGAACGGCTTCGTCATGTAGTCGTCGGCGCCGAAGCCCAGCCCCTTCACCTTGTCCTCGATCTGAGCGAGGCCGGAGAGAATGAGGATCGGCGTGGAAACCTTGCTGACTCGCAGTGTCTTCAGGACTTCGTAGCCGCTCATGTCCGGCAAATTGAGATCCAGAAGGATAATGTCGTAGTCATAGAGCTTGCCGAGGTCCACTCCCTCCTCGCCAAGATCGGTTGTGTAGACGTTAAAGCCCTCAGACTGGAGCATCAGTTCGATGCTCTGCGCGGTTGCGCTGTCGTCCTCGATCAGAAGGACTCGCATTTCGTTAGTTCCTCTCTTCCCTGTCCCGTCGCCAGGTCGCCTGCCCAGATGATGAAGAGAACGCTAGCCGCGGCGCATTATTTGGCCGTGTGCTAATCCCTTTTAAGGAATTTACCTTCCATAGGTTAACAAAACCTAATTCCGTAATGAGAGGATTGAGCCTCCCAAAAACTTTTACGTAACGGGCATTGGAGACGGGCAAAAGAAGAGCATTCGTCCGGAAGACTCCGGAACGCGCGTCTTACGCAATTTGAAAAGATTACCCACCAACCCCGGCGTACGCCCGGCCTGACCCTGTTGTCGCCCTGTCTATGAGAGCAACTCGCAGCCCTGCCCGGCCGCAGCTCCCACTATGGCGATTCCCAGTTTGCCAAGCACAATCGCACACGAATCTACAGGTATCAGAATTCGCGGCCCAACCCCAGGCGTCCTGCGAATCTTTTTCGGGACGCCAAGCAAAACTTTAGCAAAGCTTTCCATCCCGTTGCTTTACCGCAACTTAATTGGCATATGCTACTTGTATTGTGTACGGTGGATTTAGTGAGCAGGGCGTTCGTTTCCGCTTAAGCCGTCAACCTGGTGAAGGGACTTTGCATTAGGCGCTGAGCAAAATAGGTCAGCTGGCACGGTTCTTGATAGGGGTGAACAGGAGTTCGAACATGTTAGGGGTATCGAACCATGAAGCCACGTGAGACGGCGCTGCGGCTGAAGCGCTTTGAAGCCGATGAGAAGGCCCGGAAGGTGGCCGATCTGGAACTCATGATCCGTGAGTTCGAGACGATTGCCGGAGACCTGGACCGCCAGATTCAGGCTGAGGAAGAGCGCACCGGTATCAAGGATCCGGCGCATTTTTCCTATTCGACCTATGCCAAATCGGCCAGCGTGCGCCGCGACAACCTTCGGGCCTCGGTCGACGAGCTGAAGATGAAACTCGAAGCGGCCATGAAGGATCGCGACGAGGCGGCCGAACAGTTGACGCGGGCCTTGGCCAACGAGCCGCGCGAGACCGAGCGCGGCGGCAACCGTCGCCGGAACGACGCCTCGGACGGCGCGATTCTGCGCTAGCTCAGTATCGACGGGTTCCAACCTCCTCAGTATTCGCGAGAACTGAGGTCGGTCAGGGGCGGGCCGGGGAAATTATGGTATCAGCAAGTCGAGGCCGGGAGCGATCCCGGCCTTCGTCGTGCCCGGCGGCTTGTCTTGGCCGCAATCCCATGCCAAGCACCGGTCAATAGCCGGCCTGTATTGGCCGGTTGTCATACATTTCCGCGTGTGCGTCCGATCCTTCAGGTCAGGCATTTGCCAAATATGCGCGCGTTGTCGCCTCTGCGGGTTCTGCCCCTTATTGCCTTCGCCACCCTTGCGGGCTGCGCCGGGGCCGATGGTCCTTCGCCTTTGACCCTTCCGGCCGTGGACGTTGCGCCGGAAAGTTCGCCCCTTAAGTCCGTCGCGGCTCTTGCGGTTGCGCCGCAGCCTGTGGGATCCCCGACCGAGGTCTATACCCGCGTTGCGCGCGGAATTCTGACGTGCTGGTTCGGCGCCAATGGCCCTTTGAAACCTGCTTACATTTATCACGCGGAGGCCGATCCGCCCTCGAAGGGCGGCGGTTCGGTTATCGCCATTCATTCTCGTGACAAGCAGGTTGCCGATCCGCGCTCGATCCGCGCTTGGCGGCTGGCCATCGTTCCCGTTTCTGGGGGTGCGAAGCTCGAGATCGAAAACCGGAAACTGCCGGAGGAGTTTGCCAAACGGCTCGAGGGCGACGTCCGGCGGTGGGCGGCGGCGGACGAGGGCTGCGGGGAGGGTCCGGTGACGGCCGGCTGGGGATCGGAAGCCGACCTCGCGCCGGCCAAGAAGTCCCAAGTCCAGAACGTCGGACGGTAACCGTTGACGAAGCGGACTGGCCTAGCGCTCTCCGCGCTCCACCCGAGGCGGGCGGATTGAACCAATACGCGCCGCCCCGATCTCTCGAAGCGACGCGCTTAAACTCGGTCCGGCCCGCACCGGCTGTGTGTCAGCGGCGGTAATCCTGGATCTTCGTGGCGCGGAGCCCCGGAAGACCATGCTGATCGATCGACCGCTGCCAGGACAAGAACTCGTCCACGGTCAGCTTGTACCGCTCACAAGCTTCCTCAATGCTGAGGAGCCCGCCCCGGACAGCCGCGACGACTTCTGCCTTGCGCCGGATAACCCAGCGTTTCGTGTCCTTCGGCGGAAGATCGGCTATAGTCAGCGGGGACCCATCGGGTCCGATGACATAGCGCGTCCGCGCTCTCATGTGATGTTCGGTCATGATACTCAATACACCTTGATGACCACTGATCTAAACTAACAGGCTGCTATTAAATTCGGCCTAACCTACTGAGTAAACTTACCATAAATGCTTGTCCGCCCAATCGGCTCCAAGCCGTTAAGGTTGATGCCAATGTGGGTCGTTTGCTCCATTGCGGGATGCTCGTTGCCGTCCCATTTCGATTTGCGGTCCCTGGCTCCCGAATTCGGGCGCGGGACCGGGTTCTGAGAACAGGTTCAATGCAGGCATCGGGCCAACGGGATCAAAGTTTCGCAATTCCAGCCCGAATGCTTACTGGAAAACTTGCAACCGTTGCCTCAGCAGCGTTAAACAAACCGCTGGTCTGCCCTTCGGCGACCGGGCATGTTGCGCTGCCGCAGTGTTGACACTGCAGCATGCGGTATAGCCGAAGGGTCGTTTTGGGCTGTTCGGGCCCCGCCCGGTTGCCAGATCGAGCGGATGCGCCCGTATTTAGAGCTGACGGAATTGCCGTGGTCACGCACGTGAGCCCACAGAATGAGACACGAATGTCTGTCCTGCACCCGTCCGTAGGCGCGGGGCAGCGCGTGGTCGTGGCCATGTCGGGTGGCGTGGACAGCTCCCTGGTCGCCGCCCTCCTCAAGCGTCAGGGCTACGATGTCGTGGGCATCACGCTCCAGCTCTACGACCATGGCGAGGCCACGGCGCGCAAGGGCGCCTGCTGCGCTGGCCAGGATATCCAGGACGCCCGCCGCGTTGCCGATCTTCTCGGCATCCCGCACTATGTCCTCGATTACGAGAAGCGCTTCGCCGACACGGTCATGAGCGGCTTCGCCGACAGCTATATGGCCGGCGAGACCCCCATTCCCTGTGTCACCTGTAATCAGGAGATCAAGTTCAAGGATCTCCTGGAGATGGCGCTCGAACTGGGCGCTGAGAAGCTCGCGACAGGGCATTACATCCGTCTGGAGCAGACGTCCTCGGGCCCCGTGCTCAGCCGGGCGTGCGATGCTGAACGCGACCAGAGCTATTTTCTGTTCGCCACCACGCGCAGCCAGCTCGAGCGGCTGATGTTCCCCTTGGGTGATCTGACCAAGGCCGAGGTGCGGGACCTGGCGCGGGAACTCGGCCTGCCCGTGGCCGACAAGTCCGACAGCCAGGACATCTGCTTCGTGCCCAAAGGCCGCTACACGGACGTTATCGAACGCTTGAAGCCCGGCGCGCTGCAGGCCGGCGACATCGTACATATCGACGGCCGCCGGCTCGGCCGCCACGACGAAATCATCAATTACACGGTCGGCCAGCGCCGGGGCATCCGCATTCCGAGCCAGGAACCCCTGTTCGTGGTGCGCCTCGATGCCGGCCGCAACGAAGTGATCGTCGGCCCGCGCCAGGCGCTGGAGACCACCGGTCTCGTGCTCAAGAGCGTCAATTGGTTGGGCGATGAGCCTTTGGAAGAGGCTGCGCGGCAGGAAAAGCGCGTCTATGTGCGTGTGCGGTCCTCCCAGCCGACACAACCTGCCATATTGACGTGTGACGAAGATGGCTCGATCAAAGTACTTCTGAGCGACGGCCAGCAGGGCGTCGCGGCAGGGCAGGCGTGCGTTTTTTATGCCGATGGGTCGGCGGAGGCGCGCGTGCTGGGCGGTGGAACCATCGTGAAGACGCTGAAGTCCGGTGATCGGCCGGATGGAGGGGGTAAGCGGGGGGCCGATCCTGTTCGGCCCGCCATGGCCGAACGGACGCGCCGTTCGGGCTGAGGCGGACTGGACGGTCCAGGATGGGCTGGTCGAAAGAGCGAGGTTGCAGATGATTTCCAATTCGCGGCCCAAGGCGCGCCGTACGAACGTTCCGGTGCAGAAGTCCGGCGGTCGCATCGTTCACATCGGCCACATCCATGAGGATGCGGTGAGGTCGGCTTACAAGCGCTGGGCGCCGGTCTATGACCATACCTTCGGCAAGGTGGCGACCGAGGGCCGTCATCACGCCGTCGAGGCGATCAACCGCAACCGGGTCGGCAGTGTGCTGGAGGTGGGTGTCGGGACGGGACTTTCGCTCCCTGATTACAAACGCGATCTGGAGATCGTCGGCATCGACCTGTCCCGCGAGATGCTGGAGAAGGCGCGCCAGCGCGTCGCCGAGGTGGGCCTGACCAACGTCAAGGGCCTGCACGAGATGGATGCGGGAGAACTGGAATTCCCCGACAACTCCTTCGACACGACGGTGGCCATGTACGTCATGACCGTCGTGCCCGACCCGGAGAAGGTCATGCGGGAACTCTCCCGCGTGACGAAGCCCGGCGGCGAGGTGGTGATCGTCAATCATTTCAGCCAGGAAGAGGGCGTGCGCGGCTGGGTCGAGCGGCGCATGGCTCCGTTCGCCGACCTGCTGGGCTGGCGGCCCGTGTTCGACCACTCGCGCGTGATGGTCTGCGACGATCTCAAGCTGGTGGAACGCCGGTCGCTGCGTCCCTTCGGCATCTTCACCATGATGCGCTTCGAGAAGGCCGCGGCAACGAGCGCCATAGCGGCCGAGTAATCCGACCCGGCCTCCGCCGGGCTCAGTCGAAAAGAGCCATGGGGTCCATCACGATGCGAGCGCCCGCAACCGTGCGGGCGTGTCGCTTGACAGGTTTACCCGCGCGTCCCTATAGACGCGCTCTGGTATGGCGGGATAGCTCAGTTGGTTAGAGCGGCGGAATCATAATCCGTAGGTCCCCGGTTCAAGTCCGGGTCCCGCTACCAATCTTCCCACAATCCGAAATTCATGACGTGCGGCGGCTCATGCCGGCGGCCGCGGCTTTGACGATGAAGCGCAGATCTCGTTCAAGCGCGTCCTTGTCGAAGTCGGACAGCCGGTTGTTCACGGCCAAATGCAGGATGCCGTGAGCCGCCCCGAAAAGTGCGCGCGCGGCGGTCCGGCGCTCGTCGGCGTCCGGCACATCTTCCCCGATCGTTTCTTCCAGAAGACCGAGGAGCCGTGCGCGCAACGCTTCATAGTCGGCCGGAAGCGGCGTGTTGTCGGGCAGGCGGAACTCGAAGACGGCGAGCCAGCGGTTCAGGTTCTCAAGCGCAAAGGCCGTGTAGGCGCGTGCCAGCGCGCTGAGGCGCGCCTCGAGAGGTTCCTTCGGGGTCGCCGCACGCACGGCCTCGAGAACCTCGCCCATCTCGGTCAACGTCTGGCGGTTGATGGCGAGGATCAACCCATCGCGGTCCCCGAAAATATTATAGAGCGTCCCGACCGAGCAGCCGCCCTCCACCGCGAGCCGCCGCGCCTGGACTGCGGCGAGGCCTTCGCCGTCCACGATTGCGCGCGCGCGGGTGAGAATGTGCGCGCGAAGGTCGCCGCGGCCGCGGATTTCGCGTTCAGCCGCGGCGGACTTCGATGGCTTGGCTACCGGTTGCGACCGGGTCCCGGATTTCGGCTCCGGCATGGGGCGCGCTCCCTGGTTGGTTATTGAGACTGCGTAAACCAAGATCCCCTGTAGCCTGAACCGAGTTCACCTCCAACCTTGAACAAAGCTCAAGCTGCGGCGCCCTTTTTCAATCCGGCGCTAGGCACGAACCAGTGTTTGGCCTGAGGTTGCGATCCAAAGGGTCGGTGCCGACGGTCTTGCCCGCAACATCCGACGCCCATCCTGAGCAGGAGGCGAAGCGCTTCGCCAATCGCATCGAAGATACCAAGGCCGAGCGCCTGCTGATGGAAGTTGAGCGAGGAACCTGAGGCCGCCGTTCACGGACGATGATCCCCCACGTGACCATGCGGCAACGGTGCATGCCTCCTCCCCGGGACGTGCGCCCGTCTGACACAAAGCTGCCATGCTTGAGGCTAGGCTCCGCCGCATGCGCAGAATTGGGCCCGGAATCGCTTGGCTGAGGCACGTTGCGATCACCCTGTTGACGGTGATCGCGGCGGGCGCGGTTGCGCATGCGCAGAGCGCCGAACAGATCGTTCTTCCCTTCGAATGCACGATGGCCAGCGGGGCCGTTCGCGCGACGCCGTCTTCCGATCAGGCCTATCGGATCCTCGGTGCGCGCGAGGTGAGGCCGTTTCGCGCCTGTTCGCGGCAGAACCCCGATCGCTGCCGCACCTTCGAGATCCATCGGTTCGCGATGAACTGTGGGCGCGATCGCGTGAGCTGGCCCGATTTTTACGCTGCGATCTCCCGGGCGACGGACCAGCGCGCAACGCTCGAGGCCGGGCGGGTCGTCTATCGTTTCGGAGACCGCCGGAACCGCTACGAGACTGGCGGTTACCCCTACCCGGAGCGCCCCCGCTCTGGCGGGAGCGGTGTCGTGGAATTTCCCGCCGGTTTCGCACCTCTTGCCGGTGCCAACGCGATTTTCACGCCGCTCGATCCGCGTGTTGCGGCTCTGGAGAATGGCGCGGAGGACCGGTTTTCGCAGGTACAAACCGAGCCTTTGAAAGAAGCGCCTCTGCCCGAGCGCAAGCCCGCGCCGGCACTCTCCGCTCCACCGGTGTCCGCACCTTCCGAAACCGCGGCCATCGCGCCTCCACCATCGCCAGCCGGAGAAGCGCCTGTCGAAACATCGAGCACCGAGAAAGCGCCCATCCCCGGTACACCCTCGGAGCCCTTCGCGCCGACGATTCTCAATAATCCGGCCGCCGGTCAGGTGCGCGCGGCCGCCGAGGCTCACCAGAGTGTGCCCGATACCGTGGTTGCCGCCGTCGAAATACCTGCCGATCCCGCGGCCGATGTGGCGCCCTCGGGCGGAACGAGCGTGCTGGGCTGGGAAGGAACGGCGCGGATGCCGGACTTGAGCGTGCCGCCGCTTATGATCGCGCTCGCCATCGCGCTTGCGACATTCGGCGTTCTGCTGATGATCCTCAAGAAACAGGCTGCCAGTCCGATGGGGCCGGTGCCGGCGGCTCGCGGAAGCGTGGAGCCCGTCCTTCCAGGATTTTCCGAGCCCGCGTCTCCGGCCTGCTCGGGCATCGGACAGGCGCTTGTCGTACGCGATACGCCGGCCTCTCCTGCGCTCGCTGGGCCGGAACGTGCAGCCAACAACGGTATGCCGGCAACGCGCGGCGAGGCGCTCGAGACACTCGGATTGAGTGGCGACGCGAATGACGCCGTCGTGCGCAAGATCGTGGAGGCACTGCGCCAGAGTTGGCATCCGGACATGGCCACCGGCGAAGCCGATCGCATCGCACGCGAGGAGCGTTTGAAGCGCATCAACGTCGCTGCGGATATTCTGCTGCGCCGGCCCGCCGCGTGAGGCGGACCTAGCGCTGGACGAGGTACACGCCCGTCAGGATGAGTGCGAAGCCCGCGGCGTGGTAGAGGGCCGGCTCTTCGCCGAGAAGCACCACCGCAAGGGCACTTGTGAACAGCGGGATCAGGTGGATGAAGGCTCCCGTCCGGTTGGGGCCGATGATTTCCACGCTACGCGCATAGAAGAGGTACGCGACAAGGCTCGCGAATACCGCGGCATAGGCGATTGCCATCCCCACCTCCATCGACCACTGGACATGGAGGCCGTGGGCATGCTCCCAGGCAGCGAGAGGCAGATTGACGAAACCTGCGATCGCATAGGTGAGCCCGACGAAGCTGAGGGTTGAAATGGCCGGCCGCGTGCGCAACAGCGTCGTGTAGACCGCCCAGACGCCCGTCGCGAACAGCATAACGAGGTCGCCGTGGTTGAATGAGAGCGTGGCGATGCGCGACAACTCGCCGTGCAGCATCACGACCGCGACGCCGGCAAGCGCCAGTGCCATGCCGACAAAATGGTGCGGCCGCAGGCGGTCCCCGAAAAAGGCGGCGCCCGTGAGCAGGATCATGACCGGTCCCCAGGAGTTGAGGATCGCGGCATTGGTCGCGGTCGTTTCGGTGAGCGCGATGTACTGGAGGGTATTGTAGATGCCAGAACCTATGAATCCCAGCAGCAGGATGCGCGGGACGTTTGCCCGGATCACCGGCCAGTCGGTGCGGATTGCGGAGAACGCGAATGGCATCACCAGGAGCGCGGCAAGGGACCACCTGAGGAATGCCAGCGTCATGGGCGGAATGAGCCCGTTGGCCCACCGGCCGAGAATGTGATTTCCGGCCCAGAGTGCCATCGTCAGCGTCAGGAACAGATAGGCGTTCGCCACGGTGGCACTGGTCAAACGCGAGGGCATGGGGGTGCGATCTTCCGGAGTTTGTCGGGACTTGCGGTCTATAGGCAACCTGATCGGGCCGTCAGTGGACACGGTGTCTCGCAGGTCATGTCTCTCCAATGGTCCAGGCGCGGCATCAAAGGTGTTGGGCCATCGCGATTCTGGGCTATAAGCGGGGCCGAAAAGGATCAATGTTGGCCCCGGACCCCTTGTCATGGCCGGGGCCAAGGCATGTTTTGAGGCTCGCGATGGGCAACGTAGTTGTGGTTGGCGCCCAGTGGGGCGACGAAGGAAAAGGCAAGATTGTCGATTGGCTGTCGGAGCGCGCCGATGTCGTCGTGCGCTTCCAGGGTGGTCACAATGCCGGCCATACGCTCGTCATCGGTGAGAATACCTACAAGCTGTCGCTGCTTCCTTCGGGCGTCGTGCGGCCGGGCAAGCTCGGTATCATCGGCAATGGCGTCGTCGTCGATCCGTGGGCACTGTGCGCGGAGATCGACCGGCTCGGTCAGCAAGGCGTGAAGATCACGCGTGATAACCTGCGCATCGCCGAGAACGCGACGCTCATTCTGCCGCTCCATCGCGAACTCGACGTGATACGCGAGGAAGCTGCCGGGACTGCCAAGATAGGCACCACGGGCCGCGGTATCGGGCCGGCCTACGAGGACAAGGTCGGCCGCCGCGCGATCCGCGTGCAGGACCTGAAGAACCTAGCGACGCTGGGCGCCAAGGTTGATCGCATTCTCGTGCACCACAACGCGCTGCGCGCGGGCCTCGGCAAGGCGCTCGTCTCCAAAGACAAGCTCATGGCGGAGTTGACCGAAGTTGCGCCCAAGATCCTGCCGTTCATGGATGTGACGTGGGACCTTCTGGACCAGGCTTACCGCGCCCGCAAGCAGATCCTCTTCGAAGGCGCGCAAGGCGCGCTGCTCGACATCGACCATGGTACGTATCCCTTCGTGACGTCGTCGAACACCATCGCCTCCCAGGCTGCAACCGGCTCCGGCATGGGGCCGCGCGCCGTCGGCTACGTGCTCGGCATCGCCAAGGCCTATACGACGCGCGTCGGCTCCGGTCCCTTCCCGACGGAACTCGATAACGAAATTGGCGAGAAGATCGGCGAGCGCGGGCATGAGTTCGGCACGGTCACGGGCCGCAAGCGCCGTTGCGGCTGGTTCGACGCCGTTCTCGTGCGCCAGGTCTGCAAGGTCTCCGGCATCGACGGAATCGCACTCACCAAGCTCGACGTGCTGGACGGTTTCGACGAGTTAAAGGTCTGCGTCGGCTACAAACTCGACGGCGAGCGCATCGAGCGCCTTCCGGCCGGTCAGAATGCGCAGGCGCGCATCGAGCCCATCTACGAAACGCTGGAGGGCTGGTCGCAATCGACACGTGGTGCGCGCAGCTGGTCGGATCTGCCTGCCCAAGCGATCAAGTACGTTCGCCAGATCGAGGAACTCATCGAGTGCCCGGTCACGCTGCTCTCCACAAGTCCTGAGCGCGAAGACACGATCCTCATGAAGGATCCGTTCCTGGCGTGAACCGGCAGGCGTGATCGCCCGTCGTCCAAACCTTTCCGCAAGTTCATTGGTACCTTGGGCCAAGCTGTGCACATGAGGTGTATGCGGCCCGTTACGGAGGAAGTTTCATGTCCCGCAAGAAGCCCACGGCCAAGGATACGTTCGTCATGTTCAACGTCACCTATGAAGACGGAACCGTGACGTCGAACCGCCGCGTGCCGCAGTCGGTCCTCGGCGGACTTGAGGGCGATGCGCCGGCGCAGACGATCATTGAAGAGCAGGATCGCTTGATTGAGGAACAGTCCGGCCGCTCGCGCGGTCCCATTAAGGCCATCGTTCGCGCTCCTTCGCGCTAGCTGAAAGCGAAAAAGGTCGCTGCTCATGGACGAATGGCACGCCGCCACGCGGGAAGAGGCGATGAGACGCCTGGCGGACTTCGTGCCGCGAGCAGGCAGTGCCTACGCGCGCGACCGTAACTTCGACCGCGGACCTGACGATCGCCGCAATGTTTCGACGCTGTCGCCGTATGTGCGCCACCGGTTGATCGGCGAAGAGGAGGTCGTGCGCGCGGTTCTCTCGAAGCATCGCATTTCGGGCGCGCAAAAGTTCGTGGAAGAGATCTGCTGGCGGACCTACTGGAAAGGCTGGCTGGAGCAGCGCCCGTCCGTTTGGTGGGACTACCTGTCCGAACTCGAGAACGACCGCGCGAATCTGGCCAGCGATGAAGCACTGAGGCGGCGCTATCGGGAGGCCATCTCCGGCGAGACTGGGATCGCGGCGTTCGATGCTTGGAGCCGACAGCTTCTGGCGCACGGCTATCTGCACAATCACGCGCGCATGTGGTTTGCTTCCATCTGGCTCTTCACGCTGCGCCTGCCCTGGGCGCTGGGTGCCGATTTCTTTTATCGTCATCTCCTTGATGGCGATCCGGCCTCTAATACCCTGTCGTGGCGCTGGGTCGCTGGTCTGCAGACACGCGGCAAGCACTACATTGCGCGGGCCGAGAACATCCGCCAGTACACGGAAGGCCGTTTTGACCCCGCCGGTGAGCTGAACGAGGCGCCGGATCCGCTCGAAGGGCCCGAGGCGCCGCCGCCCGTTCGCCTGCGGCCGCCGATGAGCATGCCCGCCAATGAGCCGGTTGTTCTTCTTCTGGGCGAGGACGACTTGAGTCCGGAGCGATGGCCAATAGATCCAAGCGCCGTGAAGGGCGTGGCCGCATTGCCGGCCGATACGAGCTATGCGGGTCTGGCTGAGGCGGTGATTGCATTCCGCTCCGCGGCGATCAACGATGGCCTGGCGCGCGCGGGCCGCTCGTTTGGCTGCCCTGTTACGCTGCTCGCGCCCGGCGGTTCGGATGATCTTGTGGCCTTCTGCCGAACGCAGGGCGTGGAGACGATCGTAACACCGCAGGTTCCCATTGGCCCGTCCCGTGAAACGCTGGAAACCCGTGTTGCGGCGTTGTCCGGTTCGGGACTTGCCGTCATCGGCATTCGGCGCGACTGGGACAGCGCCTTCTGGCCCTATGCGCGTCACGGCTTCTTCAAGCTGAAAGAGCGTATTCCTGAAACTCTGGAACGACTGGGCTTTCTGTGAGTGTCCGTGCTCAAGCCGCCGAGACGAGTCCGCGCGCGGTTGAGAGTGCTCCATCGATGAGACTAGCCGCAAGAATCCGCGCAGGATTCACAGGCCCCGGCAGCGTGATCTGCCCCGGCGGCACCCGCTGAAATCCCAATCGCGCGTAATAGGGTTCGTCGCCTACGAGCAGCACGAGGGCACGTCCAGCCGTCTTGGCTTCTTCCAACCCCTCGGCAACGAGCTGGCGGCCGAAGCCTCTCCCGGCGAACTCCGGATCGACTGCGAGCGGCCCCAGAAGCAGGGCGCCTGCAACATGGCCGATGCGCACCTCGGTGAAGATGACCGACGCGATGAGGCGATTGCCGCGGATCGCAACGCGGCAGAACGGGGACAAGGTTTCGCCGTCGCGCTTGCCCTCGCGCACGCGATAGGCGGAGCGCGCGAACCGGCCCGGTCCGAACACGCGCGCATGCAGTTCGCTGATGGCGGGGATATCCCCCGGCGCGGCGGTGCGTGTGGAAACCTTGTCGGACATGTGGGCTCAACCCGGTTCGAGGAGGCGTGCGGCGGGCAGCTAGCACGGATGGCGGTTCAGGGTCCAGCGAGGTGTGCGGGTTTACCAGATCGGATCTCGGGGGCGGCCGCGGAACACTTCACCGATGCGCGCCACAGTCGTGGGGTGGGCGTCTTGGGGCAGCTGGTCGGCGGGAAAGAAAGCCTGCTCGGCGATCTCCCGGTTTGGCTCGGGGATCACCGGGAGGCGCCAGGAGCGCACGATAAAGAACGCGATGTGGTCGTTCGGAAAATGGCGGGAATTGGCATAAAGGGCGAACAGTTCTGGCTCGCCTTCGACAATGACACCGACCTCTTCGTGAAGTTCTCGCCGGAGGGCCATCATCACGTCTTCACCCTTCTCCACACCGCCGCCGGGGAACTGCCAGCCCGGTCGATATGTGTGACGGACAAGGAGCACCCGGTTGTCCGGATCGACAACAAGCCCCTGCGCGCCAAGTGTCAGCCCGCGCGTTATGCGCCAGTAGCGCTGCAGGGTGCGTGTGACCAGCTTTTCGGCGTGCTTTTTCAGGCGATCCCCTCCGCCCCGTTTCGGGCCGGGCTCCCACTACTGTTCTGAAGAAGCGTTTCGGATGCTTTGCGCGATTTGGCAAGCATTTGCGGTCTGGAGCATGTAATTAACCCTATCCGCCGCTCTCGCAGTAATCACTGTTCATGACATACGCTCTCACGCTTGCCCACATCTCGGATCTGCATCTGACACCCATCGTAGGCTTCGGTCCCAAGCATTGGAATGTGAAGCGGGGGCTCGGTTACCTCAACTGGATGCGCTCGCGGCGCCGTATCCACTCCCGCACCATCGCTGATCTGATGGCCCTGGATATACGTGCGCACGGTGCCGATCACGTCGCGGTAACGGGCGATATATCCAATCTCGGTCTGCCGGATGAATTCGGGGAGGCACGGCAGTGGCTGGAGACGGTGGGTCCTCCAGATCGCGTGACCGCGATCCCCGGCAATCACGACATTTACACGCGGCGGATGAACGGCCCCTCGTGTCTGGAGACATGGAACGGCTATCTCGTTTCGGACGAATGGGGTCGTGGATTCATGGGGCAGACGGAGCTTGCTTTTCCCTTCGTGCGCCGGCTGGGTCCGGTGGCGCTCATCGGACTGAACTCCGCCATTCCAACGCGCCCGCTCGTTGCGGCGGGACGACTTGGCGACACGCAGCTAGTTGCGCTCGGCGGTCTGCTGGCACGACTTGAAGATGAAGGGCTGGTGCGCGTGGTCTTGATCCACCATCCCCCTTTGCCGGGTCAGACGGCCCCGCGCCGGGCATTGCAGGATGCAGAGGCTCTCGCTGCGGTGCTGTCTGAGCGCGGTGCTGAACTCGTCCTCCACGGACACAATCATCGCGACAGTCTCGTGTGGCATCCTGCGCGCGGCGGTGCGATTCCCATTGTCGGTGTAGCGTCGGGATCGGCGTCCCGGCCTCATGGGCCAGAGCCGCTGGGCCGCTACAATATCTATCGCTTCGGGGGCAGCGCAAACCCGCGGTCCATCGAGATGATCGTGCGCGGGCTCGGTGGTGAAGGCGGAGAGGTTGTGGAAATCAGCCGTCAGAGGCTCGTTCAAAGCGAGTGAGCCCGTTCCGCCTGATGGTCAAACAGCTCACAGCCTTTCATATCGTCAGCACTCCGCATGCGTGGGTAATCGGCCACGCCGGGCCATCCACAAAGCATCAGCAGCGGTCTGTGATGCTTGACAAGATCACCGTCAGCTGAACATCTAGATCGTGTATCGGTTCCTGCCGTTCTTACCTGGACGGCGGGAGAATAGGGAACACGGTTAGGATCACATTCGGTCCGATGCCGAGGCTGCCCCCGCAACTGTAAGCGGCGAGCTTCCCCCACCAAAGCCACTGACACCGCGCCGCTGGCGCGACGTCGGGAAGGCGGATGGGACGCGCCAGAGCCGCGAGCCAGGAGACCTGCCGGTACATGCTGCCCATCCCTCGTGCGGGGCGCGCGGAGGAACGGACCACCCGTAGTGGCGGCTGATGTGCAACCGGTAGGGAGCGGCGTCAGGCATGTACGGGCAAAGTGTTTTTTTCCAGAGTCTCTGAAATTAACCGGCGCGGATCAGGAAGGATCACATCTTCCAAGGCCTGCCGTTCAGATGCCCCGTCCATTCCGGATCTCCGTTTCCTCCAGCAACCGCCAGATGGGTTGGGGAGAGATGAACGTGAGGAATGCGCGTTGCGCATCGATGATGACGTGCGCGCTGGTGTCAGCCGGCGCGGGGTTTGTTGCGAGCCATGCAGCGGCTCAGGAGGCCTACGAATTGCCGCCGGTCGTCGTTGAGGGAGCGACGCTGGAGGCGAAGCCCGGGACGCTGACAAAGAAGCCTAAGGCCTCATCGACCGAAGACGGGCCATCTGCACGAGCGAGTTCTGAGGCCAGCGACAATACACCGGGCGGAACCGGTGAGATTGTCGGGGCGGATGATGGTGCGCCGTCGCCGCAGGCTGCCAGCATGTCAGATGGCGACACGCTGGCCGGCATTTCAACACGCAAACTGGGCATGCCGGTCAGTGTTGTCACAGGCGCGCAGTTGAAGGCGCAGCAGATCCGAAACGCAGCGGATGCGCTTTGCGCAGCCTGCCGGGTGTCACCGTGAATTCGTCAGGCGGGCCTGGGCAGTTGACGCAGGTTCGAATCCGAGGGGCAGAAGCCAACCAGACTCTTGTTATCATCGACGGTGTGGAAGCCAACGACACGAGCGGCGGCGAATTTGATTTTTCCAACCTGTCTGCCGAAGACATCGAGAGGATCGAGGTTCTGCGCGGCGTACAGAGCGGCCTTTACGGTTCGCGCGCCATCGGCGGCGTCATCAACATCGTCACGCGCGGAGGCCGGGGCCCCCTCACATTCCGAGGCCGGGCAGAAGGCGGCAGCTTCGGCACGCGTGACGTAGCCGGCAGCGTCTCAGCCGGCAATGAGCGCGGCTACTTCTCCTGCCGGCTACAATTTCCAGGAGAGCAACGGTTTCAATATCGCTCCTGTGGGCAACGAAGACGACGGCTTCGAACGCCGGACGTTCAACCTCCGGGCAGGCCTCAGTATCGTCGAAGGTGTCAGCGTGGATTTCAATTTGAGGCGCTCCACCACACAATCCGACTACGATGATTTTGACGGTCCACCTTTGGCGCTTCAGACCGCGGTGGATGCGCTGAATGTCGCCGATGCCGATATCTGGATGGGGGGCGCACGGCTCACCTGGGACATGTTCGACGGCGGTCTGACCCACAGTTCGTTGGCGGCAACTTCAATTCATCGGACTTCGATACTCAGAGCCCGTTCTTCAGTTCGTCTAACGCCAACGACCGCAACCGCTTCTACTATCTTGGTACGGCGCGGTTCGCTCAGCCCGAGGCAGGCCTTCTCCATGTTCTGAGCGGGTTGGTCGAAAAGGAGCGCGAAACGTTCACGCCGACAGATACTTTCGGGCCCGCATTCGGAGCAGACGGCGTCGAGCGCGAACGTAACCGTATGGCCTATGCAGCTGAGTATCGCGGTGAGTATTTCGATCGCCTCTTTCCGATCGCGAGCGTGCGCCGAGAGGACAACGACACGTTTTCCGATTTCACGAGCTGGAAGACGGCTCTCAGCGTTGATCTGCACGAGGTGGGCCTGCGTCCGCATGCAAGCGCCGGGACGGCCTACGCGCTACCCGGCATGTTCCAGCAGTTCGGCAGCGTGGTCGACCAGTTTATCGGCAATCCGAACCTCGTTCCTGAAGAGAGCTTCGGTTGGGATGTGGGTGTCGAAGTAACGCTCGTTCCCGGCACGGCCTCGATCGATGTCACGTATTTTGAGGCGGACTTGGTGAACGAGATCGTCGGCTTCGGCAACACCGTGGTCAACATTGACGGGGAGAGCCAGCGCAGGGGCATTGAGGTCGCCGGCAGGGCCGTTCTGACGCCGGGGCTCGTTCTTGGAGCCGCCTACACTTGGCTGGACGCCACGGATGCGTCAGGCCTTGCCGCGATCCGCCGCCCGGAGCATACGGCCCGTGTCGACGTCAACTATGCGTTCGACGACGGTCGCGGAAACATCAATGTTGCAGCGATATACAATGGGTCGGCGCCTGATGTGGCGTTCGTGTTCGATACCAATCCTCTACCATTCGGTACCTTCGGCTCGCAGTTCGTGACGCTCGACGACTACCTCTTGGTCAACGTGGCCGCGTCCTACGAGCTTGCGCCCGGTGTCGAGATTTACGGCCGTGTCGAAAACCTTCTGAACGAAGACTACCAGCAGGTGTTTGGCTACGAGACCGCCGACATCGCCGCCTATGCGGGCCTCCGGTTTACCTATGAAGAGGTTGCTACCCGTGCCTGGGCCGAAGGGCGGTAAAAGGATGCAAGAGATTCGGGGCCGCGATTGAAAGCGCACGCGCTGCGACAGATCTGGACGAACACGAACCTGGCGGTTCTGGCCGCCGGGGCTCTGGCGTTTGGCGGCTTCCTTCCGGCAGAAGCGTGGGCCGGTGAGGCCAAGCCGCAGCGAATTGTTTCGCTTAACCTGTGTGTCGACCAGATTGTGCTCGATCTCGTTCCACGAGATCGTATCAAGGGCTTGAGCTTTCTGGCCACCGATCCGACCATGTCGCTGCTATCGGGCGAGGCGGAAGGTATCGAAAGTGTACAGGGTGCGGCTGAAGAAATACTGGCACTCGATCCCGATCTGGTTCTCGCCGGCGAGTACACGACGGGACCAACCGTCGATCTTCTGCGCCGGCTGGGCCGCCGTGTCGAGATCGTGCCCATGGCCTCGAGCTTCGAGGGCATTCGTCAGGTCGTGCGCCGCCTTGCGGCGCTGACCGGCGAGAAAGATCGCGGCGAGGCCCTGATAGCGGACTTCGACATGCGTCTCCAAGAGGTCAAGACGCGGGCGGTTGCGCGCTCCGATGGGCCTCGGCCACGGGCGGTCGCTTTCCAGGTGAATAGTCTCGCCTCAGGCGAGGGCAGTCTCGTGGATGAAGTTCTTTCCCAGGCCGGTTTCGCCAATCTTGCCCGCTCGGCGCGGGTCGGTCCGGGCGGCCGCTTGCCGCTTGAAACCCTCATTTCCGATCCGCCTGATCTGATCGTGCGAGCCAACTCCGCACGTGACTTCCGCACCGTCCTCGGCGACAACCTCCGCCATCCGGCCTTTCAGGCCCTGGAGCAAACCCGTCCGAGCGTGGATATGCCCATGAACGAATGGCTGTGTGGAACGACGCGCATCGTGAAGGCCGTCGAACGGCTGGCCGTCGCGCGCGAGCAGTTGATCTTGCGCGCCGAGGCGACGCGATGACATCCGGGCGCCTAGCCGTGTGGCTCGGGCTCGCGGCGCTTCTGGCATTCCTTCTCTCGCTCTTCATGGGGGTCGATGGCTTCCGCATCGCCGGGTCTGCCGAGGCGCAGCGCGTCATTTTGATGGAGGTGCGCCTTCCTCGCGCGCTTCTCGGGTTCCTTGTGGGAGGCACGCTGGGGCTGGCGGGTGCGGTGCTGCAAGGCTACTTGCGCAATCCGCTAGCTGAACCCGGTATCATGGGGATCTCTGGCGGCGCCGCCTTGGGTGCCGTCATCGCCATTCATTCCGGTCTCGCACAGGTCGTTGCCCTGGCATTGCCGCTGGCGGGGCTTCTCGGCGCGGCTGTGGCCACATTCATTCTGGCGCTGCTGGCTGGAACGGGCACCGGGTCTGTCACGCTCATCCTCGCCGGCGTCGCCGTCTCGAGCCTTGCCGCTGCGCTCACCTCGCTCGCCCTCAATCTTGCACCCAATCCGTTCGCTGCCTCCGAGATGCTGTACTGGCTTATGGGCTCGCTCACTGACCGGAGCCTCACGCACGTCTGGCTGGCTGCGCCCCTGATGGCCGCCGGCTGCCTCATCCTCTTCACAACCGGGCGCGATCTGGATGCTCTGTCGCTGGGTGAGGCAGCGGCACAGAACCTCGGTGTCGATCCGGATCGCCTGCGCCTGAAGGTCGTGGCGGGAACGGCGCTCTGCGTGGGCGCGGCCACGTCAGTGTGCGGGGCGATCGCGTTCGTCGGCCTCATGGTGCCGCATCTGTTGCGCCCGCTGACCAGCGGCGAGCCGGGGCGGCTCCTCCTGCCGAGCTTTCTAGGCGGCGCCGTCCTCGTCCTGCTGGCCGACGTCGCACTGCGCCTGATGTCGCCCTTGGGGGATCTTCGCCTCGGGGTTCTGACCGCACTTCTAGGCGCACCCTTCTTCCTGTGGCTCGTCCTCAAAACCCGCACGGAGCTTGTGCCATGATGGCCGAAAGCACGCCTCCAGCTCTTGCGGCGGATGGCGTCACCGTGCGCCTCTCCGGCCGGGACATTCTGCGCGGCGTGTCGCTGCATGTCTGCCCCGGCGAGATCATCGCCGTCGCTGGCCCAAACGGGGCTGGCAAGTCGACACTCCTGCGGGTTTTGGCAGGTCTCATTGCGCCGGCGTCCGGGCAGGTCCACGTCGACGGCGCAGACCTTCGCACGCTGGAGCGCCGCGCGCTGGGCCGTCGTATCGCCTTCCTGCCACAGGACCGCACGGTGCACTGGCCGCTGAACGCCCGGTCGGTTGTCGCCCTCGGGCGCATTCCGCATGGATCAGGCCCTGGAAGAGGGGAGAGCGAGGATGATCGCCGCATGATCGACTCCGCGCTCGCGGCCACTGATGCGACGGCTCTCGCGCATCGCCCCATTTCGGAATTGTCGGGCGGAGAGCGCGCGCGCGTGCTCATTGCGCGGGCACTCGCACAGGATGCGGGCATTCTCGTCGCCGACGAACCGACCGCCGGCTTGGATCCGGCGCATGCGCTATCGCTCTTCGAAACCTTCACACGCATCGCTGCGGAAGGACGCGCCGTCATCGTAGCGCTGCATGATCTCGGGTTGGCGCTGCGTTATTGCCCGCGCGCGCTTCTGCTCAAGGACGGTGTGATTGCGGCATCTGGTCCGACGCGCGACGTTTTGACAGAGGCCGAGATCGCCCGTGTCTATGGGGTCAGGGCGAAAGTCGGCGTTATCGGTGGCGTGCCAACAGTAGTGCCCGTCGCGCCGCTGACATGATACGGTCAGGGTCTTGCGACACGTTAGATGATGTTGGACCGGTTCGGTCCATCGCACCATCACAAGCGGGGGCATCTGTCGCGTGGAACTGTTCCGTCGCAGACTTAAAATAAATCTCGCTCTTCAGGGCGGAGGTACCCACGGTGCCTTTACCTGGGGCGTTCTCGATCGACTGCTGGAAGATCGCTACCTCAGCTTCGGCTGGGTCAGCGCGGCCAGCGCCGGCGCTATCAACGCGGCTGCGCTCGCCGTTGGCCTTGCCGAGGGCGGGCCACAGGGCGCGCGGACCAAGCTTCGCCAAGTCTGGGAGGCGGTGGCGAAAGCAGGTGTGCCGGAGTTTATCCGCCTCAATCCCGTACTTTTCACGCTGAGCAGGTCTGCGCCGCTCGCGCATCTCGCGAGTCTATGGTCACCGTACGAATTCAATCCGCTTGGCTTCGATCCGTTGCGCCGGCTCCTCATGGAGAACATTGACTTCTCTGTGATCCGCGACCGTGCGCCAGTGGAGCTTCTCATTGCGGCGACGGAGGTTGCCACCGGTGAAGCGCGTCTGTTCCGCCGCCACGAGTTGACCGTGGATGCCGTGCTCGCTTCCGCCTGTTTGCCGGCGCTGCATCACGCCGTCGAGATCGATGGTGTCGCGTACTGGGATGGCGGTTTCTCCGCCAATCCGGATCTGGTGACGCTCGCCATGGAGAGCCCCGTCGCGGATACGCTGATTGTGCAGCTGTCACCCTTGAAGAAGGAAGGTCTGCCGACGGGCGCGCGTGAGATCCAGGCGCACGTGAACCGGCTGACGTTCAACGCCCCGCTCATCCGCGATGTGGAGATCATCGAGACGGCGCGAGAGGCCATGCGCGGGGCTGTCCGGCAGCGATTCTCGCGGCTGAGGCCCCTGGCGCAGCATCGCTTCCATCTTGTCGAGGCCGCTCCCTACACGGGGGTGCTTTCCGACGAGACCAAGATGAACCCCGACCTTGCTCTTATTCATCACCTCCATGATGCGGGACGCAAGGAAGCGGACAAGTGGCTGACCATTCACCGCCGCGCCATCGGCAGGCGTTCGACGGTCAATCTGCGGGCGCACTTCGAGGCCGTCCGGACGGGGCGGCGTCCGCGGCTTGCTGCTGCCGGAACGCTGGAGCCTCAGATTCCGGTGGAGGCCACCCGGCAGAGCGAGGACGGGCCGCAGCGAGCCGCTGGCTGAGCGCGTGCGGTGACGAACTGCGCTATGGGTTGGCGAGGCGCGCGTACCCTTCCGTAACGGTTTCATCCAGGATGACTTTGTATTCGTCATAGCCCGCATTCGATGGCGCGATCTCGCCGAGGGCCTGGCCTCTGAAGTCGGTGCGCTTCAGGTAAGCGATCGGCGCCGAAACCGGCACGAAGAAGCGTCCCTGCTTGTTGAGTGTTGTGATAAGGCCGCGCATTTCGCCCGCGTTGTCGAGTTGCGAGACGAGAACCATGCGCATGGCGCCCTTCGTCAGCGATACGAGATGGATGAACATGGACGAGGACGGGATGTAGAGCCGTCCGCGATGGGAGAAGGGCGCGTCGGGCCGGTCGCGCTCCTCAAAGATCAGCGAGGGCCATTCCGGATCCCAGAAGATGTCCGTCCGGTAGGCGACGACGTTCTGCGGCTTGGCAAAGGCCGGCCTGAGCGTCAGATAGCTGCCGATATAGTGGTCGACGCCTGCCCGCGTGTAGGCGCCCATGTAGACCGGAGCCACAAGGCCGCCCTCGCCTTTCAGATCCATCGGCTGCGCCGTGGACATCGCACCCGACCACAACTCCTTGACCCTCGGAAAATCGAGTCCCAGCACCATGCAGACGTCGAACAGCGTCTGGTCGCGCACGGAGCGCCCGCCGAGCAGGTTCTGAATGGTCTTTTCGTGGCACTCGGCTGCGTCGGCCAGCTCCGCCTGGGTCATTTTCCTTTCGACCAGCGCCGTGCGGAGCATCTGCACCGCGGCGCTGCGTTCGGCGCGGGGCGGGATGGTCTTTTCGGCGGCCATGATCGTGCTTCTTTCGCGCGGCGGTATCAACTTGCGCCAACTTACCGGTTCTTGTCCCCGGTCCGCAATCGCTGAGCCGGGGGACCGGCCGGCAATGTCAACGTGCGGTGGCGGCTGTGACGATTTCGATGCGCACGGGGGCCAGGCCCCGCTGGCGCATGCCGAGTTTGTCGGCGGCGGCTTCAGAGACGTCGATGACGCGGCCGGGCTTGAATGGACCGCGATCGTTGATCCGCACCACCGTCTTGCGGCCGTTGCCGAGGTTCGTGACCTCCACGAACGTGCCGAAGGGCAGCGTCGGGTGGGCGGCTGTCATGGCGCGCTTGTCGAATTGTTCGCCGGATGCGGTCATCTGGTCCTGCCAATAGTAGGAGGCGATGCCGTCGAGGGCATGGGGCTTGGACGCTTTCGAACCTGTGGAGCCCGTCACGAGCGGCTTCCCGGGGGGTGCCGTCTCTCTGCGAACCTCGGTTGCCCAATCGAGCTCTGTCCCGTTCGCCAGGCTGTCCCGCGGGGTTGCAGGAAGGGCCAGGAGGAGAAGGGCGGCGGCCAGTCTAAGGCGGAAGGCGGTGGGCATGATTGCTCGGGACGATGTTCGGGGCCAGAGGCGGACAGGGGAACAACGCGCCAGACCGCTCAAGCATTCCCGCTAATCTGATTCGATGGCACGCCAAGGGCAGGGCGTGGCATCCAAGAAAAAGGGCGGTGGAAGCATTGTTGCGCTTCCTACCGCCCCGATGCTCATGATCGAGGGCTCAACCCTCGAGAGGACTCAGCCGCTGCCGAGAACCGCTACCGAAACCGGGGCCACGCCCGATTTCGTCATGCCGACCTGGACCGCCGCAGCGCGCGACAGGTCGATGATGCGGCCCTTGATGTAGGGACCGCGGTCGTTGATGGTTACGACAACGGACTTGCCGTTGTTACGGTTCGTCACGCGGACCTTGGTGCCGAACGGCAGCGTCTTGTGGGCTGCCGTCATGGCATTCGGGTTGAACCAGCCGCCCGAGGCGACGCGCTGGGGCTGCCAGTAGTAGGAAGCCATGCCGCTGTAGCCGCCGCCCGAGGCAGCGGAGTAGGACTTGGTCGACTTCTTGGACGAATACTTCTTCTTGCCCTGGTTGGCGTAGGCAGTCTTTTTGGAAGAGGCCTTGTAGGCCGATGCCTTCTGGGTCTTTGTCACCTTCTTGGCCGAAACGCAGGACGCGGGCGGCCCCATGCATTCCCAAGCGGCACTGGCCGTCCGGGCGTCCGCGAAGCCGACGGCGAGCATCGCCACGGCCGCTGAAATCAGAATGCGCATTTTACATCTCCATTATCATCGGGCGACCTCCGCTCGGGCCGGCCGGCAAAGTTTTGCGGACCGCGGGGCGTTTCTGCCCGCTGGCCGGCTGACCTCCGCTCATCCCCTTTTCCGGGTGCGGAACTCGCGCTTCGGCCTGTCGATCCACTTTGCCGGCGTTGAGAGGGAACCTGAGCGTGGAACCAGAACACCCTCGATCGCCGATATTGTTTCGGAGGAACTCAGCGGCCCCCCGTTCTGGTGGGCGGACGGAAGCATCGCAGCGCACACACGGTCAAGACACCCGACTGAACGGCGTTCATGATAAATCAGTCAACGCACTGAGGCGCATTGTTATTTTTCGTGATTGGGTCACCGGTGCGCGACGGCACGTCGCAGAAGTGCGGTCTCAAGATCACTTTCGAACCGTTTGAGATTGTGACGAAAAGACGGCATGGTTAATGCGATGCTGCATTGCACCACGAGGAGCGGGTCGACCCGATACGCTCTGCATGGGCGGTGGGCGCGCGCTTTCATGCGTCACGGTTCCAAGCTAGGTCGAGGCGTCCAAGCGCGAGGGGGCGAAATGCACGCGGATGCACCGGCAGAACGGCCTTCACTCGGCGAGGCGACAAAAGTGTGGGCTCGCATCGGCGTGCTCTCGTTCGGTGGGCCTGCCGGGCAGATCGCGCTCATGCATCGCGTGCTCGTCGACGAGAAGCGGTGGATCGATGACGAGCGATTTCTGACGGGCCTGAACTTCTGCATGCTTCTGCCGGGACCTGAAGCGATGCAGCTCGCCACGTACGTCGGCTGGCGCCTCCACGGCGTCGTGGGTGGGCTGATCGCAGGTCTTCTGTTCGTTCTGCCGGGAGCGCTCCTGATGTTCGCCCTGGCGCTGTCCTACGCGGCGTTCGGATCGGTTCCTGTCGCCGAAGCGCTCTTTCTCGGGGTCAAGGCTGCGGTGCTTGCAATTGTTTTGGAGGCACTGGTCCGTGTGGCGCGCAAGGCGCTGGCTGGCCCCTCCGACCTGTTGATCGCGGCGGCCGCATTCGTGGCCATCTTTCTCTTTGGCGTACCGTTTCCACTTGTCGTGCTTGCGGCTGCTCTGGCGGGCTTCGTGCGGGCGCGGGGCGCGCCGGCACCGCCGCCGGTATCTGCCGCGGTCGTGCCCTTGTCGCGCACGCTGCGCACCGCGGCGCTGTGGCTGGCGATCTGGATTGGGCCTCTTCTTGTCGTGGCAGGGATTTTCGGTGCCGGCCATGTCCTCGCCCAGCTGGCGTGGCTCTATTCCAAGCTTGCGGTTGTGACCTTCGGCGGCGCCTACGCGGTTCTAACCTATCTGGCGCAGGAAGCCGTCGAGGCGCATCGCTGGCTGAGTGCGGGTGAGATGCTCGATGCACTGGGCCTGGCTGAGACCACGCCCGGTCCGCTCATCCTCGTCACCCAGTTCGTGGGCACTTTGGCAGCATGGCGGGAGGGGGGCGGATCGCCCGTCATCATGGGCACGCTCGGTGCGCTCGTGACGCTATGGGCCACCTTCGCGCCCTGTTTTCTGTGGATCTTTACCGGTGCGCCCTACATCGAGCGGCTGCACACGATCCCTGCCTTGCGTTCGGCACTCGCGGCCATCACCTCGGCGGTCGTCGGCGTGATCCTCAACCTGACGATCTGGTTCACGCTGCACGTCCTGTTTCAACGTCTCGATAAGGTGACGCTGGGTCCCATGCGTTTCGAGTGGCCTGATCTGACGTCGCTGCGTCTCGATGCGCTGGGGCTCGCTGTCCTGGCGGCGCTGCTTTTGTTCGGGCTGAAGCGCGGTATCGCGACGACGCTGGCACTGACGGCGGCGGCCGCCCTGGCGATGCACGCTGTCACGGCGACCTAGGTGATCGCTACAGCCAGCCTTTGCGGCGGAAGTAGAGGAATGGGATAAGCGCGGCAAGCACCATAAGGAAGAGCGCCAGCGGGTAGCCCCAGGCCCATTCGAGCTCGGGCATGTGGCGGAAGTTCATGCCGTAGATCGAAGCCACGAGTGTCGGCGGCATCATCATGACCGCCATGACCGAGAACAATTTGATGATCTGGTTCTGCTCGGTCGAAATCATGCCGAGTGTCGCCTCTAACAGAAAGCCGATGCGGTTAGTGAGAAATCGTGCGTGTTCCATGAGCGAGAGAATATCGCGCTGAGCCACGTCGATGCGCTGAAGCACGCGCGGATCGAAGCCGCTTTCGCGGGCCGTATCGCGGAAGAAATGCAGCGTGCGGTCTAGCGAGGTCGCCGTTTCCAGAACCCGGGAAATGACATCGCCTTCGCGGCCGGTCTGCCTGAGCAGCACATCGAGACGCCGCGAGCTGTCGCGGCGTGCGGTTTTCAGGTTGAAGACGTTGTGCGTCAACTTCTCCACTTCGTCCTGGATGCGTTCGATCAGATCGGCCGTCCGCTGGATGATCGTCTCGAGAAGCCCGATCATGATAGCTCCGCCCGAACTACAGGTCGTGGCGCCTTTCTCGGCGCGCTGCGCAAACATGGCGAAAGACTTCGGCTCGACGTAGCGCACCGTGACGAGCCGCTTGTCCTTCAGGATGAATGTCACGTTGGAAGTGGCGGGAATTGTCAGCTCGCTGCTGTGGATGATGTAGGAAGTCATGAAGGTCGCGCCATCCTCCTCGTAGAAGCGGCTCGAGACCTCGATCTCGCGCGCCTCGTCGCGCGTCGGCACGTCGATCCCTATTGCCTTCTCGATCAGCGCCTCTTCTACGGGCGTGGGGTTGACCAGATCGATCCAGACGGCGCCTGGACCGGAAGGATCGGGCTCGGCCTGCGGGGCCAGCGATCCGTTCCGGCAGTCATAAATCTTCATCATGGACGGCACTCCTGTTCCCGCATGTGCCCGGTGGCGACTTGCCAGGAACCCCTTTGACGGCGACCGGGTTCGCCTCGCTCGGGCAGGGCGACATGCTATATATCAAAAGCAGGACTTCGGCTCCGGTTGCAGGGGGTAGGCAGTCTGCCGGGATGTGGAAAAGGAAAAGCGCGTGTCACAGGCCAAATTCGCGAGGCTGGCAATAGCCGCATGGGCGGCATGTCTCGCCGGACCCTCCGCCGAGGCCGCCATTAAATGTATCGATGGGGCCCAGGTTGTCGGCGGGCAACTGCTGATCACACCCTACTGCCAGGACAAGCTGTTGGCCGATGTCGCGCGGGGCCACGGTCTCAAGGTGTCATTCGCGCAGATCCGTAACAATCCCAACACCAAACGATATGTCTGCGCGCTGGTCGGCCGTGACATCCGCGTGCAGCAGACCTGCATCGACGCTGGTATCGTCGGACGGCGCGGCTTCTGAACCGCGCCTTGCCGGCCGGCTTTTCGGGGTTGGTTACTCGCGCGTCCGCCGGCGGCTCAGTGGACGTGGTGCGCGGCCGGCACGCCGGAGTCCTCTCTGGAATACGCAACGAGTAGGGACATGGCCCGCTCTGCCAGCGCGCTGATGGTGAGCAGCGGGTTGACGCCCAGGGATCCACGGATCACCGATCCGTCGCACACATAGAGCCCCTCGTGCACGTCGCGGGTCGCACCGCGCGAGACGTCGAACACACGGCAGCGGTCGTCGACGACACCTGTGGCCGCATTCTCGCCCATCGCGCACCCGCCCAGCGGATGCACGGTGATCTTGCGTCCGCCCAATACCCGGTCCGAGAGAGGATTGCTCACGACCGAGCCACCCAGGTTCTCGATCAGCCTCGTGGCCATGCGCTTGCCGCGTTCGAAGCAGGGATCGTCTTTGACGCCTGGCCAGTCCACGATGACCCTGTTGTTCTCAAGGCGCATTTCACCAGAGCCCGCATCCGGAGTGATCACGTAATAGACCTGCGTGCGCGAGCGATGGCCGCCGTAGGGGCCCTCCCGCAGCATTTGGAACGCCCGTGCCCAATTGAGTTCCGTGAAGGCTTTGAGGGGGGCCATCATGGCCATCAATGGCATCATTGTACCGTCCTGAAGGACCACCGTGGCATTTCCCGCCTCGCCTTCGGGGGCACGGATCATGGCGACGGTGGAAGGGCCAACAGGTGGCGTCTCGGCCCGCGGCGGGAAGCCGACGGCCACATCGTTGACGCACTGATCGAGGCCGCGGCCGATCAGCATTTCGTCGCCGTTGCCTGAAAATCCCTTGCCTAACCGGTCGGAAACCTGGAGCCCGCGCTCGCGCGAGCGCAGAAGAATTTCGGTCGATCCCAGAGTGCCGGCCGCCAGGATGACATTAGTGGCGCGAATTATGAATTCGCTCGCGGGCTTCGATGATTTATCGGGCAGCGTCGCTCCCACATGGACGCTCCAAACGTCATTGTCCTTGCTGACGTGATGCACGGTGGCGAGCGTGAAAATTTCCGCACCATTTCGCGACGCGTCTACCAGATACGTCTTGGCGACCGTATTCTTCGCGCCGCTGTTGCATCCCGACCAGCAATCTCCGCACATTGCACAGGTGCGCGGGTCGACGCTGGGTCCGCTGTTGCGCGAGCGGTAGGTGATGGTCGTGGGGAGCGTCTCGACGCGAGCGCCAAATGTTTCAGCGCCCCTCTTCAACGCCTGGAATTTCGCCAAGCCTTCGGCATCGGGGCAGTGATTGACACCCAGCATCTGTTCGGCTCGGGCGAGACCTTCCTCGAACAGCCCGTCGTGAGAGAGTGCTTCCGGCCAGCCGCCATTGGCGAACACCCCGGGTTCGGGGCGCAAAGCCACCGCGCCATTTATGAGCGAGCCGCCGCCCAGGCCGTTTGCCGTCAAAACGTGAATATCGCGACCGGCCCGGAAATCGTAGAGCCCGGCGTCGGAGCCCAGGCGCACCTTGCGGCCTGAAAGCTTCAGTTCCTTGAGGATGTGACGCCAATCGTTGCTGAAATCGCCCGGGCGGAATTCGCGGCCCCGCTCGAGGACGCAGACCGACAACCCCGCCCTGGCCAGGCGGCAGGCTGCGACGCCACCTCCATACCCCGAGCCGACGACCACAACGTCGTAATGCGGCTTCAGTTGATCGAGGGGTCTGGCGAGCGGGTACTGAAAGCGGTCGGACATTATAAGGCAGCCCTCCAAAACACATTGGAGTTGCGCAGAGGAGCATCCGGCACGCGTGCTGCGCGAGAGCGCGTGCGTTCGAGCAATCGATCGATTTCACCTTAGCGCGTCGCAGTTCGGATCGCACCCCCTGGAGGGGAATTTGCTGAATATGGCCTTGCGACGAGGCTCAGCGCGGAATTTTGCGCTAAGCCGATGTTCATTCTGTCACGCGCCTGAAGGATCAGCGTCTTTATTCACCGGTCGCGACAGGACGCGTTCGCGCGTCCGTCGTGCCGGCCGATCGCGTCAGCCGGCACGGGTATCAGTGAATGTTCGGGCTGAACTCAGGAGCGCGAGCGCGTGTGGGTCCAGTTCAGCAAGCGGTCGCCGGTGCGGTTCAGGCGATCGCCGAGGCGTCTCAGGCTATCGTCGATACGGCGAAAGGTGCGATCCGTTCGCTCCACCACGGCGTCGGTTCTCACTTCCGCCCGATCTCCGGTCAGGCAGCCACCGGCCTGGGCACCCGTCGTCGAGGCAACCATGCAAAGAGCGGCAGCAGTAGTGAAAAAGACTCTTCGGAACATAAGGGCTCTCCATACGTATTCGCTAAGAACCCGAAGGAGAGTGCCGCTGTTGGTTCGCTTGTACCAGAAGAACTCCGCGCCATGGTGAAGGAAGGGTGCTGAAGCGCTTTACGCGTTTGCGAGCAGCCTCAAAGTTAATGGATCGGGATCGCCACCGCAAAATGCATCGAGCGCATCTTCGAAGTCGCTGCCGGGGCCGCTGGCGCAGGAGAACAATGTCATGGACGAGCGGAATTTCAAATCGTCCGGGGCGCCCAGAATATCCCGCAGCTGATTTCCACGGTGGGCGCGCATCAGGCGTGTCGTCTCCTTCAGGCGAGCGCCGAGAACGGGATGAGCGAGATACGCCTGGGCTTCTTCCAGGGAGCCAATTCCGAAATACGTCGCGTTCGCGCTCGCGCCGAGACCTTTCATCTGTGGGAAGACGAACCACATCCAGTGACCCGACTTGCGGCCGCGACGCAGTTCATCGAGTGCCATCTCGTAGATGCCGTCCTGCGCGCGGACGAAGCGATCCAAATCGAAAGGGTCGTCACAGTCCTTGGTCATGATCACCGGACGCCCGATCTACGCTTTCAGCCCCATGAGGTCCAGGATCTTGTCGACGGCGCGGGTAGGGAACAGGCGGCCGTCGCGTACGTCTGTTTCGATCTCCGGCAAGCGTTCGGCCACGGCCGGGTTCGATTTTACGGCATGCAGCAGGCGATCGCTGAGCATGTCGCGCATCCATTCCACCGCCTGCCGCTTGCGGCGTTCCGCGAATGCGCCGCTTTCCTGCATGATGCGGCGGTGCTCGACGATCTTCTCCCACAGGGCGTCGAGCCCGACGTTGGTGCGCCCCGAGATGGTAACGACCGGCGGAAGCCACGCGGCCGACTTCGGCGTAAAAATCGCGATCGCGTTCTGGTACTCGTTCGCGGCGCGCTGGGCGCGGGTGATGTTGTCGCCGTCGGCCTTGTTGATGGCAATCATGTCTGCGAGTTCGATGATACCCTTCTTGATGCCCTGCAAGTCGTCACCGCCGCCGGCGAGAAGGAGCACCAGAAAGAAATCGACCATGTCGGCGACCGCGACCTCCGATTGGCCGACGCCGACGGTCTCGACGATGACGATATCGAAGCCAGCCGCTTCCAGCAGCACCATGGTCTCGCGCGTTTTGCGCGTCACGCCGCCGAGCGTGCCCGACGTGGGCGAGGGACGGATGAAGGCGTCGCGCATCTGCGACAGCTGGCTCATGCGCGTCTTGTCGCCGAGGATCGAGCCGCCGGTGCGTTTCGACGTCGGGTCGACGGCGAGCACGGCGACCTTGTGCCCGGCCTCGACGAGATTGGTGCCCAGCTGATCGATGGTCGTCGATTTGCCGACGCCGGGTACGCCGGTGATCCCGAGGCGGATGGCACCGCCGGAGTGGGGCAAAAGGAGCTGCAGCAACTCCTGAGACTCCGCGTTGTGGGCCGGCTTGGTGCTTTCCACAAGCGTGATGGCGCGCGCCAGCGCCGTGCGGTCCCCGGCCAGGATGGCGTCCTTGTACTCAGCAGGGGTCAAAGTCTTGCGCATCAATCGGGTGTTCCGTGGGGATTTGGGAGGGCAGGGCCGGCGCTTTGGCTGGAAAGGCGGACCATGTGCAGGTTTTTGCGACACTGCAAGGGGGCAAACCTGCGCCAAGTCGCCATTCTCCAGGGCTGATTTGCCGTTGTGCTGTCGCGATTGCGCACTAGGGTCCGCTCCTTTGTCGAGAGCGGTTGCGGGGGCCGGACCCCCGGGACTAGATTGCGGCCGCGAAAAGGGGGCGTGTGGAAATGGCCGAACTGCCGGACATCGTGCAATGGGGTCTCGTCGGAGCCGTCGTCCTTCTCCTGTTCGCCTTCGCCTGGAGCGCCATGGCCGCGATGCCGCCCCTGGTGCGCCGGATTGCGCGGGTCTGCCTCACTGTGGTCGCGGTTCTACCGCTCGTTCTTCTCGCCCTGTTCAGCGAGTTGGGGCTACCAAAGATGGCGGGCAGCCCCCCTATGGCCGAGCGACCGCCGGTAGCGGCTGAAGCCCCGGAAGGCGTAAGCGAAGCCGAGCCTTCGGTCGGGGCACCAGCGGGGAAATCCTCCGCGCCGCGCTACAGAAAAAAGTCTGCCGCCCCCAAGTCCGCTGCACCCGATTCTGAGGTCGAGGTTGCGCCCTCGATCGCAGAGGAGTCGACGCCTGCTGAGACCGTCGGGGAGGCCGCATCGGATACTGCGGCGTCCGAAGAGGGTGTGGTCCGTAGCCTCGAGACGGCGCCACCGTCTGCCGGCAGTCCCCCGCCCGGCGCAGGCGGGGCCGATCAACCGCCTCCGCCCGTCGTGACGGCGCCGGCCGAGGAAGCCGAGAAGCCGGACAGCGGATTTGACATCGTACCCGTCTACTATGGAACCGACCGGGACGAGGCCCCGGTAAATGACCGTCTCGATTACGGCGCCAATCGCGGCCGCAAGCTCACGCTGGGACAAGCGCTCGTGACCGTGCCGAAGTCGCACGTGCAGCCGACGATCGAGCGCCCTTGGGCCATACGCGTTCCGTATTTCGACATCACGCTTTACGAGGAGGCCGAGGACCCCGAGAAGCACTTCACGATGAAGGAGCTGAAAGCTCTTTCGCGAGAAGACTTCCTGGCGGCGGTGCGAGAGCGGCTTTCGAAGTCGGAGCGCTTCAAGGACCATGCGCTCGTCTTCGTGCATGGCTACAACACCACCTTCGACAACGGGGTCTACCGCACCGCGCAGATCGCCTACGACTTGAAGTTCGACGGGGCGCCGTTTCTCTACAGCTGGCCTTCGGGTGGCGGGGTCGCGAGCTACACCTATGACCGGGAGAGCGCGGGCCAAGCTGTTCCCTTCATGCGCGATTTCTTCCAACTGGTCATCAAAGAGACGGGCGCCAAACACGTGAGCGTCATTGCGCACAGCATGGGCAACCAGCCGACACTCCAGGTGCTGAAAGACATCAAGGCGTCGTCGCCACCCGGCGTTGTCATCAGCCAGATCATCCTGGCTGCTCCGGACGTGGATCGCGACAACTTCGAGAATATCGCCAAGGAGATCCAGGGTCTCGCCAACGGCATAACGCTTTATGCTGCGGCCAACGATCGAGCGCTCAACGTATCGCGCCGGTTCCACGGTGGCGTGCCGCGGGCGGGCGACATTCCGGAAACCGGTCCCGTGGTCCTTACCGGTGTTGATACAATCGATGTTACGGCCGTCTCCACGGACAGCTTCGGGCTCAATCATTCAGGCTACGCGGAGAACAATGCCCTTCTCAACGATCTCCAGCTTCTGATCCAGACGGGCGAGCGCCCGCCTGAGAAGCGCGTGCCCATCCTGGAGCGGATCGGGACCGCGGCCGGTGCGTACTGGCGCTATCCCAGAAATCCGTGACGCGGCCGGTCGCCTGTTTCACCGCCAGCGGCTGGCCAGGGCTGCCGCTTCACCGCTTCAGATCTTAACGAGGCGTTAACGCCTGCCCCGTATCGTGACAAAGGGTCACCAAGGGCAGGCTGGGGTCATGACAAAAACCGTCAAGGTTTGTCTTTTCGCGCTGGGTTTTCTAGCCGCCACGGGCCTCAATGCGGCTCGGGCCGCGGAAGCCTTTCTCTGTGAGGGTGGCAAGATCGTCTATGTGAAGATTGCCGAACTGGAGAAGATGAAGCGGATCCATCCGTGCATCGCGGGATACTTCGGGCTGAGCGTTGATAAAGATGGGACGGACTTGGACCCCGAGGCGCCAACCAAGGCGCAGACCGCCGTTCAGCCTTCCGAGACGGCCAGTTCCGTTGAGAAATCTCCGCCCGGCATACCGGTTGCCCTGCGTCCGCTGCGGGACCCGGAGCTCTCGCACCGCGGCGAAAAGGCCAGGACGCGTGTGGCGAGTTCGCCTGAGCCGCCACGTGCCAGCGAGGGCACCGATTACCGAAACGTGACGCTGCTGAATGCAGGAAGTGCCTCAGAGGCGATCTTCCGCCATGAACGCTGAGCCCGCGCTTGGGCCGCTCACGGGGCCTTCAGGCTGCGCCGGATGCTCCATGTTGGGCATATCATAAGCATTTCGTTTACCCGCGTTTGCGATGTTAGCGGACATTCAAACTCATCAGGCTCATCGCCAGGCGGATCCCATGCTGTATCACGTGCTCGTGCGTTCTCTTCAGGGCGCAGCTCTCATCGCCGCTCTTGTTGTAGCGGGCGTCCCAGTTCCGGCGGTTGCCGATTCCGGCGATATCTCCGTGCTGGATGACAGCGCCGACACGACGGTCGAGGTAGAGGACGACATGCCCCTGTCGCCGGGGGATGAGACTGTTGACGCGCACGCGCGGCCTGCCGCCACCGATCCGGCAAACGGGACTGCACCAGCTGGCCAAAAGCCCTATGCCGGATCGCGCGGCGCCCAAACGGGGCCTGCCTCTCCGCTTCTGGATGAACGCGGCCCGGACTACTACGACCGCCGCGCCGCTGAGATCCTCAAGCAAGACAATGCCGATCCCAGGTATGAGCCGCACCCTCTGATGTCGGCTTTCCCAGACCAGGAGATCATCGTTTGCACGGCAGGTTGCCGGGATGGCTCGAGCGCGATGATTGTAAGCATGAAGCCGAAGCCCGTACCTGTGAACAACGCGACCGACGGCCAGGATACCCCTGGCCTGATCAGCTGCGTCGGCGGTTGCCCCGAAAATCGCTCCGGAACCCTGATCGCCATGCCTGCGCCTGTTGCCGGCGGATCGCGGATGGCCGCCACCGTCGGCGAGTGGATGACTACGGTCGCGAAGGTGCCCGCGAACGAAGCTGCTCCAGCACCCCGCGCTTCCGCGGGGGCCGGTTCGGGCGCTTGGATGAACACGATCAACTCCGATCGCGCGCCGGTCGAGGCTGCCCCTGCCGCTCCGGCGAAGGCCGAAGCGAAGGTCGAGGCACCGGCAAAGCCTGAAACAAAGGCTGTGGCCGCGCTCGAGACGCCGAAGGTGGTCGAAACGCCGGCTGCACCGGCAAAAGCCGAAGCCAAGGTCGAGAAGCCGGCCGCGCCCGTGACGAAGACCGTGGCTGCCCCTGCCGCTCCGGCGAAGGCCGAAGCGAAGGTCGAGGCGCCGGCAAAGCCTGAAACAAAGGCTGTGGCTGCGCTCGAGACGCCGAAGGTGGTCGAAACGCCGGCTGCACCGGCAAAAGCCGAAGCCAAGGTCGAGAAGCCGGCCGCGCCCGTGACGAAGACCGTGGCTGCCCCTGCCGCTCCGGCGAAGGCCGAAGCGAAGGTCGAGGCGCCGGCAAAGCCTGAAACAAAGGCTGTGGCCGCGCTCGAGACGCCGAAGGTCGTCGCAGCACCGGCCGCGCAGACGAAAACCGAGGCCAAGGTTGCCAAACCTGTCGAGGCCAAGGCTGAGCCGTCTCACCTCGACAAGAGCGCGAAGGTCGCCGCGACGACGCCGCCGGCCGAGGAGGAGGTGGCGCGCAAGCCCGTAAAGCAGACCGTCGTGTCCGTTCTCTCCGAGGACAAGGAGATGAACGCCGCGATCAAAAAGGCGCGCACGTCGCTCGACGTCTTCTGGAAGAGCTATGAAACGCCCGGTCCCGGCGAGGCGGATTTCGCGCTCAAAGTTGCCATCAGCGGCAACGGCAGCACCGAGCATTTCTGGCTGACCCGCATCCAGCGCGACGGTGAGAATCTCTCCGGCCTCATCAGCAACCAGCCGCAGAGCGTCAAGACCGTGAAGATGGGCGAGCGTTTCAGCTTCACCACCGACATGATCTCGGACTGGACCTTCAAGCGCAACGGCAAGCTTGTCGGCAACGAAACGATGCGCGTACTCCTGCCGCGCATGCCCGAAGAACAGGCGGCCGTCTATCGGCAGATGTACGAGACGCCCTGATCTTGAGATTGCTTCGCTCGTGTGAGCGGCGCTTGCGGCCTCAGCCCGCAAGCGCCGCTTTCAGTTTCGCAGCATTGGCTGCAAGCACGCTGCCGTCTTCCATGCGTCCCGAATGCGCCTTCAGCGGCACGCCGTCGAAACGCGGGATCACGTGGAAATGCAAGTGATAGACCGTCTGGCCGGCAGGCGCCTCGTTGAACTGCATGACGGTGATGCCATCGGCCTGGAACGCTGCTTTGGCGGCATTGGCCACGCGCTGCACCACAGGGATGACTTTGGCCAGAACGGCGGGGTCGGCATCGAGAAGATTGCGCGACGGCGCCTTGGGAACGACGAGTGCGTGGCCCTCCGATTGGGGCATCACGTCCATGAAAGCGACGACATCGTCGTCTTCATAGACGCGGTGGGACGGGATCTCGCCGCGCAGGATCTTTGCGAAGATATTGTCGCTGTCGTACATGGCTCTGCTGCTCCCTCGGCCTTGGTCCGAGGTGGGAGTTAGGGGACGCATGCCGGTCCCGTCAAGCCGCGGCGCACCGCGAAAGCCTCAGTCCTGCTCTTGCGACAGCGCCTTCCGGTAGGGCGCGAACGCCGCCAGCATCCGGTTGCTCTCTGCAACCGCACGCCGCTCGTCGGCAAGATAGCGCTGCACGCCGGCAGCGAGCCCCTCGTCTGCGAACCAGTGCACCGAGTAGGTCGTGACGGGATCGTAGCCGCGCGCCAGCTTGTGCTCGCCCTGGGCGCCGGCCTCGATCCGTTGAAGCCCATGCGCGATGGCGTAGTCGATCGCCTGATAATAGCAGAGTTCGAAGTGCAGGCAGGGGACGTGTTCGCTGGCGCCCCAGTAGCGGCCATAGAGACAGTCTCCACCGATGAGATGCAAGGCGCCGGCGATCGGCTGCCCTGCGCGGTCCGCGAAGATGAGAAGGCAACGGTCGGCCATCGTGCGGCCCAGTTCGGAGAAGAACGCGCGGTTGAGATAGGGCCGGCCCCACTTTCTCAGTCCGGTGTCGATGTAGAACTCGTACATCGTGTCCCAGTCTGCTTCGCTGATGTCAGCACCTGTGACCCAGCGGACCGCGATCCCGTCCCGCGTTGCCTCGGCCCGCTCCTTGCGGACCATCTTGCGTTTGCGCGAAGCCAGCGTGGAGAGGAAGTCGCCGAAGCTCGCATATCCCGGGTTCGTCCAGTGGAACTGTTGGCCGGTGCGCTGCAGCAGTCCGATCTTTCCTAGCCGTTCCCATTCTTCCTGCGTCGCAAACGTGATGTGGAGCGAAGACGAGCCCGTCTTTTCCGCAAGCGTCAGTGCCGCAGCGATCAGCGTGCGCTCCGCCGTATCTCGATCGGCATCCGGCGCGACAAGCAGCCGGGGGCCGGGCACCGGTGTGAAGGGTACAGCGCACTGGAGCTTGGGATAGTAGCGGCCGCCGGCGCGATGATAGGCGTCGGCGAAGGCATGATCGAAGACGTATTCGCCGCGGCTATGGGACTTTGCGTAGAGCGGCATGAGCGCCTCGAGGCGGCCGTCGGGGCGCTCAAGGACAATGTGCTGCGGCATCCACCCGGCTTCCGGTCCGGTGGTGCCAGCGGCCTCGAGCGCATTCAAAAAGGCGTGGGACACGAACGGATTGAAGCGTGCCGGATCGGGGTTTGCGCAAGCGTCCCAGGACTTCGCCGGAATATCGGCGATGCGGCACATCACTTTCGCCTGCCTGCTCTCCCCGTCATCCATCCGTTGGCCTCGCTTTTTTCGTCTCTTATATGATACTCCAAACGGCAATGCTGGATCAGTCCGTTCCTTCGCGGAGGCCATCGGGATGCACTTTGATATTGGGAAACCCGGGCGTGGGCTCGCCCTTGCCGCCGTCGCGGCGGCGCTTTTACCCGTCGTTGCGGTGGCCCGCGACGATGGCGGCGTGAAGGTGCCCAGCCGCTCCATCTTCCGAAATCTGGTTCCGGCCGATGCGGTCGAGAAATCGGCGCTCGCCCAGTACAATCAGATGACGCGCCAGGCCTTCCAGCAGGGCAAGCTGCTGGACGAGAAGCATCCAACCACGATCCGCATCCGCAGGATCGCAAAGGATCTCCTGCCTCATACTCCGAAGTTCAATGATCGCGCGCCAGAGTGGGACTGGGAGGTCAATGTCTTCGACAGTCCGACCATCAATGCGTTCTGCATGCCCGGTGGCAAGATCGCCTTCTTCACCGGCATCATCGACAGGTTGAAGCTCACGGATGACGAGATCGCGGTCATCATGGGCCACGAGATGGGGCATGCCCTGTGGGAACACGCGCGTGAGCGCACAGCCAAGACGAACATCACCAGTTTCGGCAGCCGCATCGTCGGCGGCCTTCTGTTCGGGCAGGCTGGCGAACTCATCGGTGCGGCGGGGTCGAGCCTTGCTGCCTTGAAGTTTTCGCGCAACGACGAGACGGAAGCCGATCTCATCGGCATGGAGCTCGCAGCCCGCGGCGGCTACGATCCGCGCGCCGGCATCACGCTGTGGCAGAAGATGAGTAAGGCAGCGGGTGGCGCGCCGCCTCAGTGGCTGTCTACGCACCCCTCGGGCAAGACCCGCATCAAGACCTTCAAGGACAATCTGAAGGATGTCATGCCGCTCTACGAGCGCGCGAAGGCGAAGCGCGGATAACGGCTCCCATTCGTGAACCTCAAAAGAGGTGCTGAGGGCCGGTCCTCTCGCTTTGCGCCCAGGCCGTCCGTATTCGTTTTCCCGCCGACAGAAGAATGTGCAGAAACTGACCGGCGTTCGACATCTGTGGTGTCAACGACACAATAAGTACACTGCACTTTCAATGAATTGGAATTAACCATTGCTGAGGAAGTTGAAGGTCCGTTTATTGGGATCGGCCTGGGGATAAGTCGTGGATATCAAGTCCGGGACGCATTTGCAGGCAGCGTCGACTGCCGAGGGCCCTCGGTGACGAGGGGCAGGAGACGAACGGGAGGCATAGCCTCTCAAGGATCGCGGATGGGGTCACCTCGCTCATCACCCCCGCCGAGAATTTTGAATACTGGGGTGACCGGCCCCCATCGCGTGGTCCAGGTCGAATGTTAGTTCATGGGCAGCCTCCGGGCTAGGTCGAGCGTGGCCGCCGGAGCCCCTGCGTGTAGCGCAGGCGGCCACGCGGCAAGACCGGGCACGAACACCTCCGGGGCTGGTGCCCGGTAGCCCAGCGATGCATGCGGGCGGACCTGGTTGTAATGCTGCCGCCAGCTCTCAATGATGATCTGCGCCTCCTTCAGCGAGTAGAAGATCTCGCCGCTAAGTAACTCGTCGCGCATTCGAGCGTTGAAGCTCTCGATATAGCCGTTCTCCCAAGGTGATCCCGGCGCGATGTAGGCGGTCCTGGCTCCGACCGCCGCGATCCACGCCCGCACCGACTTGGCGACGAACTCCGGGCCGTTGTCCGACCGGATGTGTCCCGGCACACCGCGCAGGGTGAAGAGGTCCGACAGCACGTCGATAACGTCGGTCGAGTTCAAGCGCCGCGACACGCGGATTGCCAGGCACTCGTGCGTGAACTCGTCGATGACGTTGAGAGTTCGGTACTTGCGGCCGTCATGCGTGCGGTCCTCGACGAAGTCGTAGCTCCACACGTGATTGCGATGCTCGGGCCTCAGGCGGACGCACGAACCATCGGCCAGCCACAGCCGGCCGCGCTTGGGTTGCTTTGCAGGCACTTTCAGCCCCTCCTGCCGCCAGATGCGCTCGACACGCTTGTCGTTCACCACCCAGCCGGGCCAGGATCGCAGCAGCTCCGCGATCTTGCGGTAGCCGTAGCGGCCGTATTGCCGGGCGAGTGCCACGATGTCGGCGGTCAGTGCCGCCCCCCCGCCCCCTGGGTGTCTTCCTCTGTGTCGAGCGATGCTGCCCGAGCGCCTTGCAAGCCCGGCGCTCGGAGACGGCAAGTGTGCGCCGGACGTGCTCGATCACGGCACGCCGGCGCGCGGGGCTTGTCAGTTTCCCTTTGTGGCTTCCTGCAGAATGAGCTTGTCCAGCGTCAGGTCGGATACCGCTCGCCTCAGCCGTGCGTTCTCCTGCTCAAGCTCCTTCAGGCGCTTGATCTGGTCAGTCTTCAGCCCGCCGTACTCGTTCTTCCAGCGATAGTACGTCACCTCGGTCACACCGATCGACCGGATCGCGTCCGCGACGGCCTTGCCTTGCGCAACCAAAACGTCGACCTGCCGCAGCTTCGCGACGATCTCTTCAGGCTTGTGTCTCTTCTTCGGCATTGTGGTCCTCCTCGGGAACATTCCCATACTTCAGGGCGGACCACTTCAAGGGGGAGGATCAGGGGGAGGGGGACTTCTCCTGATCGGATGACCCCGAAAGAGGTCAACGCAACTGGCTGCGTACGTGCGCAGCTAGAGAGAGATTTTGTGTCTGTTGCGTCTGTTTTGCGTGGGTGGAGTGTTATGGGTTGGATGTACTGGTCGTGGAATTCAGTCGGAGCACTGCGCAGAGGATCGGCATTCCGCTCAGCTTTCGTCACGGCAGTCACTTCAATCTGCGTGATGGCAAACACGGCCTTTGCACAGACCAATCTAACTGGTGGAATTGAGCCTGTATGCGATGGCATGACTACAATCGGTCCCGGGTATCTTTGCCAGGATGGTGATTGTAATAGCGCTGCCAACGCCGTGGCCAAGACATAATGAAAATTCAATCTCGATAACGTCCCTATCGGCTCGACCGTCACTTGGATGCTAGTTGCAAGTGGGTACTATTAGTGGTGAGACGCAAGCGGCTGCGGATGTTAGCTTCTCGCCGATGGTCACTTTCTGACCGCAATGCGCACGCCTCCCGGTACTTGGAGGATAGGCCGGAGTGGGCGCCCAATTTGTTGGTGGAAAAGCAAATGCATCTGGCCGCTTGGCCGGACAGAACGCCGAGTCTGCAGCAGACCACCACGACAACAGCCACGATCACGATCAAGAAGCAGGTTGTCGGAGGTCCTGGCGGCACGTTCAGCTTTGACTCCAGCGAGGATGGGCCTGGATTGGTCGGGTCTTGCCGTCGCTGCAGGTGCTCTCGTCACCGTCTCGTCAACCACGGTCGCTGCAGACGCTTCGGTGTCCATTGAGGAAACAATCGACGCCGGTCCTTATTCGCTGACGTCTGCAAGCTGCGAACGCAATGAGGGGGGCACACCGACGAATGGCCCGGGCACTCTGGACAATGGCACGCTGACGTTCACGCCCGCACCAGGCGAAGATATCATCTGTACGTTCGTGAACACGGTCAAGAAGTCGATGATCGCATGGAAGAGGAAACCAAGCGGTTCATCAACCGGCGCGTCGACAACCTGCTGACCTATGGTCCCGACCGTGCCCGCATGCTGCGCCGTCTGGGCGAGGGTCCGCCGCCGCCGGTGAGCCTCAAGGACGGCCCGATGAAGCTCAACGGTGCCACGTCGGCGGCCTCGTCCGCGTCGCGCACGGCCGGCATGCCGGGTCTCTTCGGATCGCGCTCCGCGTCGTCGGGCAGCATGGCACTCGGCGCCAACCCGTTCGGCACCGGCATCGATCAGGGCAACGTGATCGACAGTGCGAACGCCGACGCGCAGTCCCAGAGCGGTCCGACGTCGACATCGACGGGGATCCTGTCTCACATCGCCGGCCAACTCATGCCGCTCGCACAGGACAGCGGGTCGATCAGGTTCTCGACGAGCCTGAGCGAGATGCGGGCCGCGGCCACGGCCGCGGAGGAGAAGAGGCAGCGCGACCTGATGATGAAGGCGGGCCTCAACTATGCCGAACAGCCCTACGTGAGCCCGTCCACCGGGCTGCGCCCCGGGTTCGACGTCTGGGTCGAGGGGCACATCGCCCGCTACAACGACGATCTGGGCGGGGTGAACCGCGACGGCGACTTCAGCATCCTCTATGTCGGCGCGGACTATGTCATCGCACCGGGCGTTCTGATCGGCGCGCTCGTGCAGGTCGACGATACCGACGAGACCATCGATGATCCCTCGCTCAAGGGCAACATCGACGGCACAGGCTGGATGGCGGGCCCCTACATCGGCCTGCGACTAGCAGACAACCTGTACTTCGATGCCCGTGCGGCCTGGGGCCAGTCCGACAACGACATCGATCTCACCGATGCAGCCTTGGGACGTCGCACCGGTAGCTTCGACACGGATCGCTGGCTCGCCTCCGCGACGCTGACGGGCAACGAGTACTACGGCGCCTGGCGCTTCACGCCTCAGGTCGGCATTGCCTACGGCGAGGAGGACTACGGTGCGTACTCGACAAGCCTGAAGCAGGACGTACCCGGCGGCGGCGCCAGCATCGGCCGCGTGACGGGCACCATGGAAATCGGCTACCGCTTCGACGGCCTATACGGGTCGAGCATCGAACCGCATGTCGCCGTCAGCGGCATCTGGAATTTCGACAGCGACGATCTCTACGTCAACGGCGTTCTCGCGGACACCGACGAGAGCCGGGCGCGAAGTCGAGGGCGGCTTGCTGATCACGACGCCGAGCGGCATCGGGTTGCGCGCTGCGGCCGCATACGACGGCATCGGGGCGGACGATTTCGAGGCTGTCTCGGGATCGCTGTGGATCAACGTGCCGCTCAACTAGCCAGGCGGTGCCGAGACCACGGGTGCGGCGGGCCTCCTCGCGAGACCCGCCGCTTTCTTTATCTGAGCGTGCCCGCAGGCGGCGAACTACGCCTCGAAGCCCTCGAAAATAGGCGCATCCGCGTGCGCGGCGGCGATGGCGGCATCTTCGGCCGTCCGCACCGTCCAGGCGAAGACCGGCAGGTGCTGCACCTCGCGCACATAGCGCGTAACGGGGGTCGGGAGGGACTTCACATGGTAGGCGACGAACGAAGGCGCTGTCGGCCCCGACTCCAGAAGATGAGCGAGCCGGTCTGCGCGCGCTTCATCGATGCGGTCGCGCCACCAGGTTTCGCCGTGCTCGTCCCGATATCCGCCTGAGACGATCCCGCGGGGGATCTCGGTCGCCAGTTCCCGCAGAACGGTCAAGACGTCGGGATCAAACGACATGAGTGCGATGGGGCCCGGATAATCCAGCGCGCGGCGTGCGATTTCGGAAAGAAACGGGAGGTTGGGCGGGTCCCACTCACTTTTCACCTCCACGAGCAGCGGAACGCGACCGCCCACCAGACCGAGCAGGCCTTCGAAGGTCAGGATCGTTTCACCGCCCGTGCGATAGCGCAGGTTCTGCAGGTCGCCGCCCCCCAGATCGGCTACCGCACCTTCCGCATCGACGAGCCGCTCCAGCGTCGTGTCGTGGAACACTACCGGGAGGCCGCTGCGGGCTGGCCGCAGGTCACATTCGATGCCGTAGCCGCGCTCGATCGCGGCCGTGAACGCCGCCGCGGAATTCTCCACGCGTCCCACAGCGGCATTGTGCAGGCCGCGATGGGCCACCGGCCTCAGGAAGGTTGCGCGATCCAGCATGGGGCCTCACCTCAGCCGATGGCCAGCACCGCATCGACCTCGACTGCCGTGTTGCCGGGAAGCCCCGATGCGCCGACGGCCGCACGAGTGTGGCGGCCCTTGTCGCCCAGGACCTCGACCATCAGGTCGGAGGCGCCGTTGATCACCTTGGGATGGTCGGCGAACCCCGCGCCGGCATTGACATAGCCGGTGAGGCGGATCACCTGGACGATACGATCGAGCGATCCGAGTGCGGCCTTGGCCTGGGAGAGGATGTTGAGGGCGCACAGCCGGGCGGCGGCCTGTCCTTCTTCGATTGTCAGATCGCTGCCGACCGCGCCGGTCACGACGTGGCCGTCGGCCGCCTTGGCAATCTGTCCCGAGACGAACAGGAGATTGCCGTTCATCAGGGTGGGAACGTAGTTCGCCACCGGGTTGGGGGCGGGCGGCAATTCCAGGCCGAGTGCCTTCAAACGCGCTTCGATCGCCTCTGCCCCGGTCTCGCCAACCATGTGTGATCTCCTTGAAGTGTGAAGGGGAAACCCCTAGTTTGTGCCACCCGTTGTCAGCCGTTCGCGCGTCATTTGCAACGGTCCTCACGTGGGGAGACCGGCGGTGACGCCAGATGCACCCCATGGGGACAGTGCGGCGCCATCCGGAGGCCGGCCCAACGTCCGCAGTTAGTAGCCGGCGGTGGAACAGGTGAACGGGTTTCGAGGAAAGAGAATGCGCAAATTTCTGGCTCCCATTGCTGCCTCAACCATCGTGCTCGCCAGTTCCGCCGCCATCGCAACTCCACGGGTTGCCGGCAGCGCAGAGGCCGGTGAGGCTTCGGTCCGCCTGCAGCCGCACAGGGCCATCTACGATATCACGCTCGACGAAACCAAGGCGGGCACCAGCATTGGCAGCATTACGGGGCGCGTGGTCTACGAGCTCATGGGCAATCCGTGCGAGGGCTACGCCCAGAACATGCGGTTCGTGACCGAGACGACGACCACGGAGGGACAATCCTCCATGAGCGACCTGAGAACGTCGAGCTGGGAGGATGCTCCGGCGCGGCGGCTGCGCTTCTCGTCGTCCACCTACGGCAATGACGAACTCATCGAGCAGACCCAGGGCACGGCGACCAAGAGGAACGGAAGCACTCCGGCGCTCGCGGTCGAGGTGACCAAGCCGTCGCGCAAATCCACGCGTATCGGCGAGCACGTCTTCTTCCCCATCGACCATTCGGCGACCATCATCCGCCATGCGCGCACGGGAAAACGTCTCTTTGCCGCAAATCTCTACGATGGTTCGGAGGGCGGCGAAAAATACTACTTCACAACCTCCTTCATCGGCCCGCCATCCACCGAGACGGCATCGCGCCGTATGGCCAAGCTGGAAAATGGCGACAAGCTCGCGGAGGTCACCTCCTGGCCCGTTTCCATCGCCTATTACAAACCGGAAGCGCGCCACATTGATTCCGTTCCGCTCTACGAGATGTCGTTCCGGTTCCACGAGAACGGCATCACCTCGGAACTGATGATCGATCACGGCGAGTACCGCCTGAAGGGTGAGCTCAAAGAGCTCAAGCTGCTCGAGGCGAATCCCTGTCCGTGATGGGCACGAGGGCGCCGTCCCGCGCAACACTCTGCACGCTCACTCAGCCTTTTTGATCCGCCGGCCATAGCCACGCGGCCCCCCGCACGCCCGATGCGGCGCCCCACACCGGAGGGCGGATTATCACGCGGGTGTCGTCAGAAAAGATGTGCGGCGCCATCAGCTCGGGTAGCACCGCGTAGAGATGTGCCATCCCGGACAGCCCGCCGCCCAGCAAGATCACGTCGGGATCGAGGACGTTGACCAACGTGGCCAGGCCGCGCGCGAGACGGTCCGCGTGCCGATGGAGCGTTGCGCTTGCGGCTGCATCGGCCTGGCCGGCGCGCCGTGCAATTTCCTCGGGTGGCAGCACGTCCCCCGTGGCACGGGCATGATCGACTGTTATCGCCGGTCCGGAAACCCATGTTTCCATACAGCCGTTCCGGCCACACCAGCAGCGCGGTCCCGGCCATTCTTCGGCGCTGGGCCATGGCAGTGGATTGTGGCCCCATTCGCCGCCGATGCCGCGCGGCCCGTCCATGATCTGCCGGCCGGCTACAAACCCGCTGCCGCAACCAGTCCCGAGGATGACCCCCAAAACGCGGTCGGCATCCGCGCCGGCGCCATCGGTGGCTTCCGAGAGGGTAAAACAGTTGGCATCGTTCGCGAGACGCACGCGGTCGCCGAGGCGGTGCGCGAGGTCGGCCGCAAACGGGCGCCCGTTGAGCCAGGTGGAGTTGGCGTTCTGAACACGGCCTGTGCGCGGCGAGATGGAGCCGGGGATGCCGATACCAATAGGCACGCTCGACGCGTTCGCCTCTAGCTCCAGTTCGGACGTGAGCGTCGAGATGGCGGCGATGGTCGATGCATAATCGTTGCGTGGGGTCGGGATGCGGCGCTGCGCGATTGGTTGTCCCGCGGCATCGGTTAAGAGGCCAGCGATCTTGGTGCCGCCCAGATCGATACCAATGCGCAGGTCGCCTCGAGCCATGCTCACCGGCGCGTTCCCGCCGATGATGCAGTTTCCAGGAGGGCCCGGGCGGCCGGGATGGTTTCTGGTGCAACTCCAGCGTGGCCGGCGAAGACCAGCAGCAGGGATTCGTCGGTGAGGAGATGGTCCAGCGCCGCAATCTGTATGCTGGGCGTTTCTGCCTGCGCCATGAGTTCGGCCGGCTCTAGGCCTGTAAGCGCCAGAAAACGCGTCATCCGCCGCGGATCGTCGGCCAGGAAGGCCAGCGTGCGCAGGGCAAGGGTTTCAGCACCGTCGCGATCGAGAGGAGGGGGCTTTGGGGACTTGAGGGCACACATCCTGGAACCTCCGTTCAGGGATCAGTAATGCACGAGTTCTGCTCTTTTAAACTGTTGGTTACTGCTTCATGCGCAAATTGAGAGCAAGGCGCTCTCTGCCAGAATCGGTGCATGACCTTCTGGGGAGACTGGGATTTTCCGAATATGGGCTACCAACAGCCAGCAGCGACCGTCGAGGAGCGTCCCCGCACCATGCGAGGGAACAAGAAGCTCGTCCTCATCGTGGAGGACAACGAGTTGAACATGAAGCTGTTTCACGACCTTCTCGATGCGCACGGCTTCGCCACGATCCAAACGCGCAATGGGTTCGACGCCATCTCGCTTGCCCGCGAGCATCATCCTGATCTCATTCTCATGGATATTCAGCTGCCCGAGGTCTCAGGCCTTGAGGTGACGAAGTGGCTGAAGGAGGACGATGACCTGCGCTCCATCCCCGTGGTCGCCGTCACGGCCTTCGCCATGAAGGGCGACGAGGAGCGGATCCGCTCGGGTGGTTGCGAGGCCTACGTGTCGAAGCCGATCTCCGTCGTCATGTTCCTGGAAACGGTTCGCCGCTTCACCGGAGAGCAGCGCGCGTGAACAAAATTCTGAGTATCCGAGTTCAACAATGACCGCCCGAGTTCTTGTCGTCGATGATATCCCGGCTAACGTCAAGCTTCTGGAAGCGCGGCTTTCGGCTGAATACTTCGATGTGGTGACCGCATTCAACGGTGCCGACGCCATCGAGATCTGCGCGCGCGAACGCATTGACGTCGTCCTTCTCGACGTCATGATGCCTGGCATGGACGGCTTCGAGGTGTGCCGCCGCATCAAGGCCGAGCCCGAAACGCAGCACGTTCCTGTCATCATGGTCACAGCGCTCGACCAGCCCTCCGACAAGGTGCAGGGTCTGGAGAGTGGCGCCGACGATTTCCTGACCAAGCCGGTCGACGACATAGCCCTTATTACGCGCGTGAAGAACCTCGCGCGCCTCAAGATGCTGAACGATGAGATGCTGATGCGCGCATCGACATCGCGTCAGCTTGGACTCGCCGATAGTGCAGCGCTCAAAAAGGCCCTGAATTCGCGTACCGGGCGTATTCTGCTTGTCGACGATCATCCCCGTTCGGCAACCCGCCTCGTCGAAGTGCTGTCCAAGATCCATGACACGTTCGTGGAGCGCGACCCGCAGAATGCGCTCATAAAGCTCGCAGAGCATAACTTCGATCTGTTGATCGTCAGCCTCAGCCTGGCGAATGCGGACGGGTTGCGGCTCTGCTCGCAGGTGCGCTCTCTTGACCGAACACGGCATCTGCCCATCATCATTCTCGTTGAGCCCGGTGACGAAGCGCGCCTGCTGCGCGGCATGGACATGGGCGTCAACGACTACCTCATGCGCCCCATAGACCGGCACGAAATGCTGGCGCGCATCAAGACCCAGATCAAGCGCAAGCGGTTCAATGACTATCTCCGCAACCGACTGGAGGAGAGCGTCGAGTTCGCCATTACGGACGCGCTGACCGGCCTCCACAACCGCAGGTACATGGAGAGCCATCTTCGGACGCTGATGGAAGAGGCCATCCGGACCGGACGCCCTCTGTCGATCCTGGTCACCGACATCGACCACTTCAAGAGCGTCAACGATACGCACGGCCACGACGGCGGCGACCTGGTGCTCAAGGAATTCGCCGCGCGACTGCGCCGGAACACCCGCGGCATCGACCTGGCTTGCCGTCTCGGGGGCGAGGAATTCCTCATCATCATGCCGGAGACCGATCTGGCACGCGCTTATCAAATCGGGGAACGGACGCGGGCCATGGTGGCGTCCGACCCCTTCCAGTTAAGACCTGATCTGAAGATCCGTGTCACCGCCAGTGTGGGGCTGGCTACGGTCGAAAGCCCGGACGATACGCCCGAAACGTTGTTCAAGAGGGCCGATAACGCTCTTTACGCTGCCAAGAAGCGGGGCCGCAACCGCGTTGCCGTCGACGCGGCGTAACGGCAACTCATTGTTGTTATTTGAGAAAGTTGGACGGACTGACCGGGAGTGTTCCCGTCAGGCGCGCGCATTCAGCCTGCGCGGCGAGCTGGCCAAATTGCAACGAATGAGTGAAATGCTTGAAACGCCGTACTTTGGCCGCAACATGTCAAGAGAATTCCTTGAAACGGGGCGGCACCTCTGTCAAAGTCCCCCGCGGAATTGAACTCTGTATTCTTCCTATGTCGCTTCGCCGACATTTCTCAGCAGCTTAGAGCTGAGAGTTACAACTTTGAAGAAGAAGCGGAGAAGAGGTTCAGGCGCGCACAGGGCTGCACGTTCAGGTGGACCAAGGACCTGCGGCCATGAAGCGTTTTGTGAGATACCAGGCGGGACGTCAACGCCCTCTATGACCATCGCCTGGTGAAGACGCCAGGGTCCGTGATCTTCTCGGAATGCTAACCCCGCTGCCGAGCGGTTACGGACCCTGGTCCAACCTCCACAAAATATAGAGAAGGTTGGGCATTCTCATTCGCAAGTTTGTTTGAGTTGTCTGGCGGTCGCGCCGGAAGACGGTAACGCGCGCCTTGCCGGCAGCGCGTCATGGACCAATTACTTGATCTTCGTCTCCTTGAACTCGACGTGCTTGCGCACGACGGGGTCATACTTCTTGAAAACCAGCTTCTCCGTCGCAGTGCGCGGGTTCTTCTTGGTCACGTAGAAAAAGCCGGTGCCGGCGGTCGACAGGAGCTTGATTTTCTGCGTTACGGGCTTGGCCATGAGGAAAGACCTTTGGAAAACGGTTCGCGATTTGCGCGGGAAGCGCGGAAAATACTGAGGTGGGCCGACAAGTCAAGCTAGTCCGGTGGGGTTGAGACAACAATGCGCGGCGGAAAGCCCCCGATCTCCAGAAATAGAACGGAATTTCGCTGTCCTGCCCGCAGGCAAGGGCCGTTTCCAGGTCACGCAGCACCAGCCGGGTGATGGAGGGCAGGTCGTAGGCGGAGATCTTGTCCAGGCCGAACCAGCCAATCTCCGACAGTTCCCCATCGGTCCTGGGCGCCACTGCCCGGACAGCCTCCGCTTCCGCCAGAAAGAAGCGGGTGTCGTAGCGCCGCGGCCGGCCGGGAGGGGTGATGGCGCGGGCGACATAGCGCAGCTTCCCCAGGTCGGGGCGGACGCCGCGGCGGATGAGTTCCGGCCAATCCGGGGCATTCAAGTCCACGACCTTCAATTCCGGCGCCGGAGTGGGCAGGGAGCCGCTCATCCCAGCCGCGGCGACCAGATAACCCGTCTCCTCGAAGGTTTCGCGCAGGGCAGCCACCGCAAAGGCGCGGGCCATCCGATCGCCGCCGAGCCCCCTCAGTCCCCGCAGGAGACAGGCCGCCTCGCGCGGCGCCAACGCGCCTGTGGTTTCCAGATCCGCATCGGCCGCTTCGAGACGGCCGCCTGGAAAGACGAACTTGTCGGGCAGGAAGACCGCGTCCGGCCGCCGCCGCCCCATAAGAATACGCGGCGCGCCCTTCGAGCGATCGACAAGGATGAGGGTCGCAGCCGGCAGCGGCCTCTTGGAGCGCGCGGCAGATCCGCTCGCCGTCAGCATCAGGCTGGTGGCGCCGGCTGGGGCTCAGGCTCCGGCTCGTCCGTTTCGCCGCCGAAGCCGTGCATGCGCAGCGCCCACTGTAGGCCGATGAGCCCGCCCTTGACCTTCGGCAGCAGCCAGAGGCTCAGAAGGACCGTCAACGGCAGCCAGATGACGAGATGCACCCATGTCTCAGGCGCGAACGCCTTCTCCATGATCAGCAGGCCGCCGATGATGATGTGCCCGACGATGAACATGGTGAAATAGGGCGGAGCGTCGTCGGCGCGCTGGTGATGCAGTTCCTCCCCGCAGGTGGCGCAGGTCGGAGCCACCTCCAGATACTTTCCGTAGAGCTTGCCGGCGCCGCAGGCCGGGCATTTGCAGCCGATGCCCTTCATGACGGCATCCGGCCAGGAGCGCGTGTCTGCGGGGGCATCGGGATCGTTGGTATAGAACTGTTCCATGACCGCGAACGTGGTCGGAAAGTTGACCCCGGTCAAGCGCGCCGCCGTCGCGGGGGGCTGGCTTTCAGCGGCGGGGCCGGCGCGGGCGTGACATGTGCCGGCCGCGCGGACCTTTCACCGGCTTCAGCACGTGACGGTGGCCTTCCGAAAGCATCTCGAAGCGCAGCGCGCCCGCCGTGGGGATCGCCTCGACGAGCCGCACCTCAACGTCGTCGCCGAGCCGGAATGTTTCTCCCGAACGGCTGCCGACGAGCGCGTGTGCCTCCTCCACGTGATGGAAGAAATCCTGTCCCAGCGAAGAGATCGGGACGAAGCCGTCGGCCCCCGTTTCCTTCAGCCGCACGAACAGCCCCGAGCGCGTCACGCCGCCAATGCGCGCCTGGAACGTCGCCCCGATCCGGTCAGCCAGATGAAGAGCTACAAGCCGGTCGATGGTCTCGCGTTCGGCGGCCATGGCGCGACGCTCAGCATCCGAGATCGATTGCGCGATGGCCGCGAGGCGCGGGATCTCTTCGTCGGTCAATCCGCCCTCGCCGAGCTTCAAGGCGCGGATCAGCGCCCGGTGGACGACGAGATCCGCGTAGCGCCGGATCGGTGAGGTGAAGTGCGCATAGCGCGCGAGGTTCAGACCGAAATGCCCGATGTTGTCGGGGTTGTATTCCGCCTGCGCCTGCGACCGCAGGATCACCTCGTTGACGAGTTCCGGCACGGGCAGAGACTTGGCCGCCGCCAGCACCTTGTTGAATGCACCGGGCTTCAATTCGCCGTGCGGCGGCACCTTGAGGTCGAGCGTTTCGAGGAAGTCACGCAGCGATTTCAGCTTCTCGCGCGAGGGCGCATCGTGGATGCGATAGACGAGCGGCGATTTCTTGTGCTCCAGGCTTTCGGCAGCCGCGACGTTCGCCTGGATCATCATCTCTTCGATGAGCTTATGCGCTTCGAGCCGCTCGGGGATGATGACGCCGGCGATCCGCCCGTTCTCGTCGAGCTTGATCTTGCGTTCGGGCAGATCGAGGTCCAGCGGCTCGCGCCGGTCGCGCGCCTTCTTGAGCGCCTGATAGGCCGCCCACAAGGGCTTCAGCGCGCCGTCCATCAGGGGCGCCGCCTTCTCGTCGGGATTACCGTCGAAGGCCGCCTGGGCCTGTTGGTAGGAGAGCTTCGCCGCCGATCGCATCATGGCGCGCAGGAAGGTGTGCCCGCGCTTGTCGCCGTGGCTGTCATAGACCATGCGCACGGCGAGGCACGCCCTGTCCTCCCCTTCGCGCAGCGAGCAAAGGTCGTTGGAGATCTTTTCCGGCAGCATCGGCACGACCCGGTCGGGGAAATAGACCGAGTTGCCGCGGATCTGTGCTTCCCGGTCGAGGCGGGTCCCCGGCCGGACGTAATGCGCGACGTCCGCAATCGCGACGATGACGATATGCCCGCCCGGATTTTTCGGGTCCGTGTCGGGTTCCGCATAGACGGCGTCGTCGTGATCGCGCGCGTCCACCGGGTCGATGGTGAGCAGCGCGATGCCGCGCAGGTCCGTGCGCCCGGCGAGCGCGGGAACCTTCAGATCGCGCGTCTCGTCGATGACGCTTTCGGGGAAGTCGTCGGGAATTCCGTGCGCGTGGATCGCGACGAGGGAGATCTTGCGCTCGTCCTCCGGATTGCCGAGCGCCTCCACCACGCGTGCGCGCGGCGTCGTGAACCGGCCGGTACGGGCCAATTCGAAGCGCACCAGGTCACCGTCCTTGGCGTCCTTCTCGTCGCCCTTTTGCACGGGCCAGGATTTCAACTCCTTGCGGCTGATCGGCTCGATGGTGCCGCCGCCGCGCGGGATCGCCCGGAAGACGCCGAGCAGCCGGCGCTGATCGCGCGGCAGCTTGCGCATGGCTTCTGCTTCGAAATGAAAGCCGGCGACGTCGACTTCGTCCAGCCGCGTGATGCGCGCCATGATGTGATCGCCGATGCCGAGCGCGCGATCGTCGACCGCGAGCCGCTTGGCGCTTTGCGCCAGGATCAGGATGCGCGGGCGCGCTCCTTCCTCCGTGTTCCACACGACCGGCTCGCCGATCAGATCGCCGTCGCGGTCGCGGGCGGTGATTTCCAGCACCGCCATCGGCGGAAGCGAGCCCGGCTGGCGCAGTTCCTTGCGGCCGCCTGTCAGGAGCCCTTCGTCGGCCATTTCGCCGAGCAGGCGTTTCAGCGCGATTTTCTCGCCGCCTTTGATGCCAAAGGCTTTGGCGATTTCGCGTTTTCCGACCTTGCCCTGGGCGTCTTCGATGAAGGCCAGCACCTGCTCGCGCGATGGCAGGCCCGGCTCGCTGCCGCTGCGGGGACGGTGACCGCCCGACCGATCGGACTTCCCCCGATGGCCCTGCGGCCGTTTCGGCCCCTTCCCGGGCTTACGCGCCATGCTGTGTTCCTGCTCCCTTGGCTCTCAAAGCCGCTATCGCACGGGCGGGCTGATTTGGGAAGGGAAGGGGCACGGTGAAGGTGGCGTTAGTTCAGTGCTAACCGCGACTGGATATGATTTAGGCTCGCTCTATTTTCTATGGAAGCATTTGTGATGTCCCGGAAAAACTCCCATTTCGGCAAGCGCCATCAAACACACACCCCACTCCCTGAGCGTGCCTCTCATGAGACGCCGAGGCACCTGGAACCAACTCTTGAACTCGCCGAAGCAGTCCCGATGCGCTCGGCAAAAAACGCAATTGTCCGATACTGCGGCGCGGCAGCTCTCACACTTTGCATTGCCATCGCTGCAACGAAAACCTTGCCGACACTAATTGGCCCCGCCGTCGATTTGGAAACGCCGGACTTTGTGACTATCACAAAGGATTCGAAGGCTAATGGTGATGAGTCCGAAGACCTCGCCGAACTCTTTCGCATGCAGTTGGCGGAACGCGAGCGCATGGATCGAGAGGAAGAGGAGCGTAAACGGCAATGGCGTGAGGAGGGTGAGCGCTTGCAAAAAAATTCAAGACGATCGCCGCAGGCGAGAGGCGGAGGAGGAGCGTCACGCCGAGCAAATTGAACAGATGAAGCGGGAGGCTGCGCTCAAAGAAGAGCTCCATCGCGAGCAACTTGAGCAAACCGAAAGATTGGCAAAGGCTCAGGAACGTGCAGAGAAACAGCGGCGCATTGATGCGGAACGCCGACATCGTGAACAAATCGCCCAAATGAAGAAGACTGAGAAGGCTGTTCGGGAACAGAAGCAACGATCCGTTCCCTATTATGGACCGGCTCCAGGGGTTGTTCCGAATAAGACAGAGCGAATGATGGGCGGTCCTCCTGGGTTGCTTGACCGCGATTGACGGCGTGTCGTCGCCACCCAAAGAACGTCATCCCGGCGCAGGCCAGCGTTCCCGGGATAGATCGTGCCGTTGCTACTGCCCTAGACGCTTTGATCAAGTGCGCAAGAGATCTCCCTCCACGCAGCGAGAGCGGTCTCCGTTCTTTGCGCAACATGCCGACGCAGCATTCGAGCAATGGCATCTCCCGCCGGCGTGCCAATTGCCTCTGCAAATTCCCGCGGGGCACCGCTCAGGATCTCTTCGTCCGAAAAGTGCATCTCCGATTTACTGATGAAATTTAAGAAAAGCAGGCCTGCCTGATAAACATCCACCCTCCGGTCCAACGGCCCAAATGAGCCAGCTAGTGTTCCGTCCCTGACGGAGGATTCCGCTGGTCCTGCAAATCAGTCATGCTCTCCTGATGAGAGAGAACATATCCTTCGACGTGAGCGTGGCTGACCGGAAACGGCTTCTCGCCATCGTGTCCGATCGCAACACACTGGCCAAGGTCGTGTGGCGCGCTAAGATCATCCTGGCCACCGCCGACGGGCTCGGGACCATGGCGATCATGCGCGAGACCGGCAAGTCGAAGCCCTGCGTCTGGCGGTGGCAGGAGCGTTTTATGCACGAGGGTGTCGACGGGCTTTTGCGCGACAAGACGCGGCCGCCTGGCACGCCGCCGCTGCCCGAGAGCGTGCGTCAGAAGGTTCTCGCCAAGACCGCAAGCGAGACGCCGCCGAGCGCGACGCACTGGAGCGTGCGGACGATGGCGAAAGCCACGGGCATCAGCCGGACGAGCGTGCAGCGCATCTGGAAAGAAGCCGGGCTGAAGCCGCATCTTGTTAAGCGTTTCAAGATCTCGACGGATCCGATGTTCGAGGAGAAGGTCACTGACGTCGTCGGACTCTATATGAACCCGCCCGATCGGGCGCTCGTCCTCTGCGTCGTGCCGGCGCCCCACGAAAAGAGCCAGATCCAGGCGCTCGACCGCACCCAGCCCGGCTTGCCGTTGAAGAAGGGTCGCGCCGCCACGATGACGCACGACTACAAGCGGCACGGCACGACCACGCTGTTCGCTGCCCTCGATACGCGCACCGGCCGCATCATCGGCGAGTGCCAGCCCCGGCATCGCGCGAAGGAGTTCATCCGCTTCTTGCGTCGGATCGACCGCAGTGTGAGAACGACGCCCGACATCCATCTCGTGCTCGACAACTACGGAACGCACAAGACGCCCGAGGTGAAGGCCTGGCTCGCGAAACATCCACGCTTCCATCTCCACTTCACGCCGACCAGCGCTTCCTGGCTCAACCTCGTCGAGCGCTTCTTCGCCGAGATCACGATCAAGCGCATTCGGCGCGGCGCCTTTGCCAGCGTTGCCGAACTCGAACAGGCGATCTGCGATTACCTCAAGGAGCACAATACAGACCCAAACCCTTCGTCTGGACGAAATCGGCCCAGGCCATCATTAAGAAGGAGCGGCGCGCCCTTCAGCAGCTGGCCCTCCAATACGATGGGAACCAAACGTCAGAGTCGGAACACTAGCTAGAAGCACCTCGGCTCCTGGCCGATTTTGTTGCAGAAGTCGGCCCGATGGACCGGTTCCAGCGGCTGCCGACTTTTCAGAAACTGGATGCGCTGCCTCTTGCCGCTTGCCCGTCACGGGCAGCGGCGAGGCATTGGCACCGACGTTTGACGCAACCAACGCAACAACACACTACGCAACGCATGGGGCTTTCGTGTCCGGCGGATGGAAGGTCAGTCTTGCGAGACGACGCAGGTTTTGTGCGATGGCGGCCAGCGTGAACTCGAACTGGGCGCCTGCCGGCCCTCTCAGTCTCAGCCGCCCCATCCGAAGAATGCGCTTGAGATGCGCGAAGAGCATTTCGACCTTCTTGCGATCCCGGCGGGTCTGCTCATAGGCCGCAGTCTTGGCAACGGCGCGGGCGACATCGCGTGCTGCCTCGTGAATGTGCCGTGTAATCTTGCGGCAGGGCGTCTTCGGGCAGCATCTGGACTTGAGCAGACACGAGCGGCAATCGGCGACCCGCGAGAAGTAGGAGATCATGTCGTCGCCGCGTGATCCGCGTGCCCCGCTCGAGCGCGGCAGGATCTTGCCGTTGAGGCAAATGTAGCAATCGTGCGCCTCGTCGTAGATGAAGTCCTCGCGACTGAATGTGCCATCGTCGCGCCTCGACTTGTCGATCACCGGAACATGTGGTGCGATGTTCTTCTTATCGACCAGGAAATGGAGGTTGGCTGCCGAGCCGTAGGCCGTGTCGGCAACAAGCCAATCGGGCTTGAGGCCGAAAGTCTCTTCCGTCCGCTCGATCATTGTCTGTGATGTACCCACTTCGGCCTGCCGTATCGCCCGCGACGCCTCGACATCCATGATGATCCCGAACTTGACATCGATGAGATAGTTGTCGGCATAGGCGAAAAAGGCTGCGTTACGCAGCGCGCCAGTCCACTGCGCCGCGGGATCGGCAGGCGCGACGAACTTTGGCACCACATCGGTCGCTGCACCCCAGGCGGGATCGTCGAGATTAGCGAGATAGTCCTGAACGGCGCGCTTGGCAGTGGCCGGAGCGATATCGTGGCTCCACTCATCGCCTGGCGTCGAGCGGCACTTGTTGGCATCCGCCCCGATCAGGCTCGCGTCGACGGCAAAGCCACTCCCACCGACGAGACCCGCCTTAATGCAGCTTGCGACCACACGCTCGAAGACGTCACGAAAGACATCATGATCACGAAAACGCTCATTGCGCGCGCGTGTGAAGGCGGAGTGATCAGGGATCTTGTCTTCGATACCGAGACCGCAGAACCAGCGATAGGCGAGGTTCACCTGGACTTCCCGGCAGAGCGCGCGCTCGGAGCGGATCGCGAACACATAATCCAGGATGAGCATCCGGATTATCAGCTCCGGATCGATCGAAGGACGACCGGTGTGGGAGTAGTGCGGGGCCAACTCGGTGTGCACCCAGGACAGGTCAAGAACCGCCGCGATCCGCCGTGCCAGATGATCGCTCGGGACGGCCGCGTCGAGGTCAAACGCATAAAACAGCTGCCCCTGCTCACTCTTGCGTCGCCCCATCATCAAAAAGCTCCGTCGATGCCAGCCTTACATCGATGGAATTACGCTTCGCCCGGCGCCTCAATCCCGACTTCTGCAACAAAATCGGCCCGAAGCCGTCCCTCACGCACCCTCTTACCTTCGCCCGCTGCTAGGGTAAGAGCGGACGGGTTACTGGCTTAGCAGGCGAGGGCACGGATAATGCCGAAGGCTAAATGGGCAGCGCAGCAAGCGGAAAGCATATTGGAAGCTTGGCATTGACGGGCTCTCAGTTGGAGCAAATCCTTGGATTGTGATGCCGGCGCTTCCAGACACCCCCGACCTAAATCGGCCCCGTGAATTCTGGAACGTACCGAGAGGTTGCGAGGCTTGGCGACACAAGGATCGAAGGCGCGTGACTGGACGATGACACCGCCTAGATGTCATTTCGGATCTCGCGGAAACGCGACATCCGGGTTCTGTTAGCAAGCTGCAGCAAATCGATCGCGCTGACCGAGCCGAACGTATCAAACGCCACAGATCTTTATGTAGGGCTCTGAGATCCAACACCGGATCTCGGAGCCCTGCCCTTTGTGCCTGGCCTCAGCGGGAGCGCAGATCAGCGAGAGCGCGACACGGGAAGTGTGATCGGCGTTTTGTTCCAAATGGAACACGAGGGATGCGATTTCCTTGTGTCCTCAATCAGGTATCGCTGCTTGGTCCACAAGCCGTGCACAGGCGGGTTCGGGTTGACATTGATCAAGGCCTACGTGGGACCCAGGTCGCAAGCTGCATCTGTGCCTGGGAGTTGTTTTGCGTTGGCACGAAGTCTCAGTTGAGTTGGCGTAGTTTTCAATCGGCTCGATTTCAAAGTGCTGCGTATCATCCAACGGCCCGGGGCAAAAGGCTCCGGGCTTTTGCTCGTTGGATGGGCAATTTTTTGAAGCCCTACGCCTTGGCCGTGCGATTGAACCTCTGCCCTTCATCAAAAGGTCGAGGCACGCGTGCCAGGATCAGCGGCGCAAGTGGATAGTACCAACTAGCCCATAGCGATGGTGAGCGTCGCCTTGGAGACACTGCGCGATATGTCCACGTGACAGCAGAAATCGATAGCAAACTGCAGGCGACGATCCATGCGGTTGCATCCATTCTAGATCTTAGCCCCCTATAGCTCATGCCTAGAGCTCGCCGGCCTAATCAGCGACAGCGTTGAGTGGGTGTGGCAAGCACAGTTAGCGTGACGAAATCTCTTTCTTGAGTGGTTTCACGTCGACCGTAAAACTGATCTCCGCCGATTTGGGTTCTTTGCCAGCCCTAGATATCGCGGACCCGCAATTGTAACGAGTGGCAAAACCGTCGATGTGACAGCGCCGTGTATCGACGGTGAATTCGAGCATTCGGCGATTGGGCAGCCGATTAATATCGATGCCGTCATCTTTCGTAAGATCCTTGTCGATCAGCTCAATTCGCACCGGATATATCCCGGGCTCAACATTCTCGGTCATCAGCCAGTTGGGGTTGAGAACAACTCCGACGCCCGCTTTTTGCTTGATGGTTGACGTATATTGCGTTTTGCCAGCGATCGTTGCTTTGATGAAAATGTCACCGGGGGACAACTCATCGAATTTATCGAGAGCTTTGATGTGACTCACACTCACGACGATCTGGCTGGATGGTGGATTGGCCCATGCTGGCGTGGCAAAAGCAGCGCCGGTGGCCAATATGATCGCTGTTCTCGGGAATCGGCCAAACTGGCCTTCTATTGAACTTCGTAGCATAGCAAGTACCTCCTTGCCTCGAATTCGAAGTTCGATTGTTTTTACTGTTTAAGTCGGCCCTGCAACAAGGGTCCCGCCCCTTTGGGGTGTGGAGATCGCGCCCCTTCTGGCAGAAGGCGGCAGACGCGCTACCATAGCGCTGGCATTTGATAGGCCGTTAAGGGCTCACTCCTCCCCAAAGCTTTGCAGGTTCTTGGCCATCTCACGTGAGAGGGGCAGATGCTTGGCACAGAACCGTTCAATCTGCTCCACGCTCGTTCCTGCGTTCTTGGCCAGGTTGAAGATGTTGACCTTGCCGTGGGAGAGAATGATCCTCATGCAAATCGCCGTGTGACGCAGGCTATAAATGCTGCGGTCCGTGTTGGTGACAGGATCGTGCTTCAGGCCTGTTTGCTCCATCAGCAGATTGAACTGGCGCTGGAAGATGCGGGACGCGGTCGCTCTGTTGGGATAGTGCGGCAGGAACAAATAGTCCTCGCCGTCCGCCTCAGGGTAGCGCTGGCGGGCCCGTTCATAGGCCGGCAGCGCCCCTGACATCGTGTTGGCGACCCTGAAGCCTGTCTTGCCATTGCGGATGGTGACGAGAAGACGCTTGGGGTTTGTCTCCACCGTGATGTCGTTGTGCTTGAGCGCATAGAGCTCTGTCGTCGTGGGCAGCACGAACGCGTGCACGGCGAACAGGATAAGATCATACAACTCGTCTGTGAGGGGAACTGGCCTGCCCCTCATCGCGATACCAGGGGTTAAGTTAGAATCCGGCCGCTTGCAGCCAGCATCTGGACTGGCCGGAGCGGAGCGTAGGCGAGACCAGATGCTGGCGGCAAGATCGTTTCTGGGGCCGGCGGACGATAACCGAGCGAGGAATGAGGCCGGATCGCATTGTAATGGCGCCGCCAGCGCTCGATGAGCACCTGAGCCTCGTAGAGCGTCGAGCACTGCTCCCCCTCCAGCAGTTCGTCCCGGAGCTTGGAGTTGAAGCTCTCGCAATAGCCGTTCTCCCATGGTGATCCAGGCTCGATGTAGAGCGTCTTGACGCCGAGCCGGGTGAGCAAAGTCCGCACATTCCTGGCGACGAACTCGGGGCCATTGTCAGAGCGAATATGCTCGGGCGGACCGTGCCGGCTCATAAGGTCTGTCAGACAGTGGAGGACGTCGTCAGATCGGAGACGTCGCGCAACCACGATCGCCAGGCAGCGCCGCGTGAACTCATCAATGACAGTCAGCATCCGAAAGGGCCGTTTGTCTTCGGTCTGGTCCTGCACGAAGTCATAGCTCCAGACATGGTTGGGCCGCTCGGGTCGTCATGGTGGAAGCATGCCTTCGGCATGACGCGATAGACGATCCGTTGTTGAGCCACATACGGCCGCGTTTGGGTTGCTTTTTCGGCACTTTAAGCCCCTCCCGCCGCCAGATCCGATAGACGCGCTTGACGCTGACACGCCAGCCGTCGTCGACGAGAAGCTGGCGTACACGCCGGTAGCCATAGCGGCCATACTGCTTGGCCAGCCGCACGATAGCTTCGGTCAGCGATGCCTCGTCGTCACGGATCTTAGGCTTTCGCCGCTGCGTTGCGCGGGGCTGTCCGACAACCGAACACGCCCGACGCTCCGAGACGGGAAGCTGCGAGCGCACGTGATCCACGCACGCCCGCTTCCGGGAAGGGCTTAGTATTTTCCCGTCAAAGCTTCCTTCAAAATAAGCTTGTCTAAAGTCAGCTCGGAGACCGCCTTCTTCAGGCGCTCGTTCTCGCGTTCGAGTTCCTTCAATCGCTTCGCTTGGTCGAGCTTCAGGCCACCGTACTCACGACGCCATTTGTAGTACGTCTGCTCCGAGATGCCGAAGCCCCGGCAGATCTTCCACACCGTCTCGCCTTGTCCAAGACGGACCTCCGCCTCGCCCAAGGCCTGGATGATCCCCTCGGTCGATTTGCCCTTCCGTGCCATGTCCTTGTCTCCGTTCGAGAGCTTGGAAATAGCCGAATTCGATACTTAAACGTGGGATCGGATTAGGGGAGCAGGCCATCTTTACTGTCCCAGGGAGCAGAAGGGATAATTGCTGTGCGACTGCCAAGACACCCCTGTCCTTGGTGGTTCGCACAGCGGCGGCTTCGCAAGAGGTCGCCGTTCGTGCTTTTTAGCGGCGATCACACAAAACTTGCGGACGCTGAGCCCGCACGCTCGTCGTTCGCCTTTACGGCTGGGCGAGCACAAGGCATCGTTGTCTTGTGTGAAAGCGCACCCTTCTTACCAGTCTCTTCTGATTGGACTGCGGGCGGCGGCTTCGTGAGAGGCCGCCATTACTCTTTGGCCCATTGCGTCGCCTGCAGTTCTCAGATAAATGAGCGTTGTCGTGAAATCTTAACCCTAGTGAGACACTACAAGCACGCGTTCTGGCAGCACAACCTGCGCGTCGCCAACGTGCCTGTTCATTTGTCCTGCGTAATCAAAGGTAGTTGGTCATGATCAACAGTTTCCAAGATTTTCAGAAAGTCAGCAAAGTCGAGATGAACGGCTACCTGCAGATGATGGGCGAGTGGAACAAGAGCTGGCAGACCATCGCCACCGAGATGACCGACTACTCCAAGCGCTCGTTTGAAGATGGGACAGCCACCTTCCAGAAACTCGCTTCCGCGAGGGACATGCAGCAGGTCATGGAAATCCAGACGGCCTACGCCAAGCGCGCCTACGAGGACTACATGCACCAGATGTCAAAGATCGCCGCCATGTATCAGTCGCTCGCCAAGGATGCCTTTAAGCCGGTCGAGCGCGCATTCCCGGGATCGCGATCAATTCAGGCGACCTCAGACTTATCGGCATGTGATTTGGAACGGCGGCTTCGCAAGAGGTCGCCGTTTCCTTTGCCGGAAATCGAGACTGCTGTCTCTAGGCTGCTTCGCCCTTGAGTCGAGTACCTGCTGTTTGGCGCTGGGACCGTGATGGGCGCGCGCCGCCCAGCTTACTTTACGAAATTGTATTGTGATCGAAATGACCTGGTCACACGGCCCGAGTAGAACGGCGCTCGTGAACTTCTCAGCCGAGTGACAAGCAACGTGGAGGTCCATCATGGAATTCGATATTGACCGCTGGATCGGAAGAAGCGAGAAGCCGAACGTTCGCTCCCGAGCGCGTCTCAGCAACCGCAACTGTCAACGCGACAGCCGATTGTACGAGATCAAGCTACCGCAGCTGATGGGCGAACCTAACGAGATGGCCGACACTATCGTTGGGGTGCTCGATCGGGATAGCACGCTGCGCCGTGAGTATCTGACAAAGCGCTGGCGGGGCATTATCTCCGAACTCCTCACGACGAAAATATCACGGGCTCGTCGCGCGATATCAAATCAAGCCCCCGAGACGGGTCTTTGTGCTTCAGCATCAGCCTCAACACAGCGCTTGGTGGTGCACGACTGCTGTTAGGCGAGCCTTCGCGCGAGAGCGTGATGCAAGCGTAACATAAAAAAGCTGGCGCAGACGGTATAGCCCACCG
>CAWGTZ010000007.1:0-338949 GCA_963825555.1 uncultured Alphaproteobacteria bacterium | reverse complement strand
TGAGCCTGACGAGCTACCGGGCTGCTCCACCCCGCGTCACCGACGGAGATACGGATCAAAACGTGATCTTTCAGGATCAACTTCGTCCGAAACAACGGCAGGGCCCCGATTAGCCTTTGCCGATGCAAAAGCCGCCCTGTCGGGCGGCCGATGGGGGGCTCTATAGCACGTTTTTCGCCCCTGTGAAGAGTGCCGAAGCCCGCCCATGCCGGATGAGCCGCGACACGTGCGCCCGCCTTCGCGGTTCGAAGCCCCGCGCCATCCCGCCCTGCGTGCCTTTCGTCATCTGAACACCTGCTGTAGAAGACGGTCTGAGCCGGTCGTGCCGAAGGCCGGAACGCCCAGATGAGATCGCAGCATAGCGGTCCGCATCCGGGGCGATATCGGGATCATGACGTAGATGAAGAAAGCTGAAACGGGTCGCAGCAAGGCCGCCACGCCCGACTCTCCAGCCGCGCCTCTCGAAGAAGCCTTCGTGCTTCTCGACAACAGCTCAGGCAGGGGCCCGCCGTCGCAGCTGTTTACGTCGCCCAGGGAAATCGTGGTCGCCCAGACGCCTGAGGAGGTCCCGGCGGCTTTCGCGCGCCTTGAGTCCGGCCGTGCCGAGGGTCTTTATGCGGCCGGGTTCTTCTCGTTCGAGCTCGGATATGTGCTCGAGCCGAAGCTCGCGGGCTTGATGCCTAACGATCGCAAGGTGCCGCTGCTCTGGTTTGGCCTCTACAACGCGCCCACAGCGCTCAGCGAGGCAGAGGTCGACCGCTGGCTGTCCACTCACACCAAGAGCGGCAGCTATCAGTTCAGCAACGTCTCACGAGCCTGGACGAAGGAGGAGTACGTCCAGCGTTTCGAGAAGGTGCAGGAGAAGATCCGCTCGGGTGACATCTATCAGCTGAACCTGACATTCAAGGCGCGCTTCCGTCTATCCGGCTCACCGCTGACGTTCTATCGCGATCTGCGCCAGCGCCAGCGCGTTGCCTACGGCGGTATCGTCGATACCGGACAGGTCACGGTTCTGACCGCCAGCCCCGAACTCTTCATCGAAATGAAAGGCCGCACGATCGAGACGCGGCCGATGAAAGGTACCTCACCGCGTGGCGGTACGCCTGATGCGGATGCAGAGGCCCGCCGCGTGCTATCGAGCGACGTCAAGCAGCGAGCCGAGAACCTCATGATCGTCGACCTGATGCGTAATGATATCGGTCGCATTTCGGAGATCGGCAGCGTGCAGGTGACGGACCTGTTCACGGTCGAGACCTATCGGACGCTGCATCAGATGACCTCGGGTGTACGGGCCACGCTTCAGGAAGGCGTCACGCTTCTTGAACTGATGCGTGCGATTTTTCCGCCCGGTTCTGTTATCGGTGCGCCGAAGATCCGCGCGCAAGAACTGATCGCCGAATACGAAACGGAACCACGCGGCGTCTATTGCGGAGCGATAGGCAGCATTTCGCCGGATGGTCAGGCCCTGTTTAATGTCGCCATCCGATCGCCGATCATTTTTCGGGACGGCTCGGGCGAAATGGGGATCGGCTCGGGTGTGGTCTATGACTCGGTCGGAGCGAAGGAGCACGACGAGTGTCTTCTGAAAATGAAGTTCCTTACCGATCCGCCGAAAACCTTCGAGTTGATTGAGACGCTGCTGTGGGAGCGGGAAGCGGGCTTCTGGCTGGTCGATCGGCATTTCGAACGGCTCGCGGCTTCGGCGCGCTATTTCTCATTCAAACTTGATGAGGCCGCCGCGCGGACCGCACTGGAGCGTGAGGTGGCGACTGCGGGGCGCGACAATCCGCGTCTGCGCGTGCGCCTGCTGCTGGCGGAGGACGGCCGTCTCACGGTGACGTCCGCGCCGTTGCCCCCTGCCGATCCCAAGGCCACGATGGGCTATGTGATCTCACCAACGCGCCTCGACAGCTCCGATGCGTTCCTGTTCCACAAGACCACGCGACGGGAACTCTACGATCAGGAGTGGAAGCACTACTCCGAGACGGTCGGCGCCGACGAGGTGCTGTATCTCAACGAGCGGGGCGAGTTGGCCGAAGGCAGCCGGACCAACATCTTTGTCGAGCGGAATGGAATTCTGGTCACGCCGCCTCTGCCGGCGGGTCTCTTGCCGGGCGTGCTCCGGGCCGAGTTGATCGCGTCGGGGCGGGCGACCGAGGGCGTCCTCTTCACCGAAGACCTGACGAGCAGCCATGCTGTCTTTTTGGGGAATTCCGTGCGGGGCCTGATGCGCGCTGTGCCCCTGGCATCGGCATGAGCACCCGGGGCATCCCGGCCTATTGGGGTTTGACGACTGTGTCAGAGACGGGCGGTGCCGAAGCCATTTCCGTCGGCTCGCGCGAGAACAGGAACATGACCACCGCGGCAAGCGTAATAGCGCTCGCAAGAGCGATCTCGCGGGTGAATTGCCGAGCGCGATTAAGGGGCCGGAAAAAGGTCGAGTGCTGCTTCATAACTCAATGTTTAGCCGGGCCTCAAAGAGCGCCCAGTTGGCCCTCTGTCGCGCGACAGTTGCGCACATAGGAAGTTGACTTCAAACAATCCTTGCGGCCCGGCGGCAGATGGAAACGCCAAAGGCACAAATCTGCATAAAGACGCGGCCGTCAGAGACCGCGCATGGTGCATCCTAGAATGAGGATAAGCTGCGCCAGCAATAGACCGACAAGCAAGCCGGGCCCTTCCAACAGCGGGATCTTGGCGTCAAAGAACCAGACGAACAGAACGGCCACCGTTAGTATGACCGAAGTCATGAACGTCAAAATGCCAGGTGCCTTCAAGCCCATCGTCGTCTCCCCTTGAAGCCGCATCTTGGACAGTCTTGCCATGCGATCACCCCCGCGGCTGCGAATCCTCAACGTGATGTGTGGCTTATAGCAGGGGATGTCCGCACCCGACACGGTCGGGGCAACAACTCTGTGGACGAAATGTTCGCCACGCCAGCCAAGGCCGGGTACTGCCTGGGAACTCAGCGCGGGCTGTCGGAACCGTAGTCTGGGCCCGTGCGCGTTCAGGCGGCGGTTCCCGCCGCAGGCGGCGGTAGACGGTTCTTTGGGCGAAAAAGCCGGCGGAGCAGAAGAAGCAGAACCAGGAGACCAATGGCGGCCAGCACAACCAGGAAGGGATGCTTGTGCCATAGCAACTCGGGGTGGATCTGCCCTTCGTAGACAAGGCGCACGTCATTCTGAAGGGCCTCGGGCGTGTCGTCCTCAGGGCTCCTCAGGAGCATATCAAGCGCCGCGCCCTGATTGTCGCTTGCCAGGATAGCGTCGCGCACGCGGGGCTTCGTCACGACGCCCAAGCCTTCGGGCGATTTGGCCACCCGATCAAGAAGACGCTGGCGCGGCTCGCGGGAGAGTCCGGTCATGTAGCTGGAGAACGTGGAGAGTTCAGATTCCGAAAGCCGTCGGGCGGCTGCGGTCAGGACCGGCGGATCGAGATCGAACAGCACGTCGCGGGTCTCTGGCGGGACGGCGGCGAGCCGTTTGACTGCGAGGGGATCACCAAGCGCGACGACCCGCTCCAGGGACTGCTTGGAGAAATCTGAAGGCTTGGCCCGGCGGAAAATTTCGTACTCCGCCACCTTATCGATGCTCGGACCGGCAACCGAATTCCAGGCCAGGGCCAAATCGACCGACCGCGTCTGTCGCGCGATCTCCATGGCCGGTTCAGGCAGCCGGTTGACGGCCTCGTCGAGCGTACCGTTGGAGAGGCGGCGCATCACACCCGCCTCGCCTTCCGTGGCGAGGAGAAGTGCGGTCACCTCATCGATTCGGGGAAGGGCCTCGGCGCGAACCCCGTCGAGGAAACGGCGAAAGTCCGTCTGCCGTTCGGCCAGATCCAAAACCATGGCATGGGCCGCCCGATAGTCCCGCCAGATGGCGACGATCTGGTCCGACGATTGGCGGCTGATCTCACCCATTTGCTCGTTGATCTGCTCGGCGATGGTTTTTGCAAGCTCGTCCTGCACCTTGTCCTTGCTGTCAGCCGACTTCATCTCGCTGGCGATGATCGGCAAGACGCCGTGACGCAGGTCCCAGACATCCTTGGCGATCAGGACGATGCCTATGCCGCCGGCCACGACCGAAACGAGGCGCGAGAGTACGCTTCCGACAATGCGCTGCCCGATACGGCCGGCCATATTGGCCAGTTGCCGCCGCATCACGAGGATGGCCGCGCCCGTGATGCCGCCGGACGTCTGGCTGAGGACGCCACCGGCGGTTACGTTGCCGCCAGCCGCCTCCGCGCCGATTTCGAACTCCTTGCCGGCCGATCCCGTGACAACGCCGGCGATCGTCGAGCCGTAGCGGGGGCCCAGAAAAGCCTCGAGGCATTCCAGTGCCGGGCCCGCGGCGTCCGATGTGACGATTTCGATCCGGCTGCCCAGTCCACGGCCAACGCCAGTCGCAAGATCTTCGATAGCTGTTTTGACGGCATCAGAGCGGTAGACGCGTTCGGCGACCGCCACCGTGAGTTCGCGCGCCTTGTCCTCACTGCCCAGCGACTGGAGAAGGGCACCCCAACTTGTTTCATCGCGCACGGAGGCCACGGCCTTGTCGACTTCAGTGTCGATGGTTCGTCCCACGTCCAAGCGGCGCCATTCGTCACCGACCGCAGCGCGGTAGTCGATCCCAGCGGTACCCTTCTTCAGCGCCTGGGCGGTAATGGTCTCGACCGCCGCCCGGAATTCCGTTTCGCTCGTCGTCTGGCACGCCGCGTAGCCGGAAGCGACTTCTGATGAGCCTTGAGCGGCTGCACCTGCAAAAGCGGGAGCGATCTGAGCCGCAGCGACGGCCAGGCTGAGCCCCAACACAAAGACCTTCGTCAACCCTGCCACCTCATGTCGTCTCATCGCCTGGGGCGGGATCGAAGTGCGGCACTCCGATCTCATGGGACTATAGCGGGCCTCGCAGCGTTCAATAGGGCCTCGCGTTGTCAAATCATGCGAAACTGTCGGGCCTGTGGCCCTGTGATTGGCCCGGCAACTGTCAGCCTTTGGTCAAGCTCTGGAGCCTGCCATCCTTCAAGGCTGCGCAGTCGCGATAGGCAATTATTCAGACTTATCGGAAAAGCTGCCCGGGTTGAGGCAGCAGGTTATGCTGCCCACTGAGGAATTGCGCACGTTTGATCCGTGCAGAATTAACCGGTCGCAAGGCCAAGACGCCTCATCAGCAGGCTTCTCGGGTAGCATCCATAGGCTTTTGAAGGCTAAGTGGTGGGGAACGAAGGGGGCAGCCGGCGTGAGGGTGCAACTGCAAACAGAAGCGCTCGCAAAGCATGCGGCCGCCGACCATAGGGGGGCTGCCCCGGGCATCCCTGACCTGGCGGGACAGCCTGTCAGGCCACGATTTGGCCCTACTGAGGGGCGATACGCCGCCCGCCTTGACGGCTGGAAGGCGTTGGGTGTGGAAAGTCAACCATCTGAAATAGAACGTAATTGTCTTGGCGGCGAGCTGCTGGGAAGCAGTGATTTGGCCTTGCGGCACACTGACCTATCGTCATCGCGCGCGCACCGCGTCAAAACCTTAGATGACTTTGTTGCGCTGCAACAAACTGTAGACTTGAGAGATAAGTCCTGTCCCAATTGCGACGCAGATGGGCTGGTAAGTGTCGGGGCCGCGCAAGCGCTTCGACATGCGTCCGAAAGCGGCACCTTACAAAGATGTGCTTGGCTTTGGCGACGCGATCGGCTTAATTCGGTTTGCGCAGAGTACGAGCGAGTGTGTCTAACCACATGAATAAAAAAGAAAAATTGACGGGTTTTCGCGGCAGTCTCGTGATCCCCGGTGGGCGAGTTGGCGTTCTCCTTGTCCACTCGCTCGGTGGCAACCCGATTGAATTGCGCTTCGTGGCGCAGGGTCTCGCCCGTCAAGGCTACACGGTCTACTGCCCGCTGCTGCCGGGGCTTGGCGGCGGCACGGACGTATCGGGCCTGTCGACGTGGAAGGACTGGTATCGCGCCATCGAAACGGCGCACGACGAACTCAAGGCGCATTGTGACGTCATAATGGTTGGCGGACTGTCCGCCGGAGCCATGGTCGCCCTTCGTCTTGCCCGCGAACGTCCCGACGACGTGCACGGCATCATGCTGTTCGCGCCCACGATCTGGCCGAACGGATGGGCGGTTCCGCGCAGCTTCTACCTCTTCAAACTTGTGCACCAGAAGTGGTTCGCGCGCCTTTTCCATTTCCGGCAGCGCGCACCGTACGGCATCAAGGACGAGCGGATCCGTAACTTTGTCATCGAGAGTTTCAAGAGCGACGAGCGCCCGATCGAGGACCTCTTCGGTCGCGGTGGCGGCTTGGTGTTCGAGTTCAAGCAGCTGGCCAAGGACGTTCGCAAGGGCCTGTCGCGTATCAAGCAGGATACGGCGATCTTCCATCCCCGCCAGGACGACCAGAGCGCTCTGTGGAATGCCATGACCCTGCAGACGAAGCTCGGCGGCCTCGTGGAGACGACCGTTCTCGACGACTGCTATCACATGGTCACGCTCGACCGTCAGCGCTCGATCGTCGTGGACCGCGCCGTGGAATTCGCGACGCGCCTTACGCAGCGCCTGGAAGAGAAGGCAGCGGTCCGTCAGCTCGTCAAGGGCACGGGCGTAGGCGAGTAGTAGTTGTCGGCGCCGCCGCGCGGCGTCATCCAATTGAAAACGCCGCGGCAGTGGATGCCGCGGCGTTTTTCGCTTTCGGTGAAGTTATCTTTGGCGACGCGACTATCGGTTGGCCCAGGGCAACGCCTCACCGGCATTTGCCGTACCCGCCCCCGGCGCTGGCGATTTGGCCGCCTGACTGTCGCAGCGCGGCAGATCACCCGGCGCCCGCTTCCAGACAAAGCTCTTGGACAAGAGTTTGATACCCTTGTACCCGGTAACCTTGAGCTGATCCGGCGCCGTAAGCGCGATGGCCGCATCATAGGCTTTTCCCGTTTTGGGGTCGTAGATCCAGCCGGTATCCCACGAGCCTCCTGACATGGGCTTCAAGCCGCCGAGCACCTGGAGTCCGCAGATCGGCGTCGTGCGCCGGGCGGGATTGGGATTGTATCTGTCGACGAGCGGCTGCCCCTCGGCGTTCACGAGGTCCTTGAGCCAAGCGATGCGTCCGCACAGGCTGTCACCGCACGGGATGATCTCCACCGCGCCTTTGCCCGTGTCGTCGTACCAGAGGCCGGCTTCGCGCGGCACTGATTGTGCTTGGACACCGCCTGCCAGAAACAGTGCCGGGATGAGAACTCCGAACTTGGAGGCGAACCGGGATCGTCCGGTCGATTGCGTCTTGGTGCCGCGTAACACGGTTAGGACCCTCGCTAGCAGAAAGATTCATCAAGAATAATAGAACTGATGCAAGCTGACTATGAAGCGGGAAAGCGGCAAAAACAGGAACTTATGTCGTTAACCGGACGTCGGATCTCGCTAACTGATACAAGGTCCTGCCCTTTCGTCGCGCCTCCGGAACACTTTTTCGCCTCAGCGCTTTGCTCTTAACGCCTGTCCTCATTGGTAGTACATAACGAGCGCAAAATGCTCGTTCACGTGCGCTTGAGCGCGCGGTCAAAGCTTGGCTGCGCTCGTGCCGTGGTAATTTCGCCGACGAGATCCACTAAACGGGGGCCAGATGGACCTAGGCTCCTCCCGTGCCGCCTTTCGGCGAGTTTAAGATTGGAACCGCACCTTAAATGATTCTTACCCTCGCCTTTCGAAATCTGTTTCACGATCGCATCCGTCTTGCCGTGACACTGGTCGGCATTCTGTTCTCGATCGTGCTCGTGGCCGTGCAGCTCGGGCTCTATCTCGGCTCCAGCCGCATGATCACGGGCATGATAGAAAGGACGAACAGTGACCTTTGGATCACCACGTTCGGGGCCAAGAGCTTCGAGGAAGGCGGAATCCTGCTGACACCTGGCCAGCGCCACCAGGCGCTCGCCACGCCGGGCGTCAAGGCCGTCATCCCGATGGTTTCCGCGTTTGCTGAATGGCGCAAGCCCGGTGGTGGCTCGACCCGCGTGGCGGTGGTCGGCATCGACAAGGAAGATGGCGGGTTGGAACCGTGGAACCTCATCGAGGGCACGTGGGACGACATTCGCGCACCCGATGCCATTGCCGTCGACAGTACCTATCTGAAGGATCTCGGTATCGAAGGCATCGGCAGCACCGCGCAGATCGCGCTTGGCCGTGTACGCGTGCGGGCGCTTACCGAAGGCATTCGCTCCTTCACCCAGTCACCCTACGTGTTCACGCCCCTTCAGCGCGCACGCAATCTTTTGAACCTCGACGGTGAAAAGGGCGATAAGAGCACCTTCTTCCTCGTGCAGCTCCAGCCCGGCGCCAATGTGGAGACGGTGCGGGGCTTGCTTCAGGAGCGGCTCGAAGGTGCGGAGGTGCTGACAAAGGCTGAGTTCCGCGACCGCAGTCTCACCCAGTGGTTGTTCAAGACGGGCGCCGGCATCGCACTCATCGGTGGTGCGCTCCTTGGCATTCTCGTGGGTACGGTGATCGTCGCCCAAACGCTCTACTCGAGCACCAAGGATCACATCAACGAGTTCGCCACGCTGCGTGCGCTGGGCTCGTCGGCGTCCTACATCCACAAGGTCATTCTGGCGCAAGCGGGACTGAGTGCCGTCATCGGCTACAGCCTCGGCATGATCATCGCGCTTTGGGTTCTCTATCTCAGTCGAAATTCACCTTTGCCTCTGGTCATGACGCCGGGGCTTGCCGTGTCTCTATTCGCGCTCACGCTCTTCATGTGCGCGATCTCGGCGGTTTCGGCGATCGTCAAAGTGACAAAAATCGATCCAGCAACGGTCTTCAGCAGATGACGAACGTACCCGTTCTCGAGGCTAAGAATATCGTCAAGGAGCTTGGCAAGGGTGCCGGCAAGGTCATGGCGCTGAGAGGTGTCAGCCTGGAGCTGGTGCCAGGCGAACTGACTTTGCTGATGGGTCCCTCCGGCTCCGGCAAGACGACGCTTTTGTCGATCCTGGGCTGCATCCTGTCGCCGACTTCGGGCGAGATCCGCATCGCAGGTCGCGCAACGGGGGGGCTCGGCCCTGAGGAACTGGCTGAACTGAGGCGCAAGCACATCGGCTTTATCTTCCAGAGCTATAATCTTTTTCCGACGCTCAACGCCGTCGAGAACGTTCGCATTGCGCTCGACGTGCTTGGTCAGAAGGGTTATCCCGCCGCCGCCCGGGCCGAGGAGGTGCTGCGCGAAGTCGGCCTTGGCCATCGCCTTCAGAACTATCCCAGCAACCTTTCAGGCGGAGAGCAGCAGCGCGTTGCCGTTGCGCGTGCCATTGCAGCTTCGCCTTCCATCGTTCTTGCCGACGAACCGACGGCGGCTCTCGACAGCGAGAACGGGCACGCCGTCATGGCGCTGCTGGCTCGCATCGCAAAAGATCAGAACCGCAGCGTTCTGGCCGTGACGCATGACCCTCGAACGCTTGGGTACGCGGACCGCGTGATCCGTATCGAGGACGGAAAGATCGTCGGCGAGGAACGCCGGCCCGAGGGCGTCAACTCGCCCGAAATCACCGATTTGACGAAGAAGAGGCGTAAAGCAAATGCTTAAAGTGGATCCAACCGTGCAGACGCTGACCGTGGCGGGCATAATTGCCATTGCACTGAGCGTACTCATCAACGGGACGCTCTCGTCGCACAGCCAGGAAAATGCTCAGGCCGGGACGATGCAGGTTGCGGCGGCAGAGCAGGGCCAGTCTCCAACGGGCGCGTGGGCCGCGTCCGCGACGGGCCGCGTCGAGCCGAAGGACGGCGAGATCCGCATCATGGCGCAGTCTTCGGGTGAGATCATGGAGGTGATCGCCAAGTCCGGCGAGACCGTCAACGGGGGCGATTTGCTCGTGCGGCTCGATGACGAGGACCTTCAGGCCAAACTCACGGCGGCGTTGGCGGAAGAGGCCGTGCGCGTGCTGGAGCGTGACGAGGAGGCGGTCCAAGGCCCCGCTTTGGAGCGGCGCAACGCCGAAGATGCCGTCGCCGCTGCGGAGAGGGCCTTGTTTGCTGCCCAACTGGCTTTCGACGAGGTCGGGCGCAAGGTACGTGCCGGCACCGCCAATGCCGATGATCTTGATGCCGTGCGCACGAAGATGGCCGACGCCCGAACCAAACTTGCCGAAGAGCGTTCAGCGCTGGAACGAGTTCTGGCCAACGAAAACATGCCGTTGCCGTCACGCCTGGAATCGTCACTCTCTCTTGCGCGCTCTGATGTGACACAGGTGGAAAATGCAATACAGCGAACGCGAATTCGCGCCCCCGCGGACGGCACCGTTTTGAATGTCTGGGCCAAGCAGGGCGAGGTTGCCGTGATGTCGCCTGATGCGCCGTTGGTCTTGTTTGGAGATCTGACGTCCCTGCGCGTGCGCACCGAGGTGGAAGAGCGTGACGTCTTAAAAATCCGCGTCGGGCAGAAGGCCGTTATCAAGGCCGATGCTTTCGCCGGTCAGGAGTTCAGCGGAGTGGTGACCTCGATAGCTCCGGCGCTGGGGCCTCAGCGTATCGCCTCGCGCGGCCCCCGCCGGCCGAGCGACGTGGAGGTGCTGGAAGTCATGGTTTCGCTCGACGGTCAGCCGCCGCTATTGACCGGAATGCGCGTCGACGTCTTCTTCACGGCTGACGACGCCTCTTGAGCATGGCGCCATCGGGCGACGCCACCAGGTCGGATTTAAGAAAAGCGCGGGATCTTTCCCGCGCTTTTCTGTTGGGGTCGTCCGGTGGCCGGTGCATCGCGCGCCAGCCGGCTACTCGGCGGCGAGCCGTCTATCTTCGGATGGCGTCGTGGCAGGCCGCTCATCTTTCGAAACCTGCGGCGAGGTTCCGTCGCGATTCTCCTCGTTCGCCTCGTCGGTCGCGTTTGGCCGGATCAAGAACTGCATGAGCCAAGCGACAAGCCGCGAAAGGTCGTCCATGACCGTGAAGAAGGATGGCACGAACACCAGCGAAAGTACGGTGGATACCAGAAGGCCGCCTATCACCGCGATGGCCATGGGCGAGCGGAATTCGCCGCCGTCGCCGAGCGCGTAAGCGCTGGGCAGCATGCCCGCGGCCATGGCGATCGTCGTCATGACGATGGGGCGGGCCCGCTTGCGGCCGGCTTCGAGAAGTGCCGTGATGCGATCCGTGCCGCGCGCGATCTCCTCCACGGCGAAATCCACGAGCATGATCGCGTTCTTTGTGACGATGCCCATGAGCATGAGCAGGCCGATATAAACCGGCATGCTGATCGGATTGCTGGTCGCCAGAAGTGCGATGACAACGCCGCCGAATGACAGGGGAAGCGACAGCAGAATGGTAATCGGCTGGAACACGCTGCCGAAGAGCAGAATGAGCAGTCCGAGCACGATCATCAGACCGGTTCCCATCGCCATGATAAAGCCGTTCGCCACCTCGTCCTGGATCTCCGCGTCGCCGGTCGCCTGGATGCGCACGCCTTCAGGCAGGCCAACCTTCTCCACTGCGGCGAGGAAGTCCTCGCGCGCCGTTCCGAGCGCGAAGCCGCGCACGAGATCGGCGCCTATTTCGGCTCGCCGCTCCCGGTCGTAGCGATCGACGGCGCTCGGGCCCCTGCCGAAGGAAATATCGGCAACGGCGGAAAGCGGAATGGCGTCGCCGCTGGCATTCGTGATGCGCAGGTTTGAGATCCGCTGCAAATTCTCGCGCGCCTCCTCCTCCATCTGCACCCGAATCGGGATCAGACGATCGCCCGAGGTGAACTTGGCGAGATTGGCGTCAACGTCACCGATGGTGGCGACGCGCACCGTCTCTGCGATCTGGTCGGGCGTGATGCCAAGGCTGGAAGCCTTGTCGAGGAGAGGCACAATGCGGATTTCGGGTCGGTCGAGAGCGGCCTTCGAAGCGACGTTGAAGAAGCCTGGCAGTTTGCGAATGGCGGTCTCGATACGTGAGACGCCTTCCTCCAGCGCCTCGCCGTCGCGGGCAAGCAGCGAGAACGAGAGTTCACGCTCACCACGCTCGTTGACGAACCAGGCCCGCACGTCCGGAACGTCAGCGATGCGGGCCGACATCACGGCCTTCAGTTCCTTCTGGGCGATATCGCGCTCGGACTTCGGGACCAGCCGGACGTTGATGCTCGCGCGGCGCACCTCGAGCGTGCCAGTGGGCGACGTTCCGCCAAGGGCAAAGACGCTGGCGACTTCGGGTATATCCCTCAGCCGCCGCGTAATCTCGTCCGTCATCTCTCGAGTTTCTTCCAGCCTCGCACCCGGGGGCAGTTCGGCGGAAATGACCACACGCGAGGTGTCCTCGTCGGGGATGAAGCCCGTCGGAAGCGCAGCGGTGGCGTAGATGGAGCCGGCAAACACGCCCAGCCCGACGAGGAGCGTCAGATAACGGACCCGCAGGGTGGCGGCGAGGAACCGGACATAGGTCCGCATGATCGTGCCGGCTTCCACGTCATGGGATTCGGCCGGACGCATCAGATAGGCCGCCATCATGGGTGTTATGAGGCGCGCGACGAGAAGTGAGAACAAAACGGCCACCGCAACCGTCAAGCCGAACTGCTTGAAGTACTGCCCGGCGATGCCGCCCATGAACGAGACGGGAGCAAAGATGGCAACGATCGTCAGCGTAATCGCGATAACGGCTAGGCCGATCTCGTCGGCCGCCTCCATTGCTGCCCGATAGGGTGACTTGCCCATGCGCATGTGCCGAACGATGTTCTCGATTTCGACGATGGCATCGTCAACGAGAATGCCCGTCACGAGCGTAATGGCGAGCAGGCTCACAAGATTAAGCGAGAAGCCCATCATGCTCATGGCCCAGAATGTCGGGATCGCCGACAGAGGCAGGGCGATCGCCGTGATGAGGGTTGCCCGCCAGTTGCGCAGGAAGAGAAAAACCGTGATCACTGCTAGCAGCGCGCCCTCGAGCAGCGTCGTCATCGCCGCTTCGTAGTTGCCGCGGGTATAGGCGACCGCGTCGTCGATTTTGCTCAGGCTCACCTCGGGATAGCGAATACTGAGTTCGGCGAGTCTTTTCTCCACCGCTTCGGCAACCGAGAGTTCACTCGATCCCTTCGAGCGGAAGATGGAGAACGACACGACCGGCTGGCCATCAAGCCGCGCGAAGGAGCGTGGTTCTTCCGCATCGTCCAGAACACGGCCGATATCCGAAAGGCGCACGTAGCGGCCGCCGGAGAGCGCGATCTTGGTTTCCCCGAGCTCCTTGACCGTGCGCGCGCCGGCCAGAATCCGAATTGCCTGCTCCTGCTGACCAACCTCGCCGCGACCGGAGCCCACATCGAGGTTGGTCGCGCGGATCTGGCGGTTGATATCGGCCGCCGTCACGCCGAAGGCGAGCAACCGGTCCGGATCGAGCAGGACGCGAATCTCTCGCTTCACACCGCCGTAACGCTCTACGCGGCCAACCCCTTTCACCACGAGCAGTTCCCGCTTGACGATGTCGTCAACGTGCCAGGATAGCTGCTCGAGCGTCATGCCAGGCGCGGATGCGGCATAGGCGAGGATGGCCTGGCCTTCGACATCGATGCGCTGGATGATCGGTTCGTCAATGGTTCGCGGTAGCTCGGGCCGGATCTTCTCGATCGCATCCTTTACGTCGTTGAGGGCGCGATCGGTATCGACCTCAAGGCGGAACTCGATGACAGTCGTCGAGGCACCGTCGTTTAGCGTTGAGATAAGATGTTTGACGCCGGTGATGTTGGCGACTGAATCTTCGACGATTTTGGCGACCTGCGTTTCGAGTTCGGCCGGAGTGGCCCCCGATTGGTTTATGGTCACGGAGACCAGCGGCACGTCGATGTTTGGAAAGCGCGTGACCGGCAGCGAACGGAAGCTCATGATGCCGAGGAAGCAGAGCACGACGAAGATCAGGATCGCAGGCAAAGGCTTGCGGATCGAGTACGCCGAGAAGTTGATCCGGGAGGGGGTCATCGAGCCTCACTCACGGCCCGCGTGTCGGTCTCGACCGCACGTACGACGTCGCCGTCTTTGAGGAAGGTGCCCGCGCGCGCAATTACCCGGTCGCCTTCCGTGAGCCCCTTGATGACTTGGGCGAGGCCGCCGGAGGTGAGACCGGTTTCAATCGTGCGCGCCCGCACCGTGTCGCCGTCGAGGACCAGCGCCGTGGAAACGCCGTTTGCCGTGCTGATCGCGGAAACCGGAACGGAGAGGCCACGCTCGCGCGCCGTCTCGATATTGCCGCTGGCGAAGGTGCCGATGCGCAGGCGCGGATCGGCACCGATGAAAACACGCACCCGCCCCAGCCGGGTCGCGCGATCGACAACAGGCGAAACGAGTTGCACTTTGCCCGAGACGTTCAGGCCGTCTGCAATGGTGATGGTAGCTGACTGCCCCTCGTGGACCTTGCCGACATCCGCTTCCCCGACCTCCGCATCGAGTTCGATCTCGCCGTCCTGGATGATGCGAAACATGGGCTCGCCCGCTGCAAGACCGACAGCGGTGGCGATTGCGCCGATGTGAGCGGAGCGCCGGCTGATGAGACCATCCACTGGGGCACGTATCTCGGTTCGCGATCGGCGCCATTCGAGTTCCCGACGCTGGGCCTCGATACGTACTTTGTCGGCTTCCGCTGCTGCGAGTCCGTTGCGTGCCGATTGCAGCAGGGCTGCGAGTGAACTTGCTGCCGCTTGGCGCTGGTCGAGAACGCTGCCCGACAGGTAGCCCGACTTCTCCAACGGCTTGGCGCGCTCCAGCTGTGCTTTCGCTTCCGCGAGACGGGCCTCCACATCCGTAATCTGGTTTTTGGCCTGTGAGATCGCGGCGATGCTGCGTTCGAGGTCGGCGTTGTTCTGCGCAAGTTGCGCGTCGAGCGTCACCGTTTCAAGCACGGCGAGAACTTCGCCCTTCTTCACGACGTCGCCCTCGTCGGCCTTTATATCCATGATGCGCAGGCCTTCGACTTCGGGCGCGACGAGCACGTCCTCGCGGGGAACGAGAGAGCCCGTCACGAGAACCGTCTCTACGAAGTCAGCAGGCTTGACGCGCGCGACCGTTACCGAGGGCGGTGCGACGGTCGCAACCGTCTCGGCTTTGGGCTTGCGGTGCGCCAGAAGCTCGATCAGCGTGCGATGACTGTCTGTCGCCCAGATGATGGCGCCCGCGATAGCCAGCACGGCAAAGGTGAAAAGGAATCTGGGACTCAAGATACGGCTTCCTTGCGAAGTTGCGCGTTTCGCGCGTCTGTGTTGGCTTCGACGGGTTTCAGGAGCTGCCGTACAAGTGCGATCGCACCTGGCAGCGTCTTCTCGGCGTCGAAATTCGGATCGATCGCGCGGCGCCAGAACAGGCCGTCTCCGATCACCATGAAGAGGCCCGCAAGTGCGGGGGCATCCAGATCGGGCGCGATGCGACCTTCGTCGATCATCTTCTGGAAGAGATTTTCGAATGCGCTGTGGACATAGTCGTCGACTGCGCGGTGGATCTCGCCGACCTGCGGGTTGCGCGTGGATTCCAAACCGATCTCCACGCACATGAGACGCCGATAGGGAGGATCCTCGGTAAAATAGCTGTCCGAGATTTTCTTGAGCGCCTCGAAAAAATCCGGTGTGGAGGCCAATTGCTCAAAGCGCATCTGGAATTCCTGGCGATCCCGTTCGGAGATGCCGGCGATCAGCGCTTCCTTGGACGCGAAATAGACGTACAGCGCGCCGGGGCTGACGCTGGCCTCGCGGCAGATGTCCTGCATGCTGGTGGCGTGGAAGCCGGCGCGGGAAAAGCAGCGCTCGGCGGCGTCCAGGATGTGCTCGCGGCGTGCGCGCTGGGTATCGGGTTTAAGTTTTGGCATCTGTGCCTGTCCGCTCCGTGGGGCCCTGTTGAGGCGACGGGTCGACCGCCTGTAATCTGCTGGTAAAACGAATGATCGTTTTATTTGGATCATCCGTCCTCCCTGTGATGCCGTCAAGAAGAATGATCGTTCGCTTTGTCGTGCTTTGGTTGAATAAATGCGCAGCTACAACTATTGGCCGAGCCGAAAGGGCCGGGTCCGACGGTGCGGGTCCGGCCCTTCCGCGTCTGTTCCTTAGGGAACACCCCGTTCGGGGACGCTCAGCTTCGGAATATTCAGGGCTGGGCGGATCTGGCGAGGCGTACGAGGCTTAGGAACTCGTTGCGCTGTCCAAATGGGTCCTCACCACGGGCCGAGGTCGCGAGCGCGACGACATCGTCGAAGGCAAACGATTTCAGATACGGCGAGCCGCGCAGGATCTCGCTGAAGCCTGCGACCGCGACGGAGAAACGTACGTCGGCAGAGGCGCTCTCGATGGCAGGTTGAACCATGGCATCTGTGATGGCGAGGCTGAGCGGAGCCGACGTGTCGGACTTCGGCAGCTTGAAGCGCATCTTCAGGAAGCCGATTTCATCGGCGGTTTCGCTTGAGCGTTGCCCCGTGCCTGCGGGTTCAACGGCCGGCTCGGTTGCCGGTTTGCCGTAGCGCAAGTCGTCAACGAGCTTCGTCTTTGTGCCCGCGGGGGTGATTTCGTAGATCGCTGTGACAGCGTGGCCCGAGCCGATGTCGCCTGCATCTACCTTGTCGTTGTTGAAGTCCTCCTGCTTCAGAGCGCGCGTTTCGTAGCCGATCAAGCGGTACTCGGAGACGCGCGCGGGATTCCACTCGACCTGGATCTTCACATCCTTTGCGATCGGAAAGAGCGTGGAGGAGGCCTCTTCGACCAACACCTTGCGCGCCTCCCCAAGCGTGTCGGCGTAGGCTGCAACGCCGTTGCCGTTCTGCGCCAATGTCTGCATCAGCCGGTCATTGTAGTTGCCCCTTCCGACGCCCAAAATCGACAGGTAGATGCCCTTGTCGCGCTTGCGCTCAATGAAGCCTTTCAGCTCTTCCCGGTCGGTGATGCCAACATTGAAATCTCCGTCGGTGGCGAGGATCACGCGATTGACCGCATCCTTGTCGAGGCTCTGCTCAGCAAGGCGATAGGCATCCTGGATGCCGGCGGCCCCCGCTGTTGATCCGCCTGCGCCGAGCTGCTCGATGGCGGAGAGGATCTTGGACTTCTCCGATACCTTTGTCGGCTCGAGCACGACACCGGAACCCGAGGCATAAGTCACGAGAGCCACCGTATCGTCGGGCTTCAATTCCTCCACCAGCATCCGCAGACCGTTCTTGACTAGCGGCAGCTTGTCGGCTGGCTGCATGGAGCCCGACACGTCGACGAGCAGCACGAGATTGGCTCGTGGGCGTTCCGAATTTTGGAGTTCGTAGCCCTTGATACCGATATGCACGAGGCGGTTAGACGGGTTCCACGGCGATGGAACAACCGTCACGGTCGGCTTGAACGGCGCCGATACGCTTTCGGCCGAGGGATAAGCATAATCGAAGTAGTTGATCATCTCCTCTGTGCGCACGGCGGCCTTCGGCGGCAAACGTCCCGCATTGAGTGCCCGGCGCACGAAAGCGTACGATAGCGGTGTCGACGTCGATAGAAAATGTTGAAACGGGCTCGCTTGCGACCTGTTTGAGGGGATTGATCGATGTGGCTTCGAACTGGTCGCGGAAGCCTTCGTCTGCGACCACGCGCTGGCGGTCCGCATCGGCTGTATTGATGGCTCCCGAAATGCCTCCTCCCATTTGCATCGGCCCGAAGCGCCGGGTGGCCGCTGCAGCAGGGGCCGCCGATGGCGAAGCAAGGCCCGCTATGCTGCTCTCCGGGCCGACGTTGCCCGCTCTGGGGGCGCCTGGGACGGCGGTCAGGGCCGTGGAGGCTGGCGGCGGCACCTGCCTGAGTTTCTTCTCGGCCTCCAGACGACCGCGTTCGGTGAGCGCATCGGTTCGCGGCTTATCTGCCGCCGCGTTCTGATTTGCCGTGATTTCCGGGGCGGGTTTCTGGTTGGCCTCGCCGGTCTCTTCATAGCGGGGCATATCCGCAACGCGGAAGGCAATCGGCGCGGCGATGATGAGTGCGGCGAGTGAGGCGGCCATCGCATACTGTGAGCGTGTGAACGTCATGAACTTTCTCCTCGTCTCGGCGTGAGACCGGGGAATAGGACGTGCCGCGCCGTCGGAAGCTTGGGTTCCGTGCTCGGAATTTTCGAATGCGGCGAGAGCGGCCGCGATGGCCTTCCGCTTCGCCGTCTCGCGGGGCGGCGGAACGGGCAGGGACTTCAAGCTCTGGGGCTGCCTTTCGCTCATGTTTCAAGCCACCGCATCGAGAAGGGTTTTGAGGCGTTTGCGCGCCTCGAAGAGATGCCAGGAGACGGTCTTCTCCGTGCATCCCAGGATTTGGGCTGCTTCCGCATGGCTCATGTCTTCGCCATAGACGAGTAGCACCGCATCGCGCTGTTGGCCCGGGAGTGCGCGCACGGTTCGCCAGATCTCTGCGCTCATAACGTCGTCCTCGGGCGTCGCGCCATCCGGGGTCTCGACCAGAGCCAGCACCTGTGACGTATCGAGCGGCAAGAGTCTTTGGGTGCTTCTGAGGCTGTCGATTGTCGTCGTGTAGGCCAAACGGTAGAGCCAGGTCGTAAAGGCCGCCTCGCCGCGGAAGGTTCCGATCACCTGAGCGAGCTTCACGCAGACATCCTGGGCAATATCTTCCGCCCGGTCACGTGCGCCCGACCAGCGCCATGCGAGCGCATAAATGCGGTCGTAGTGCCGTTCCAGAAGGGCCGCGAAGGCCCGGCGGTCTCCCGCTGCAGCCCGCGCCGCCAGTTCGTCATCCTGTTCGCCAGTCACGTGGGTGCGCTCTCGCTGCCCTGGTCTTCACCCCTATGGACGGACGGGAATGGGTTTTCCTTGGGGCGTCAGCGGAATTTTTTTGGCGCCCGACGGCGGGACGTCCCCCTCAGCGCTGGCAGGGATAGCCGGTGAACACGCACACTGTGCCCCCCTCGCCCGTAATACACCGCTCTTCGCTCGTTTCGGCATCGTACCAGTTGGCGAATTCGGTCCCCAGGCCGGGCGTGGCGCGGACCTTACGGCGCCAGTTGGCCCGCGCCTTGGTCTTCGCCAGCCACACGTAACGGGCGGGTTCCCCGCGGGCCGAAACGGCCACGTCGCTGCACGTCTTTCCGGCCGCTGCGGCCCCATCGAAGCCAAGCAGAGGGATGGCGGCAGCAGCGAGCATGAGGATCGAATTAAGGGCTTTCATGCGCAGGCAACTCGGCGGTGGTGGGTTGCGTTGCGACTAGACTATCCGAGATTGTGGTCCCGCCGATAGGTATGCGGGCCGGAGTTCGGATGGGCTCGAATTTAGAACTGCGTGATCCAATTCACGGTTCCGTAGGGCTCCGGGTCGGCATCCCCGATGTTCATGAAGCTCCCGCCCGAGACACCGCCCGACACCGAGATCTCCCCTCCGTCCCAGGCGTAGCGCAGGAATAGGCCCGCGCGGCTGTAATCCATGAGGTCTGTCTCGTCGCCAGAAAAATTATGTTGCCGGGCACATGCGCCGCTCTCCGTCCAGCCGAGGTCGCAATCACTTTGCGCATCGAGGTTGAGCCAGCCTTCCACGCCGGCCGACAGTGCCGGTGAGATCCGCGTACCGACGCGGGCGCGCGCGGAGCGCACATCGTGCGTTGTGCTCCAGGACATGTCGAGCGAAGCAAAACCGATCGTGCCGATGTCGAGCCAAAGCTCGATCACGGCTTTGAACCCAATGTCGTCGCCGATGACCGCGTTCTCGTTGTCAAACGGCTGGATCGCGTGCCCGATCATCGAAACCCCGGCAAAGGCTTTGGCTGTCAACGGTCCCCATTTCTCCAGATAACCCGCCAGCGCCTCGCCGTAGAAGGTGCGGGCGGCAAAGCTGCGAATGAGGGGTGTTTCCGTCTGGCTGCGATCGCCGCTGTAGCCGTAGTGGCCGTAACCGCCCGCAAACCGCAACCGAAGTCCAGGCTCATGGATATGACTGAACGGGGCGACCGTCATGCCGGAGTAGACGAGCCAGTTATCGCGTGAGGCATCCACGCCGGCCCAAACCTCGCGCCATCGCCAGATTTCCCGCCAATCGGGCCTGATCTGGTCTGGGCTCCACTCCTGGGCGTGCGCCGCTGGAACGGCTGCGAAGGGGCTCAAGCTTGTGGCCAGCGTTCCCAGAAGGAGAGCGCCGAGAGCCTTACGTGCCCCGGTCCAACGCCTTGCCACATCCGCACTCGACGCAAAACATACCCGCTATGGAGTTCATCAGACGTCGGACGAGTACGACTGTCAACGGATGATTGGTTAAGAATGCTGTTTTACATCAATAGGTTGCCATGCCACGCTGGATGCAACCAAAGATAGACGTGCCGGCTGTTTTGAGCTTCGATTGCAAAGCGGGCCGTATCGAGATACTCAGCAGGGAGATCAAATTTCAGCCCGTGGCCATTGAGATTCTGCGCCTTCCGCACAAAATAACTGTGTATGAACGTCTAGTTCTTAGTCACACTCTCCCGCTCCTGTCTTGTGGTCGGACCCGAGGACCGTACGCGTCATGGACAAACCAGCCCCCAATAACCCGCACCTGCACGACTGGCTCGACACCTCCCTGAACCGCCCGAAGGTGTTCGATCCCTTCCAGTTCGACCATCGCCTGGCCTTGGACACCCTGTCGGCGGGCTTCGGACCAATGAAGGCCATCACCGCGCAGCAGATGGCGCTTATTCAACTGGCAAGCCGCAGGGCGCAGGCCTACCTGGGAGTTCCGCAGCGGCTGTCGCGTTGCAGGACGCACCAGGATGTGGTCGAGGAGCAGATGCGGTTCTGGCAGACGGCGATGGCCCAGTATCAGGACTCGGCGACGCTTATCTACAAGGCCTGGACCGATGCGTTCTCCATGCCTTCCCAAACAGCGCTGTCAGAAGCGATGTTGGCGGGCAAGCCGGGGGAAAGCCAGAATGGCTTCATCCAGTTTCCATCCAGAAGCGAAGCCAAGCCAGCATTGCAGGCAAATGGCCGGACACGTCCTCAGCACAGCCGCAACGGTTGATACTCTCGCCGGACGGACACGCACTCGAAGCCGGAGGGCAATGCGAGTTCTCTGAAAATGTGCGGCGTGGCACCTGATACGAAGGGGCGGCCCTCAGGGCAGTTGGGCCAGCGCATCGGCGAAGCCCGCAAGCGACACGGGGATCCCGATGCCAGCCTCCTCGGTCTGGAAGATGATGAAAATCGCGGTTTTTCCAGCTGATAGCCGTCCGATGAGCGGCTCCTCCACGGTGACCTGCGCGTAACAGGCGAATGTGTGGCAGCGCAGGAAAGGCGCGTGTCCGACATCCGTGTCGTCGATCTTAAGCCCGATCCCGGGCGGGAGAAGCACTCCCAGCGGCGCGAATACCCGCAAGACTCGCATGCCGTTGGAGAATTTCTGAAAATAGACTGTCAGACCGACGTTTTCGCGATCCTCCGCGGTCACGCTTTGAACCAGCGCGCAGACCTCGTTCTTGGCGCCGGGCGGCGGCGGCTTACAGACCACCTGCCAATCGCCGTGTTGCGACTTGATGGTGCCATCCGCCATCTCGGGAGCCTTTGCCTCCTGAGCAACCGCTGCCCCGGTCCACAGGACGCCGAAAATCGCCAACAGGACAGCAAGCGCCCGTGCGGGACCCGACAGATGAGGATGAGTTGTTGTCGTCGCGTCGATGCGTTTCATAGGGGGCATGAGGGCGGCGCTAAGGGTTGCATTAGGTTCGGTAGAACGGGCGAGGCGTGACATGCGATCACAGGGGGCAGCGTATGGTGCGTTGCAACGTGAACTACACGGATCAGGCTCCGTCACCGGCCGCAGGTGCTTCCGCTACGAAAAAGGCCGAAAGAGGACGTTCACCGCCTTTGCGAGGTGCTCAGCAAAGGAAAAGATGCTTCGGTGGGTAAAGTCACGGGAACGGTGACTTCATGCGAAAATTTGCCGCAAAAAACTTGACTTAGGGCCGTTTTGTCGGTTGATCTGTCCGCGACGAAGGGGAAGATCGTCACACTTGGCTGAAGGCGCCTGCTTAAGTTCGAAACCCGGTGTGCAGATCCCGGGTTGTGGGGGCGCCGAGAGAACCAAAAGTCGAAGGCGCGCGAATTCCTGGCGCCAAAAAACGACAAAAAGGTTCGTGCTCGCCTGCCGCACTCGGGGACAAGTCCCAGAGGTTCCGAGGATCTCCCTAGTTCGATCATGATGCCCGGCGCGAACCGGGCTGATCTGGGGAGCGAATGCAATGACGATACGTCCACGGAACCTCGTTCCTGTCGCGGCCGGTCTGGCTGCGCTGGGGGCAGCCATCGGGTTCGGAATTGATCCGGCTTTAGCCACCGCGGGCCAGTCGGCTCCGGGGCAGATTGGCTTGCAGGCACCGGTCACCGAGGTAGCCCGCGAGATTCACAGCTTCTACGACTTCGTGAACATCATCATCATCGCCATCTCGCTCTTTGTGCTGGGGCTGATGATCTACGTGATGGTCCGGTTCCGCGAGTCCGCCAACCCCACGCCGTCGAAGACGACCCACAATACCTTCCTTGAGGTTGCCTGGACGGTTGTGCCGATCCTAATTCTGGTGGCCATCGCCATTCCCTCCTTCAAACTCTTGATGCTGCAGTACACTTATCCGAAGCCCGATCTCACGGTGAAGGCGATCGGAAACGCATGGTTCTGGGAGCACGAGTATCCTGACCAGGGTGGCTTCACGATCACCTCCAACATGCTGAGCGATGAAGAAGTTGCCGAGAAGGTGAAGGCTGGCATCCCGACGCCGCGCCTGCTGGCCGTCGACAACGAGATTGTCGTCCCAGTCAACAAGAACGTCCACGTTCTCGTGACCTCTAACGACGTGATCCACAACTGGACCATCCCCTCGTTCGGCTCGAAGATCGATGCCGTTCCGGGCCGCTTAACGTCCACTTGGTTCAAGGCGGAGCAGGAGGGCATATTCTACGGTCAGTGCTCAGAGCTATGTGGCATGAACCACGCCTTCATGCCGATCGCCGTCCGCGTCGTGAAGCAGGAAGTGTTCGACGAGTGGGCCGGTGCCATGAAGGCCAAGGACCGCAAGAAGGCCAGGGAGATCCTCGATCGCGTCGCCCTTGAGCATGCGGGCATCAAGTCGGTCGCGGACGCCTCTGACAAACAATAACGCCGGCTGAGCCGGACGCTGCAGTTGGGATTGCCTGTCTGCAGCCGGACGTCACGAAAGATTATAGGAATAACCCGAGACAAGAAGGTCGAAGACCATGGGTAGCACTGCGGCACACGCCGAACATCATGATCATACACCGACGGGCATCCGCCGCTGGCTGTTCTCGACGAACCACAAGGATATCGGGACGCTCTACTTCATTTTCGCAATGGTCGCCGGCATCATTGGCGGCGCCTTGTCGATTGGTATCCGCCTCGAGCTGCAAGAGCCGGGGATGCAGTACTTCTCAAACCCGCACATGTACAATGTGTTCGTGACGGGTCACGGCCTCATCATGGTGTTCTTCATGGTGATGCCCGCCACGATGGGCGGCTTCGGCAACTGGTTCGTGCCGCTGATGATCGGCGCGCCCGACATGGCCTTCCCGCGCATGAACAACATCTCGTTCTGGCTGTTGCCTGCGGCGCTCGTTCTGCTGCTGATTTCGATGTTCGTGGAGGGACCGACCGGAATGCACGGCGTGGGTGCCGGCTGGACGGTCTATGCGCCGTTGTCCACCTCGGGTCACCCCGGTCCTGCGATGGACTTCGCAATTCTTTCGCTGCACGTTGCCGGCGCCTCGTCAATTCTTGGTGCCATCAACTTCATCACGACGATCTTCAACATGCGCGCTCCCGGCATGACGCTGCACAAGATGCCGCTGTTCGTGTGGGCGGTGCTCATCACCGCGTTCTTGCTGCTGCTGTCGCTCCCGGTTCTGGCCGGTGCCATCACGATGCTGCTCACCGACCGCAACTTCGGCACGACGTTCTTCAACCCTGCCGGCGGCGGTGACCCGCTCCTCTATCAGCATCTGTTCTGGTTCTTCGGCCACCCCGAGGTCTACATCCTCATCCTGCCGGGCTTCGGCATCGTCAGCCACATCGTGGCGACCTTCTCCCGCAAGCCCGTGTTCGGTTACCTTGGCATGGCTTACGCAATGGTCGCCATCGGCCTCGTCGGCTTCATCGTGTGGGCGCATCATATGTACGCCGCAGGCATGAAGGTGAATACGCAGGCCTACTTCGTGTTCGCCACGATGGTGATCGCGGTACCCACGGGTGTGAAGATCTTCTCGTGGATCGCGACGATGTGGGGCGGCTCGATCCAGTTCCGTCTGCCCATGATCTGGGCGCTGGGCTTCATCTTCCTGTTCACCGTTGGCGGTGTGACGGGCGTGATGCTGTCCAATGCGGGCGTCGACCGCGCGCTACACGACACCTACTACGTTGTGGCGCACTTCCACTATGTGCTGTCGCTCGGTGCCGTCTTCTCGATCTTCGCGGGCTGGTATTACTGGTTCCCGAAGATGTCCGGCTACATGTACTCGGAGTTCTGGGGCAAGCTGCACTTCTGGACGACCTTCGTCGGTGCCAATGTGCTCTTCTTCCCGCAGCACTTCCTGGGTGCCGCCGGCATGCCGCGCCGTTACGCCGACTATCCGGATGCCTATGCCTTCTGGAACGAGATCTCCTCGGTCGGCTCCTACATTACGGCGCTCGGCACGCTGTTCTTCTTCATCGGTCTGGCAGTTGCCTTCGCCCGCAAGGAAAAGGCGGCTGGCAACCCGTGGGGCGAGGGCGCAACAACGCTTGAGTGGACACTGCCTTCGCCGCCGCCGTTCCACCAGTTCGAGACGCTGCCACGCATCGCAGCCACCTCGGATCGGCACTAACGACATGAAACCCGGCCGGCTCATCCGGCCGGGTTTCCCGATCGGATTATGATCCGGCAGGGCTCTTCGGGGTCCGCCGCAATACCAAGAAGCTCGCAAGAGCCTAACAAAAAAGACCTGAAACACGGTCGCGCAACAAACGAAGGACGGTGACGCGCTCTCGAGCCGCGTTCCGGCCTCCGCCAGGGAGCAGGGGACGATGTCCGCAGCCGGACTAGAGGCGAACACTGGCACGACGATAAGGGCGCTGGAGCCCAGCGTCGGCGATTACGTGACCCTCATGAAGCCGCGTGTGATGACACTTGTCATCCTCACTGCACTCGCTGGCCTCGTTGTAGCGCCGGGTGCAATCCATCCCGTCATAGCAATCATTGCGATCGTGGCTATTTCCGTCGGCGCGGGCGCGTCTGGCGCGCTCAACATGTGGTACGACGCTGACATCGACCAGCACATGGCGCGCACGGCAGCGCGCCCCATTCCTCGTGGTCGCGTGACCCCGGGCGACGCGTTGCAGTTTGGCGCCGTGCTGTCCGTCATGTCGGTGCTGACCCTGGGCGTGCTCGTCAACTGGGTGGCGGGCGCGCTGTTGGCGATCACGATCGCCTTTTACCTGTTCATTTACACGATGTGGCTGAAGCGCAGGACGCCTCACAACATCGTCATCGGCGGTGCGGCCGGCGCCTTCCCGCCCATGATTGGTTGGGCCGCAGTGACCGGTGGGGTGAGCCTGGAGAGTATCCTGCTGTTCCTCATCATTTTCGTTTGGACGCCGCCACACTTCTGGGCTCTGGCATTGCTGCGTCTACGCGACTACGAGCGCGTCGGGGTGCCGATGCTGCCCGTCGTGGCCGGGACTGCGGAGACGCGCCGCCAAATCATCCTCTATTCTCTGGCGCTCGTGCCGCTTGCTATCGCGCCCTACTTCATGGGCTTTGCCGGGATTGCCTATGGCATCGCCTCGGCGGTGCTGGGGGCGGTCTTCCTCTGGCTCGCATTCAACGTCTGGCGCATCACCGAGGGGCGCGAGGCCGACCAGGCATGCAAGCGGCTGTTCTGGTTCTCCATCCTGTATCTCTACGCACTGTTCGCCATCCTCCTGGTCGAGGGCGCGGTGACGCGTTTAATGGCGTGAAAGGCACGAACCTGATGACCGAGACGAACACACCGCTGAGCGCCGAGGAACAGGCTGCCGAGCTGAAACGGCAGCGCATGCGCTCGCTGGTGATCGCTCTGGGCCTGGGGTTCCTCGTCATAATGTTTTATGCCGCGACGATCGTTCGTCTCGGCGCCAACGTGATGAACCGGCCGATCTGACCAAGGGATTCTCAACGTGTCTCAGGACCAGCAGCACAGTCCGGCTCGAGGCCGCCGCAGCGACACCAAGATCGCGCTGGCTTGTGCGGCCGGCGCTTTCGTCATGGTCGGCATGGCTTATGCCGCCGTGCCGCTCTACCAGATGTTTTGTCAGGTGACGGGGCTGGGTGGAACCACACAGCGCGCGGAGAAGCCCTCCGACGTTGTGCTCGATCGTAAAGTGACGGTGCGCTTCGACGCCAACGTCTCGCCCAAGCTTGGCTGGAAGTTCGAGCCCGTACAGCGCACCGTGGAAGCCAACATCGGCGAGAACGTGCTTGTGTTCTACCGGGCAACCAACATTTCGGACAAAACGATCAAGGGCACTGCGACGTTCAACGTGGCACCCGATGCGGCGGGGCTCTACTTCAGCAAGATAGAATGCTTCTGCTTTACGGAGCAGACGCTCGCGGCCGGTGAGTCTGTGGAGATGCCGGTGTCGTTCTATGTCGATCCGGCGCTCGTAACCGATCCCGAATCGTCGCGGCTAAAAGAAATTACACTGTCCTATACCTTCTATCCCGTCGCAGACGGAGCGACGGGCGGGCAGGCGTCTGTGCAATCGAGCAAGGGTAACCCAAGCTGAACGAACCGTGACGCGGGCCTCGCGCCCGCTTCACGGTGAATAACGGCCGGACAACCGGCGCATGCAACAAGTAACGGGGACGACGGAGACGACCATGGCATCATCACACGCCAATCAGCACGACTATCACCTCGTGGAGCCAAGCCCCTGGCCGCTTCTCGCCTCGTTGAGCGCCTTCCTTGGCGCGCTCGGTGCCATCATCTGGATGCGTTCCATGGGTGGCGGCGAAGGATTGTTCGGTATTCAGGGTCCAGCCGTATTCGCGGTCGGCATCGTTGGACTATGCGCTGTCGCCTTCATGTGGTGGCGCGACGTGATCGCCGAGGCCCATAGCGGGTCCCATACTCCGGTCGTCCAGATCCACCAGCGCTACGGCATGCTCCTGTTCATTGCCTCCGAGGTGATGTTCTTCGTCGCCTGGTTCTGGGCTTACTTTGATGCAGCGCTGTTCCCGAACGGTACCTATACGCTCGAGAACGTGCAGCAGGCGGTCGGCATGGTAAAGCGGGACGAGATCTTCGGTGGCCAGTGGCCTCCGGTTCCCATTGAGATGACCGAGGCCATGATCCCCGCCACAGGAGCCCCAGCGGATGGCTTCTTCAAGGCGACCTTCGATCCGTGGGGCCTGCCGCTCATCAACACCCTGGTGCTGCTGCTCTCGGGCTGCACGGTCACCTGGGCTCATCACGCTCTTCTCAAGAATGAGCGCACGCAGCTCATTATCGGTCTGGCTCTTACGGTTGTGCTCGGCGCGCTCTTCACTGTGCTCCAGTACATCGAGTATGGCCATGCCGCCTTCTCGTTCGCTGGCCACACCTATGGCTCGACGTTCTTTATGGCGACGGGTTTCCACGGCGCACATGTCATCATCGGTACGATCTTCCTCCTGGTCTGCCTGCTTCGTGCCATGAAGGGTCACTTCACGCCCAAGCAGCACTTCGGCTTCGAGGCAGCAGCGTGGTACTGGCACTTCGTCGACGTGGTGTGGCTGTTCCTGTTCGCCTGCATCTACGTCTGGGGCGCCGGACCTCATCCGGGCGCGCACTGACGGCCTTGCACACGGTGCGAACCCCTGAAGGGCTCGCGCCGAGTTCTGGTGCTCAAACAAATCGAAGGGGCGGCTCGACGGAGCCGCCCCTTTTTCCTAGGGTGCGCCGTGCCCCCCTTCGGTGCGTGACTCATGCTCAGGACGGTCCAGCCATGACATCGACCCACAGTGCTTCGGTGATGAAGAGCGCCTTGCTTGCCCGCTGTCCGCGCTGCGGCCAGGGCCCGCTTTTCCGGCAGGTGCTGGTACTGCGTGAGAACTGTTCAAGCTGCGGTTTGCACTACGCCTTTATTGACACCGGTGATGGCCCCGCAGTCTTCGCGATCTTCATTCTGGGTTTCCTGGTTCTCGGCGCGGCCCTATGGTTCGAGTTCACGTACTATCCGCCCCTCTGGGTGCATCTGGTGATGTGGGGCCTTCTGACACCCATCATCGCGCTCGGGCTTCTGCGTTTTCTCAAGGCGCTCCTCATCGCCCTGCAGTACAAGCACAAGGCTGAGGAAGGCCGCCTCGCCGGCCACTGAAGCGCGCGCCCTCTGGAGAAACCTGTAACGCCGATGTTCGCCCGACTGCGCGACCGCAAGCTTCTGATCCCGACGGTCATGGTACTCCTGGCCCTGCCGTTGCTCGTGTCGCTGGGCTTCTGGCAACTCGATCGCAGGGATTGGAAGGAAGGGCTGCTCGCTGATATCGCGATGCGGACCAAGGCGGAGCCGGTTGATCTTGATCGGCTGCTGAAGGGTCCGGTCGCCGATGGTCCCGTTGCTCGGGCGGAACTGGAGTATGCCCGGGCCCGCGTCAGTGGCCGCTTCCTCCATGACAAGGAGCTTTACTTTTACGCTCCAGATCAACGCCTCGGGCCGGGGTTCCACCTCTACACGCCGTTTGAGGTTGCCGGTTCCGATGATGTGCTGATCGTCAATCGGGGCTTCTTGCCCGAACACCTTAAGGATCCGGGGAGTCGGGCCGAGGGGCAGGTCGCAGGTGAAACGGTTGTGGTAGGACTCGTCCGATTGCCTGGCACGCATGGCCGTTTCGTCCCTGACAATGACCCGAAGGCCAATCTCTGGTTCTGGCGCGATTTCGACGGCATGCTCGCGGCAGCTTTCCCGGAGGGCGTGCCGAAGAGCCTGCCGCTGTTCATCGATGCGGAAACGGATGCTCCGGGTGGATGGCCCAAGGGCGGCGTGACGGAGCTGAAGTTGCCCAATCGGCACCTGGAATATGCCCTGACTTGGTTCGGCCTCGCGGTGGTCCTGACAGCCATCTACTTGATGTATGCGATCCCCCGTTTACGTGGACGGTAGGCGCAACCATTCCAACATGATAGCGGGCTTGTTCGCGAAGCGGCGGGGCCTTAGGGTCTGCCAGCGGCACGACCGTTGTCCCTGACTATGAAAGCTCGAAAGATCCGTGAACTATATCTCCACCAGAGGCCGAGCTCCGGTCCTCGGCTTTGAGGATGTGCTCCTCGCCGGGCTGGCGCGCGACGGCGGCCTCTATGTCCCTGAAACCTGGCCCACTCTGTCTCAAGAAACCATCGCCAGCTTGGCCGGGCGGCCGTTCGCCGAAGTCGCCGTCGAGGTCATCCATCCGTTCACCGGTGGCGCACTCACTCGAGCCGAGCTGCTTGCGATGGCCGAGCAGGCCTATGCGTCCTTCGGCCATCCGGCTGTGACGCCGCTAACGCAGATCGATAACCGCACGTTCATTCTGGAGCTGTTCCACGGGCCGACGCTCGCTTTCAAGGACGTCGCCATGCAGCTCCTGGCGCGCCTCATGGATCACGTTCTGGCGAAGCGGAACCAGCGCGCCACCATCGTCGGCGCGACTTCCGGAGATACGGGCGGCGCGGCTATCGAGGCATTCCGGTCGTCGTCACGAGTTGATGTTGTGATCCTGTTTCCCGATGGGCGCGTCTCGGACGTGCAGCGCCGCATGATGACGACACCCATCGAAGACAGCGTCCACGCGGTTGCGATCAAGGGCACGTTCGACGACTGCCAAGCGCTCGTAAAGGCGATGTTTAACGATCACGCTTTTCGCGATCGCGTCAGCCTGTCGGGCGTCAACTCGATCAATTGGGGCCGTATCGTTGCACAGGTGACGTACTACTTCGTTGCCGCCGCGGCGCTCGGTGCACCTTATCGCAAAGTGGCCTTCTCCGTGCCGACGGGCAACTTCGGCGACATCTTCGCCGGTTACGTGGCCCGGCGCATGGGGTTGCCGATCGAAATGCTCGTCATTGGTTCCAATCAGAACGACATTCTGCCCCGGACGCTTGAAACGGGCGTTTACGAGATGCGCGACGTGGTGGCGACGTCTTCGCCGTCCATGGACATTCAGATCTCGTCGAACTTCGAGCGCTATCTGTTCGACGCGTCGGACCGCGATGCTGAACTCGTCGCCCGTCAGATGCAGATGCTGGCTCAAGGGCGCCGGTTCGAGCTGACAGAGAAACAGCGCGAAGCCGTACGCCGCGACTTCGGCGCGGGTGCGGCTGACGAGGAGGCGGTCGCGAGCACCATTCGCGAGACGCGCGCAGCAAGCGGCTATCTGCTCGATCCGCATACCGCCTGCGGAGTGTTTGCGGCAAACGCTGCGCTCGAGGGTCATGTGTCGGGCGAGGTCGCGCGCGTCGTTCTGGCGACGGCCCATCCCGCCAAGTTCCCCGATGCCATGGAGGCGATCACCGGCGCGCGTCCCGGACTTCCGCCGCGTCTCTCTTCTCTCATGACCGACGCCGAGCGCTATCCCGTGCTCACCAACGATCTGAAGGAGGTCGAGGGTTTCGTCGAATCAGTCGCCAGAGCCGCAGTGGGAGGGAATTTATGAGCGTGGAGATCACGCGGCTTTCGAACGGCCTGACGGTTGTCACTGAGACCATGCCGCATCTGGAGACGAGTGCACTCGGAGTTCTGGGTGAATACCGGCGCGCGTCACGAGCGCACGGAGGAACATGGTCTCTCACACCTGCTCGAGCACATGGCCTTCAAGGGAACGACGACGCGGTCCCCACGGGATATCGCCGAGGAGATCGAGGCTGTAGGCGGCGATCTCAACGCTGCGACAGGGCTGGAGACCACGGCATACTTTGCCCGTGTGCTCAAAGGCGATGAGGGCATTGCACTGCAGATCATCGCCGACATTCTTCAGAACTCCACTTTTGCCGAGGACGAGCTGGAGAGAGAGCGCGAGGTGATTCTCCAGGAGATCGCCGGAACCCTGGACAGCCCGGACGACATCGTCTTCGATCTCGTCCAGGATGCCGCCTTTCCGGGCCAGCCCGCAGGGCGGACAATTCTTGGGACGCCGGACAGTGTGAAGGCGATTTCCCGCAGTAATTTAAAGGACTTCCTTGCTGAGCGTTATCATCCCGCGGGCATGGTCCTATCGGGCGCTGGCGCGATCCGCCACGAAGACGCCGTCCGCCACGCTGAGGCCCTATTCGGGGCGCTGACTAATGCGGGTTCGGGTGTCGAAGAGCCGGCCTTGTATCAGGGCGGGGTTCGGTCGAGTTCACGCAAGTTCGAGCAGGCGCATCTCGTGATGGGTTTCGAGGCACCCTCCTATCGCGAGCCGGAGTTTTTTGCCGCTCAGGTGTTGTCGGGGGTGCTCGGCGGGGGGATGTCATCACGTCTCTTCCAGGAGGTTCGGGAAAAGCGTGGTCTTTGCTACGCCATCTATTCGACGTCGTGGGGATTGAAGGATAGCGGGCTCTTTGCCGTGCATGCGGCGACCGGGCCTGGAATGATCGGGGAGCTGATCGACGTGGTGAGTGATGAGATCGACCGGATGGCGGCGAGCGGCCCCGACGAAGCCGAAGTGGCGCGCGCCAAGGCCCAACTCAAGGCCGGCCTCATGATGAGCCTGGAATCGTGTTCAGCCCGTGCCGAGCAACTTGCGCGTCAGATCCTGCTGCACGGCAGCGTGCTGTCCACCTCCGAGATCGTCGCATTCGTTGATAGCGTGTCGGCGGACGATGTTCGCACCCTGGCGCAGCGTCTGAGGCGGCGGGAGGCCTGCGTGGCCGTCGTCGGCGCTGGCCGCAATAGCGGTAATTTCGCAGCGCGCGCGGGCGCGCGGCTGGGTGCACTGACTTAGGGCGCGCAAGGAACGCACACATGGCATTCCTGAGGTCAGGCCTCGTTCCGGATGTTCCCGCTGTCGTTCCGGGCACCCGCGTGATCTTGCGGGCTCCCCAGGTGTCCGATTACGGCCCCTGGGCCGAATTGCGCGCTGAAAGCCGCGCGCATCTCCAGCCCTGGGAGCCGACCTGGCCGCGTGATGATCTGACCCGCACCGCGTTCAAGCGGCGCGTGCGCCACTACCAGCGCGAAGCTCGTAACGACCAGGGCTACGCCTTCCTTATATTCACCGCTCACGACGACCGTCTCGTAGGCGGGGCTGCCCTCACAAATATTCAACGCGGCATTACCCAGTCGGCGTCGGTCGGTTATTGGCTCGGCCGGCCGTATCTTGGCCGCGGCTACATGACGGATGCCGTGCGCGCGATAGCGGACTTCAGCTTCGAACACCTGCGCCTGCACCGCCTCGAAGCGGCCACGCAGCCCGCCAACGAGCCCTCGATCCGCGTGCTGGAACGCAGCGGCTTCGAGCGGGAAGGGTATGCGCGCGAGTATCTGAAGATCGACGGTGTGTGGCGAGATCACGTGCTGTTCGGTCTTGTTGCTGGTCCGAACCGGGGGTCGGGCCAGGAGGGTCGCGCATGACCCTAATTGGCAGATTGTGGATCTTCTCGCTCCTAGTCATTGCGCTGGTTCTGCGGACAGGCAACGCGTCGGCTCTCGAAGCAATTTCCGTTTCGCCCGATCAGGGCCGCATCGAAATCACCACCCTGGGCGCGCTTTACGAAGGCCGCGGGGATAGCCTGCAGATCGAAACAGCGGCCAGCGCCGACGGAACGGCGGGCCGGCTTTCGGTGCGTGCAACCACGCCCGGCACCAATCCAAGCTGGATGGTCTTCGCACTCTACAATCCGACCGACACCGCCATCGAGCGCTGGATAGCGGCATCCCGTTACACAGTCATTGGGTCGGGCATCGTTTGGCCTGATCTTGACGCGCGGCGTATCGAGGCTGTCACGCCATCCATGGGCTTTATGCCCGAGCGCATCAATAGCGAGCGCGCGGACCTGTTTCGCATCACCCTCGAGCCGGGTCAGACCATCACGTATGTCGCCGAGCTTTCGTCTGAGCGCTATGCGCGCATCTACCTCTGGAAACCGCTCGATTACGAGCTGAAGGTTCGCGAGCGGCAGCTCTTCAACGGGGTCATGCTGGGCCTCACCGCCTTGCTCGCGATCTTCCTGACGGCGATCTTTGCCGCCAATCACAAGGTCATCTTTCCGGCTGCCGCCCTTGTTGCATGGTGCGTGCTGGGCTACCTCTGTGTCGACTTCGGGTTCTTCCACAAGCTGTTCCAGCTCAAGGCGGAGAACAATGCGGTCTATCGCGCTGCGTGCGAAGCCGCGATGGCGGCGAGCCTCGTCATCTTCCTGTATTTCTTCCTGCGCATTTCGCTCTGGCACGGGCTTGCCCGGATGCTGTTCAGCGTCTGGATCGTGGCCCAACTTGCGCTCGTCGCTGTCGCTGTCATTGATCCGCGCCTCGCATCCACGTTCGCGCGCATGTCCTTTGCGGCCATCGGCGGGATCGGCATGCTTGTGACGCTGTTCTTGGCGCTGAGGGGGCAGGACCGGGCGCTGTCTCTCATCCCCACTTGGATCCTGCTCCTGGTCTGGGCGTTCGGTGCGGCGGTCACGCTCACCGGACAGCTTTCAGGAGACATGGTCGTCTCCGGCCTCGTCGCCGGTCTCGTGCTCATTGTGCTGCTCATCGGATTTACGGTGACCCAGTTCGCGTTCCGCTCGCTCGAACCGCTCTACGGCTCGGCGCCTTCGGAACTTCAGTTGCGCTCCGTCGCGGTCGAGGCGGCCGGTGCCGGCGTTTGGGAGTGGAGCGCGCGCCGGGATGAGGTAAAGGTCAGCGGCAATGTCGAAGCCGCCCTCGGTCTCAACCCGGGCGAACTCAACACCAAGGTCGAGGACTTCTGCCATCATATCCATCCCGCCGATCGGGAACGGTTTCGCCTGTCGCTCGTGGCCAACGAGGAGCGCAACGATGGGCATATGCAGTGCGTCTTCCGCCTTCGGCACGCCGACAACAGCTATCGTTGGTACGAAGTCGAAGCTTCCTCGATCCCGAGTTCCGATGGACGGACCGTGAAGAGCGTCGGTCTGTTGCGCGATGTCACTGATACCAAGCGCGCTCAGGAGCGGCTTCTCACCGATGCCGTCAAGTGTTCGCTCACCGGCCTTCCCAACCGGCAGATCCTATCCGACCGTCTGGCCATTGCGATGCAGCGTGCCCGCACGGAAATGCAAATCCGCCCGACCGTGATGTTCGTTGACATCGACAAGTTCAAGACCGTCAATTCGTCCTATGGCGTCGTGGTGGGAGACAGTTTTCTTCTCACCGTCGCAAGGCGGCTTCAGCGTCATCTGGAACCGGAGGATACGATTGCGCGTGCCGGCGGCGACCGCTTCGCGCTTCTGCTGATGAAGGAGAGATCGGCAGCGGATCTGGCGGCTCTTGCCGAGCGGATCCGGCGAAGCCTGCGCTCGCCCATCAAGCTCGCCGGTCAGGACATCGTGCTGACGGGTTCTGTCGGCATCGCCATCTTCGATGGCCAGCAGGCCAATGAGCAGGACCTCTTGCGCGAGGCGGAGACGGCCATGTACCAGGCCAAGCGCAGCGGTGCCGATCGAATTGAGATTTTCCGGCCGGAGATGCGCGGACAGGCGGACGATCGGACTCTTATGGAGGTCGAGATCCGCAAGGCGATTGAGAAGAACCAGATCACGGTCCTCTATCAGCCGATTGTCTACATGCCGAAGGAGGAGCTGGCAGGGTTCGAGGCGGTCGTACGCTGGGAGCATCCCAAGCAGGGCCTGTTGAATCCCTTCGGCTACCTGCAGTGGGACGGCGCGTCGGAACTGCTGCACAAGACGCTGCAGGTGGCCCTTACGCGGGCTCTCAAGGATTGCGCCTTCTGGCAGAAGGAATTGCCGCGGGCCGAGAAGGCCCTCTTCGTCAATCTCAATTTGCCGGCCGGTGTGACGCTCGGACAGGAACTTGCCCAGGACATCCGCCAGAGCCTTTCACGGCAATCGGTGGCCAAGGGCTCGCTGAAGATCGGCGTGGCCGAATGCCTTGTCATGGAGAATCCCGAAAAGGCCACCGAGTCTCTGGAATGGCTGCGCAGCGCCGGTGCCGAACTCATCCTCGACGGTTTCTGCTCCGGCTACTCGTCACTGCTTTACCTCGGTCGCCTGCCCTTCGAGGCCGTCCGCATCGATCGCGCGCTTCTGGCCGCTGGCGGTACGGATGCTTCCGGAAACGGCATGCTGCGGGCGGTGACGGCGCTGACGCACGAGCTTGGACGAAAAGTTGTTGTCGACAGTGTCGAGACCGATGAGGACGTAAGCTATCTCCGGTCTATTGATTGCGAATACGGCCAAGGCTTCTACTATGGAGATCCCATCTCCGAGCGTGAGGTTCTTCAGCTTCTGAAATTGGTGCGTAAATCTGAGCGCCGCATGCAGCCGCGCGGATTCTTCCGCACATCTCCTCGCAAGAAGAGCAACGGTGACGTCGCGCCCGAGAAGACAACGCCTCATCAGCGCGTACCGGAAGCAGCCGCAGCCGCCGGCGCTGAGCCGATCATCATGCGGCCTCCGGTGCCTGGTGGCGGAGCCGACGGGAAAACATCCATGCCCGTCGAGCCCAAGACCGTACCGATTCGAAATCATCCACACCCCAACGGCTCGCGGCGCGGACAATCGCGACAGAATGGTCCGCCGCCAGAGCCTCCGGCATTCCAAGGGTCATTCCCGCCGGCCCCGCCTGTTCCGATGCCCGAAGTACTGGCTACGCCATCGGCATCGCCATTGCGGGATCCGGTTGCACCGGCTCTGCAAGCCCCGCTTTCTGCGGCCCCGCCGCCGGTTCTGCCATCCGGCAACGGATATCAGCCGCCGGACTTGCAGCAGGATTTGGCAGCAAGTCTGTCTTCGCTGCCCCATCTCCCGTTATCCCCTCAAGCAGATCTTTCCGGTCCGCCGGCGTTTGCCGTTGCCGGGGGACCAACTGCGCCCCCTCAACCGCATCCCATGGACGCCTTTGCCTCCGCACCGGCCGTTCCCGGTCTGCCGGAAACTTCGCAGGAGCACACCGCCGCCGAGCCCGCTCCTCCCGTCTTGCCGATGGCGACGGCTCCGCAACCCGGTATGCCACCTCCTATGCCCGAAGGGGCTGTTCCGCCCACGCGGCCATCGCCGCCGGGGCCGAAAGCAGCGCCTAAGCCGGTTGCAAGGCCGGCGCCGCGTGCCGTTCCCAATTTCGACAAGCTTCCACCGAACATTGCAGCCAGCCTCCAACGGCTCGCAGGCGGCACGCCGCCTTCGCAGCCCTTAAAGCGTGCGGCTTCGTCGAGCGGCTCTGGAGGAAGCTCGGCCAGCGGCGCTGCCGAATAGCGGCCTACGGGTGTTTTTTGCGTTTCGCGTGCGGACGGCACGCGGCAATGACGCGGCCGATAAACTCAGCAGTGACCGGCTTCGCCGACGAGGAAGGATGGGTTGACGCCGATCTTTGCCAGCGCCCGCTCGTACTTGGCGTCCAAATCCGTCTCGAAAATAATGTCGGCATCGGCCGGGCAGTTCAGCCACCCGTTGGCCTGGATTTCGTCCTCGAGTTGTCCCGGAGACCAGCCAGCGTAGCCGAGTGCGAGAATAGAGCGCTGCGGTCCTCGACCCGAGGCGATAGCCTTCAGAATATCGATTGTGGCTGTCAAGCTGATGCCACCGGCGATATCAAGGGTGGAGTCTGTGGCGTGGTAGTCATCCGTGTGGAGAACGAACCCCCGGCCGGTCTCGACCGGTCCACCCATATGAACCTCCCGGTCCAGGATGTCGGCGGCAATGCCGTCTTCTGCCCCGCGCGGTGTTATACCGAGCCGCTCCAGCAGATCGGGGAAGGTAATGTGATCAGCGCGATGGTTGATGATCAGACCCATGGCGCCTTCCTTCGAATGCGCACACAGGTAAATGACCGAGCGGGAGAACCGCTTGTCGGTCATGATTGGCATGGCGACGAGCAACTGCCCTTCCAGACTGGTGCCGCCGCTCGCTCCGCGTTTGGTTTTCGGCATCATCATGCCCATAATTTAATGTGCAATGGGCGTGTCTGTGAAGGGTCTGCAGCACGATAGGTTCAAAGGAATCGAAACCTTGGCTCAAGATGGGCTGGTACGCTTATGTTCTGGCCGCGGATAGGACGGGTTCGCGCACGATTGAAAAAAGGAGAGAGGTTTGATCGAGATCGAAGGGTATGGCAGCGGGCGGACGTTTCGTCAGTCTAGCCGGCATAGGCGCTGCTTTCCTGCGGGTGCGCTTTTTCGTGCTGCCTTGGCCGCATTGGTTCTGCCGCTGATGGTAGCGATCCTTGCGAGCAATATAGCCGGAGCCGTTGCGCCGGAGCTCGCAACGGATTGGGTCGAGGGAGATCACAACCGGGCCCGTCTCACCGCGGGTGCTGTCGAGAGCGCCGCCCCCGGCAGCGTTTATGCGTTCTTCGAGATCACCATGGACAAAGGGTGGAAGACATACTGGCGCAACCCGGGTTCGGCTGGTGGCATCCCGCCCGAATTCGACTGGTCGAAATCCCGCAATGTCGCATCGGTCGAGGTTTTGTATCCCGTGCCAAAAGTCATCAGCGACAACGCCGGTGACGTGATTGGCTACATGGAACATGCCGTCTTCCCTGTGCGTATCACTCCAGAGCGTCCGGGCGAACCGGTGCAGCTCGACGTTTCGGCAAACTATGGAATTTGCAAGAAGCTTTGTGTACCCGTCGCCGTGGATCTGGCGCTCACCCTACCGCCTGGCGATCTACCTCCCGCCTCTCCCGACGGGCAGGCCGCTCTGGACGCCGTGCCACGGTCGGCGGATCGGGTGAAGCCCGGCGACCCATCGGGCTTCAAGGTCGAGTTGGTGATTGAGGGGCCGGATGCGCGCGTGATCCTCAAGGCGCGCTTTCCCGGTGCTGCGGACGCGGCCGAAGTGTTTCTCTACATAGAGGATGGTCGCTTCATTCCGATGCCCGTTCGCCAGGAAGCCCAAGGCGAGGTTGTATCATTCATCATCGACCTTTCAGATCCGAAGGATCTGATGCGAGTGAAGGGGGCGAGAGTGCTTGCCACGCTGAAAGGCGAGCTGGGGCAGTCGGAATTGACGTTCGTCATCGACTGAGCCCGTCTTGACGTATAGAAGGCGGGTCAACATTTTCCGAACCTGCGTCCGGGTTGGGCCGGGCGCAACGCAAAGGAGCTTTCCACATGACGATCAAGGTTGGCGACCGCATTCCTGACGCCAAGTTCATGACGCTGACGGCTGACGGCCCGAAGGCGCTCACAACGGCCGACATTTTCGCCGGTAAGAAGGTGGCACTCTTTGCTGTCCCTGGGGCTTTCACCCCCACCTGCCACCTGCAGCATCTGCCCGGCTTTGTCGCCCGCGCGGACGAGTTGAAAGCAAAGGGCGTTCATACGATCGCCTGCACGGCGGTCAACGACGTTTTTGTCATGGACGAGTGGGCGAAGGCGACCGGCTCGGCCGGCAAGGTCGTCATGCTCACGGACGACAGCGCTGCCTTCGCCAAGGCAATCGGCCTCGACATCGACCTGACGGGTGCCGGCATCGGACTTGGCGTGCGATCCAAGCGCTATGCCATGCTGGTGGATGACGGCGTGGTGAAGGTCCTTAATGTGGACGACTCACCGCCTGTTCACGAAAAGTCGAGCGCAGAGACCCTCTGCACGATGATCGACAACGTGATTTGACGTTGAGCGCAGCCGGGTAACGCCCGGCCTGCTCAGGGGTCCGATCCCGGATCGGCCCCGGTATCGGTTAGGGCCGAACGCGAACGCTTAAAGGGCGCCATACCCTCGCGAGCGAGTGCGTCGGCCCTTTCGTTTTCCGGGTGGCCCGCATGGCCCTTTACCCAGTGCCAGTCGATCTGATGGCGGTGACGGGCGGCCTCCAGTTCCTGCCAAAGGTCGGCATTCTTCACCGGCTTCTTGTCTGCCGTTCGCCAGCCGTTCCTCTTCCAGGAATGGATCCACGAGGTGATGCCGTTCTTCACGTAGGCGCTGTCGGTGAACAGATCGATGTGCGCGGCACGGTTGAGGGCGCCGAGGGCTTCGATGACCGCCTGTAGCTCCATACGGTTGTTGGTCGTCTCGGCGGCACCGCCGGAGAGTTCCTTGCGGTGATCTCCCCACATCAGAATGGCGCCCCAGCCGCCCGGGCCCGGATTGCCAGAGCAGGCGCCGTCCGTGTAGATGACGACCTTGCGTGGCCCGCCGTGTGTCATGCGCCCTCGCCAAGCCCGTAAGCGGATATCGACCGCACTGTCTGGTGGAAGCGCAGTCGGCGAACGTAATGCATGGGATCGTGCGGTATGACGAGCGCGTTGGCCGGCCGGTTCAGCCAGTCGTAGGAGCGCGTCAGGAGAAAACGGATGGCGGCCCCGCGCGCAAGCAGCGGCATGGCGCTGCGTTCGGCCCGATTGAGCGGGCGGACACTGTTGTAGCCCTCCAGCAATGCCCGGCCCTTTGCGGTGTTGAAGGAGAAGTCGGGTTCGAAGCACCACGCATTGAGACAGATGGCGATATCGTAGGCCAGTGCTTCGTTGCAGGCGAAATAGAAGTCGATGAGACCTGAGAGTTTGTCGCCGAGGAAGAAGACGTTGTCGGGAAAGAGATCAGCGTGAATGATTCCCTCCGGCAGGTCCCTGGGCCAGGCCGCGTCCAGCAGCAGCAGTTCGTCATGGATGACAGATTGCAGCCCGGGCATGATCGTGTCGGCCTGGCTGCGGAATTTTTCGAAAAGCGGCCGCCATCCCGTCTCGCCGAGCGCGTTGTGTCGCGTCAGCTCAAAACCCTCGCCGGCCAGATGCAGCTCAGCCAGCGCGCGGCCCAGCTGCCCGCAGTGATCCGTCTTCGGCTTGCGCACGGAGAAGCCGTCCAGGAACGTTATCATCGCAGCGGTTCGGCCGGAGATTACGGAGAGGATCGCGCCATTGCGGTCGTGAACCGGCGTGGGACACGATACGCCGCGCCGTGCCAGATGCTCCATGAGACCCAGGAAGAATGGCAGGTCGTCGCGAGAGACACGCTTCTCGTAAAGCGTCAGGATGAAACGGCCGGATGTCGTCTGAACGAGGTAATTCGTGTTTTCGACGCCTTCGGCAATACCCTTGTAGGCGACGAGATCACCCACGCTGTAGCGGCTGATGAAGGCCGACAGCTCGTCATCGCTGACCTCGGTGTAGACGGCCATTTTTGGGTCTCAGATCCGCTCGACCGGGGTGGTGGCGGCGAGTGAGGAGGTGGAGCCCGGCGCGCGCACGTCTCTCAGTTCGCGCGGAACGTTGAACGCGATGTTCTCCGTTGCCGTCGAAACAAGGTCCACGGTCACATCGAAGCGTGACTTCAGAGCGTCGATGACCTCATTGACGAGTTGCTCAGGAGCCGAGGCGCCGGCCGTAATGCCCAGTGTGCGCACGCCCGACAGCCGATCCCAGGGGATATCGGCGCTGCGCTGTATGAGCAGCGAATTCGAGCAGCCGGCCCGCTCGGCCACCTCCACCAGACGTACCGAGTTGGACGAGTTGGGCGCGCCGATCACGAGCAGGCAATCCAGCCGAGGCGCGATCGCCTTCACGGCAGCCTGACGATTGGTCGTCGCGTAGCAAATGTCTTCCTTCATGGGACCGGCAATCCCCGGAAAACGTTCGTTCAAAATCCTGACGATCTCAGCCGTATCGTCGACGGACAATGTCGTTTGGGTGACAAAGGCAAGTTTTGCCGGGTCCTTGGGCACGAACGCGCGCGCCTCCCCGGCAGTCTCGATCAGCCGGACAGCGCCCTGCGGCAGCTGCCCCATGGTGCCTTCCACCTCGGGGTGTCCTTTATGCCCCACCAGGATGATTTCGCGGCCCTCAGAGTGATGCCTTTGAGCCTCTAGGTGTACCTTGAAAACCAGAGGACAGGTGGCGTCGAGCGCAAACATATTGCGACTTTTGGCGTCTTCCACGACCGCCCGTGGCACGCCGTGTGCCGAAAAGATCACGGGTTGATCCGTCTTGGGAATTTCGTCGAGCTCGTCCACAAAAACGGCACCTTTTGACCTGAGAGACTCGACCACGAAACGGTTGTGGACGATCTCGTGGCGCACGTAGACAGGGGGCCCGTACTTGGCCAAAGCCAATTCAACGATCTGGATGGCCCGGTCGACGCCGGCACAGAAGCCGCGTGGAGCCGCCAACAGAACTTTGAGTTCCGGCCGGTTGGTTGATTTGTCCTGTGTCTGTTCCGGCATCGGGTGCAGTGTCCTGGCTGGCGCGTGGCGGGGAGCCGCCTTTATCGGAATTGTCCGCGCGGACGGCGGGGTGGTACAGTTCGAGTCGGGTTGTGGGGGGCGTCTTGGGACCGAAACGAGGCGATGCCTCATTCCGGCGGTGCACCCTTCTAACAGCATTATGCGGATGGGCACGCAATGACGCAATCGATCCCTGTGGCTTCGCGCAGAGCCTTGACTCTCGCCGTGTCGCTGTGGGCTGCAAGTCTGCTCGCCGGTTGCGGTATGTCGTCGATCACCTCGGGCTTGGGCTCGGGCATTCTCGGCGGCAGCTCCAACAAAACTGAGACAGGCGCCGTCAGCGAGGAACAGCTTCTTTCCGCTGCCCAGCTCGGCGATGCCGGTGCCTCCACAGGCGGCAGCATCGAAGTGGCGCATGGCTGTCCCCGCTTCGTTCCCTGGCCGCGCGACAATTTCGTAACGATCTATGAGCAGGGCCGCGTCGGCGACGGCATGGCGATCATGCATCGTGGTGAGATCACCAAGACCGCGCGCGAATGCTCCATCGAGCCCGGGCGCGTTACGGTGAAATACGGCTTCTCAGGCCGCGTTCTCCTCGGGCCGAAGGGTCAGCCCGGGCCGATCTCGCTTCCCGTGTCGGTCTTCGTCACCAATGAAGAGCGCACGCGCATCACAAACGACAAGATGAACGTGGACGTGAACGTGTCGGTGGAGAACCCCATCGGCTATTTCTCTGCCGTGCGCACCGTAACCTTCGAAATTCCTCAGGGCTCTCGTCCTGGCGAGTATGAGGTGTTCGTGGCCTTCGACCGTTCGATCCCGGGGGCCGGCTGAAGGGTTCTACGCAGGGCCGGACGCGCGCGCCTGTCACATTTCGTGAGATCTCAAAAGAAAAGGCCGGGGTGTCCCGGCCTTTTCTTTTTATTGGTGAAAGCGAGGTCGCAGGGCGGGAATGAGCCTCAGTTGAGGCGGCCCTTCAGCTCGCGAATGCTGTTCTCCACGAGTAAATCGGCATCCGTCCCGGTAACTTTCGACTTCAGGATCTTTTCCGCAGTGGCCAGCGCCACGTCGACGGCTGCCGAACGCACCTCACCCAGAGCCTGAGCTTCAGCGCGGGCGATCTTCTCCTCGGCCGCTTTGGTACGACGCTCGACCGTCTCGGCCAGCGACTTGCGTGTCTCGGCAGCGAGCGTTTCAGCCTCGCGCTTGGCTTGCGCGATGATTTCCTTCGCTTCTTCCTCGGCTTCCTTGCTGCGTCGCTGGTAGTCGGCAAGCAACTGCTGCGCTTCCTCGCGCATCCTGCGTGCGTCGTCGAGTTCCTTGCGGATAACCTCCGCCCGGGAGTCGAGCGATTTGCCGACCGCATCGGGAACCTTGAAGTAGGCCAGGATCGCGAAGAAGCCGATCAGGGCCAGCGCGGTCCAGAAGTAGGTGCCGCCCGGATCGAGCAGGGAGGCCATCACGATCATCGTTTTGAGCATGGTGGTTACTCCCCGGCCCCGGCGCTGATCGCGCGCTTGACTTCATCGGCACCAACGTCCTTGCCAGTGAGCTGCTTGACAACAGGACCGGCGATCTCGACAGCGATCTCGTTTACGCTCGACAGGGCTTTGCTCTTTGTATCCGCAATGCGCGCTTCAGCGTCCGCCAGCTTCCGGGCGGTCTCCGCCTCCAGCGTCGTGCGCTCCCTGTCGACTTCTGCCGCCAGCTTCTCGCGCGTCTCACGAGCAATACCGGAGGCATTGGAACGGGCATCGGCCAAAGACTTCTCGTAAGCCTTCATGGCGTCATCGACCTCGTCCTTGAGGCGCTCCGCGGTATCAAGATCGCGTTGAATCCGGTCTCGGCGTTCCTCGATCACGCCACCAATGCGCGGGATCGCGATACGCTTCATGAGGAAATAGAGAGCGACGAACGTCAGCGTGAGCCAGACGAGCTGGGGTGCGATCGTTGTCGGATCGAGCGGCGGAAAAACCTTATCGGCTGGGCCGCTGTGCGGGACTTCTGTTCCCGTGGTAACGGGCTCGGTCATGTTCTCGGCCTGAATCTCGGTCTGGCCCCAAAGGGACCGACTCTATGGAAAGGCGAAGCCGAGGAGCCGCGAGGGCTCCTCAGCATCCTTGTCTGCGCGAGGGCAGTATCAGGTGAACAGCAGCAGGAACGCGACGACAAGCGCGAAGATGCCGAGGGCTTCCGTCACGGCGAAGCCGAAGATGAGGCGGCCGAACTGGCCATCAGCAGCCGAGGGGTTGCGCAGGGCGCCCTGCAGGAACTGGCCGAAAAGGTTGCCCACGCCGATGGCCGCGATGCCGATGCCGAGCGCGGCGATGCCAGCACCGATATACTTAGCCGATTGAGGATCCATAAACCTTCTCCCTTTTGGTTGATCGTGTGTTGCGTTTGATGCCTTGCGCCCGGACCGTTAGTGGCCCGGATGCAGGGCGTCGTTCAGGTACATGCAGGTCAGCATCGTGAAGACGTAGGCCTGCAGGAATGCGACGAGGAACTCGAGTGCCGTGATGCCGAGGACGGCGAGCAGCGGCAGTGGAGAGATCGCGGCGGCTGCGCCACCGGCGCCGAGCAGCATGATGATGAAGCCCGCGAACACCTTCAGCGTGATGTGTCCGGCTAGCATGTTGGCGAACAGACGCAGAGAATGGCTAAGCGGGCGTGAGAAGAACGAGATGACCTCGATGATAGACACCAGCGGCAGCACGTAGATCGGAACGCCCTCCGGCACGAACAGCTTCAGGAAGCCGAAACCATTCTTCGCAAAGCCGATGATGATGACGAGGAAAAAGACGAGGAGAGCGAGCGCCGCGGTGACCCAGAGCTGGCTGGTGACGGTGAAGAACGTCGGGATCATACCCAGCATGTTCAATGTCAGGATGAACATGAAGAGGGTGAAGATGAAGGGAAAGAACTTCATTCCCTGCTCGCCCATGCTGTCGCGAACCATACCCGCGACAAACTCGTAGAGGCTCTCAGCTATAGATTGCATGCGGGTCGGAACGAGCGAACGGCCGCGCGAGGCGAACATGAGAAGCCCAAAGGCCAGAATCACGCCGGCCACCATGAACAGGGCCGAATTCGTGAAAGTGGCATCTACGCCGAAGACCTCGAGCGGAAAGAGGCGCTTGACCTCGAACTGATAGATGGGATCCGGCATCCCGCCGGCTCCGTGAGCCCCGTCGTGTTCTGCTGCCACGTTCCCTACCCCAGGTGTTCTATCAACACGTCTTCAGTCGTCTTCGCCGTCGTCCGGCATCGCTTTGCCGATATCCCCCTGCTTTTCGCGGAGGATCTCGGCCTGCATACGCTTGAAGGCCCTCAAGATGTTGAGGATGCCTGCGCCGAAACCCAGCATCAAAAATACGAGAAACAGCCAGGGCTTGGTACCAAGCCAGGTATCGAGCATGAAGCCCATGAACCCGCCGACCAGGATGGCCGCAACGAGCTCGGTGGACATTCTCAACCCGTAGGCCATGCCGCGCGAGCGGTTGGCCCGGTCCTGCTGCTCCTCGATTTCGGCCTGTTTTTCCGATTGGACGCCGTCAATGCGACTGCCCAGCTCCGAGGCCCGGCGTTTGAACTCAGCGATCTCCTCAGGGCTCAACTGTCCCTTGGTCGGGGACGCCCCATGATCCGGTTCCGACATCGGCTTCCTCAGCGGAAAAGTGGCCAAAAACGCGAAGGTTTTCGAGCGCGCCGCACCATATGAGCGCCCCCCAGGGGTGTCAAGAAAGGGCGGACGCGGCGACTTCAACCGGGGGTATGGCTAAACCGCGCAGGTCGGGAAATAAATGAAGTGATCAGTTTTTCCGATCGGCGCATCGCAGCCCGGTCGTTGGCAAGCCCCGTCAGCCGGCCTCGCGGAAGCTCTTGGCGGTCTCCAGATCGACTGAAACGAGCTGGGAGATGCCCCGCTCGGCCATGGTGACGCCGAACAACCGGTTCATTCGCGCCATCGTCATGGGGTGGTGGGTGATGACCAGGAACCGTGTTGCCGTCTCTGTCGCCATCTTTTCCATCAGGGTACAAAAGCGGTCCACATTGGCGTCATCCAGGGGCGCATCCACCTCGTCGAGCACACAGATCGGCGATGGATTGGTCAAAAAGACCGCAAAAATCAGCGAAAGCGCCGTCAGTGTCTGCTCACCACCCGACAGCAGCGAGAGGGTGGCTGGCTTCTTGCCCGGGGGCTTTGCGATGATCTCAAGGCCACCTTCTAAGGGATCCGTTTCCGATTCGACCATCTCGAGCCGGGCTTCGCCGCCGCCGAAGAGGGTCGTGAACAGTCGCTGAAAATGCGCGTTCACGGTGATGAAAGCCTCTTCCAGGCGTTTCTTGCCCTCGCGGTTCAACTGCCCGATGGCGGCGCGCAGCTTGGCAACGGCCTGTTCCACGTCGGCCTTCTCCGTCTCCATGGAAGCAACCTGGGCGAGAAGGACGGTCAATTCCTCGTCGGCCTGCAGGTTTACGCCGCCGAGCCGTTCGCGATCGGCTTTGAGCCTCTGCAACTGACGATCGATGTCGGGGAGTGCCGGGAGGGCGCCGCCTGATTCGAGGCCCGCCAGCGCGAGGCAGTTCTCGGGTGCCACTTCGAAAGTTTCGCGGATCCGGCGCGCCTCGTCCTGGCGCCGCGTGCGGGCACCTTCCAGCTTGGCCTCGATACGGGCACGAGCCTCGCGCCCTTCCGCGACCTGCTGATGGGCTGCCCGCAGCGCCTGTACGGCATTGCGCAGGGTTGTCTCGGCCGCAGCCAGAGCGTCGGCCGCGTGCTGACGCTCGGCTTCGGCCGCACTAATGGCGGACAGCAGCGTGCTGCGCCGTTCTGCGATCTGGGCCGGCAGATCGGCCAGGGTTTCCAGCTCTTCCCGGGTCTCGGTCAGGCGGCTTTCCAGGTTTGCGATCTGTTGTTCGGCGCCATGTTGGCGGTTGGACCAACGATCGCGGTCGGTCTCTATCGCCTTTTTCCGTTCGGCGTTGAGTTGACGCTCGCGCCTCAGGGACTGCAGGCGGCTGCGGGCCTCACCGGCGGCGCGGCGGGCGGCTTGCGCCGTCTCGTGCGCGGCATTGGCGACGGGCTCCAGGTTCTCCGCCTTGACTTCCTCGTCGCGGGTTGCCTCCGTTTCGGCAAGCCGCTCGCGGGCCTCTGCGAATTCGGCGGCAAGCCGCTGCTTCGCCTCGGCGACGGCCGCGAGCTTGGCTTCCGTCTCACGCGCCTGCCGCTCGATGACCGTCAGTCGGTTGCGGGTTTCACCGAGTTCCGCTTGTGTCTTGCGCCAATCCGCGCGCAGGAGGCGCTCTTCGTTCTGGGCTGTGGCATGGGCTTCGGCGGCGGCGTTTTCCGCATCGAGAAGCGAGCTGGCGGCCTCACGCGCCGCGACCTCGCGTTCCTCGATCTCGGCCATGCGGTTGCGCTCGGCCAGGCGTTGCGCGGTGAGCGTCGTCCCACCGCTGGTCGCCACGTAGCCATCCCACCGCCAAAGGTCGCCTTCGACGCTGACGAGACGTTGTCCGGAGGCGAGATGCTTTTGGAGTTCGGGGCCGTCCTCCTGGGAGACGACGCCGATCTGCGATAGCCGACGCTGCAGTTCCGGTGGTGCGTCCACGTAGCGGCTCAGCGGCTCAACGCCCGCCGGCAACGCCGGATCGATGGTTTCGATATGGAGCAGGCGCCAGTGCACGGGCGCATCGTCGGCGATGGGCGCGGTCAGATCCTCGCCCAGTGCAGCGCCGAGCGCTGCTTCGTACCCCGGCGTGACACTCAGGGCATCGACGATGGGCGGCAGATCATCCTCGCGTACCGGGATCAAAAGCTTGGCGAGCGTCTCGCGTTCGGTCTTCAGCGTCGACAGTAGAAGGCGCGCTGAGGCGGCCTCGTCGCGGTGGTGGGCTGCGGCTTCAGCTGCCATAGTGACGCGCTGCTCGGCGACGTGGATTTCCTGTTCCAGGCGCGCGGAGCGATCAGTCAGCTGCTGGCCCTTCTCGGTCGTCTCGGAGAGTTCGACCACGTCGGGCGCGCGGCCCTGGATTTCCCGTGTCTGGGCTTCCAGAGCAGCGGCCTGTTTTTCGAGCCGCACGATCGCCTCGCGGCGTTCGCCCACGGCGATTTCCAGGCTGCGGCGGCGCGCGCGCTGCTCGGCGGCGCGGTGCGTTATATCGGCCAGATTGGCTTCGGCGGTTTCGAGCTTCTTTTCGAGATCCGCCAGCTCCGCTGTCGCGCGCTCCTCGGCAGCCGCGGCGCCTTCTTCTGTTTCGGAGAGCGACACGAGTTCTGTGTCGAGGCGGGCCAGCACGTCGCGGGCTTCCGAGATCGCATGCGATTCTCGTGCGATGTCCTTCTCCAGCTGCGTTTGCCGGTTCTTCAGTTCCTCGGTGCGGCGGTGCTGGCGTTCGGCTTCTTTCTCGAAAGCTTCCTGCTCGATCTTGAGCCGGCCGAGAGCGGCACCTTTCACGGCTTCGGCCTCACGCAGCGGCGGCAGACCCTCGGCGAGGTCGGCTTCCTGGCGGAGTGCGCGCGCTTCCGCTTCCGTTGCCATTCCCAGGCGCGTCGTGGCCTCTGTAAGGTTTCCTTCTTCCTCGTCCACGTGCGCTTGGGCCTGGGCCCAAGACAGGTGGTACACGAGCGCTTCCGTTTTGCGGATGTCGGTCGAGATTTCCTTATAGCGCCGGGCTTGCCGGGCCTGCCGCTTCAGGCTTTCGATTTGCGAGGTCAGCCCGCCCATGATGTCACCCAGACGGGCGAGATTGTTCTCGGCAGCCTTCAGCCGCAGTTCCGCCTCATGGCGGCGGCTGTGCAGGCCCGCGATGCCTGCGGCATCCTCGAGAACGCGGCGGCGCTGTTCGGGCTTGGCGTTGACGATTTCGGAGATCTGCCCCTGGCGCACGAGGGCCGGGGAACGTGCACCCGTCGCGGCGTCCTCGAACAAGATCTTCACGTCGCGGGCGCGCGAATCCTTGCCGTTGATCCGGTAGGCCGAGCCCGCTTCCCGCTCGATGCGGCGGGTGATCTCGATCACGTCCTGATCGTTGAATTCAGCCGGCGCGAGACGCTCCGCATTGTCGATGAAGATGGTGACCTCGGCGGCATTGCGTGCCGGCCGGCTCGTGGTGCCGGAAAAGATCACGTCGTCCATGGCGGCTGCGCGCATGGATTTGTGCGAGGTTTCCCCCATCACCCAGCGAAGCGCTTCCAGCAGGTTCGACTTGCCGCAGCCGTTGGGGCCGACAACACCCGTCAGCCCGGCCTCGATAACGAGGTCGGTGGGCTCGACGAATGATTTGAAGCCCAGAAGGCGAAGGCGGTTGATCTTCATGAACGCAAGGATCTCGATAATTCGGACTGGAGAAACGCACAAAACAACGCCGGACGGGCTTCAGCGCCAATGCGCCCGATCAACGCGCCCGCAAATCGCTCCAGGTTCAACGGGCAGGCGCAACGGTCGCCGTGGTGCCGCCTAGCAGAGGATCGACCTGGCTGCGGATCTCGGCCATCGTGAGCGTGCTCTTCACCAGCTTGTTCTGAATGAAGAAATTGGGCGTCCCGATGATACCGAGCGTGCGACCACGATCCTTCACGCCCTTCAGCGCATTGATCATGCCCTGATTCTGCAAGCACTGATCGAACTGGGCCCGCGTCATCCCCACCTGTTGCGCGATGGCGAAGATGGGGTCGAGCCGGACCTCCTGAGATACCCAGGAGGACTGTTGTTCCAGATACTTGCCGTAAAGTTCAAAATACTTGTCCGGCGGCGCGCAGCGCAGCGCGATGGTGGCGTTGCCAGAGGTTTTGCCGATCGGGAACTCGCGGATCACGAACCGAATCTTACCCGTGTCGATGTACTCGCGCTTCAGTTGCGGGAACACGTTCTTGTGGAACGCGCGGCAGTGCGGGCAGGTGAGCGAGGCGTATTTGATGATGGTGACGGGCGCATCCGCACGACCCAGAGCCATTTCCGGCAGTTCGCCCGGCGTGAGCACGTCCTGAAGCGTTGGGTTCTGAATGATCTGACGTGCGCCCGCCGAGGCGCTGGGCTGCTCGACGAACGGATTGAAACCGCTGGTCGAGGCGCCGGAGACAGCCTCCGTGGAGGCCGCCAGTTGCGGACCACCGGCTATCTCCGGCGGATCGTTGGCGCAGCCCGCCGCCGCGGTCACGGCCGCGAAGAGCGGCACGAAGGCTCTCAGCATTCGGCCTCGTGCCGCCTGTTCGGTCATTTCAGCAGTGGTTCCAGTGCCTTATCGAAGCCCTCCACCGTCGGCGCCTCGGTCAAACGATTGCCGTTGATGAAGAACGTAGGCGTGGCGCTGACGCCGAAAACCTCGGCAGCCCGCGTGCGCACGGCCGTCAGTTTATCAAGCAGGGCTTGGTCAGTCAGGCACTTGTCGAAGCTCTCCTGCGTGAACCCCGCCTGCCGGGCGATTTCGAATAGCTTCGGCGTCGGGTTCTCCTTCACATAGGCCCAATCGGCCTGCGTTTCGAACAGTGCGCTAATCATGGGTAGGGCTTTCTCGTCGCCTGCGCAGCGCGCCAGCATTGAGCCCGCGAAGGCACGCGCATCGAGCGGAAATTCGCGAAAGATCAGCCGCACCTTGCCGGTGTCGACGTATTTGGTCTTCAGCTCGGGCAGCACCTTGGTATGAAAGTTCTTGCAGTGTCCGCAGGTCATCGAGGCGTACTCGACGATGGTCACCTTTGCGTCCGCATTGCCCATAACAAGTTCGGGCAGATCGCCGGCCTTCATCAATTCTTCGACAGGCACTTCCGCCGGGCCGCGCGCGTCTGCCATGAGCGGCTGAATGGCGGCGCTGAGCCCCAGAGCGGCAAACCCCGCTCCAAGTACGGCAAGCGTAGCGCGGCGGGTGGCGGGGTTGGTACGAAACATTGCGGGCATGATCTTCACGAGCGGCTCCTGATACAGTCCCCTTGCGGCTGGCCCGACCTTTGTCACCGGCCGGTTAGCACGCGGACATCGCCGCATTAAGCCAAAATGCGCCTGAATGCCAACTGAATAGGCCGTAATACATCTGGCATCTGACGACGATGTCTTCGGAGGAATCCGGCAGGCGTCCGGGGAAAGGCTCGGTCAGCCGAGGCGGCTGGCGCCCCGCATGCCCGCTTCGAGCCGCGCCAGTGCTTGCCCAAGCGGATCGTCGCCATAGGACTTTGGCGGGGTAACAGGAGCGGAAGGTTTGGTCCGGGCGTCAGAAAGTGGGGCCTTGCGAGCTTCGATTGGGGCCTGAAGTAGACGCAACTCTGCTATTGCCCGGTAGCCGAAATAGCCGTTGATACGCTCCACGATCTGGCGAGCGCTGTATTCCACGTCGAGCGCGCGGGCGGGGTCTACGCGCAAGACCAAGGTCGCACCCGAGCCACCGCCCCCGTCACCTTCGGAAATCTCTGCGTTTTCATGGCGTTGGGGCCACTTGATCCGCTCCGGCCTAGTGTACTGAGCTAGATCGCGTCCTGCGATCTTGGGCCAGTCCACAATTAGGGAAGCCGTTGAAAAGCCAAACTTTTCGAATGCTTTGCGGGTCAATTGGGGTACGAAGGCACCGATGGCCTTGCCCGGAATGCCGCGTCCGCGCGCGACATTCGAGCGAAAGCGACCCGGAACGATGGTGCTCCAGGCTGGCGGTGTCTTCTGCGTGCGGTCAAGTTTTGCCATGGTGCCTTTTTGAAGTGCGTTTGCAGCCCCCAAGGACGTGCTTAACATCTCAATGCTGATTCGCTCCTGTAGCGAAGGGGGAGCTTCGTGGAATTCGTGGCTCGTAAGCAATTGCCGCTCCGGCCTGCCGGTCCCGATACCGTTGCAGCGCTTATCGCTTGGTACGACGCGGAGCGTCGAGATCTGCCGTGGCGGGCGAAGGGACGCCGCCGGCCTGACCCCTATCGGGTCTGGCTGAGCGAGATCATGCTGCAGCAGACGACGGTCAAGGCCGTCATTCCCTACTTCGAGAAGTTCGTCGCACGATGGCCGACCGTGCAGGACCTTGCCGATGCGCATCTCGACGACGTGCTCGCGATGTGGGCGGGGCTCGGCTACTACTCGCGCGCGCGCAATCTGCACGCGTGTGCGAAGGCCGTGTCTGCGCGGGCGGATGGTGAGTTTCCGCGAACCGAGGCTGAGCTTCTCGAGCTTCCAGGCATCGGTCCCTACACGGCGGCAGCTATTGCCGCGATTGCCTTCGGCGCGCCAGCGACGCCCGTCGATGGAAATATCGAACGTGTGGTTGCGCGCCTGTTCGCCGTGGAACGTCCGTTGCCTTCAGCAAAGCGGGAGATCAAGCGGCTAGCTGCCACGCTGACCCCGGCCAGGCGAGCGGGCGATTTCGCGCAGGCCATGATGGATCTCGGTGCCACCGTCTGCACGCCAAGGCGACCATCGTGCCTCATGTGTCCGCTGCAGCAGGATTGCCACGCGCACGCATCAGGTCTTGCCGAAGCGCTCCCGGTAAAGGTTGCGAGGGTCGAACGTCCGGTTCGTTACGGCACGGCGTTTCTTGTCCTGCGTGAGGATGGGGCGGTACTGCTGCGCAAGCGGCCTCCGGCTGGACTGCTGGGTGGGATGCTCGAGGTGCCTTCGACGCAGTGGTCAGATACTCTGCTGAACGTCGACATGGCCGTGGCTGGTGCTCCTGTCCGGACCGAATGGTGGTCCGTACCGGGTGGCGTGGTGCACACCTTCACGCACTTCCGTCTCGAGATTCAGGTCATGCGCGCGATCGTGCCGATAGAGATGCCGTTGACTTTCTGGGCCGAGCCCGATCGCTGTCAGTGGGTGCCGCGGCGGGATCTTCATAAGGCGGCCCTGCCTTCCCTCATGCGCAAGATAATCTCCCACGCATTGAAGGAGCAGTAAGGCCGCCGCCCCGTCAGGATGGAGTGCGTGGGCTGATGCGCTCTAGCGAAATGCGGATGAGATCAGCCGTGCGCTCGACGCCGAGCTTTTCCTTCAGGCGCGTGCAGGTGTTGGCCACGGTCTTGTAGGCGATGCCGAAGGTGCTTGCGATCTCGCTGAGACTCTTGCCCTCGCCGAGCAGTCGCAGGATTTCCGTCTCGCGGTTGGTGAGCGTGCTCAGCGGATCACCCTCGACCGGATTGAGTACCATCTCGCTGGCAAGCCGCCGGTCGATGTAGCGCTGGCCCTCCGCCGCGGCTTTCACCGCTTCGATAAGTTCATCGGCGCTGGCGCTCTTGCCAACAAAGCCAACTGCGCCCGATCGCAAAGCGCGGTTGGCATAGGCCGGGTCCGCGTGCATCGAAAACATGACGACGCGGGACTTTTCGTCCAAGCTCCTCAGGCGGGTCAGCAGTTCCAATCCGCTGCCTCCTGACAGATTGATGTCCAGGACCACCACATCCGGCCGTTCTCGTGCATAGACTTCGAAACCGGCATCCGCGCTGTCGGCTTCGCTGACCTGCGCTTCCGGTAGGAGAGAAAGCAAACGGCGTACGCCCTGGCGGACGATATCGTGGTCGTCGATGATCAAGAGCTTCATGGTCGTGTTGTCGCTTATTGAAGAGTCTTTGTTGATGGGATCGGTTGAGCCGGACCGGCACCGGGGCCGTTGAGAGGGATTGAAATCTTCACTTCTACGCCGCGCCCGTCGGCCGTATTGACGATATCGAGGCGGCCACCGAGAAGCCGTGCGCGTTCGTCCATGCTGACGAGGCCGAGCCTTCCTGCGGCGGCGTGTTCGGGCAGGGTGCCGCCATCGTTGAGGATATCGGCTTCGACGGTACGGCCGTCCTTCGACCTGATTCGAATTTCGATCCGGGTGGGTGTGCCGTGCTTCAGGGCGTTGAGTGTGGCCTCACGGGTGATGGCCAGAAGGGCCACATCGATCTGCGGGCGCCAGGAGCGTTTGGGAACTTCGAGCTGAAAGGTCACGGACGGATAGCGGGCCCGGAGCGGCGCCAGCATGTTTTCCAGGGCTTCGGAGAGTCCAAGATCCGACAGAAGCCCTGGCCGTAACTGCCATAGAATGGAGCGAACCTGCTCTTTCACCTGAGAGACCGCATCCTGGATTGCTTCGGCCCGATCGGCGATCTTCTCTTCATTCTTCTTCTGGGCGAGATCGCGGATGGTGGTCGCATCGACGTCGACCGAAAAGAGAAGGGGGCCGACTTCGTCATGGAGATCGCGAGCGAGGCTTGCGCGCTCTTCTTCCTGCAGGGTCTCCAGCTGCTCGTCGAGCTTTTTGTTCTTCTCGTCAATCTCCCTGAGCAATCCGGACATCCGATTGAAGCCTTTTGCGAGTTGCTCCATCTCTTTCGGCCCCGATAGGGGGACCGTTTCGCCCAACCGTCCCCGCCCCATCGATTCGAAGGCGTCCAGCAACCGTCCTATAGGGTGCAGCGCATAGCCGAGCAGGACGGATAGTATTGCCAGGGTGAGAATGCAGAACGTTGCGAGTGTGGAAAGATGGAGTCGGATATCTCCCCAGACCTCGCCCACTTCATTGCGCGGGTCGGAGGTTACAACGATTTTTTCGCCGGCCGCCCGGCCGCCGGGCCATTCGATGATGGCGGTTTCCTCGTGCGGGCCGATCAGGCGGACGAACCAGTCGGGCATGTCACCCGCCGTTGCTGCAGGCTTGGACGACATGATCGTTTGATCGTCGGCCGACTTGAGCTCTACACGCACATGCCGGCTTTCGTCGAAGGTGCGGATCAAGCGCTCGACCTGCAGTCGTTCGCCTGGAGATCCGTCGATGTCCTGAAGGGCAACGCGAACCGTCCGCTGCACAGCCGCCAGCGTGCTGCGCATCTCAACGTCGACTTTGTTGTCAGCATGCCAGTAATTCAGCACGGAGCCGATGAGGAGCGTGCTGAAAAGTATAGCGGCGATGGCGAGAGTGAGGCCGAGCCTCAGAGATACGCGCAAGTTCGAAGTCTCCGATAAGTGTTACTTTGTTGCACTTATCGAAGGCACGGCGCCACAGGGAAGTTTTCCCGAAAGCTCAACTTTTCGTGGCTATTCCGCCGCATCCAAATAGGGGGAGGGTGCGGTCTTCGGTCCTTTGGTCAGCCCAAGACGCGTCTTGGCGGTCTCACGCAGAAGATCGATCGGCGCGAGTTTACCTTCCCGTTCGAAATGCCAGAACGTCCAACCGTTGCAGGCAGCCTTGCCTTGCACCATTGCACCGACGCGATGGATGGAGCCTTGCATGCCGGGCAGAGCGAGAGAGCCGTCGGCCTTCACCTCGGCGCGGACGCGGCGGCGCTCGTCGTAGAGCGGGCTTCCGGCAGACAGAATGCCGAGTTCGACAAGCGTGCCGAATGGGACGCGCGGTTCGGCACGCTTGGATCGCACGGTATCGAGCGCGCTTTCTGACAGGGGTTTGACGCCGGCAATGCGCTCACGGGCCGCGCGCGCATAGTCTGCGTCGCGTTCGATGCCGATCCACTTGCGCTTGAGGCGGCGGGCAACGGCACCCGTCGTGCCGGTGCCGAAAAAGGGATCGAGTACGACGTCGCCCACGTTCGTGGTGGCGAGCAGCACGCGGCCGAGCAGCGCTTCTGGCTTCTGCGTTGGGTGTGCCTTGCGACCGCCGTCGTCCTTCAGCCGTTCGGGACCCGCGCAGATCGGAAACAGCCAGTCGGAGCGCATCTGAATGTCGTCGTTGAGCGCCTTGAGGCTTTCATAGTTGAAGGTCGGTCGCGACTTCTGATCGCGCGAGGCCCAAATCAGTGTCTCGTGGGCGTTCGTGAAGCGCTTGCCGCGGAAGTTCGGCATCGGGTTGACCTTGCGCCATATGATGTCGTTCTGGATCCAGAAGCCCAGATCCTGTAGCGCGACGCCGAGGCGGAAGACGTTGTGGTAAGAGCCGATCACCCAGAGGGCACCGTCGGGCTTCAGGATGCGGCGGCATTCGGCAAGCCAGGCACGACAGAATTCGTCGTAGGCGGCGAAGGAGGAGAACTTGTCCCAATCGTCATCGACGCCGTCCACCCGCGTGTTGTTGGGGCGTAGAAGTTCGGTGGCGAGCTGGAGATTGTAGGGTGGGTCGGCGAAGACAAGGTCAACGCTTTCGGAGGGTAGCTTCTTCAACTCCGCGATGCAGTCGCCGACGACGACGCGATCGGTCTTCAACGCGGACGCAGAGGCAGAGGGTAGCCGACGCTTCGAACGCATGACAGGGGTACTCACTCAACTTACTGACTGACGACACATTCGCGGATCGGACGTATAACCGGACCTAATCCTCAACTGCAAAGTAAACGAAATCTCACCGGGGAAGGTTAACCGTAGGTTACGAAATCGATCTGACGGATGATAGAGATCCAGCAGGTCGAACAAAAGGCGAACGAATGTTGCTGCCGCAAGACGAGTAGGTGGCTCGCTTTTCCGGGCAAGAAAAACCTATGGAAGCACCGCAAATGAAACGGGGGCCAGCACGGCGACCCCCGTTAGAGTAGGTGTCATTAGGTTTGGTGGAGGGAGGATGGGGCTTAGTCCTTGTCGTCGTTGTCGTCGCCGTTCTCGATCTCTTCCTCGACCACGTCGCCGGAGACGGGATTGAAGTAGACTTCAACCTGCTTGCCGTCCTTGTTGTAGCCGTAGATTTCGTAGCAGCTGTCTTCGACCTTGAAGACGTCGATCTTGTAGCCCATCTCGCCGATCTTGGCCTTCATGGCGTCCTCGGAGAGCCACTTGTCCTTGGGCTCCTTCGTGCAATCGGGGCTGGCGAATGCCGGGGCAGATGAGAAGAGCGCAGCGGCGGCCAGCGCCCCTGTAGCGAGGGTCTTGTTGAGCTTCATGGAGAGACCTCCGTTGGTGTTGATGCGGGCATGTACCTAGGCACCAGTTGCGGCCTGTTCAAGGCGGTTCGCTAGTCCTGCCGGAATGCTATCTGCTTCAACGGATTGTCGAGCGAACCACCGCCGACGGGGTCATCCGGCCCCCGCGGCTCGTCGGTCTTCTTGCCGATATCGGCAGCCGACTCCTCGTTGAGGACCATCAAGAGCGGGGTCAGGCCATCCACATCCACAATCCTGAAAATCTCCACATCGCGGCGGGCCTCCGCACTCCACCCGGCGATGGTCAGCGCCCGCTCGGCTTTGGAGAAGAGACCGTGGTTGCGCAAAGGATCGGCGTTAACGAACTCCTGGTCCTTCGGGGACAGCCCGACTTCCTGCGTCTTGCCGATCTGCTTTAGCCAATCCTGGCGAATTTTGGTGAGGTCGGTATCGCTTGGCTGGCTTTCCTCGCGCTTGAGAAGGTCGAGTTCGGTCTTGCGCTGCCAGAATTTCGGAAAGCGACGCTGCCAGAACCTGAGCTTCTGCGGCCAGCGCACGAGATCCAGATCGCCCAACACGCCTGCCAGCTGATTGATGGCCAATGCGCGCTGAGCCTCGCGCTCATCGTTGGCGTTGGCGCTGTAGAGGTTGGGAATGACGAAATAGGACGCTTTGTTGTGGTGGATGAAATGCCGGCGCAGCCACTCCATGTCGGCCATGTCGTCCGTGCGCCGCATGACTGTGCGGATCGCGTCCCGGATCTGGCGCACCACCTCGCCCGACGGCCTCAGCGTTGCCGCCGGCGGCGGATTGAGAATGGCGAGCGCCAGAAGTCCCATGTCCACGCCGATGGTGGCAAGCAGCGCAATGAGATCGCGTCCGGTGATGGGATCGCCTTCTGAGGTGTGTGAGAACGGCGCCCTCCCGCCGGAGGCGATGTAGGCGACCAGAACTCGAAGAATAGGCGCCGATGTTCTTCCAGAGGTTCTTCACTGCATTGGCAACACCGGCCGGACCCTCGCTGAACGCCGCTTCGCGAAGCTTCAGGCCGGCGGGCTGATCAGCCTGATCTGCGGCCTGAGTGAGGCGCTGGGCGAGCGTTGGGTCGTAGCAGGAGAATCCCGGTTTGCCGGGTTCTATCGACACAGTCTGTGCCAGTGCGCGCATTTCCGCCGCGGTCGATTTGCCAAGCTCGTTCGACCGCGCCGCGATATTGCGCGCCTTGCCGCGGATTTCCGAGGCCTTCGCATCGAACGCCTTCTGCCGCTCCACCAGGGTGCCGCCTTCGAGCGAGGCTGCCGTCTGGCGCAATAGCTCTACGTCCGCTTGCACGGGTTCGAGCCACGCGCGGGTCATGCCGTCGCGCAGGGTCGTGACGCTGTCGCGCACGCTGCGGCGCGCGTTATACAGGGGGCCGCGCCCGGCGCCCGAAGGCCGCCCGCAGCTTCCTCCGCTCGTTTCCTCGCGCGTCATCTGGCTATCGGACCAGGAGACGACGTTGTCGAGCTGCGCGCGTACCGCGTCGAGCCGTGCCGCAATCGCGGCGCTGGCATCGCGCGCGTCTTCCTGCAGGCCGGCGAGGCCCGTTCGCGTCGCCTCCTGCCCCGAGATCAGACTCCACCAGAACCCGTAGCCGAAGCCGATCGACCACAAGGCGAGGAAGGCATACATGAAGAACATCACGATGCGGTCAGTGAATTTGCGCTTGGCGCCGAAGACCTCGCGCAGGGCGAGCCACATGAGAAAGGTGAGAGCCACGACGACGCCGATGACGAGCACGTCGCTGGAAACTTTCATCGTGCTGCCGTCTTCCGGCACCGTCTCCGAGACGCCGACGATGAAGTCGTGCATTCCGTGCCAAGTGGCATACCCGGAAAGTACGAGCAGCATCAGTGAGGCAACGCCGATCAGAGTATTGCGGCCAAGCACATAGTCGAATGCATTGCCAACGCTTTCGCGAACCGACGCCATGACATACTCCCCCTGGTTCCCTGGGGAGGCGAATACAACAAAATCAGGCGGTTGTCATGGCGGCGGCAGGGCGCGGATGAATTGAGGGCCCTGCCTTCCAGTCCACACCACGCTTCGCGTTGCAGGCAACTGTCGTTGGCCTAACGGGCCCGGCTCTCTCGTGCCCCGCAGTCTCAGTGAAGATCATGCGGTCACGACGGCGTCAGAATCCCGCAGACGCTGCGAGCCCCGGCCAACCTTCTGCCTGAGGAATCGAGTATCCACGTATTCCGGCAGGTGCCGATCACATCCTTGCCCGTGTCGCGCAGGCGCATCTTCCAATTGCATATAGCCGTCACATTGCGTCCGGATTGGATAGAGGACACCACTTCGAGATCCTTCACGTCAAACGCCGACAACTCGTAGGCATAGAACTTGAGAATTCCGACGGCGCTGCTGGCGTGAACAGGTCCGGCCAGTTCTTCCATGCCCAGCTGTGCCGCAAGAAGCGGGTCGAATTCTGTGACGATACGGGCATCGAGATCGAAGCTCTCGGCAACGGTAATTGGATCATTGGCGCGGTAAGCGTCTATGGCACGGCGGAGAACGTCGGGGAGCACTACCGCTGGCTTGATCAGCATTCGGTGACGACCAATCATTGTTTGCAGGCGCGGCAAAAATTGATCTCACACTTTCACGTTCAGCGATTGGTCAATACGAGCCAATCTTCCGATGTTTTCTCGTTGTGTTTCAAGAAGAGCACCATTGCACGGACTATCTGAGGGAGCCAGCGTTGGGGCGTGCTTTGTCCCTGGTATTGCCGGCTTTTATCCTCGTTTCAGAAGGCGTCTGTCAGCCCGAGAACGAGCTGCACCGGCTTGAATGAGCGGCGGTGAATGGGACAGACGCCGAGGCGGGTCAGCGCCTCCTTGTGCTCGGGCGTGCCGTAGCCTTTGTGGCGTGCGAAACCATAGCCGGGATGCTCACGCTCCATGGCGATCATGATCCGGTCGCGCGTGACCTTGGCGATGATCGACGCCGCGGCGATGGAAAGGCACTTCGCGTCACCCTTCACGATCGCGCGCGCTTCGCAGCCCAGCCGGGGCAGCTTGTTACCGTCGATCAAAGCCAGCCGGGGGGCTATGCCGAGATCCCGCACGGCCTCGCCCATCGCCCACATCGTGGCGGCTAGAATGTTGTCGCGATCAATGCGTTCCACGTCGGCGATGCCGACGCTATAACGGGCCCCGCTCTCCACGATCCGCCGGTAAAGTATATCGCGGCCATCCTCGTCGAGCGCCTTGCTATCGTCGATTCCGGGTGGAATGCGGTCGGGATCCAGGATCACGGCGGCCGCCACCACGGGCCCCGCCCATGGGCCCCGGCCAGCTTCGTCCACGCCGGCAACAGGGCCGTGCCCGAGCTCCAGCTCGGCGCCCTCCAGCTCGAAAGTCGGCTTGATGCGCGAATCGTGGATCTTCATGGGAGAAGCATCGGGCGGAGCGGCAGTGCTGTCAAAGCGGCGAATGTGGCCGCATCGGGAGCCGGAGGGGGCGATGGATACTGCCCCCTTCCCACGGCTCCGGTGAGCCGCTATGCGGTCGGCCATGCTGCATATCAACGATCTCACCTACCACATCGAGGGCAAGCGGATCTTCGACGCCGCCACCGCCGGCATTGCGACAGGCCACAAGGTCGGGCTTGTCGGCCGAAACGGGGCCGGCAAGTCGACGCTGCTTCGGCTCATTACGGGGCAGGTGCATGCGGATGACGGGAGTATCACCGTCCCTAGGGGCGCGCGCATCGGCTATGTTGCTCAGGAAGCGCCCGGCGGCGAGGCCTCGCTCATCGATTGGGTGCTGGAAGCGGACACCGAGCGCGCGCAACTGCTCTGCGAGGCCGAGACGGCCACCGATCCGCACCGTATTGCGGAAATTCAGATCCGCCTCGCTGACATCGACGCGCACTCCGCGCCCGCGCGGGCGGCTACCATCCTTGCGGGCCTCGGTTTCGACGAGGCGGCCCAGCAGCGACCTTGCCGCGAGTATTCCGGCGGCTGGCGCATGCGCGTCGCGCTCGCGGCCATCCTGTTCCTGGAGCCCGAAATTCTGCTTCTTGACGAGCCGACCAACTACCTCGACCTGGAAGGCACAGTGTGGCTGGAAAGCTATCTGAAAAGCTATCCGCATACGGTACTCATCGTCAGCCACGACCGCGATCTCTTGAACACGGTCCCGGGCGCAATCCTGCATCTGGATCGCGGCAAGCTCACGCTTTATTCGGGCGGGTACGACGACTTCGAGGAAACGCGGCGCGAGAAGCAGCGTCTTGAGCTGAAACTGAAAAAGAAGCAGGACGAAGAGCGTCGGCGCATCCAGGCTTTCATCGATCGCTTCAAAGCAAAGGCATCCAAGGCGAAACAGGCTCAGAGCCGCGTGAAGGCGCTGGCGAAGATGCAGCCGATCGCGGCCCAGGTGGAAGACCGGGTCATACCCTTCCTGCTTCCGAACCCGGAGAAGATGCTGGCCAGCCCGCTCCTGCGCATGGAGGAGGCAGCAGCCGGATATGCACCCGGAGCACCGGTTCTGACGAACCTCAATTTGCGGATCGACCAGGACGACCGCATCGCGTTACTCGGCCAGAACGGGAACGGCAAGTCCACCTTCGCCAAGCTGATCGCGGGACGGCTGCAACCTTTGTCCGGGCAGGTTTTCGGAGCCAATCGCGTGACGGTCGGCTATTTTGCACAGCATCAGCTGGACGATCTCAATCCGCTCGCCACGCCCTACGACTACATCGTCAAGCTGATGCCCGAGGCAACGGAGGCGCAGAAACGTACAAAACTCGGCACGTTCGGCTTCGGGGCTGACAAGGCCGATACCAAGTGTGCGAACCTCTCAGGCGGAGAGAAGGCGCGACTGCTGCTGGCGCTTACGGCGTTTCATGCACCACACATCTTGATCCTCGACGAGCCGACGAACCACCTTGACATCGACAGCCGCGAGGCGCTGATCCATGCGCTCGCCGAGTACGAGGGGGCTGTCATCCTCATCAGCCATGATCGTCATCTTGTGGAAGCGACGGCTGACCGCCTCTGGATCGTGCGTGACGGCTCCGTGTCGGCCTACGATGGAGATATGGATAGCTATCGCGCGGAGTTGCTCGCCGAGAGGGGAGCCACCATGCGCCGGCGGGCAACCGACGGCTTGGACGGTGGCGAAGGGCGTATTGATCGCGCCGCGCAGCGCCGCGTTGCCGCCCAACGGCGGCAACAACTCGCGCCCTTGAAGAAGGTAATGCAAGACGCTGAAAACCGCGTCGAGAAGCTGACGGCGGAGTTGGCCCGGCTCGATGCGGCGCTCGCGGATCCCGAGCTCTATGCCGACCCGCCGCGCGCCCAGAAGGCGACCCTGGAACGCGGGCAAGCGGCCAAGAAACTGGCCGAGGCCGAAGAGGCTTGGCTTTCCGCAACGGCAGCGTTCGAGGAGGCTGAGCAGGCTGCTCAGGATGCCCCCGCTTGAGGTGCGTCCCGCCCGTTCAGGACAAAACGCTGGTCATTTAAAAGTTGTGTTCGCAGCACACCTAGGCATCGCGTTGATAAGTCCACGCGATCCGGATTAGGCTTTGTGGATGGAAAAAAGATTACACATTTTTTGATGACTCAAATGCTCAATGCTGGGCTATCAAGCGCATCGTGGAAGCTTGGCCGATCCGGTCGTGCGGGGCGGTCCGTCCGATCTGGTCGAGGGCCCAGGTTGGTGTGATTGGCCAGCTTCCGCCGCTTCTCCTAAGACTTCCTCCAGGTCCATAATGACGAGCGCGCCCTGATCGAAAAACCCGATCAGGGCGCGCTTCGTTTCGACATCGGACCCATGCCATGCATGGGCCCAACAGACCGTCTGTAATCAGATTTTTTGATGGTCCAAGTCAGGCCTGACCAGCGGGCGGCTCGTCCTCGGGCACCAGGCTCACCTCCAGCCGCACGCGGTCGCATGCAACGGTTGGAATCTTGCCCCGGCCCTTCGATTTCACGAGCACGACGATGCCCAGGTCGGAAAGCCGGGCCAGCGTGCGCGTAAGACTGGCTTTGGGCCGTCCCGACAGGCGGGACAATTCAGCCAATGTCTTGGGCTCTTTTGTGCGGATCATCTTGAGGAGCTTGAGGTTGCGGTCCGAAAGGAGCCGCATGAGCTTCTCAGGCTTGTGGCGCTTCTGCTGGGTAGCCGAAGTGCCATTGGTGCCGATCTGGCTCGGGACGGGCGGCTTGGCCTGTCCGGAGGCTTCGGCAAACTCGAAGTGGAGCGTCTTCCCGTCGTCCATCTTTTCCATCGCGTCTGCCGGGCGTCTGAAGCAGGCCTCGCGCGGCTTAAACCGAAGTAGCGGCTCCGCAGCGCCCGATGGGTTTGCGTCTACATGGGAAACGGCGGCGGTCACCGCAAGGATCACCGGCCCATCTTCAATTTTTCTTATGATGGCGGCTCCGGGGCGCCAGTCCCCGGCCGTTGGGCCTCATTTCAGGCCGCGGGAACGCGATTCAGCTGCTCAGCCCGCGATACGTGAAAAATCGGCAACGTTGAGTGTCGCGGCCCGGATCTCGGACAGGAGCCTGAGGCGGTTGGACCTCAGGTTCGGGTCCTTATCGTTCACGGTCACCTTGTCGAAGAAGGTGTCGACGGGCGCGCGCAACTCGGCCAGCGCGTTCATCGCACCGGTGAAGCTTTCCACGTTGATGGCAGCCGCCGTGTCGAACTTGGCTTTGGCGATAGCGGCGGCCAGCGCCCGTTCGGCAGGCTCGACGAGCAGGTCACCGTCCGGCTCCCCTGTATAGCTCGTCTTGTCCTTCTTCTCCTCGATGGAGAGGATGTTGGAGGCGCGCTTGACACCGGCCAGCAGGTTCGCGCCGTCGTCTGTGCCGAGGAAGGTTCCCAATGCCTCGACTCGTTTCACGATGAGGGCAAGGTCGTCCTGCCCCGGCAGGGCGAAGACGGCGTCGATGAGATCGTGCCGCGCGCCCTTCTCCTTCAGATGCACCTTCAGCCGGTCCGCGAAGAATGCGAGCAGGTCGCTGAAGTTCATGTCTCGATAGACATTTCTCAGCGCGTCCTGCTCGGAGGCCGTCGCGCTCTGCAGGGTGGGAAACGTGACCAGCTTCTGGTCAGCGTAATTTTGACGTGCTTGGGTAAAAACACGGTCCAAGGTCAGCCTGAGATCATTCTCCAGCACGATGCGGATGACACCGAGGGCCGCGCGGCGGAGCTGATACGGATCGCCCGAGCCCGTCGGCTTTTCGCCGATGGCCCAGAAGCCCACGAGCGTGTCGAGCTTGTCGGCCAGCGCCACGGCGATGGCAACGCTGTCGCCGTCTTCTTCCTTGGGCACGACGTCGGTGGGGCCCTTGGGCTTGTAATGCAGCTCGATGGCGCGTGCGATCTCCGCCTTGGTGCCGGCCTTCTCCGCGTAGTAGCGGCCCATCAGGCCCTGCAGCTCGGGGAACTCGCCGACCATGCCCGAGACGAGATCGGCCTTGGCGAGCTGGGCTGCGCGCCGCGCATCCTGCGGATCGGCGTCGACTGCACCGGCGATCTGAGCGGCCAGTTCTGCGATCCGCTCCACGCGGTCCTTCTGGCTTCCCAGCTTCTCGTGGAACGTGATGCCGGCCAGTTCGATCGCCATCTCGTCGAGCGGCCTCTTCAGGTCCTGCTCCCAGAAGAATTTCGCATCCGACAGGCGCGCGCGGATCACCTTCTCGTTGCCCGCGGTAATCTGGGCCCCGCCGTCCGTCGCCGTAAGGTTTGAAACGAGGAGAAATTTGTTGGCGAGCCTCCTCGTCTTGGGATCGCGCAGCGAAAAGCACTTCTGGTGCTGCTTCATTGAGGTCGTCAGCACCTCTCCCGGAACCTCCAGAAACTCGTTGTCGAAGGTGCCCATGAGCACTACCGGCCATTCTGTGAGGCCCGCGTTCTCGGTGATGAGCGCCTCGTCCTCGACGAGATGGAGCTTGGCCTCCTTGGCCGCCGCTTGCGCGGCCTCGCGAATGGTGGCCGCGCGGGCTTGCGGGTCCAGCATCACCTTGTGCGCGGTCAATTGCGTGACGTACTCGTCGAACGATTTCACTTTGAACGGGGTATTGCCATGAAAGCGGTGGCCATGCGTGGTGGTGCCGCTCTTCAGACCCGCGATTTCGAAGGGGACGACCTTGCCGTCGAGGAGGCAGATGACGGAATGCAGCGGGCGGACCCACTGAAACGTGCCGGTGCCCCACCGCATGGACTTCGGCCAGGGGAACTTGGCAAGCACCGCGGGTACCAGTTCAGCCACGATCTCGGCCGCCTTGCGGCCCGGCTTCTCGATCCGCGCGACGTAGTAGTCGCCCTTCTTCTCGTCCTTGACGATTTCCGCCTCGCTGATGGCCGAAAGCCCCGCTGCCTTGAGGAAGCCCTGCACGGCCTGTTCGGGGGCGCCAACGCGCGGTCCCTTGCGCTCATCCGAGATGGCAGGCGACATCGCGGGAAGTCCGTCGATGACGAGTGCGATGCGGCGCGGCGTCGCGAACGCCCGCGCGGTGCCGCCGGTCAGTCCGGTCGCCGCAAGACCCTCTCCAACAAGCCGTTTCAGGTCCTCGCCGGCACGCCCCTGCATGCGCGACGGGATTTCCTCGGAAAAGAGTTCGATCAGCAGTTCGGACATGAGTGATGACAATCTCTGGAAGCCGCCCCGTGTCTTAGGCGAGGACCAGAAATGCAGCAAGCTTTGCCTGCGAATTTGTGGCGGCTGGCCAGTGGCCTGACCAGCCGGTTGAGCGTTCGATGCGGGGGTTAGGGCGTCGCCGGCGCCGGTTCCGGAGACGCCGGTGCGGGGCCTGCATCCTTCTCCGCCGTGCCTTGGGCGATGAGTTCCAACGCCTTCGTTCCGATATCGTCAATCGCGCCCGTACTGACGAGATAGCCGATACCGACGGCGCACAGCACCAAATAGAACAGGAACACGGCGCGGTTGCGCCGCAGAAAGATCAGGCCAAGCAGCAGTAACGGCAGGGCGAGCGCGAGCACGCCGGCAATCGTCGGTGTCATTGTGGTTCTCCCCTAGATGGGCTGCAGTTTATGATCCCGCATGTCCCCGCTCCCTTGTAGCGGCTTTGAGGGGGCTCGCAAACAAGCGAATGGAGGGGAGTGGAGGCTCTCAGGGGGCAGGGGGCGTGTCTGCCGGTGCGGGCTCTGCCGGCTTATCGGGGAGAGAGCCCGTCGTCACATCTGAACCTGTCGCGACACCCACCCGTGCAAGGCCGGTCTTGGGGTCGTAGATCCCGAACCATTTATCTTCGGGCAGCAGCCGCCGGTTGAGGTCTGCCCACATGTTACGCGAGCCCATGCCGTCCATGAAGGTCTTGCTCGGCGGCAAGACGCTCAAGACGGCAACGGCGGCCGCCAGCATGCCGAGCGAGGCGTAGGGATAGCGGCGATCATAGATTTTCATTGCCGTCCCGAACGAGGATTTCACGCGCGTATCCATCACATCGACGGAATAGATCTCATCCAGCGCCAGATGCACGATGTAGCCAACGAACAGGAAGCCGCCTGCGAGCCAAGCGACTCCTTCGTGCCGGCCGAGAACATAGTAGAATACGAGGGCGGTGAGGCCGGCCGAGAACAGGCCCGCCAGTAGCGAGTGCCAGATACCACGATGGACCGAGAGATTGTGGAACACGGCATGCAGCCCGTAGCGGACGAGCACCAGAGTCCCGAGCCAGAGAATCCACATCTCCACGATTGAGAACTTGGTCGCAAACGAGAAAAGCACCGCGAACGAGAAGAAAATACCGAGCCCTGAGAACATGGCGCGACTGGCGCGTGAGTCCTTCAGATCGATGTCCGGCAGAATGGACCCCAGGACGCCGGCCATGGTGACGGCAATGAGGTTTTCGGGGGCCACGACATCGGCGGCCAGCGTCAGCGTCGCAAGTGCGCCGGAAACCACCGTACCTGCGCCGATGTGCGTCGTGAAGTTGGCCATCTGTCAGCCCTCCTCTCGGAATTACCACCTAAGCAACAGATTCGGACGGCACCCGCGAGGCCGGGGGTGGGCAACGCATGTGGAAAACCTTCGTGATCGTCCGGTCTATACCCTTGCCGACATTAGGACTTGGCCTTGCGGGCAACTCATGCCAGAGGCAGGGGCGTGACGCAGCCTGTGCGCCGCAATTGGCTGGGAGAACAATGGAGGCCCCACGACCGATGGGCGGACTTCACGACCATGCGCACCACACCGGGACGGTCAGCCGGACGGCGATCGCAACCATTGTGGTTGCCTTTTTCGTCATGGGCCTCAAGTACGCCGCCTACTGGAAGACGGGTAGCGTCGCGCTCTACTCGGACGCCCTGGAGAGCATTGTCAACGTTGTGACGGCGGTCGTAGCCCTGGTTGCCATTCGCGTCAGCGCCTTGCCTCCCGATCCGAAGCATCCATTCGGTCATCACAAAGCCGAGTTCTTTTCCGCCGTGCTCGAAGGAGCGCTCATCGTGCTGGCGGCCTTCCTCATCTTTCAGGAAGCATACGGGGCCTGGCTGGAGCCGCGCACCCTGACGGAGCCAGCCGAGGGTCTAGCCATCAATGCGGTGGCCGGTGCGGTCAATGCTGGCTGGGCGAGTTTTCTGATTTCCCGCGGTAAGCTTTGGAGGTCGCCCGCGCTGGTGGCGGGCGGATGGCACATCCTGACGGACGTCGCAACGTCTGTCGGCGTTCTCGCCGGCCTGATTCTGTCGCTTTGGACCGGCATCACCCAGATTGACCCGCTGCTTGCGGCCCTCGTCGGTCTCAACATTCTTTGGGCGGGCTATCATATCACGTCGAGCTCGATCAGTTCGCTCATGGACGAAGCGGCGAGCCCCACGATCGAGGCGCAGATTCGCCAGGCGATCCGAGACAGCGGCGACGGCGCGATCCAGGCGCATGACATCCGAACTCGCCATGCGGGCCGAGCCACGTTCATCGAGTTCCATCTCGTCGTGCCGGGCGCCATGACCGTCAACGAGGCCCACGATATCTGCGATCGGATCGAAGCTGCCGTGCGCGGACGGATCGAAGGGTCGGAGATCGTCATTCACGTGGAGCCCGAGAACAAGGCAAAAACGAAGGGAATAGTGACGGTAAAAACCTAGTTAATTCATGTGGTAAAGTGGTCATGCTCCGGTAAAAAATGCGGCAGATGTACGTATACGACCGGATTGGCACTCAAGGGTTTGTCTGATAAAGATCAAGAAAGGTGTTTTTTGCCGATTTTTGCGGCTCGCCGAGCCCCTCGCATGGATTGCAGAAAGGCTTCGTCATGCGTCCCCATTTGGCTGCCGGTGTTGCGCTCACTCTTCTCGCAGCGCCGCCTCTCGCCCGGGCTACGGAACCAATCGGCGAGACTCTCTCGGTCATTAATGTCGTTACCGCTGAGTTCAATCGCGATACGCGCACCCTTCAGGCTGGTGATGACGTACGCCAGAACGAACTGATCGATGTCAGTCGCGATGCATCGACCGAGCTGAAACTCAACGACGACACGAAGCTAGCTCTTGGTCCCGGCGCCAAGATGAAGCTCGACAAGTTCGTCTACGATCCGGACAAAACGTCAGGCTCTATTGGCCTCGATCTCGTCGAGGGAGCATTCCGCTTCATTACCGGCGTTGCCGAGAAGCCCAGTTATGTCGTGAAGGTTCCGCGCGCGTCGATTACGGTCCGCGGCACCATCTTCGACGTCTTCGTGCAACCGGATGACACCACATTCGTTCTTCTCCACGAAGGTGCCGTGAAGGTTTGCAACGAGCGCGGCGACTGCCGCGACCTGGAGGAGCCCGGCAAGGTTCTTCGCGTCTCCAGCAATGGAGACGTGGACAATCCCGCCAACTGGGCGCGTCTCGATCGTGACGACGGAATGTCGTTCGACGATGCGTTCCCCTTCGTGGTGAAGCCGCCCACCATCGATCCGACGCCGGTCTTCACGCGCGATGCACTTATCCGCCTGGGCGCCATCGAGCGCGATGCCAAGCCGACGCGGCGCGTGGAAAGCGACAAGCCGAAGCGGTCAAGTGCCCCCAAGAAGAAAACGACCAAGACCGAGCAGAAGAAACCTTCGAAAAAGACGCCCACCAAGACGACGCAGTCGAAGAAAACCAAGCCAACGCGGAAAGCCAATAACGATGAAGCCGCCAAGAAGGCGCTCGGCATCGCTGTGGGAATCGGTATCGGAATTGGCGTCGGCAAGATGATCGGCGGCGGAAAGAAGAAGGGCGGCGGCAGTCATGATGGTGGAGGCGGCCACAAGCCCCCATCCCGGTACTCGCCAAACTGATAAGCCGGCTGGATCTGGGACCGTCGATCGGCGGGTGTGATCAGGCCGTCAGCCTGAGCGCCGCAGCTTCGAGAACCATGCGGGCTTCCGCAATGCCAAGGTCTTGGCACGCGGCTAGATGTCTGCGGGCGGCGTCCGTATCGCCTGCTGCGGTGGCAGCGCTGTAGGCGCTGAAAGATTCTTTCAGGTCGGCAAATCGTGGGTGGGAGGCGAGAGCCTCATCGCCGAGGACGGCGTAGAGCTGTTCCGGTCGCTCCTTTCCGCGCAGCGACACGATGCCGATGCCTGCGATCGCGAGGTGCGGTATGGCCGCCGCGGTTGTCTCGCTGATGATGATAGGGACGCCGTAGATCTTCGTGGCCTCTTCGATGCGCGAGGCGGTGTTCACAACGTCGCCCAGCACGGAATAGTCGAAGCGTTGCGGCGAGCCGACATTGCCAACGACACAGGAGCCTGTATTGAGGCCGATGCCGAGCCGCACGGGCTCGGCCGAGCTTGCACGCGCGGCATTCAGCCTGCTGATTTCGGCCTGCATGTTGAGGGCCGCGCGGCAGGCCTGCAGAGCATGGTCGGGGTCCCTCAATGGCGCATTCCAGAACGCCATCACGGCATCTCCCATGAACTTGTCGATCGTGCCGCGTTTTTCGAGAATCGCGTCGGCGAGCGGCGTGAAGAGTTCGTTGACGAACCGCACCAGCCGTTCCGCGTCCATACCTTCCGACAGGCGCGAGAACCCGCGCACGTCTGCGAACAGCAGTGTCACGTCGCGGGTTTCCCCGCCGAGTTTCAGCTTGTCCTGAGAGCGGGCCAATTCCTCGACGATGGCCGGGGAGACGTAGTGTCCGAAGGCGGAGCGGATGCGCGCGCGGTCGGTCTCGGCACGCACGTAATTGGAGAGCGATCCTGCGAGATAGACTGCGATGAGGGCGATGGAGGGATAGACGGGATCAATGAGGAGGCCGGCCTGGGAATAGGCCAGCTTTGAGAACAGCACGACGAACCCGATTGCCGCGGCACTGGAAATTGCGGCTGTCAGCGCGCCTGACCGGCTGATGAGAAAGGCCGCGAGTGCGCCTGCCACAACGAGGAACACGATCTCTGCGCCCGTTGCCCACGCGGGCCGCATCAGATGATCGCCCGAAAGCATCTGCTCGAGGGCTTGAGCGTGGATTTCGACGCCAGGTAGCGATGATGCGAGTGGCGTTGTGCGCAGGTCCATCAGCCCCGTCGCACTGGCACCGATGAAGATGTGGCGCCCTTCGATGTCCGCCTTGTCGATCCGGTTGGCCAGCAGGTCTCTCGCGGACATCGATCGTCTTGGATCATGGGGCGCGAACTTCAGCCAAAGCTCGCCCTGCGCGTCAGAGGGAAGCAGCACCGCGCCGACGCGGATGCTGTCGAGACCTGTCTGCTGGCCGAAGGAAAGAATGCCGCTCGCGCCGGAGGAGCGCACGAGCACGGTGGTGTCAGCGCCCTGGGCGACCCGAAGCGTCTCGAGAGATAGCGAGGGGTACAGGATCTCGCCCGCCGTCACCAGAAGAGGCACACGGCGCACGACCTGATCGCGTTCCGGGAGCCAGTTGACGGCGCCAATCCCCATAGCAGCTTCGGACAGAACCGGAACGGCGCCGACGCCCCCCGGAAAGGACGGCACGAAGAGCTTCGGGTCGTCGCCCGCGATGGCGAACGGCGCCCGCGGTGGCACGAGTTGGCGGCTTTTTCCCTGCTCGCCTGAGAAGCCCAGGACGACCGGCACCCTGGCGATGGCCTCTGCCAGCACGTCGTCGTTGGACGGCAGGCTGGCCGCCTTCTCACTCAGCGGCTTCAAGTCCTCGAAGCGGGAAAGCTCGCGAGCCATGTTCTGCGCCGACCAGCGATCCGGCTCGGCCAGGATGAGATCGATGGCGATGGTTCGTGCGCCGCTTTCCCGCAGCCGGTCGACGATCTCGGCAAGGCGCGTACGTGGCCAGGGCCACTGGCCGAGTTCGGCTAAAGACGGCTCGTCGATATCGACAATGCGGACGGGGAAACTGGGGTCCGCCACGCGCGGGGCGCTCGTCAGCAGACTGTCGAAAACGGCAAGACGCATCCGAGCGACCGGTGCCGGATCGAGGACGCGCAGCAGCACGGCGGCGGCCAGGACCACGCCCATCAGAATGACATACAACGGTTGCCGCTGGCCCAAAACGCCTCCCCTGCCCGGGGGCATGGTAGCCTCGGGCAAGTCCTTTCCGCTAGTTGCAAGGTTATCCACAGGTCGGTTTAGACTCAGAAGGAATGTAACCGCGGTGGCACCCGTTCTCTTGGCATCTGCGGCACACGATGGCCGGATTTGTTGAGTTGGATCTGGTTGTGCGTATCCGAGTACCGATCGTCGTCTCGCCGCACGATGCCTCGTCCCGGAAGTACTGCGTAGCCCTCGACGGGGCCAACAGGATGGGGCGGACCCAAAATCGGGGGTCCGCCCCATCTCCCGCCATCATTCGCTTTCGACCCGGCCGCGTGACCTTGCCCGCCGAACCATGTATAGGGGCCTCGCGGCGGCGCGGCCCCTTGCCCATAACGAGGCTTTTCCGCCGCGCCAGCTGGCATTCCGGACCAAGAGGCGTGACGTGGCCGAGGACGCGTTGAAGAGCAAGGAGACGGGCGTCGAAATTGTCCCGCAACCCGCGAGCACGGGGCGCGCTCCGCAATCCGTTCTCGCGCGTGAAATCGCGCGCCGGCGCACGTTTGCCATCATCTCGCATCCCGACGCCGGTAAGACGACGCTGACGGAGAAGCTCCTTCTGTTCGGCGGCGCAATCCAGCTTGCCGGCCAGGTGAAGGCTAAGAAAGACAAGCAGAACACGCGTTCCGACTGGATGGCGATCGAACGCGCGCGCGGGATCTCGGTCGTGACTTCGGTCATGACATTCGAATACGGCGGGGCGGTCCTCAACCTGCTCGACACGCCGGGCCACGAGGACTTCTCCGACCAGACCTACCGCACGCTCACCGCCGTCGACAGTGCCATAATGGTCATCGACGCAGCCAAGGGCATCGAGAGCCGCACACGCAAGTTGTTCGAAATCTGCCGTCTGCGTGACATCCCGATCGTCACCTTCATCAACAAGCTCGATCGCGAAACGCGCGAGCCGCTCGAACTCTTGGACGAGATCGCCAGCACGCTGGCCCTCGACACCGCCCCGATGAACTGGCCGATTGGCCGTGGCCGCGAATTTCGCGGTACCTACGATCTCTACGAGCCGCGCATTTCGCGCATCGACCACGAGCGCGCCTTCGAGCCGATTTCCGGGCCGGACGATCCGATCTTCGAGACCCTTCTGCAGGGCGAGGGCCACTTGGAGCGCTGGCGAGAAGAAGTCGGCCTCGTCTCGGAGGCTTGCACCAAGTTCGATCTGGAGGCCTTCCGGCACGGCACGCTGACGCCGGTATACTTCGGCTCGGCGCTGAGAAACTTCGGCGTGCGCCATCTGCTCGATGCGCTCATTGCCTTCGCTCCTCCTCCGCGCAGTCTCAAGGCCGCAACGCGCATGGTTGAAGCGGACGAGCCTCGCATGGCGGGCATCGTGTTCAAGATCCAGGCGAACATGGATCCGAACCACCGCGATCGCATGGCCTTCATGCGGGTTGTCTCCGGCAAGCTGACGCGCGGCATGCGCGTGAAGATCGTGCGCACCGGAAAGACGCTGGCTCTTTCTGCCCCGCAGTTCTTTTTCGCGCAGGACCGATCGCTGGCTGAGGAGGCCTTTGCCGGCGATGTGGTCGGCATTCCGAACCGCGGCCTGTTGCGCATCGGCGATGCGCTTACCGAGGGCGAAGACATCACCTTCCTCGGCATTCCGAGCTTCGCGCCCGAGATTCTGCGCCGCGTGCGCCTGGAAGATGCTATCCGCGCCAAGAAGCTGCGCGAAGCGCTGATGGAGATGGCCGAGGAAGGCGTCGTGCAGGTATTCAATCCGGTGGACGGCTCGCAGCCTATCGTCGGCGTCATCGGCGCCCTGCAGCTCGATGTGCTCGCCGACCGTCTCACGAATGAGTACAACCTGCCGATCAGCTTCGAAACTTGCCCCTACGAGGTCGTGCGCTGGATCTCGTCGGACGACAAGACGGCTCTGGAAGCCTTCGCGTCGAAGAACAAGTCGGCCATCGCGGTCGATCTCGACGGCGACCGGGTGTTCATGGCGCAGAGCGCCTTCAGCCTCGATTGGGCGACCGACAAGAATCCGAACATCAAATTTCAGGATATCAAGACGAACGACGGCCAGAAGGCTGCCTGATCGTCATGGAACAAGCGTCACCCTGGTTCCTCTCCAAGGAGGACGCGAGCCCGCAGCGCCATGCATGCGCTTCGATAGCGTCAGTTCAATGCAATAAGAGATGCATCATCCGTGAGGATGTACATCCGCCCGCCTGCAACGATGGGCGCGATGTAGGAGCCGGAGCTGAGGCTTTGCTGGCCCATCAGGCGGCCCGTTGCCGGCTCGATGGATGCAAGCACGCCCTTGCTCGAAATGGCCCACAGCGTGTTCCCCGCGAGCACGGGGCCAGACCACGCGCCGCTTGCGGGCAACTTGGAGGTCCACTGGATCTTTCCGTCGCGCTTGGAGACGGCCATGATCTGCCCGCGGGTATCGATGACAAAGACGCTCTCGCCGGCCACCCACGGCATTTGCGTGCCGGGCGCGTTGATCGACCAAAGGCGCTCGCCTGTTTTTGCGTTGGTGGCCACCATACGGCCGGCGTGGCCGATCGCGTAGACGACACCGTCCTCGATCACGGGACGGGCAGCATCGGTCATCGAGGCGAACTGCGAGGCTGTCCGCGTCCGCGTCAAGCTTTCGGACCACACGGGTGAGCCGTCGAGAACCTTGAGCCCCACTACGTCACCGCTTGGAAACGGCACAGCGACGATCTCGTCAGCCACGGCCGGGCTGGCATTGAGCGAAAGGCTCGCCTGATTGGGAAGTCCGCGCGCGGACCACAGCTCCGTGCCGTCCATTCCGGAGAGGCAGTAGACGCGACCCTCTATGGTGAGAACGTAGATGCGGTCCCCCGTGGCGGTGATCGAGGATCGGATGGGCGCGCCTAGGCTCTTCTCCCAGAGGCGTTTGCCGCTGGAAGGGTCCATCGCGATGACGGCGCCGAAGCCGCTGGCGCCATAGATGCGGCCGCCGTCAGCGGCAAGTCCGCCGCCATACCCACCGCCATCGGAACCACCGAGAGAAAAGAGGCTGCCGGTCGTCAGCTTGAAGCCTCCGGCCTGGGCGGTTTGCGAGGGAGTGGGCGCCAAATTATGCCGCCAGAGCGCGGAACCGCCGGACAGCGAGAATGCGGCTACGGTTCCTTCCGCATCGAGGGTGTAGATCCGGCCTCCGTAAACGATCGGGCTCGCCGTCACGCGACCCTGCCCGCTTGAGCCCTTGCCAGCGCCGGCGCTCCACGCTTCGCGTACGCTGCCCGAGAGGGCCAAGTGGATGGGGACGTTGGAAGGCAAACCGCCGGGTTGGGTCCATTCCTCGTTGGGCATGGGCGCTGGCAACACGATGGGCGCGCTCGCGTCGGCGAGTTCGCCAGGAACTTTCTCTGCGGTGGGCAAAACCGGGATGCGCCGGCCCGGAAGCGGCTGCTGCTTTTCCTTGAAGGGGTTCAGTTCGCCAACGCTCGGGAGACTGGGAAGACTGTCCGTGGAACAGCCTGCCAGGGCGAACGCACACAGGCCCCCGAGGGTGAGCGCGCGCAGCACGGGTCGGCTTCGGACCATTCTCGTCTCCTATTTCGCCTCCGGCGCGGATTTTTCCGCTTCTGGAGACTTCGGTGCCTGCTTGGCACCTGAATCGGGCGCCGCCGGGGCAGAAGCCGCCGGAGCTGCCGGCGACGGAGCGGCGGCGGGGGCCACCTTCTGTACCTCGGCTGCTGCTATCGCACCGAGGACAAGCTGGACCCTCTGAAGCGTCCCGCGCGGTGACTGCGGGTCGGCGAGGAGGGGCTGGAGGAGCTTGCGCGCCTCTTCGAGCTTTCCGGCCCTGTAGGCCGCTGTGCCGAGCAGCTCACGGGCCGGAATACGCCAAGCAGAAGTACCATCAACCAGAGCGTTGAGCCGATTCTGCATCTCGGTAAAGTCTGCCTCTCCCAGGCGTAGCGAAGCGGCCTGCAGACCCGCGAAGGTCTTCATATCGGTATCGGCCGTGCTACTGGTGGCCAGGGCCTCGAACACGGCCAGGGCCTCTTTGGGGCGGCCGGCGCTGAGATGCAGGCCGGCGAGTTGCAGTTGCGATAGAGGTGCGTAACCCTTTTGGCCGCCAGCAATAATTTCGTTTAGGACTTTCTGAGCTTCATCGTTCTTATTGGCTTCTATGAGCTTGAGTGCAGCCTCATACTGGGCACCGCCCGCGTTTGCGAGGCTGTGCTGGCGCGTTTCCCAGAGCTTGTAGCCGCCGACCATCGCGACCAGAATAGCCGCCGCAGCCAGCATATACATGCCGTACTGTTCCCACAGCTTTTCAAAGCGTTCGCGCCTGAGTTCTTCATCGACCTCGCGAAGAAGGGGGTCGTTCCTATCTACCATTGGGTTATCGTCCCTGGACGTTCGATTTCGTGCCTGAAGTCAGGCTTTCGTGCGTTTTTTGGCCGGACATGACGGCGGCGTTTCGGGGCGCATTGATAGTCCTAAGCCATCATGGCGCAACCCATTTTCAATCCGGCGACGGCCTGCGGCCGCCGGTTGCGCCCGAAAAATGTGCTCAAGTCTCTCGCGACGTTGGACTTTTGGCCTTTTTCTGAGCCTTGGACGGAGTGGGGGTTTCCGGCTCTGTCGCCTCGCCCTCCTTCATCCCATAGGTATGCAGTGGTTCGGGGAACCGGCGTGCTCGGACCTCCTCCGCGTAGCTTCGGATCGCGCCATCGATGGCCGCACCGATCCGTCCGAATTCCTTCACGAACTTCGGGACTCGCGGCGAAAGGCCCAGCATGTCCTCCATGACGAGAATCTGGCCGTCGCACGCTGCCGAGGCGCCGATGCCGATCGTGGGGATCGGCAAAGCCGCCGAAATGCGCTGGGCCAGTGGCTCGGCTATGGCCTCCAGCACGACCGCGAAGGCCCCAGCATCGGCCACGACCCGCGCGTCCTCCTCAAGGGCGGCCCACTGGTCGCGAGTCCGCCCCTGGGTCTTGAAGCCGCCGATGACATTGATTGACTGGGGCGTCAGGCCGATATGCGCCATCACGGGGATGCCACGCTCGACCAGATAGCGGATCGTTTCGGCCATTCGCCGGCCGCCTTCGAGTTTCACCGCCCCGCAATCCGTCTCCTTCATCACGCGTGCGGCGTTCCGAAAGGCGACCGAAGGGCTCTCCTCATAGGTGCCGAATGGCATATCGACCACCACCAGAGCGCGGTGTGCCCCGCGGACGACGGCTTTTCCATGCATGATCATGAGATCGAGAGGGACCGGGACCGTCGTCTCGTAGCCGTGCATGACCATGCCGAGGCTGTCGCCGACGAGCAGGAAATCGCAATAGCGGTCTGCGATCGCAGCCGTATGGGCGTGGTAGGACGTCAGCGCGACAATCGGGCGTTGCCCCTTCAGGGCGGCGATATCGGGCGCCATCAGTCGGGGGGAAGGCTTCTGTAGGGACATGGGAAGGTTGCACTACGAGGGTTTTGCCGGTCGTCTCGAGGGCCGCGTTTTTTTCGGGTCGTGAAATTCGAGGATCGCCGGCGTTTTTTTTGAAAAGGCTCCTGGTGAGCCCCTTGTACGGGATCTCGTGACCCTTCTTCATTGTTTTTGGAAGTTAGGCGCTCCAGAGAAACAATTCCAGCTGTTCCCTGTACTTAGGGTTTAGGGCCGGATAGCACGAAAAACGTGCAAACCCCACTTCGAGGAAAGCATGCAACACCTTGATGCCGTTCGCGATCCAAACGAATACGGAGCGTTGCATGTATGGTCACTGATCTGATAACCAAAAGGTGACGATCCAAGGCTAATAAAGAACATCAGTGTTGGCCTTCAAAAGGGTGGGATGGGGCAGATGACGTACAGCGTTCCCCGTAAAGACCTTGTTTTCTCTATGAAAACTCGACGCACGCAGACCATTTCGGTCGGTGTCGGCGCTTTGGCGATGGCTGTGGGGCTTTTTGCCTCTGGGCCGGCCGAGGCGCAATTCTTCTTCAATTACGGTAACGGCAACTCCGGCTATACGCAGAAGAAGGCCAAAAAGAAGCTGCAGGCTTCGCGCACCAAGCGCGACAACGCTTCGAAATCCAAACAGATCATCGCGGACAGGGAGCCAGAGAGCCCGCTCGTTTTGGCCGTCTCACTGCGTCGTCAGCGCATTTCGGTCTATGACTCGAAGGGCCTCGTCATGGAGGGACCGATCTCGTCCGGTCGCGTCGGTCACGCGACGCCGACGGGCATCTTCTCGATCCTGCAGAAGAACCGCAAGCATTACTCGAACCTCTATTACAATGCGCCGATGCCAAACATGCAGCGCATCACGTGGTCGGGTGTGGCCCTCCACGCGGGTCAGCTGCCGGGCTATCCCGCTTCGCACGGCTGCATTCGTCTCCCGTACAATTTTTCTAAGCGGCTGTTCGAGCTGACCGATATGGGTACGCGCGTGATCGTAGCCCAGGATCCCGTTAAACCAGTCGCCTTCGATCATCCGCGTCTGTTCGCGGCCTACCCGGCTGAGGGCGATACGATGCATGCGCTGCTGCCGCAGCAAGAAGTCCGCGTCGCGGATGCTTCTGACCAGCAATTCGGTTCATCGGTCGAAGTTGGCAGCGTGCTCGGCGTTTCGACCGCGCTCGCCGCTGAAGCGCCTTCGTCCTTCGACGCCATTGCCGCCATGCGTGCGGAGCGGCGCGCGGAGATGGAGCTGCTGACACAGGCGGTCACAGGCGCTCAGAACGAGAAGGCCCTACTTTTGACGGCCGCAACCAGTTTGGCAAAGGCGTCCAAGCAAGCCGAGGCGGGCGTACGCGAGGCGGCCGGCGAAGCTAAGCGTTTGGCCGCCGCGGCGCGCAAGGCGACACAGGCCCGTGACGTGGCCCATAAGAAGCTTGAGAAGTTCGCGCGCGGCGTGGAGAGCAAGAAGGACATTTCGCCTGAGCAGGCAGTGAAGCTGGCTGAGCAGGAGGACACCCTTGAGAAGGCTTTCCTGGATCTGGCCGAATTGGCCGATTCCACGAAGGCTGAAGCGGATAAGGCTGCCGAGGCGCTCGCTGCTGCAAAAGAAACGGCCGCCGCAGCCGAGGCCAAGCGCGCCGCGGCCGCCGTGGCTGTGCGCGCTGCGGATGCGCGCCTGTCGAGCGCTCGTGAGGCGGAAGCTGCTGCTAAGCGCCGCGAGGCCAAGCGCAACGAACCCGTGCACGTCTTTGTCAGCCGCAAGACGCAGAAGGTCTACGTGCGCCAGGGCTACGAGCCGATTGCCGAAGCTCCGATCACCATAGAGCGGCCTGACGAGCCCCTCGGGACCCATGTCTTCACGGCGCTATCGGTTGATTCTCAGGGTCACGACGTAAACTGGAGCGCGACCTCGATCCCGACCAACACGTCGGGCACCAGCAAGCCGCGCAACCGCAAAGAGCGTGAGGCTGCCGAGGCCGCTCGCCTGGCCTCCAGCAACCGGCTGTCGCAGTCTGCCGAAGAGGCACTCCAGCGTGTCAGCATTCCCGACGATGTGCGTCTGAAGATCGAGGACGTCATGAAGCCCGGCTCATCACTCATCGTTTCTGACAACGGCCTCAGCAACGAAACGGGCAAGTTCACGGACTTCATCGTTCCGGTGCGTTGAACTCGTCCGAGAAAAGCGAAAGCCGCCCGCGAGGAAACCTCTCGGGCGGCTTTTTCTTGTTTTCGGGGCGCGTTGTTGCCGGCGTCAAGCGGGCAGCAGCGGGACGCCGATGAGCCACCCATGCCCCATATGCAGCATGAACGCATAGAGTGCGACGCCCGCGACCACGACCGTGATGTCGCCCGCTATGCCACCGGTCTTAGCGCCGAGCGGCCCGAGCGCGCCGCGGCGCTTCACCGAGATGCGGTCGTAGACGGCATAGGCGAGGAAGGATCCGAACAGCACGAGCGAGGCGAGGTCCCCATTGACGATCAGGTGCGAGAGCGCCCACAGCTTAATGGCGACAAGCATAGGATGCTTCAGCGCGGAGTGAATGCGCGATGGCACGTAGGCGGCGACGAGTGCAATCATTGCCGGCAGCATCAGCAGCCACGTCACGTGGTTGAGCCAAAGCGGGCTCTCCCAAAGCACGACGTTCTTGCCGGGATTGAGCTGCATCTTGTGATAGCCCATGACGATGAGCACAAAGCCCGCCAGCGAGATGACGCCGAACAGGGCCTTGTAGGCGGAGGCGCCGAAGCGCTGGATGAGACCGGCCCTGAGATCGGGCGCTGTGGGAACAAGATGGATCGCGAAGAAGAGGACGAGGCCTACGACGAGAAGAAGCATCTGGCGGGTGATCCTCGGGCTTTGGGGTTACAGGTTTATGGGTTGCGGCTCGGTCTCTCTTGTGACCGAAGGCGGACCATCGAACGAAACCGGGCGGATTTGGGTCCGGCCAGATCTCCGATGCTCCCCATGCCGCTCAAGTCTTGAACCGGTTCGCGCGGCAAATCCAGTCAGGCGTGCCCATTCCTGCCAGGGTCGCCGTCCCACGGCAGCGCGGAAAGTCGCGCCTGGATGACCCAAGAGGTTCTTCCGAGCCGATTATGCTGCTTGCTGGCAGTCTAAGTTGCTAGTAAATTTCACAAAGCTGCGATTTGAGGGTTTCGCAGTCAGGTTGTCCTTCGAAGGCCAGCAGCGGGGGTCAGTTCGGGGATCATGGGTTTCGTGCGTACGTGGGCGGTGGTGGCAAGGTTGGCTGCTGCGGCTCCGATCGAGGGGGGACGCAGCGGATCTGTCCGGCCATTCGGAATGATCGCCTGGTGTCCATCGCTGATCACCGCATCGATTGCCTGCGATTCCCGGTGTTGTTTGCCTGGATCTGACCGATGCAACTCGCAAGCCCCAATCAAACAAAGTCCCTGAAGCCGCCACCTGTTCCGGCCTCACCCGTCGCTGATCCCTCTTTTCTGGATCAGTTGGGAGATGACGTGCGCAAGCTTGCCCGGGATATCAATGAGGTCATGTCGCACCGGCCGGGCAGTTCGAACGGCGCCGCCGCCGGTGCTGTCCGGGCAGCAAACCCGGTCGAGGCCGGCATGTTCACAGAAGCTGAGTGGGGCGGCGCAGTGCCCGACTGGCTCCACGATGAGGCGCATTCCAAGATGATAGTGCCCCCGCCTGCCAGCGCAGACCGCGCGGCGGGATGGGTGCGCAAGGCCAAGCGGCAGCGTATCGCCGATCGGCTTCATCTGGCCATGTCTTGGATGGTCACCCTGGGGCTCGGGACGGCGATCATTGGGTCATCGGCGTATCTTCTGCTTGGCCGGATTCCAGGCTCGCAGGACGTTATGGCGCTGGGCCGTACCTTCTGGTGAGGACGTAATCCGGCGATGCCGTTTTGTCCTGTCGGCCCGGCAGGCAAACGTACGTTCCATACTTTTTGGCTGGAATTTTGCCCTCTTTGCCATTGGAGCATGCCGATTTCCGCGATCGGGGAAAGACTGCATTGCTGAAAATGGCCAGCTTTTATGGGTCACACACGCTCAGTGACGATGTAGCCTACCCTCATTCGGTTCCTACCATGGATTAACTCTGGCAAGGGTTTTGCCGTGGTGGGGCGCGAATTACGGCGTATAAGCCGCTTCGCCCGCCGGAGGCTAACTGGTGCGCCATCTCCGGTCGTGCCCATCGGTGACAGTTCAATCGCCGAACTTACCGTTCTAACTGTGTATGCGTGGTATGAGTTTTTCTTTGCCGAGCCATCTGAAGGGCCTTGTGGGCTACATCCTCTTCATTGGATGTCTCGGCTGGACCGCTCTGACTCTCGGACACAGGATTGCCGAGGATACCCTGACACTCGTTTCTCACGCCGAGGAGGGTTCTCCGGCTGCGCCTTCCCGCGTCGAACGGTTTATTCTCGGCCAGATCGCGGCCCGTAAGGCGCCGCAGGTGCCTATTCCGCGTTCCGTGACAGCGCTGAATGCGCCAGACATTCCCGTTGCGCTTCTTGCTGCGCGTCTCGACAGGGCTGAAAGCGTTCCGCAGGAGGTTCTTCGGCTTCCTGCAGCGGAAGTCATCTTGGTTCGCGATGAACCGGACGTGATCGTGCCGGTGCTGACCGCAGAGGTCGATGATCTGACAGAGGTGGCAATTGTCGCCTCGATATCGAAGACAGGAGATAGGTCGCAAGCCAGGTCGAACAGGGATGTGCGGCCATTGGCGCGGGCGCAAGCTAGGGTCAAGCCGTTCAAGCCGTTGGTGCAAAAGACGGCGGCCACCAATTTGTATCCGGTATCCAAACCGACGACCAACCGCGTGGTGCAATCTGCGACGGCCCGAGACATCCTTCACCGCAGCCTCGGTGCAGTCATTTTTGTGAATTGATCGCTCTTTGACGCCGAACGCTGAGCGGTTGGCAATGTAACGCGGCTCACTCGCTCCGGCTCAGGCGACCGGTTTTTCCATATTCGTGATGCGTTGGAGGAGGCTTGGACGGCGGGCTTGCGATGACTTATCCGCGGCGTTCTCCTCGCCGGCTCTGGAGGCAGCTTCCGTGCCGCCGTTTCGACCGCTGTCGTCGGTGTCTTTTCCCTTCGATCCGCTTGATGAGATCTCCACGCTGGCCACACGCGGCGCCTTGATGCGTTCGCTGAGCGAAACACGCGCCGCCGGCGCTGCAGTGGCGGTCTCCAGGGGTTGCGACGGTGGCGCAACGGGGCGGGTTCCGGCTCCGAGCCGGCGCATTTCGTCCATGTAGAATGTTGCCTGCTGGGCCAGTTTCTCGTTGCCCGCCGCCACCTCGGCCCGCAAGCCGAGGATTGTAGACATCTGCTCGGCGGCTTGCTTCTCGAGGGCCGTGATATGCGCTTTGAGCGACGTCACGCTTTCTCCAGCTTCCGTGACGACCTCAACTTGGGCTCCTGTGTCTGGCTGGGCCTTCCAGGCTACCAGGGTGTTCTTGAGTTGCGTGATCTCGGCGGTCTGTTTCTTGATCGTATCCTGCAGGCGAAGCAACTCTGCGTCTCTCTGCTCTTTCGCAGCGTAGCCGGCCCCGTTCTTGCCTTCGGAGCGTGCCGCCTGAAGCGCACGCTCGGCTTCCGCAAGACTGGCGCGCAGCCGCGCCATTTCGTTTTCCGCTTCGTCAGGCTCTCCGTTCTGCAAACGGGCCAGCATCTGCGCCTGATCGCGAACGCGGCCCCGCAGGGCCTCGATCTCCGTTCGCAGCGCGATCTCCGTTTCGTGGCGCTGGTCACCGGCCATTTCACGGCTGCGGGCCGCGCGGGTCGTTAGCGTCGCGTTCAAGCGATGGATGTCGTCGCGCTGTTGAGTGTTGATCTGGGTGGCTTCCTGCAAGGCGAGCGCCTGCTTCTGGGCGGACTGCGTGAGGGCGGCAATCTCGCGATCGCGTTCGAACAGCAGCTTCTTGGCTTCTGCCAGACGCTGCTCCACCTTCGGCAGCCGCTCGGTGATGGTCAGCTCCAGAACACGGCGCGCATTCTCGTGTTCCTCGTTGCCCGTTTCGAGCTGGGCCACATCGCTTTCGAGTGCGCTGATGCGCGCGTCGCGTCGATTGATCTCTACGAGCTGCCGGGCTGTTTCGAGGGAAAGCTCTGAAAGGTTGTTTTCGAGCTTGTGGATGCGGATCGCCGATTCGGCCCGGATCCGGTCCTTATCAGCGGCGATCTCCGCTTCCGTGAGCGGCATGGCCTTCTTCAAGGCCTCGGTCGCAAGCCTTTCCGCGCGGCGGCGATAGGCGGGGGCAAGCACACATGCCAGCAGCCCGGCTATGCTGAAGCCGAGCAGCACGAGCATTGCCGATTGGATGGTGACCACCCCGTCCGTCCTCGCTCATTTCTCCTGGCCGCCGTCCTTAAGACTCCTACGGCCGTGCCCCTCTGCCAACTCCGGGCCTCGCTTGGTTCGGTGTATCGACCGGAACCTCCGGCGCAAAAGCTCCGGCAATTGAACGAGGGTCCAGGCTTGGACTCCATCTCCAGTTCGGCCGCCTCTGGCGGACCCTAGAGAGGATTCCATGTCGGTGAACGGGTATACTTCATGTAGCCGACGTTGGCACCCAGCCTGAGGCCCACACCCGAACGGATCACGGCGAGTGTGACATCTCCGTGCTTCTGGATCTGCACGCTTACCCCGCCCACCAGGTAGGCGGAACCCTGAACACCACCAAAGCGTTCGAAAATCTGATTTGGGTCGCGAAGATTATACACAAGAATCATAGCTTTGGAGCCTTCCGCGCCAGCGTCGTAGCCAACCGACGGCCCTTGCCAGAAAACTTTGTGGGTCCCGGCATTCTTGGTTTGCAGGGTGCCCTCGCCGTAGCGAAGCCCGACGACGAAGGCGCCGCCGGCATCTTCACCAAGGATGTAGCCGTTGGGGCGGCCCTGGCTCTGGAAGACATACTCGACGCCTTTGGCGAGCCCCTGGCTGATGCTGCCGAAAAATGAATGTCCGGCGGAGATGATCTCGTTCTGCTCATAGACTCCCGTATCGCTGGGCCCCTGGGGGTCCGGCAATCCGTCATTCGCCCCGTAAGACGGGGGAGGAGAATAAGGCTCCCCATAACCTCCAGGAGGCGGCACGGCCGTTCGCGATCCGCCGAAGCTATCGGCGGCGTTCGGGCTGTATGGATCTTCCGGACGATAGACGTCGTTACCTGGAGCCGGCTGGTAGACCTCGGGTTCAGGCTGGTAGGTGTCACCAGAGCCATAGCCGTAGTCGGGCGGCTGGTATGCATCGTTGGCGCTGACCGCAGGTCCTGAGAAAACCGAGACAGCGAGGACCGCGGCGAGAATCCCACCTGTGCCCCGCTCCAGACAGCGTGACGGCAAAAGGCAAATCAGCATGGTGCGAACACCTCGGGAGTACCGCCGCTTCGGGGGGGAGAGCGGCGAATTAAGCCTCCATAAACCATCGCGCGAAAGTGTTACCAAACTATGGCCAAAGCGCCCCGCCGGGCGACCATTCCATGCCGAAAATCAGGCGGCGGGTTCGCCGCGTGCGATGAAAGATGTGTTGCGGTATCCCAACGCCGACTTCCCGTAGATCATGGGAGATCCGTCGAGATTCGTGACAGTACCTCCGGCGGCTTGGAGAATGGCTTGTCCGGCGGCGGTGTCCCATTCGCAGGTCGTGCCGAAGCGCGGATAGATATCGGCATCGCCGCGCGCTATCAGACAGAACTTCACGGCAGAACTCATGCCGATCTTCGACGTCGCTCCCAGCTGGGCGATGCGGTCGGCATGGTCCGGTCCGGTCTCGCTGCGGCTGACGAGCGCGGTGATCTGTCCGGGCACTGCGCGCCGTGTCGACAATCGGCTCGTTGTGAGATCGGCCATGGATGTGGCGCCGCTCGTGGCTTCGACCTGCGCGCCGACAGCTTGGCCTTTCCCCGTGGTCACGAACAATTCTCCGCGGGCGGGAGCATAGATGAATCCGAAAACAGGGGCGCCTTCGTCGACAAGGCCGATGTTGACGGTGAAGTCGTTGCGGCCGGCGACATAGTCGCGGGTTCCGTCGAGGGGATCGACGAGAAACAGCGTGGCGCGCGCATCGGGCGCTTGGCCTGCGGCAGCGGATTCCTCGGCCACGATGGGAACGTTGGGATGGATCCGTTCGAGGGCCGCGACGAGAATCGTTTCTGCCAGCCGGTCTGCCTCCGTCACGGGTGAGCGGTCGGCCTTCGTATCGACGATCAAGCCCCGCTCCCGGATCTCGAGCATGACACGGCCCGCCTCGAGCACGGCGGGCAGGAGGCCGTCGGCCAGTGTCTGATGGGATTCGAATGGCATCGGCAGGTCCCCCAAGTGATTCGCGCCAGGCGCGTCTGGATTGCGGAGAAATGCGGCCGCCGGCGTTGAAGCTGGCTAGCGCGTGGTGCTGAAATTCAAGGGCTTGAGCACCTTTTCAGGACAAGACCTTTCAACGATTGTCGCGGGCGTGTATCAGAGCAAACGCGCGTAAGGCAAGACTTCATCGTGGCGTTTGGATGCGCTTTGTTCCTGCTTGCGATGCCAAATAAGCAGCGCAATACTTTGTTTCTTCGCCTAATACTCGAACCGGCCGGATCTTTGAGGACCATGCCATGACCGATACCGCAGAACCGTCCGATCTCGAGATCGCCGCTCTGATTTCCAGCAAGATCTGCCATGACGTGATCGGCCCCGTCGGCGCCATCAGCATCGGTTTGCAGTTGCATGACGAAGAGAAGGACGAGGATGCGAAACGCTATGCCTTCGAGATGATTCGCAACGTCACCGGCCAGGCTTCGGTGTGCTTGGAGTTCGCCCGTTTTGCCTTTGGGGCCAGTGGTTCGGCCGGTGCTCTGATCGATCTGGGCATGGCAGAGAAGATTTCGCGCGGTTACGTCGTCAACGGCAAGGGCAAGGCGAAGCACAAGCTCATCTGGAACGGCCCGCCCGGCTACATGAGCAAGGACAAGGTCAAGCTCCTGCTCAACCTGATTGCTGCGGCCATCACGGGTCTGCCCAAAGGCGGGGAGATTGAGGTGACGATTTCAGGTCCGGTCGAACAACCGGGCTTCGAATTGGTCTGTCGCGGTACGGGCGCGCGCTTTCCCCAGCATCTGAACGAATTCGTCACCGGAAAAGATGTGCCGGCGCTCGATGCGATGACAATTCAGGCCTATTACACCGTGCGTCTGGCACGGACGGCGGGCATGCCCATTGAGGTCGCAAAGGACGGCGCCGACGTCCGGATCACCGCCCGTCCTTACTGAACGTTTTTTGTTGATCGGGCGAACTTCAAGCTTCTGTTAACTCCGCCGGAGGCACTATGCGGCTCGATGTGGCCATCGCCTGATCGGCCGCTGGCATTTCCTATTCTTCGCAGCATTAGGGTATTGCAGGATCCGGATATGAAACGCTGCCTGGTCGTCGATGACAGCGAGGTTGTTCGCAAGGTCGCTCACGCCATCCTAGCCGCCATGGGCTACGAGATCATCGAGGCGGAAAACGGTCAGGAGGCGCTTGAGCTCTGTCAAGTCGCCATGCCCGATGCGATCCTGCTCGATTGGCAACTGCCTCAGATGGGTGCGCACGAGTTTCTCGCAGCGCTGCGTAAAGGCATCACCGGCCCCATGCCCTACATCGTCTATCTGGCGACTGAATATAATCAGGCCGACATCACGCGCGCGTTTTCCGGCGGCGCCCGTGCCTGCCTCCTGAAGCCTTTCGATCGTGCCTCGCTGGAGGACAAGTTCCAGTACACGCACCTGGCCGCCTGATTCTCAATCCGGCGCTCGCTCAAGCTCTGGCCCCCGCGTTCACTGCTTGCTAATGACCACCCCTCGAGATGAACATCGAGGAAGAGGCCAAGCGTGCTGCGCGTCGAGAACCTGAGACTACCGCCGCTGCCCTCCCTCTCCTTTGAGGTCGCTGACGGTGAATGTCTGTCAGTCGAGGGGGCCTCGGGATCCGGAAAGACGCGTTTGTTGCGCGCGCTGGCAGATCTTGATCCGGTCTCCGGACTCGTCTTTCTCGACGGCGCCGAGCGCGGTGAAACACCTGCCCCGCAGTGGCGCCGTCTTGTGCGCTATCTTGCAGCCGAACCGGGCTGGTGGACTGAAACGCCGCGCGGAACGTTTTCTGCCGGCGCCATCGAGTCTCCCCGGCTGGAGCGTCAGCTCGCCAACGTGGGGCTTACACCCGATCACCTCGATCGCGACATTGGCCGGCTATCGACCGGCGAGCGCCAGCGGCTCGCGTTCGTGCGCGCAGTCCTCGATGAACCCAAGGTTCTTCTTCTCGACGAACCAACCGCCGCGCTCGACTCGGAGAGCGCGGCACTCGTCGAAGAACAGATTCAATTCCAGCTTCATGCCGGCCGCATCGTCCTGATCGCCACGCACGATGCAGGACTGTCGCAACGCTTGTCGCACGCACGTTTGCTGTTGCCCAAGCCGCGCGATGCCTCTGCCCAGCCCACGGGGCATGCCGCATGACCTACGTTTCGCTCACCCCGTTCGATCTGGCGCTTGCGGCCCTGCTTCTTCTGCTGACGGCTCTTCTTTCGTTCGCCTTCCGTCTGGGCCTGGAGCGGTCGCTGGCCGTGGCCGCTGCCCGTATGTGTCTTCAGCTTGGCGTGGTTGGCTTTGTTCTAAAGCTCGTGTTCGAAAGCGGATCGCTTCTGGCAACCGGTCTGTTCGCGCTGATGATGCTGCTCGCCACCGGCTATGAGGCGGCTTCGCGTCAGGAGCGACGGTTTCTCGGCTATGCTTCGTATCTGCTCGGCGGGGCGGCGCCGTTCGTGGCCGGCCTTGTCGCATCCCTGTTCGCGGTGGGAGCGATCATCGGTTCGGAGCCGTGGTGGGCCCCGCGCTTTTTCCTGCCCATCATGGGCATGATGATCGGAAACGCGCTTGCCGGAGTGACGCTCGTCCTTGACACGATCACGAGTGCTGCGACCCGGGAACGGGGCGCGATCGAGGCGCGGCTGGCACTTGGCGCAACGCGCCAGGAAGCCTTGCAGGATGTTCTGCGCCGCGGTCTGAAAACGGGTCTGACCCCTATCCTCAGCGCGATGGCGGTAACGGGACTCGTATCGCTGCCGGGCATGATGACCGGTCAAATCCTGGCGGGTGCCGATCCGGTCGACGCGACGAAATATCAGGTTATGATCATGTTCCTGATCGCCGGCGCAACGGGGCTCGCCGTTGTGCTGGCAGGCCTCGTTGCCGTCTGGCTGTTGACCGACGAGCGCCACCGGCTGAGGCTCGACCGTCTTTCCCCTCAGCGAAATTCATAAGTTCGCCTAACACCGCGTACGGCACGGCTCCGTTTCAGGAAATGCGATCAGCCGATCACGACTTTGGTTCAGTACGTTGGACCGGATCGACTGCGGCAGGTGCGGGATCGGACGCGCCGGCGCCGAAGCTTGGCATCTCAAGCTGAGACGGCGGGGCGATTTCGGCAGGAGTTGCGGCCGCGGCCTTGGCGGCTTTCTCGGCAGCCGCGGCGGCGCGCTCGGCGGCTTCGGCTGCCCGCTCTGCAGCGGCAGCAGCGCGCTCGGCGGCATCGGATTGCTCGGCCGGCTTGGGCTGCGTGGCTGCGGCGTCCTCCGGCGCACCCGGAAGCGTTCCCGTCTCGATCGGTGCGGCCTCCGCGGCTGAAGGAGCGGTCTTCAGCGTCTTTGCCTGCTCGGTTGCCTCTTCCGCCTTCTTGTCAGCAGCCGGCTTGGGGGCAGCGGCCTTCTTCGACGTCCCAGAGGATTTCTCGCTAGACTTCTTCTTCTCGCTGGATGCGGTTTTCCCAGAAGAAGAACCCGGCTCGTCCCAGCAAACGTTGGCCGAAGCCGTGCACGTGTGCTCGTCGAAAAGGATCAGGTCGATGTAGAGTTCGCAAGAGACGTCCTTCTTGCCGATCGTGTAATTCTTGATGCCGTTCTCGGTCGCCCACTTCGCGACCTCTTTCTCCAATAGGTTCTTCGCATCGTTTGCTGGGCCATCCTTGCCGTAGTCATTGACCAGGAAGCCCATCCTCTTGCACTTCGCCTCGGCAACGCCGCCACCGAGCGCGATTGCGGAGACCAGGGCGAGAACCGTGAAAGACGATCGGAAAATGGCGCGCATCGAAATGTCTCTCCAGTGGTTGGCAAGCCGGCGACTCCGCCGCCGATGCCCCTTGCTATAGCGGGTCAGGTCCCGCCGAACCAGTCTCCAAGGGCGCTAACTCACTATGCTTTTCAACAATCTGGTATTCTGATGGCATCCTTGCAACGCCGCGGCACAAGCAAGGGGCACAGTGCCGCTTATGGGCACCGGCTGGCGCCAAACACTGTGCAGAATGCCCGTGTCGACGACGCGGCTCTCGATTCGCAGGGGATCAGGCCGAAAATGATGACTTTGTGAATGCTCTATCAAGCACATGCCGAGACTCGAGACGGCCGGACTTTGCGCGTAAGCGAAAAAAGTTATCCCGCAGCGACGTTTAGTTTGCGTCATGAAATCGGGATAGGGTTCCTGCCACAGATTCGCCTTTCAAAGTTTCCCGCCACATCCTGCTGATGGGATGTGCGTCGAAGGATACGGGCGCTGTTGCATGGAGGACGTCTCAATGGATCCCGTACAGCTTCTCATCCAGCTGGCCAGCGGAGCGCTCGGCGGCAATGTGGCCGGCGCCGTTCTGAAGAATTTCAGCCTCGGCACGCTGGGTAATTCGCTCGCCGGTATCATTGGCGGAGGGCTTGGCGGTCAACTCCTGGGCCCGATCCTGGGGAGCGCCTTGGCTGGCGGCGCCACGGGCCTCGATCCCATGGCCATACTGGGGCAGGTCGCCAGCGGTGGCGTGGGTGGCGGCGTGGTGATGGTCGTTCTTGGCCTTCTCAAAAAGTTGCTCGGCCGCTAGTCACCGTTTCCATAAGTTTCAAGGCGATGCAACCGTCCGGCAGCGCGAGCAGCCGGGCGGTGCCTTCGTCTCTTCCAAGGTTGATCGTGCGAGAGAACGGATGCCCCCCGATTTGCCGCCGTGGGGCCGGGAGGGTCCGTAACGCGTCTACTCCGCAGCTTCGAGTTGCACCGCTTTAGGGCCCTTACCCCGTTTATCCGGCTCGGTTTCAAACGAAATGCGCATGCCTTCTGTCAGGTTCTGCAGACCGGACTGCTGCAGTGCGGTGATGTGCACGAAAATATCGCTGCCGCCGCTGTCCGGCTTGATGAAGCCGAACCCTTTCTGTTCATTGAAAAATTTTACAGTTCCAGTCTGACGCATCTTGCAAATGCTCCCACTTCCGAGCGGCGCCGGCACCCCGCTAGGGCCAATTCGCTGCGGCGCCATGTCCTATGCGATCAAAGTTTTTTCACTTGCGCAAGGATCAAGTCGGGATTTTTGCGACATTTTCGCTCATGGATCCGCCGCGGGTGCGCCGGATGGGGTGGCGGATTATCTGCGCTGGACGGGCAGACGGGTCGCGAGCAGGTAAGTGGCGCCGTCGTCCACCGCGAGCCGCCGGGTCAGTTCGGGAAGAATGGTTTGGAGATGGTCGGCGAGCGTAAAGGGTGGGTTCAAGATTACGAGCCCCGTTCCGTTTAGCCGCTCGGGGTCTTCGGGGGACCGGATGAAGAGTTCCACCACAAAGAGCTTTTCCAGTCCGAGCCCGGCAATGGCGTTGTGAAATGCATCGACGGGCCGGAGCGCCTTGATTGGGTACCACAGCAGCACGGTTCCAGTAGCGAAGCGGCGGTGCGCCTCCTTGAGACCCGTTGCCAGACGCCGCAGTTCGCCGGCTTCCTCAAAGGGCGGATCGACGAGTATCACGCCGCGCCGTTCCTTGGGCGGGAGAAGCGATTTCAGCGCTGTCCAGCCATCCAGATGCAGCACTTTGACCTGTGAATCTCGCGCGAACAGCCGCTGCAGCAGCGCGTGATCTTCTGGATGCAGTTCGTTTGCGACGAGGCTGTCCTGCGGGCGCAAGAGGTGGCGCGCGATCAGTGGGCTGCCCGGATAGGCGGTGAGAGCATCGCCGGCGTTTTCCTCCTGTACGATCCGCAGGTAGGGCGCCATGACAGCGGCGACGGAGTCGGGCAGGGGCTCCTCCAGCAGCCGGCCTATGCCACCTTTCCATTCTTCGGTCTTGCCCGCTTCCATCCCCATGAGCTCGTAGCGGCCCACGCCCGCATGCGTATCGATCACGCGGAACGCGGCGGGCTTCTGCTTCAGATGCGCGATGACGAGCGTCAGCACCAGATGCTTGAGCACATCGGCGAAGTTTCCGGCATGATAGGCGTGGCGGTAATTCATGGGTCGCAACGGTTAATGCTGGCCGCGGCTGCCCGCGCTGGGCGCTACATGCCCTGTGCCCGCGCCCCTGTCACGCACTTGCGCGCGCGTGAGAATGGGGCATAAGCGGCAGATCAGAAGCCACGGCTGTCAAATGTCCACTCAACCGACCATTGCCATCGTCGGCCGGCCCAACGTCGGCAAGTCGACGCTTTTTAATCGTCTGACCCACACGCGTGCCGCGCTGGTCTCCGATCTGCCGGGGCTGACGCGTGACCGGCGCGACGGTGAAGCCGATTTCGAGGGGCATCTTCTGCGTGTCACGGATACGGCGGGTCTGGAGGAGTCCTCGAGGGGCTCAATTGCCGACCGCATGCGCCAGCAGACACTTGCGGCCATCGAGGCTGCCGATCTCGTCCTGTTCGTCATCGATGCACGCGAGGGCGTGACTCCGGCGGACGAGGGCTTCGGGCGCATCGTGCGCCAATCCGGAAAACCGGTGGTGCTCGTTGCCAACAAGAGCGAGGCGCGTGCGTCGGAGGCGGGTTACTACGAGGCTTTCAAGCTGGGACTCGGCGAGCCGGTCGCCATTTCGGCCGAGCATGGCGTGGGTCTGGGCGAGCTCATGATCGACGTCTTGAACGCACTCGGACTGAAGCCGGTTGTGAAGAAGAAATCCGGCGAGGAGCCTCATCCTGACCAGGCCGCTTCCGAGGATGAGGAGGCGCGGGCGGCGAGGCCGTTGCGCGTAGCGATCGTCGGGCGTCCCAACGCGGGCAAGTCGACGCTCGTCAATGCGCTGCTTGGTGAGGAGCGCATGATCACAGGTCCGGAGCCTGGCCTCACGCGCGATTCCATTTCGAGCGATTTCACCTGGAAGGGGCGTACGGTGCGCCTGTTCGATACGGCTGGCCTCAGGCGCAAGGCCAGGATTACCGAACTTGCCGAGAAGCTTTCTGCTTCAGACGCGGTGCGCGCCATTCGTTTTGCCGAGGTCGTGGTTCTGCTCGTGGACGCGGAGCGGCCGCTGGAGCATCAGGACCTCACCATCGGCGATATGGTCACCACTGAGGGCCGCGCCTTCGTTGTCGCGGTCAACAAGTGGGATCTGGTCGAGAACAAACAAAAGAGTCTGAAGGAGATCCGCGAGCTCGTCGACAACAGCCTCGCCCAGGTGCCAGGCGTCGCGGTGGTGCCCGTCTCGGCGCTGGGCGAAAGCGGGCTCGACAAACTCATGGCGGCGATCTTCAAGGCGGCGGAGATCTGGAACCGCCGCGTCTCGACTGCCGATCTCAATCGCTGGCTCGGCGAGGCGTTGGCTCGGCATGCGCCGCCGGCCGCTGCCGGCCGGCGCATCAAGATCCGCTACATCACCCAGCCGTCGACGCGCCCGCCGACATTCGTGGCCTTCTGCTCCAAGCCTGAGAACTTGCCCAAATCCTACCTCAAATACTTAACGAACAGCCTGCGAGCGGCTTTCAGCCTGCCCGGCGTTCCGATCCGTTTCAACCTCCGAAAGGGCGAGAATCCTTACGAAAAATCCGGCCGGGGACGCTGAAGTTAGCCATCAGGGACGCAGCGGCTAACGACCGCTGGCGCAGAGGCACTTGCAACGCTATTTTCCGCCTCCAGGAAAAGCCGGGATCCAGTCAGCCAAGCGGGCGCCCCCCGCCATCAACGAGGTTACAACTGCATGAGTAAGATGAAGAGCGAGCCGGCTCGAATGGTGCGCGTGTCGACGGTACTGGTTGCGCTGGGGTTGGCATCCGGGCTCGCGTCGCCCGCCGATGCCGTCAGTTCCAAAGTGCGCAGCGCCTGCTCCGGCGACTATCAGCGCTTCTGTCCGAGCTATCCGCCGGAGTCGTCGAAGGCTCGTCAGTGCATGCGGCAGGCAGGTAAGCGGCTCTCCAAAAGGTGCATCGATGCGCTGGTCGATGCGGGAGAGATCCGGCGCCCCAAACGCTGAGGCAGGTTGCGAACGCGAGGCCAGATTTTTCACACGCTCCCGGTCATCCGGGAGCGTGTTTTTTTGGAGTGGGTAAGGGGAACGCGCGGGAGCACGGCTTTGGAATCACAGCGGGCGGGAGACATGCAGCGAACCCTAGAGAGGCTGCCGTCTCACCGCCCGCACAGGCGTCACCACTTAAGGCGCCGCACCGGACCTCGACACTTAGTCTTCTCGCTCGCGAAGTTCAAGTGCTTCGAGTCAAGTCGCTTTCCAGCGTTGCGCATGTTGCATGACGCTGCACCGTGGTATGCATGATCAGCCTCACGCTTCTCAACTCCGGTCGTCGGAAACGAAGATGTCCGAGAAATCCGAAGTGCTCTTTTATCATCTGGAACGTCAGCCGCTCGAGCGCGTGCTGCCGGGTCTGTTGGAGAAGACGTTGCAGCGTGGATGGCGGGCTGTTGTCCAGGCGGGCAGCGCGGAAAGGCTCGAAGCGCTCGATCTGGCATTGTGGACCTATAGCGACGACAGTTTTCTGCCGCACGGCACGGCCAAGGACGGCTTCGCAAACGAGCAGCCTATTTTTCTGACGCTTGTGACCGAGACGCCGAACGGCGCCGGCGTGCGCTTTCTGGTCGACGGTGCGGAGGCGTCCGACTACGAGACGCATGCGCGGCTCGTGTTCCTTTTCGACGGCAACGACCCGGAAGCGACGGCCCATGCGCGCCAGCAGTGGTCTGCGGCCAAGGCAGCCGGATGTAAGATCAGTTATTGGCGCCAGTCGCCGGAAGGCCGCTGGGAGAACAAGGCCTGAGCGGCCATGTGCGCCGCAGCCGGCCTGGGTCAGCTTCTTTCGCGGCCTGCAATCGCCAGCGTGAGGATGCATGCGGCGATGAACACCGCCGGCAATGCGAGCGGCGGTGCGACGTCGAGTACGAAGCCACCGAGAACTGGTCCCACGATGTCACCCACAGTGTAGAGCACGGCGATCACGGCCAGGAGCGGCAACATGCTCACCTCTGCACTGTTGACCGTGGCCGCCTCCATGACGGCGAGGGTGTACAGCGCGCCGGCCGTGGCGCCGAAGATCGCCATGGTCACAGCGGCTGCGATGGGTGCTTCCATCATCGGATGCAGGACGAGCAGCGCCGCAATGGCCAGGACGATGGAGAGCCGGATGGCGGGTCGGGTACCGGCCTGGTCTGCAAAGGCGCCGAAGGGAAGCTGGCCGAGAAGATTGCCGAATCCGGAAGCGGCCGCCAGAAGCGCGCCCGTAGCGGCGCTGAGCCCCATCGTAACGGCATAGAGCGGCACGGTTGCCGCCGCGACGCCTTCGAGCACGCCGCAGAGAAATGCGACCGCAAAGGCCGCAGGAGCCAATCGAAGCCCGGCCGTGAGATCGGAGAAATGAGCACGGCCGGTCTTCACCTCAGGGAGCCGGATACCGAGCGTCAGGGTCGTCCCAATCAGCGTCATGGCGATCGCGATGAGGAATCCGCGCGCGGGATCGTCTGTGGTGAGAGAGGCCACCAGCGGACCGAAGCCAAGCGCGCAGGAACGGATTGTCTCATGGAAGGCGAGCAGCCGCCCGCGCTGTCCGCTGACGGCGATGTGATTGACGAAGCCGTCGGTCAGAACCCACCGCATGGAGGCGCCGAGCCCGACCCCATAGGAGCCTACGCACCACAGCCACAGCGAACCCTCCAGACTGGCCGCGACCAGGATAAGGAGCGAGACGACGAGGAGCGCGGCGGCTGCGTAGAAGGTGCGCACGACGCCCGCGCGTCGGGCGATTGCCGGCAAGATGGCCGACATGGTGACGATACCGGCTGCCGGAAGGCTCGCGACAATGCCCGCGGCCGTGGTCGAGTACCCTTGACCCAAGAGTGTCAGCCCCACGAGAGGGGCAGCAAGCCATCCCGGGGTTTCGGAAAGGGCGGCGGAAAGGGAGAGCGGAAAGATGGACCGGAACTGCGCAAAGGGGGCGCCGCCGCTGGGTTCGTTCTGCGGCATGCACCCCCTCCAGATCGTCTATTTCTCTTCGGGACCTTAGCTCTTATCGAGCGTCCCGGCGCCATCAGCGGCCGCTGATCATGCTGCCGAGCTGGCGAACGAAGCTTCCGAAGAAGCCGCCAAGCGGATTAAGGGCCGGGTTGGCGTGATGGTTGTTGTTGTGCGTGCTCATGTTCGTCATCCTTGGGTTGGCGCTCGGTTTTTTCGAGCTTTTTTTCTTGAGGTCTTGCGCCAGTTCGTCGATCGGCGCTAAACTCTACACTGCTGAATATATATTCTGCACCGCAGAAGTCAAGTCTGCATTGTAGAAAAAAATGTCTACGGTGAAGGAATTATCGTTGCAGGACGAACACGAGAAAGGCCGCCGGGGCCGCCGGGGTATCCGCCGCCAGGATCTGGTGGATGCGGCGCTGGAGATGCTCGCCGAAGAAGGAGAGCAGAATTTCTCGGTACGCAAGCTTGCCAGCGTCGTGGGCGTCGATGGCATGACCATCCTGCACCACTTCAAATCGCGCGAGGGTCTTCTGAAAGAAGTCGCCGACGCGATGGTGGCCACCCTCGATATCGAGCGGCCTAAGGGGCCATGGCGGGAGGTGCTTCTGGAGGTCGCACGCCGCTACCGCGATCTTGCCGTCCGGTACCCCAAGGCGTTTTCCATTGTCACGCGCTTCCAGACCAGCGGGCCGGCTGACTTCGAGCTTGGCGAGATCATCTATGCGGCGCTTCTGGATGCCGGCATGAATGAAGCGGAGGCAGCGGCCTATGGAATGGGGCTCTTCACGCTCGCCATCGGTTTCGGTGTGGTTGAAGTCGGCGGCATGCTCACGCCCTGTTCGCCGGAGGAAATAGCCGAGATCGAAGCGCTCGATCCGCGGCTGTTCCCGGTCACCCGCCGCCTTGCCCCGGTGCTGGCGCAAGATGATCGCGAACAGGTGTTCGATCTGCTGCTCGGCTCCTTCCTTGACGGAATCGAGCGCACTCTTGCGGCACGCGCGAAGTGATCATGCGTTGCGCTTAGAAGATCCAGCCCTTGTCGAGGTCCATGGCCTGACGCGCGACCGAGTTGCCGTCAGCATCGCGATGAACCGCGGTCCAGGCGAGATGCGTGCCGGTTTCTTCCGACGATCGCGAGCGTAGCGACAAGAACACGCTTTGGCCTTTCTTTGCGGTGATTGGCGCGCCGAGCGGAAAATAAAGCTGCTCCCAGTGGGTGCGCGGCGCGGTCGGCGCGGTGGAGATTTCAAGATTGCCGCCGAGCGCGGCCGTCCACCAGTAAGCGAAGCCGTAGATCGTGGCCTGGCGTTCGAGCGTCCAGACCATCTCGCCTCTGCGGCTCCCCTTCTGCGGGCGCGTGAGATCGATATCGTCCCACATTTGCGACGACTGGCCGCCGTCGAGCAACTCGTCCGGCTCGATGAGGCGCACATAGACGTTGTTGACGCTCATCGTCCGCGCAGGTTCGAGATCAAGGCCGTGACCGACGTCCCGCCAGGCATCGAGTTCCTGGGAGAGCCGCGGGGCGATCACGGGGGCGGCGAACTGGGAGATTTTCGATGGGATCACGATGCCGCCCGGATTCAGCATCCGCTTCACGGCATCTGCCAGAGTTTCGATAATGTTTTCTTCCAGCGCGTAGTTGCCCAGCGTCTCGGAGACGATGACATCAACGTTCGGCGCATCCAGCATGTCGGTGGAGCGGCAGGGATAGAGATGGCAGTTGCGGGCTCGGTTTTGTTTGAGAACCGCTGCTGCAACCTGCGCGACCTCTTCGGAGGCCTCGTAGAGATGCACTTCCTTCGCACCGAGCCGCGAGGCCATGAGACCGAGAAGCCCCGAGCCGGCGCCAATGTCGGCAACCACCGTCTTGCCCGGAACGATCACCCGCTTCAGCGCCGCGATCAGCGCCTCGTTTCGGGCTTTATCGGCAATCAGCGTGCGGTGATACTCGATGCGCATGGCCGTTAGGTCTCGCTCTAGCTCGTCCTGCCGGTCCGCGCCCGCCAGATGAAGTAGAGACCGAGGGCTAGCATGGGCAGAGAATAGAACTGACCAGCGGTCAGGGGTCCGATGTTGAGGGCGTGCCCCAGGTGCGGCTCCCGGAAGACTTCCGCCGATGTGCGCGCGATTGCATATCCGGCCAGAAAGACGCCGATGACGAGGCCTGGTGATTTCAGTGCGTCCTTGCGGTGCGTGAGAAACCGCAACACGAGGAAAAGAACGACACCTTCCAGCAGGGCTTCATAGAGCTGGCTGGGATGGCGGGTTGCAGGCTCGACATCGGGGTGGAGGTATTTGGCATCTGGAAACACCATGGCCCATGGCGCGTCGGAGACGCGGCCGAACAGCTCACCGTTGATGAAGTTGGCCAGTCTTCCGAAGAAGAGGCCGATCGGCGTTGCTGCAGCACACAGATCCATGGAGCTCCAGGGGCTCAGTCCGTAGCGCCGCGCGAATAGCCAGACGCCGACGGCTGATCCGAGGATCGCGCCGTGGAAAGACATGCCGCCCTTCCAAACCTTCAGGATGTCGATCGGGTTGGCGAGATAAACCTCCGGCTCGTAGAGGAAGACGTAGCCCAGCCGCCCGCCGGCGATGACGGCCAAGGCCATGTAGACCAGGAGGTCGTCCACGCGTTCCACGCCAAAGGGAGGCGTGTCGTTCTTCCAGAGCCGGTTCTCTCGGAGCAGGCGGCGGATATAGAGCCAGCCAAGGATCAACCCGGCCATGTAGGACAGGCCGTACCACTTGATGCTCACCGGGCCGATTGACAAGGCAACAGGGTCGATCTCGGGGAACGGTATGGCGAGAACGGTCATGGTTTGGGGCCTTGGATGTGGTGGAACCTCGCGGCGGGCGGACGTTAGGTGCCGGGCCCGGCGATGTCCAGGGTGGGGTCGGGAATAAGGCGGAGGGGGCGGTTGCACTCACCGTCCGGCGCGACCATAGTCGGGCCGATCCGCCGACTTTTGGCGCCAGACGCGCGGCCGGGCCGTCGCGACGGCAACCGCAACCGGAGTCTCATGACCATGACCCAGACCAACAACCGCTTCTTCGACGAGCTCGGCAAGCTCATGACGGATGCGGCAGGTGCCGCCCAAGGCGCACAACGAGAGATGGAATCCTTCATGAAGGCGCAGGGCGAAAAGATGCTGGCCGGCATGGATCTCGTCCGCCGCGACGAATTCGAGGCCGTGAAGGCCATGGCTGCCAAGGCGCGCGAGGACAGCGAGGCGCTGGCCCAGAGAGTCGCAGCCCTGGAGAGCGAGATCAACCGGCTGAAATCGGGCGGTTGACGACCCCGTTCGCGGGGCCGGCTCTCCACAGTTTCCTACATGCTTTTCAACATCGGCTTTTGCGGCGTGCCGCAAAGGCCGCATTTCGCGCGCATTCGCCGCGTTTCGTTCCCCCCGTGCTGGCTTTCGCCGTGGACAATCCCGGGCCCAACTTGCGACTCGTCCGTGGCTGGTGCTTTGTCGGCCCGTCGCGTTGTGGCGGACCTGAATGAGGCAGGCGTTCTCGATCCTGAGAGTTCGCAATCAGCGAAAGCCGGATCCTTGAGCGATCCGGAGCTAGAGGAATACGAATGGCATCGACTGATCATGGCTATGAACGCGCAATCAATCCGATCGATGTCGTCGAGCAACTGGCGGCCGCTAACGATTGGGCCGTGGACCGCACTGGCGATGATGAACTAACGCTCGTCGTCGGCGGCAACTGGACCGACTATCACGTCTCGCTCAACTGGCGCGATGACCTGGAGGCGCTTCATCTGGCCTGTGCCTTTGATTTCCGGGTTCCTGACAATCGCCTCAACGAAATGTACCGGCTGCTGGCCCAGATCAACGAGCAGCTCTGGCTCGGGCACTTCGATCTGTGGACCCAGGAAGGTCTCGTGATGTTCCGTCATGCCCTCCTGCTCAACGGCTCCGTGTGCGCGCCGCAGCAGTGCGAAGCCATGCTGAAGGCGGCGCTGGAAGCCTGCGAGCGCTACTATCAGGCCTTCCAGTTCGTGGTATGGGCGGGTAAGGAAAGCCGCGAAGCGTTGGTGTCGACCATGTTCCAGACCGAGGGGCAGGCCTGAACTCCGGCGCGTTCTCGCTCAAAAGCCGGATGCAACGCGCCATGTCACTCTCTCTCGAAGGTCCTCTTGTTATTGCAGGCGCCGGCAAGATGGGCGGCGCCCTGCTCGAGGGCCTCCTGGCCCGCGGTTTGAAGCCGGACCTTGTCCGCGTGCAGGATCCCTCACCGCCGTCCGATATGAGCGCATTCCTGGCGCGCCAAGGCATTCGGGTCGACGCGAAGATCGAGGCCCTCGACACGCCGCCGTCATTCATTCTCGCGGCGGTGAAGCCGCAGGTTATGGATCAGGTGTTTGAGCCGCTGGCCAAGCTGGCTGGGCCCGACACAGTGGTCCTGTCCATTGCCGCGGGACGCCCTCTTGCCAGCTTCGAGAAGTTTCTGGCGCCGGGAACGGCCGTGGTGCGCGCCATGCCGAACACGCCGGCCCAGGTCGGCCGAGGCGTCACTGCTTGCGTCGCCAATGCCGCCACGACCCCGGCCCAATGCGCCGCGGCCGGCGAATTGCTCTCGTCCGTGGGCGAGGTGGTGTGGCTCGAACGCGAAGAGGACATGGACGCAGTGACGGCTGTATCGGGTTCCGGGCCGGCCTACATCTTTCTGGTTGCGGAGTGCTTGGCCGAGGCTGGTCGCGCTGCGGGGCTCTCCCCGGAAATGGCAGCCGCGCTGGCGCGCGCAACGGTTTCGGGGGCAGGCGAACTCTTGCATCGTTCCGATCTCGATGCCGCAACGTTGCGCAAGAATGTTACTTCGCCCGGTGGAACGACCGCGGCCGCGCTCGATGTTCTGATGGGAGATCCGGGCCTTCAGGAACTTCTGACGAAGGCGGTGGCCGCTGCGGTCCGCCGCAGCCGCGAGCTATCTCAGTGATGTTGGAGGTCATCCCTTGAAGCTCGCGGCCGCACTTGGCGGTCGTCTGGACCGGTGGCCCCGCGGGAGACGGGGCGCCCGTTTTATTCGCCGTACTAGCCGCATCACGGGGATCGCGAAACTGGAGGAGTGTTTCGGCATCCCCGCCGGGCGGCTGGCCCTGGCATGACCTCTGGTCTGATCCGAAATCCGACCGAAGGCCTTTCCGTTCAGGCGGTCAATTTGGAGATCGAACCACCGTCGCCCCACCTTTATGTAACAGTATATCATTTCATGCAAGAGGGGCTTTTGCTCGCTCACGGGTTTGTGTTCGAGTTCTTCGTGGCCAGAGAGTCCCGCCGGGCACCATTGTCGTGACAGTGTCACAATATTTCTAGTAATATCAAAATATGAAAGACGAAGATGCCGTTCGCGCCCTGGCCGCGCTCGCCAATGCCCACCGGATTGCTTTGTTCCGCGCACTCGTCAGGGCGGGCCCAGACGGTGTGTCCGCGGGCGATCTGGCGCGGGGTGCTGGCATCCCGCCCTCCACGCTGACGTTTCATTTGAAGGAATTGGAGCGCGCCGGGCTCATTCAATCCTGGCGCGACGGGCGCTTCATCCGGTCCGCGCTCAGCGTACCGGCGATGCGCGATCTCATCGCGTTTCTGACCGACGACTGTTGCGCCGGCCGCCCCGATCTGTGCGGCGCCGTTACTTCTATGACATCTGCCGCAACGTCAGACGGCAATGCCGGCTGCTGCCCTCCACCCCGCGCGATGAAAGGTTAGCCCCATGAGCGAGCGCACGTTCAACGTCCTCTTCCTGTGCACCCACAATTCCGCCCGCTCGGTCATCGCAGAGTGCATCATGAACGAACTGGGAAACGGTCGTTTCAAGGGTTTCTCTGCAGGCAGTCAGCCAAGCGGCCGGGTCAACCCCCATGCGATCGCCATGCTTTCGCAACTGGGCTATGACGTCAGCAACTTGCGTTCGAAGTCCTGGGACGAGTACGCAGCCCCGGGCGCAACGCAGATGGACTTCATCTTCACCGTCTGCGACGACGCGGCGGGCGAGACGTGCCCATACTGGCCGGGTCAGCCGGTTTCAGCGCATTGGGGAGTGCCAGATCCCTCGCGGACGACGGGGACCGATGCGGAAATCGCCGCGGCATTCGCCGAGACGCATCGCATGCTTCATCAGCGGATCAGCATCTTCGTGAACCTGCCGCTGGCCGCACTGGATCAGCGTTCGCTCAAGAGGCAGCTGGATGATATCGGCCGCCTGCCGCGGCAGGGGAACGCGCCGGAGACGGCGGCCTGAGAATGTGGGACTTACCGCGCGGCGGACCCCCTCTGCCTCGGCGCGTCGTGCGGTAGACTGCGCCAGCGCGAAACTCCTCCTGCCATCGCTCGTAACCTTCGGAAGCGCGTTCGCGCATCTGTCCTGACATGGGAATGCCTGACATGACCGCTGCCATCCGCCCCTCGCTCGCCGTCCGCGCTTTCGCCGAGGCGCTTGGAACGGCCCTGCTGCTTGCCACGGTGGTCGGGTCCGGCATCATGGGGTTCAAGCTCTCCGGCGGGAACGTCGGGATCGCGCTGCTGGCCAACTCGCTTGCGACTGGCGCGATCTTGACCGTGCTCATTACGATCCTCGGTCCGACCTCGGGTGCCCATTTCAATCCTATCGTTTCCCTGGCGGAGTTGCTGCGCGGCCAACTCGGCTTCGGCGCGTTCGCCGTCTACGTGGTGGCGCAGATTGCAGCTGGAATCGCGGGCGTGCTCTTGGCCCATGCCATGTTCGATCTCGACATACTGCAAACGTCCACCACGACGCGCACGGGTACGGGGCAGTGGATCAGCGAAGTGGTCGCCGCTTTCGGACTGGTCCTCGCAATCCTGCTCACCGTCCGGCACAGGCCCGACTTCGTGGCTGTCGTCGTGGGACTCTATATCACGTCGGCCTACTGGTTCACGGCATCGACTTCGTTTGCCAATCCAGCGGTGACGATTGCGCGCGCATTCACGGGTTCGTTCGCGGGTATAGCGCCGGCCGATGTCGCAGCCTTCGTCGGGGCCCAGACGGTGGGCGCTCTGGCCGCACTGGCGGCCGCGCGGGCGCTCGACCGTTAACAGGCCGATGGGGCTACCAATCCAGCCTTGGTGACCCTACGTTTGCACCAGGATGCAACGCGAGGCTGCCATGCTGGATCAATCGACACTGAAGGGGCGCATCATCGCCGCGGCCATGAGGCTGGCGGCAGAGCGCCCGTGGTCTGAGGTTCTTCTCAAGGATATCGCCGAGGCCGCCGGCACGGATCTGACCGCACTGCGGGGGGAATTCCCCTCCAAGTCAGCCATTCTTTCGGCGTTCATCCGCGCTGCGGATGACGCCGTTCTGGCGCGCGTTCCAAAATTCACTGGTGGCGAGAGTGCGCGTGACCGGCTCTTCGACGTCGTCATGACTCGCTTCGACGTGCTGGAGCCCTACAAGCCAGCGCTGAAGTCGATCGCCGCATCGCGGCCGTTCGACATGAATCTCGCCCGCCGTATGATGGCCTCGCAGGCCTGGATGCTGCATGCCGCCGGCATCGGAACGGACGGCGTGATGGGGGTGTCGCGCGTGACGGGGCTCACCTCCGTTTATGCGGGCGTCATGGAGACTTGGCTTGCCGACGACGATGCGGGGCTCGCCCGCACCATGGCGGCGCTCGACGGCCGCTTGCGGCGCGGCGAGCAGTCGATGCGCATGCTCTCCGATGTCTTGAATGGTGCAGACAGGCTCGCATCTGGTGTGATGCGCGCGTTCGGCTGCTCGGTATCAGGCTCTAACGACAAGCCGGCACCGGCACCGCAAACGGCTGCATCCTCAACCCCAGGCCACCCGCCCCTATGAGACGTGTCCCGGGATGGCTCCTAGAACCCGCCGAACATATTGTTGAAGAAGTCGTTCAATGAGGAGTTGCCCTTCTTGTAGCGGCGCTTCTGGGGATCGCCGCGGTTCTGACCGCCGCCGAAGAAGAAGCCCCAATCATCCGGGCTGTAGGCATACTGGACGCGCTGGAACTTCACGGGGGCAAGGTGATCCCGGCCCTTGGCAATCTTGTCGAACTGGCCCTCCAGCGCGAGCTTCACGCGCTGCTCGTGGCCGTAGATGTCCTTCATCACGCGCTCCGAGCCATCCTCGCCCACGACTGCCGTAAGGTAGGTGATGTGCACGGGGATTCTCTTGTCGAGGGTGATGGGAACCTCGTCGGGATCGGACTTCTGGGTGATGTGGACCTCGTCCGGACTCCAGCCCTTGTCCTGCTCCAGCAACACTTCCGCCAGCCGCATTGGGTCGCGCACGCGCATGCAGCCGTGGCTGAAGGTCCGGCTCTCGGCATTGAAGAGGTTCTTGGTCGGCGTATCGTGCAGGTAGACGGCGTGCTTGTTGGGGAAGGTGAACTTGACGATGCCGAGCGCATTGCCGGGGCCCGACGGCTGATAGACGTCGAAGTTGCGGATATCGGCACGGGACCAGTCGACGCTGCGGGGATCGATGTAGCGTCCGTTGCGCATCAGGCGCAGGCCCTGGCGCTGGAAGCTGCCGCCGCCGCGCGCGAGGCTTGGATAGAGCTCATTGACCTTGATGCTCTGCGGCACGTGCCAACGCGGATTGAAATAGATGGTCTGGATGGCATCGGAAAAGACCGGTGTCTGGTTCGATGTCGTGCCGGTGATGATACGTTCCTCATGAATGATCTCGCCGTTCTTAACGACCCGCACGAGAAATTCAGGGACGTTAACCCAGACATGGAAATCGCCCAGGTCGTCCGGCATCCAGCGCCACATCTCCATATTGGCGAGAAGGCGCTGGGGGCTCGGCACCTCGATGTCGTTGAAGGCAGTGCGCGTCCTGCGTCCTACGATCGCGTCGGGCTTCTCGCCCTTTTCATCCTGGAATTTGGCGACGGCGGCCGCGAGGTCGTCATCGTAAAAGTTCTCGTCAGGTTCGGCTCCATCCTGGCCGGCGGGCACGGGAACACCGAGCCGCTTGCGCACGAGGGCCACATCGGGGTGCGACTGGCCTGGCACAAGCTTCGCCCCCCGTGCCGGAATGCGCACGATCTCCTTGGCGGCATCGGCGCTACGCTTCAGCTCGAGATACTTCTGGCGCAACTTCTCGAACTGGGCGTGCTTGGGATGCGTGCCGCGCAGCACTTCGGCGGAATTGCTTGCGGCGGCGAGGTCATCGAGCAGGGCCTTCGGGTCCACGTACTGCGGCGTGCGGTCGAGGTAGGACGAAAGCTGCTTGTTGGGTTCGGTGATACGTCCGCCACGCGCATAGCGGGCATATTTGAGCACCGTGAGCGCGAAGGCCAATTCGCCTTCGACTTTCTGAGATTGCGTCAGTTCGGAGCGGCTATCGGCATCCGGTCCGAAATCGATGACTGTGAAGTCGTTGGGGTCAAGGCCCCAATCATCCGCCTTGGCAAATTCAGCATTCAGCGCCTGGGCTTTGGTGGTGTAGCCGCTCCGGCCTATGAAAATAGGCTCGTCCGCGTGCCCCTCATAGAAGGCGATGAGCGCTTGCCAGTCTGCCGCCTCCTCTTCCTTGGCGCCGGCGGCGTCGGCGAGCAGCCGCTCGCGGATCGCGGCACCTACGGTTGGTTCTTTGAAATCGGCGGGGAGCAGAGAGTTCGCCTGGGTATTGGCCACAATCGTGGAAGATGGATCTGGGTTCTCTGCCCGTGCCGGGAGGCTCAAACTCACAAGAGCAGCGGCCCCTGTGAAAAGCAGAGTTTGACCAACCCGCAAACGCATCTCACTCACTCCATGGTTGTGCGCTTGAGCACGCTATCCGAACAGCATCGGCCTGGAAAGGCGCACCAATGCATATGATGATGCCGGAAGGATGGGGCAGAAGTGTTGCTGAATTGCAAAGCACTGTCTCGATGCGGTCCAGAATCCGCCCAAAACGGCTTTGAATCTTGCGGTGCCGCAACGCCAGTTCAGGAAACCCGTTCGCCCCAAAGGTCGGTTTCGTCGGCATTTTCTATGCGCACTTTGACGATGTCGCCGGGTTTCACGTCGGTCTCGCCGTTGATATAGACAGCACCGTCGATTTCCGGCGCGTCCCACTCGGACCGGCCAATCGCCCCCTCTTCGTCGACTTCGTCGATCAACACCGGAATGGTCCGCCCGATCTTCTCCGACAGGAGATCTTTGGAGATTTCCTGCTGGGCGGCCATGAAACGGTGCCACCGCTCCTCCTTGACCTCTTCGGGAATGGCCCCGGGCAGTTCATTGGCCACGGCACCGGCGACGGGCTCGTACTTGAAGCAGCCGGCGCGGTTGATGCGCGCTTCCTTCAGCCACTGGAGCAGAAATTCGAAGTCTTCGTCCGTCTCGCCGGGGAAGCCGACGATGAAGGTGGAACGTATGGCAAGGTCTGGGCAGACTTGACGCCAGTCTGCGATGCGGGCGGCGGTCTTCTCCTGGTGCGCCGGTCGGCGCATGGCCTTCAGCACCGCCGGTGAGGCGTGCTGAAATGGAATATCCAGGTAAGGAAGGATCTTGCCCTCAGCCATCAGCGGGATCACGTCGTCCACGTGCGGGTAAGGATAGACGTAGTGCAGGCGCACCCATGCACCCAGTTCGCCGAGCGCCCGGGAGAGATCGAGGAAGCGGGCCTTCAGCGGCGCGCCCTTCCATTGGCTCTCGGAATATTTGATGTCGAGCCCGTAGGCGCTTGTATCCTGACTAATGATCAGCAGTTCTCTCACGCCTGCCTTCACGAGCCGCTCGGCTTCGGTCATGACATGATTGGCTGGACGGCTGACGAGATCACCGCGCAACGATGGAATGATGCAGAACGAACAGCGGTTGTTGCAGCCCTCTGAGATCTTCAGATACGCGTAGTGGCGCGGCGTGAGGTGCAGGCCCTCCGGTGGTACGAGATCCAGGAACGGGTCGTGCAACGGCGGCACGGCATCGTGGACGGCTGAGACCACCTGCTCGTACTGGTGGGGACCGGTGACAGCCAGGACGCCTGGGTGCTCCGCGCGGATCTTGTCTTCCTCCACGCCCATGCAGCCGGTGACGATCACGCGGCCGTTGCGGGCTATGGCTTCGCCGATGGCGTCCAGGCTTTCGGCTTTGGCACTGTCCAGAAACCCGCATGTATTTACCACAACCACGTCGGCACCATCGTAGTCGGGGGCGATCTGGTAGCCCTCCGAGCGAAGCCGCGTGATGATGCGTTCGCTGTCGACGAGTGCCTTGGGGCAGCCGAGCGACACGAAACCCACCTTCGGCGCGCGCGCTGAAGCGGATCTGGTCTTGGCGAGGTTGGTACCGTCGGGGGGCGGCGAGGCGGTCATCGGTAGTCGATCCGATTGATGGCTCAGGGGGTCGAGAGGAGCCGCGCCGTCACTTGTCCGCTTCCGCCTCGGCCTCTGCTTTGGTCGCCGGCTCGTCGTCTGCCTCGGCCTCGGCCTCCGGTCCCGCGTCCTGCTCAGTTTCTGCGCTCTTCATCTGCTTAAGCTTAGCGAAGACACGGGCGGTTTCCTCGGTCTCAGTTTCCTCGCGAGGCGCCTCTGCCTCCCTGGCCTGGACGATCGCAGCGGTCGGAGCGGGCGGAGCTTCAGTCGTTTCCTCGGCGGACAGGAGCGTGCCGCCCTTGACGGCGTCCTTCATGCTTTCCTTGCGCTCGCGTTCCAGGCGGCGGGCGGCCTTCTGCACTTCGGCATCGAGGTCGATTTGCGAGCACAAGCCGAGAGTTACCGGGTCCTGCGGGACGAGGCTGGGGGAATTCCAGTGCGTGCGGTCACGGATTTGGGCGATCGTCGGCTTGGTGGTGCCGACGAGGCGCATGAGTTGGCTGTCCTTCAATTCTGGATGGTTGCGCAGAAGCCAAAGGACCGCGTTGGGCCGGTCGTGACGGCGGGAAACGGGCGTGTAGCGCGGGCGCTTCTTCGCCGTTGCGGTCTGCGAAATATCGACCTTCATCTCCGAAAGCCGCAGTGCATGGCCGGGGTTCTTCTCACCCCGCTCGATTTCCTCGCGGGTGAGCTGGTTTGAGGTGACGGGGTCGAGGCCCTTGATCCCCTGGGCGACGTCACCGTCAGCGATGCCCTTCACCTCGAGCACATGCAGGCCGCAGAACTGGGCGATCTGCTCGAAGGTCAGCGACGTGTTGGCGACCAGCCATACGGCGGTGGCCTTGGGCATGAGGGGTTTGCGATCAGTCATGATGGTTCCGTTCCTGGCCCACGCAGCTGGTGCCCCGCGCATAGACCGACTTGAAGTTGAGGAATTAAGGGAATTTCGCTTTATAGCCCGAAAAACGGGCAAAGAGCAAGCCTGGGAGCGGCCCGGGAATGCGCAGGAGGCGTGCTATGGCGGGCCGCGGGGCGGCGACTTGGCCATTTTCGCCGCAAGGGCAAACAGTTGCCCGCATGCAGCCGGGGATATACTGTCCCGGCGCCGTACGGGGTTTCCCAGAGGCCCACACGCACAAGAAGACTGCAATTCGGGGGACCTTTCCGCATGATGCCGACTGCTGGCAAACCCTATTTTTTCGAGGATCTCTCCGTAGGGCTGGAGGCTTCCATGGCGCGGACGGTCACCGAGGCCGACATCGTGGCCTACGCAGCCTTGTCAGGGGATTACAACCCGATCCATCTCGACAGGGACTATGCGGCCAAGACCCCCTTCAAGGAGCGGATCGCCCACGGCATTCTCTCGGCGGGCTATATCTCTGCCGTCTTTGGCATGCAGCTCCCCGGTCCCGGCTCCGTCTACATCTCGCAGACGCTCAACTTCAAGGCTCCGGTCAAGATCGATGACGTGGTTTTGACGACAGTGAGGCTCATCGAACTCGTGCCTGAAAAGAGGCGCGCCAAGTTCGAGACCGTTTGCAGCGTGGGCGGTAAGCCTGTTCTGACTGGCGAAGCCGTGCTTATGATCCCCTCGCGCCCCGCTGCCTGAGGGCCGCGCTGCCCGATCCGTCGGGAGAGGGACCCCGGGGAGAGGCTCAAAAAAGTCATGATCGTTCACGAGGGCTATAAGAATGTGCCGCCGTCCATTCGGGGCGGCGTGGTTGCTATCGGCAATTTCGACGGTGTGCATCGCGGCCATCAGGCCCTCATCGGCGAGGCGATCAAGGCGGCGCGTAACGCAAAGCTGCCGGCTGGTGTCATTATCTTCGAGCCGCATCCGCGCGAGTTTTTCCACCCAGAGGAAAGCCATTTCCGCCTGACTCCGCTTTCTGCCAAGCTGCGGATCTTCGAGGCGATGGGGCTGGATTTTGTGGTCGTCGTACTCTTCGATGCGGCGTTTGCGAAGCTGGAGCACTTCGAGTTCACGGATCACGTGCTGGCCGAAGGGCTCGATGTGCGCCATGTCGTGGTCGGGTACGATTTCTATTACGGTAAGCAGCGGCGCGGTAGTCCCGAGTCCATGATCCTCGCCGGCATCGAATACGATTTCGAAGTGACAGTGATCCCGCCCATGGCCGAGGGCGGCGAGGTGTTCTCCTCCAGCGCGATCCGCCTGAAGCTCGCCCAGGGCGAAGTGGCGGCGGCTGCGGCCGAGCTTGGCCGGCGCTGGCGCGTGAATGGCACCGTGATCGGAGGGGCCAAGCGCGGTATGGGCCTCGGCTATCCGACGGCCAACCTGCCGATGCCAAAGGGAACGGCGCTGGGCCACGGCATCTACGCGGTGCGGGCGTTCGTGGGTGGCAAGGCCCACGACGCGGCGGCCTACCTGGGGACCCGGCCTACCTTTGACGACGGCATGCCCGTGCTGGAGGTCTTCCTGCTCGATTTCGAGGACGATCTGTACGGTAAGGAGATGGAGGTTGAATTCGTTGCCTTCATACGCCCGGATCGCAAATTTGACAGCTCCGAAGCCCTCGTCCAGCAGATGGACGAGGACGTGGCCAGGGTGCGCGAGGTGCTGCGGGAGGCCTGACGACCGCCTCCTGCGCCGTTCAGGCTGGTGACGGCGGGCGGTACGGTTGCTAGAACGCGGTCCAAATCGTTACCGAACCGAAAGACAGATGATGGCCAAGGACAAGGGCAGCAATGCCACGCGCGCGGCGGATCAGGCGGCGAAGGCAGAGGCGGGCGCCGCTGAAGGGCGCGATTGGGGCCAGACACTGTTCCTGCCCAAAACCGAATTTCCCATGCGTGCCGGCCTGCCCGATCTGGAGCCGAGGCTCCTGAAGCGATGGGACGAGATCGGGCTCTACGAGGCGATCCGTGATCAGTCGAGAGGGAGGCCGAAATTCGTTCTCCATGACGGTCCGCCCTATGCCAATGGCAACATCCACATCGGGCATGCGCTCAACAAGATCCTCAAGGATGTCGTTGTGAAGTCGCAGCAGATGCAGGGCTTCGACAGCAACTACGTTCCGGGATGGGACTGCCACGGCCTGCCGATCGAGTGGAAGATCGAGGAGCAGTACCGCGCCAAGGGCAGGAACAAGGACGAGGTTCCGGTCAACGAGTTCCGGCAGGAGTGCCGCGAGTTCGCCGCGAAATGGCTTGCCGTGCAGCGCGAGGAGTTCAAGCGGCTCGGCGTCGTGGGCGACTGGGACCATCCGTATTCGACCATGGCCTATCGCGCCGAGGCGACGATCGCGCGCGAGATCATGAAGTTTGCCCAGAACGGACTGCTGTATCGTGGCTCCAAGCCCGTCATGTGGTCTGTGGTAGAGAAGACCGCGCTGGCGGAAGCCGAGGTCGAATACCAGGACTATCAGTCCGACATGATCTGGGTGAAGTTTCCGGTCATGTCGCTCGGCGGATCCGGGGATCAGGAAGACCTTGTCGAAAAGCTGATCGATGCCTCGGTCGTCATCTGGACGACGACGCCGTGGACCATCCCCGGCAACCGGGCGATCTCTTTCTCGTCCAAGATTGACTACGGTCTTTACGAAATTACGGCCGCACCCGAAGGGAACTGGGCCGGCGTTGGTGAGCGTCTCGTCCTCGCTGACAAGCTTGCGGCCGAGGTTATGAAGGCGGCCAAGGTCGATGCCTACACAAGGCTGGCGGCCGTCCCTGCGAGCGTGCTGAAGGACGGGCAGATGACCTGCGCGCATCCGCTTGCCGGTCTCGGCTACGACTTCGACGTGCCGCTGCTCGACGGCGAGCACGTGACCGACGATACGGGCACGGGCTTCGTGCACACCGCACCTGGTCACGGCTCGGACGACTACATCATCTGGATGCAGAGCCAAAAGTCTCTGCATGATCGCGGAATCGATACTTCCATCCCGTTCACGGTCGATGCTGATGGCGTGCTGACGAAAGCCGCGCCGGGGTTCACGGGTAAGCGCGTTTTGAAGGAGAACGGCGACAAGGGCGATGCAAACGACGCGGTCATCAAGGCGCTCGCGGAGGCGGGCAATATCATCGCGCGCGGGCGACTGAAGCATCAGTATCCGCACTCCTGGCGGTCGAAGAAGCCCGTCATCTTCCGCAACACGCCGCAGTGGTTCATCGCCATGGATAAGGCGGGAGCCCCCGGCGGCAAAACGCTCCGCTCCTTGGCGCAAACCGAGATCGCGCGCGTGGAATGGGTGCCGGAAGTTGGCCGCAACCGCATCAGCGGCATGATCGAAACACGCCCCGACTGGGTCGTCTCACGTCAGCGTGCGTGGGGCGTACCGATTGCGGTGTTCCGCAACACCGAGACCGACGAAATCATCCCGAACGCATCGTGGGCGCATTCCACCGAGCTTGTTTCGCGCATCGAGTGGGCCTTCGCCGAGAAGGGTGCGGATGTCTGGTTTGATGACAATGCCAAGGAGCGTTTCCTCGCCGGACTCGTTCCCAAGGGCGAAATGGCAAGCTGGGAGCAGGTGAAAGACGTGCTCGACGTGTGGTTCGACAGTGGCTCGACGCACGCCTTCACGCTGGAAGACCCGGAGGCCTTCCCCGGACTCAAGGGGATTTCGAGGAGGAGCCAGGTCAAGGGCGGGCAGGACCGCGTCATGTACCTGGAGGGTTCTGACCAGCATCGCGGCTGGTTCCAATCGTCGCTGCTCGAAAGCTGTGGCACGCGCGGGCACGCGCCCTACGACATCGTTCTCACCCACGGCTTCGTGCTCGACGAGAAGGGGCAGAAGATGTCGAAGTCGCTCGGCAACGTCGTCTCGCCCCAGGACGTGATGGCGAAATCGGGCGCAGACATCCTACGCCTGTGGGTGGCGGCGTCGGATTATTCGGACGACCTGCGCATCGGACCGGAGATCCTCAAGACGTTTTCGGAGACTTACCGCAAGCTCAGGAACACCATCCGTTGGATGTTGGGCGCCCTCGCGCACTTCGATCGTTCGAAGGCCGTGGCCTTCGCAGACATGGCGCCGTTCGAACTGGAACGCCTCATGCTGCACCGCCTCGCCGAGCTCGATCACGAAATTCACGCGGCCAACAAGACCTATGACTACCGCAAGGTCGTGGCTCTCCTGAGCCACTTCATGAACACCGAGCTGTCGGCCTTCTATTTCGATATCCGAAAGGACGCGCTCTATTGCGAAGCGCCCTCTAGCTTGAAGCGGCGTGCGGCGCTGACCGTTATCGATCATCTGTGTGACGCGCTTCTGAAGTGGCTGGCGCCGATCCTCTCATTCACGGCAGAGGAAGCGTGGCTTCAGTACCGCGCCGAGGAGGCCGCCTCGATTCACCTTCTGGGCTTCACGAAGATCCCGAGGGAGTGGCGCGACGACAATCTTGCCGGAAAATGGGATCGCGTGCGCGAGGTGCGCAGCGCGGTGACGGCGGCGCTTGAGCTGGAGCGTGCGGCCAAGCGGATTGGGTCGTCGCTTGAAGCGGCCCCTGTGGTCTATGTCGATGATCCGGACCTGATGAATGGACTGGAGGGTGTTGACATGGCCGAGGTGTGCATCACGTCGGCAATCGAGGTCAAGGCTGGCAAACTGCCGACGGATGCGGTCGTCGCTTCGGACGTGAAGAGCGTCGGCGTCGTCCCGAAGCGGGCAGAGGGCAGGAAGTGCGCTCGCTCGTGGCGCATCACCAAGGACGTCGGCTCCGACCCGGCCTATCCGGATCTCTCCGCCCGCGATGCGGCGGCCATGCGGGAGATCGACGCCGTGGCGTGAGAGCCCAGCCCGCACGGCCGGTCATGCAAAGCCAGACCACCACGACAGAAGCATGTCGGCTGTAAGCCCCAGGAAGAGGGCGATACCGACGTCGCGGTTGGATCGGAAGCGTCTCAGGCAGTTCTTCGGGTCATCGATGTCGAGCGTGGATACCTGCCAGGCTAGTTGCAGGCCAACAAGGGCGAGCGTCAGAAAATACATGAGATGCGCGCCGGCCAGGAAGCCGGCAGCAGCCCAGAGCGCCACAGCAACCGAATAAAAGCCGCCGACCCACGTCGGGCTGTTCTCGCCGAAGCGCAGTGCGGTGGATTTGAGCCCGAGCATAAGGTCGTCTTCGGCGTCCTGGTGGGCATAGATGGTGTCGTAGCCGATCGTCCATGCAACCGCGCCCAGATACAGCGCGACGGGAGCCGCGGAGAGCGTTCCTTCCTCCGCCGCCCATCCCACGAGCGCGCCCCAGTTGAAGGCGAGGCCGAGCACGAATTGAGGCCAGTACGTGAAGCGCTTCATGAAGGGATAGACGAGCACCAGCAGAAGTGACGAGGCGCCGAGAAAAACGGTGAACCAGTTGAACTGCAAGAGCACCATGAGACCGATGAGCCCGAGCGCTCCGACGAGCATCAGGGCATCCTCCGGAGTCACCTGTCCAGAGGGGATCGGCCGGCTCGCCGTTCGCGCCACCTGGGCATCGAATTCCCGGTCGACGTAGTCGTTATAGGCGCAGCCCGCACCGCGCATCACAAGCGCACCAATGGCGAACAGCAACATGTACCAGAGGTTTGGATAGGGCTGCCCCTCGTCGATTTCAGCGAGCCCCAACGACCACCAGCAGGGAAACAGCAGGAGCCACGTGCCAATCGGCCGGTCGAGCCGCATGAGCCGCAGGTAGGGCCGCCACGCGTTCGGGGCAAAGCGATCCACCCAGTTGTCTTGGGGCGCATCCGCCACGGGCGAAACCGGCGCCGGATCGGGAAGGGAACTGCTCGAAGTCTCCGTCATCGGGTCGGTCGCTCGATACCTGCTCGCAAAGTTTGATCGCACGGTAGTCCTGGCAGGGGGATCGATGCAACGTCCGCGGTGAACATGGGGTTACGGCAGATCAACATTCGGCTAAGGAAAGGCAGGTAGGGAAAGTCATGGCGGTCCACGATTTCACGTCACAGCGGGTGTTTGTCTCAGGAGTTCTCGGCGAAGGGGCCGAGATCGCCGCTACGGCTGAACAGGCGAATTATCTGGTCAAAGTGCTGCGCTTGAAGCCGGGCGCGGTTCTCCTCGTCTTCAATGGCACCGATGGCGAGTGGCGTGCCCGGCTCGATGCGGTGGGGAAACGATCTGCAACTCTTGTGATCGAGGAGCAGGTGCGCCCGCAGACGGGCGGCCCGGACATTGACTATCTGTTCGCACCCTTGAAGCATGCCCGTCTGGACTACATGGTGCAGAAGGCGACCGAGTTGGGCGTGAAGCGGCTCCGGCCTGTATTGACGCGCCACACGATCGCCGACCGGGTCAACCTCGAACGCATGCGGGCCAATGTGATCGAGGCGGCCGAGCAGTGCGGTGTTCTCCGGGTGCCGGACGTGGCCGAACCACAGAAACTGGCTGTCGTTCTGGCCAACTGGGAGCCTACGCGCACGCTCGTCTTCTGCGACGAAGGTGCGGCGATGGCTAATCCGGTGGAGGCCTTGCGCCGGATCCCGGCGGGTCCGCTCGCCGTGCTCGTGGGACCGGAGGGGGGCTTTGCGGAGGAGGAGCGCGCGGCACTGCTGGACAAGCCGTTCACGCGGGTCGTCTCGCTGGGTCCGCGCATTCTGCGCGCCGACACGGCTGCCGTCGCGGCCCTGTCCCTCGTCAACGCCACGCTGGGCGACTGGGGCTGATCTGCAATCGGAAGCTAGCGATCGAGATCCGGCCGGAAGCTGAATACAAGTGTGTCCTCCCTTGTGCCCTTCACCGAGCAGTCCTTGGCCAGACGCGGCGCCGTTCCGGTCATGGTGATGCGGCGGTCATCCGCGGATACCTCGCCGGTGACGGCGTAGGGCGCAGGCTCGCAGCCCTTTGCGAAGATGTAGGCGACGCCCGAATAAATCGCTCCGTCGCGGGTGCCTTCGAACAGCAGCGTGCCCGGACGCGCGCCAGCCTTCAGCATGCCGCTGCGCGGGATCTCGTAATAGAACTTCCGGTCCGTGCCGCTGGCTTCGAGCCGCATCACCGAGCCGTTGTGCATCCAAAGGCTTCCGCCACCAGCGGCCGGCGGGCCGACATTGCTGCTCTCGCCTTCGCGTGACACGACAACCTGCTTGTTGCACGTATAGGCCGCCGGCAATCCATCGGATGCGAATTCGCAAATGAAGTCCGATTCGATCTGCCGGCCCTCGTCCTGGAAGGCCACACGCAGCGTGTAGGTTCGGCTCTCGTAATTGAACTTCTTGCCCCCGGCCTTATTGACAATGCAGTAGCCAGTCTCGCGTTTCAGTGTCTTTTCGCGAATTTTCCGGTAGGAGATGCTCTGGCTCTGGTCGCCCGATGGTGAGACGCGAAAAAGCACCTCGTCGTTCATTTCATACAGTCCATCGGCCGTCCGGCAGACATGATAGAAGTCACTGGCCTCGGCCGGGTAGGTGGCGCTGGCCGCCACGAGTGCCGCCCCGAGGGCGGCAACGCGCAGGGGCGGACATGCGGCCAGACCTGCGGCCGGATCTGCGACTGACCGGCGGGCCTCTTGTTGTGGTGTCATGACAATTTCTTCTCTCCGTGCCGCTACCCTATGAAAAACCCGCAGGGTGACCGTCCGCAAGCTGAAACTGCGGCAATCGGAAGCCGTGTGCCCGGTTTCTGAGTTGTTTGGCCTCTTGTGCCTGTCAGGCCGTCTCGTCATAAGCTGTTGTCACCACGGGCTCGGGCGACCCAACGCCCGACGCCGATCGTATTTCGCCAAGGTTCCCCCGGATGTCGACCCGCCAGCAAGGTGCTGCCAGCCCGATCGTATCTTCGCGGGCCGATCTCGTGCGATGGATCGCGGCCGGCGAAAAGCCAAAGGCGCAATGGCGCATTGGCACGGAGCACGAGAAATTCGTGTTCCGCACCTGCTGCGGCACGCCGGTGCCCTACGAGGGGCCGGACGGCATTCGCGCGCTCATGGAGGCACTGATTGCGCGCTATGGGTGGGAGCCCATTTCCGAGGGCGACAACATTATCGCGCTGAAGCGCCCGGATCTGGAGACGGGAGGTGCCGTCGGCGGGACGATCAGCCTCGAGCCGGGCGGACAATTCGAACTGTCGGGGGCGGCGGTCGAGACCCTGCACGAGACGGCCGCCGAGACACAGGAGCATCTGCGCGAGGTCTTGAGCGTCGGTGAAGATTTGGGGATCGGGTTTCTGGGCGTCGGCTTCTCGCCGAAGTGGACGCTCGAAGAGACCCCGCACATGCCCAAGGAGCGGTACAAAGTCATGACGCGCTATATGCCTCAGGTGGGCAAGCGCGGTCTCGACATGATGTACCGGACGGCCACGATCCAGGTGAACCTCGACTTCTCGGACGAGGCCGACATGGTGAAGAAGCTGCGCGTAGCGCTCGCCCTGCAGCCGATCGCAACGGCGCTGTTCGCTTCCTCGCCCTTCACCGAGGGGCGCCCCAACGGCTTCAAGTCGCTGCGTAGCGAAGTGTGGCGCGAAACCGATCCCAACCGCACGGGCATGCTGCCGTTCGTCTTCGAGGACGGCATGGGATACGAGCGCTACGTGGACTATGCACTCGATGTGCCGATGTACTTCATCTACCGCGACGGGCGCTACATCGACGTCGCCGGTGCCTCGTTTCGGGCCTTCATGGAGGGGCGTCTCGAGGCACTGCCGGGCGAACGGCCGACGCTTGATGACTGGTCGGACCATCTGACTACGCTCTTTCCTGAGGCGCGGCTGAAGCGTTTCATCGAGATGCGCGGTGCGGATGGGGGTAGCTGGAATCGCATCTGCGCACTGTCGGCATTCTGGGTCGGGCTGCTCTACGACCAGCAGTCACTTGATGCGGCGTGGCAGGTCGTGAAGTCTTGGACAGCCGAGGAGCGCCAGAGCCTGCGAAACGAGGTTCCGAGGTCGGCACTAGAGACGAAATTCCATGACACGACAGTGTGCAGCCTTGCGCTTGAGGTGCTTCATATCGCCCACGCCGGTCTGCGCCACCGGGCCCAGATCAATCCACTGGGGCAGAACGAAACGGTTTATCTGGAGCCGCTTTTCGACCTGGTCCACAACGGCAAAACCGTCGCCGACGAACTCTTGGAGCGCTTCCACGGTCCCTGGGAGGGCTGTATTGACCCCATTTTCGAGGAATTCGCCTTCTGAGCATGAACATTGCTCACCATCGCACCGTGATTTCCTTGCAGGCGGTTCAGGTGCCGTTCATCCTACAGGTGGTACATATTCGGACAACCCGGCGAGGTTTATCGCCGAGAATTCTGGCCAGAAGCCCGGCATGGGCGCGGAGGTGGGTCGTGAAGATCAAGAATTTGAAATGGGCCCTGATGGCGCTCGCAGGTGCGTTTGCCGTGCTGACAGCAGGGGGGCATCTGGTCGTTGGGGACGAGGCATCCGCCAATCAGTGCGCGAACCAGTGCTACGCGCAGGAAAATGCATGCCGTCGCGCAACGAATGATGATCCCAAGTGCGGCGCAGAACTGACCAAGTGTCTGCAGAGCTGCCGCGGGAAGTAAGGCTTCCTTTAGATTAGCACTTGCCACAATCCTTTCAGGGCGCCTCCACGGCGCCCTGTTTGTTTTCGACGAGGATTACCGCAAGCCGGCGGGGGCCGTGCGCGCCGTGGACGATGCGGCCGCCGATGTCGCCCGTGCGCGAAGCCCCTGAGATGAGGTTGACGCTCCGCGGCAGGGTTCCCGGAGAAAAGGTAGCGCGCAGAATGGCCGTGGCCTCTTCGAATGTACCAGCAACGGCCGCCTGCTCCAGCACGACGATGTGGACCTCGGGAAGGAAGGCGAGCGTCGTCGGGTTACCGGGTGAGGAGACAAGAAGCACGGTCCCTGTTTCGGCAATTCCCGCAAGCCCTCGCGAGATGCCGACTATGTCATCTGGCGCTGCCGCTCCAGTGGCAATCTCAATGCCGGCATCGGCCCAGGGCACATCAGGCCAACCTAGATCGGCTATGCGAACCCGCGGGGCTTGCCCACCCAGGCCGGTGAGATAACGCGCCACCGCACCGGGAATGTGGCGAGGTTCGCGCACGGTCAGCAGGGTGACTCCCTTGGCTTCAGCTTCCGCGATGAAGCGTGCCACGGACGCCGCACCCGTGCTCATCAGGCTGGCTGGTGCGGGCGGCGTCGTCTCGCGGCTTCTGGGATTGCGTGGCGGCTCGCCAAGTGCGTTGCGAATTCGGCGAAGGATCGCTTCACGGCTCATCGTGGCACACCCCTCTGCGTTTCCTGCCAGAGCTGCTGGAACGTGCGGCCCTGCGGTGCCGGCATGTCACGCGCGCTGAGCCAGCCGCGTGCGATGGGAAGCCGGCGGAATGCGCCGCGCCGTCGGCCCAGGGCGCCGCCACCTGCCGCTGCGAAGCGCGCGAGCAGGTGGTAGAGGCGCGGCCGCGTGGCAGCATAGCCCCAGAGCGCATGCACCAGCCGCCCCGTGCGCGACGTTAGCCGGCCGCTCCAGGCGCGCTCGCGCCAGGTGCGCATGAGAGTGACGAGCGGGATCTTCACCGGGCAGACCGCCTCGCAGCTTCCGCAGAACGTGGAAGCGCTGGGCAGATGGGCGGTCTCGGAGATGCCGAGAAGGGCAGGCGTCAGAACCGATCCGATCGGGCCTGGGTAAACTGAACCATAGGCGTGGCCACCGATGGCGTTGTAAACCGGGCAGTGGTTCATGCATGCCCCGCAGCGGATACAGCGCAGTGCGTCGCGTAACGGACCGGCCAGCATATCCGTGCGCCCGTTGTCGATGAGGACGACGTGGCACGCGCGCGGTCCGTCGCGGTCGCCTTCCCGCCGCGGGCCGGTCGCAAGCGTCGTATAGGCGGTCATGTCCTGTCCAGTAGCTGACCGTGCCAGCAGACGCAGGAGCACCATGGCATCGTCGAGCGTGGGGACGACCTTGTCGATCGTGGCGACAACGATGTGGACCGGCGGCAGGGTCTGCGTCAGGTCGCCGTTGCCTTCGTTGGTAACGATGATGGAAGAGCCCGTTTCGGCGACGAGAAAGTTGGCACCCGTGATGCCGACTTCGGCGGTTAGGAACTTCTCGCGCATAACCGCGCGGGCCTCGGCGACGAGGCTTTCCGCATCGGGCAGCAGGCGGCTGGCGGGCAGATGCGTGTGGTAGGTTCGGAAATCCTTCTCCACATCGTCCTGGGTCAGGTGGATCGCAGGTGCGATGATGTGGCTTGGCGCTTCACCGCGCTTCTGGATGATGTATTCGCCAAGGTCGGATTCGACCACCTCGATACCGTTCTCGATGAGGTGCGCGTTAAGACCGATCTCCTCCGTGACCATGGATTTGCCTTTGACCACGAGACTGGCCCCCGCCGCCCGGCAGATTTCGTGCACGATGAGGCGGGCGTCAGCCGCATCGCCGGCCCAGTGGATCGTAGAGCCCGCTGCCGTTGCTTTCTTTTCGAATGCTTTCAGGTAGCCGTCGAGGTTCTGAAGCGTGTGGTCGCGGATTTCGCGGCCCAGATCGCGCAGAGCTTCGAACTCTGGCACTTTGGCCACTGCCGCTCGCCGCTGAGCCACGAGACCGCCCGGCAGCGTCGCAAGAGCAGCCTGTAGACGGTTGTCGACGAGCGCTTCCTCGGCATTGCGAGGGAATGTTGAGGTTGAGGGGATCATGTCTTGCAGGCCCCGGCCGTCGTGGAAATGTTTTGGCCTTGCGCTATTGGCGGGTCGGCCATTTCGCCGGCCAGAACCTCTGCAATATGACGGCACGCGATCGGCCGACCCTCCCGGGCGAGTTTGCCGGCCATATTCATGAGGCAGCCGAGATCACCGGCGAGCAGCAGATCCGCCTTCGTGCGTGCGGCATCATCCACCTTGCGGCTAACGATCGCCGCCGAGATGCCGGGATACCTCTCGGCAAAGAGCCCGCCGAAGCCGCAGCACGCCTCGGGTTCGGCCATCTCGGCCAATTCGACTCCCGGCACGAGTGCCAAGAGCCTCCGGGGCGCCGACTGGATTTTCAACTCGCGCAGACCTGAGCAACTGTCGTGATAGGCCACGCGCCCGTTAAAGCGGCCAGGCAAGTGCCTCAGTTTCTTTACGTCGGCGAGAAACTCACAGAGTTCATGCACGCGGCTGGAAAAGTCTGCGACCTGCGCGCGTATCCCGGGCTCCGCATCGGCAAAGAGTTTCGGATAGTGGATCTTCAACATCGCCGCGCAGGACCCGGAAGGTGCCACGACATAGTCGCAGCCGGCAAACGCGCGGATGGTTTGCAAGGCCAGGGTGCGGGAGGTCTTCCGGTCGCCGGAATTGTAGGCTGGCTGACCGCAGCAGGTCTGCATTTGAGGGACGATCACGTCACAGCCCGCTGCCTCGATCAGCCGTGCGGCCGCAAAGCCCACCGAAGGCCTGACGAGATCAACGAGGCAGGTAACGAAGAGACCGGCACGCGGCTGCAAGGCTTCCCTCTCCCGGGGCGAGGATCAGAGCCTCAACCGTTATTGGAGTGCGGGCCGCAAGGCAACTTTGGGGAAGGAGATGGAATGGGGCGTGAGAAGGGACGCGGCGCGCTTGATGGCCGCCTAGAGCATATCCGTCGAGAGGCGCTTGCCGTTGGTGCGTCGGCTGGAAGATCTTCCGCCGCGGGCCGGTCCGGTGTTCTTTGCAGCCTCCAGATTGAGTGATTTATCCCAATAGGGATCGGGACCGAAATGCTGACCCAGGAAATCCAGCAACACGTCCACTTTTGCGGGCATGAAGTCACGCGACGGGTAGACGGCATAGATCGCCATGTTCGACGATCCACGGTACTGGGGCAGGATGACCTCGAGTTGACCGTTCTTGATTTCCTGTCCGACTTCCCAGGTACCGCGCAGTCCGATGCCGAGTCCGGCAATAAGAGCTTCGCGGATCATATCCGCCGAATTCGAGCGGATGTTGCCTTTGACTCGCACCTCTTGTTGCCCGCCTGGTCCCTCGATCGACCAAATGTCCTGTGCGCCCGCGCACAGACAGTTGTGGTTGACCAAGTCGTTGAGCGATTTGGGAGTGCCATTCCTTTGAATGTACGACGGCGCAGCGACCATGACGCGCGTGTCGGGCGATAGCTTGCGGGCGACGAGCGAAGAATCCTCCAACTCACCGATCCGGATCGCAAGGTCGAACCCGTCCCGGATAATATCCACGAAGTTATCGGTGAGATGGAGATCGAGATGGATCTCGGGGTACTTCTCGACGAAATCGGCCAGGTAGGGTGCGAGATGGTAGCGGCTGAATGTGGTTGGCGCTGTGACCTTCAGGACGCCGCGTGGATTGGTGTTGCGACGGCTTACAAAATCATCTGCTTCGGCGATCAGACTCAGGATATCGACGACGCGGCGGAAGTACCCTTCGCCTGTCTCCGTGAGCGTGAGTTGGCGGGTCGTGCGCTGGAAGAGACGCGCGCCGAGCCTTTCCTCGAGAAGACTGATGCGCTTGGACACGACGGCGGGTGACAAACCCATCTCGCGGCCTGCGGCCGACATGTTGCCGGTCCTGGCAACGCGTGCGAAGATGTCTAAGTCACTAATGGCAGTCACAGCTATCGCCTCTCAGGATCGTCACAAACCGGCCGCACAAGACCGTCAATGACTTGTTGATTGTCTTGCGACGTGTTCGGAATATGGCTTAGACGCGTTTATGACGGATAACACCCATTCTGTTTCGTCAATAATAATGACGGGCTAGCCGACATGAAAAAGAATTCATTATCAGCTAGTTAGGTGAGGCAAGCTACGACAATACACGAATGCCGCATGTGGAGCAGTTTGCCTGAATGACGACGATCGAGCTGCCAAACCCCGATTTTGCGGTTCTCTCGCGCCGGGAGGCCATTGTCCGTGACCTTGTCGCAATCGCCGGCTCTGGTGCCGTGATCGCGGATGAGGACGGGCGCCGCGCCTACGAAACCGATGCCTTCACCGCCTACAAGCGCATGCCGCTGGCCGTGGTTCTTCCCGCCTCCACGGAAGAGGTTTCGGCGGTGCTCGCCTACTGCCACAAGGAGGGGATCAAGGTGGTGCCGCGCGGCGCGGGAACATCGCTGTGCGGTGGTGCGCTACCTGCTGAGGACGCGATCGTTGTCGGGGTCTCGCGCATGAATCGCGTTTTGGAGGTGAATACGGCGGACCGGTTTGCGCGTGTCGAGACCGGCATCACCAATCTTGCTATCAGCGGGGCCGTCGGTCCGAGCGGGTTCTTTTACGCGCCCGATCCTTCCAGCCAGCTTGCCTGTACGCTTGCCGGCAATATCGCGATGAACTCGGGCGGGGCTCATTGTCTGAAGTACGGCGTCACCACCAACAACGTGCTCGGGGTCAAGATGGTGATGATGGATGGTTCCGTCGTCGAGATCGGCGGCGCACATCTGGATGCAGACGGCTACGATCTGCTCGCCCTCGTCATCGGCTCGGAGGGCCAGCTCGGCATCGTTACCGAGGCGACGGTGCGCATCCTGCGCCAGGCGGAAGGTGCCCGGCCCATGATGATCGGCTTCGAGTCGACGGCCAAGGCGAGCATCTGCGTGGCCCGGATCATCGCGTCCGGCATTGTGCCCGTGGCGATTGAATTCATGGACAAGCCGGCAATCGAAGTATGCGAGGCCTTCGCCAAGGCGGGATACCCATTGAATGTGGAAGCCCTGCTCATTGTTGAGGTTGAGGGCTCCGACGAGGAAATCGCCGACCGATTGGGTTACATCGCAGGCATTGCCGAGGAACTGCAACCGGCAGCTCTCGTAATCAGCGCCGACGCAGCGCAGAGCGCCAAGATCTGGAAAGGGCGCAAAGCCGCATTCGGCGCGATTGGCAGGCGCGCCGACTACTTGTGCATGGACGGCACCATCCCGCTTTCCCAGCTGCCGCATGTGCTGGAGGAGATTGGGAACATTTGCGCACGCTATGGGCTGGGCGTGGCCAATGTCTTTCACGCCGGCGACGGCAACCTGCATCCTCTCATCATGTACGATGCCAATGATCAACGGCAGGCGGAGCGCGCCGAGCAGGCGGGGGCCGACATCCTGAAGCTGTGCGTGTCGGTTGGCGGTTGCCTTACGGGCGAGCATGGCGTCGGAATCGAGAAGCGTGACCTGATGCGGGTTCAGTTCTCGGATGTGGATCTCGCCCAACAGATGCGCATCAAGACCGTTTTTGATCCGCAATGGCTGCTCAATCCGGCTAAGGTTTTCCCGCTGGATGGCCGGCCGGTCGCAGAATCCCCTACGGTAACGGCCGGCGCCGCCCCCGAAGCCGCCTGATCAGGACAGAACCGAAGTGAATGAAATTCTGCGACCCGCCGCGGATTGGGAGCTGAAGAGCATCATCGCCCAACTCGGCGAGCAGCGCGTGCCTCTCGAGGTCATCGGCGCAGGCACGAAGCGCGGCATCGGCCATCCTGTTCTAGCGGGGGCCATGCTTTCCACAGCCAGTCTGCGCGGAATTACACTTTATGAGCCGACCGAACTCGTCATGTCGGCGCGCGCGGGAACTACAGTCTCGCAGGTCGAGGTGGAACTCGCCTCGCGGGGCCAGATGTTGCCTTTCGAGCCGCTTGATTACGGTCCCGCGTTGGGTGTTGCCGCCGGGCAGCAGACGATCGGCGCCGTGTTCGCAACCAACAACTCCGGAGCCAGACGCATTGCCGTGGGGTCGGCGCGCGATCATCTGATCGGTGTGCGCGGCGTGAACGGCCGGGCGGAGATTTTCAAGTCTGGCGGCCGGGTCATGAAGAACGTAACGGGCTATGATGTCGCGCGGGGTCTCGCAGGCAGCTGGGGCACGCTTGCGGTGCTGACGGAGGTGACCTTCAAGGTGACACCGCTTCCCGACGACATGGTCACGCTCGTCTATTCCGGACTGCCGGAGGACCTTGCCGTTGAACTCATGTCCCTGGCGATAGGTACGCCCTATGAGGTTTCGGGTACGGTGCATTTTACGGCCGGACATGCAGCGCGCCTGAAATCTGTGGAGGCATTGGGCATGAGCGGTCAGCAGACCTCTCTAACGGTCTTGCGCATCGAGAATTTCATGAAGTCCGTGCGTTATCGCAGGGACCGGCTGATCGATGCGCTTTCGGCCTATGGCCGCCCCATGGTACTCGATCTGGAGGCTTCTCTGGCATTTTGGGGTGAGCATCGGCGGATGGGTGCAACGCCCGTATCAGATTCCATCCTCTGGCGTGTCTCCACATCGCCCAGCAAGGCACCCGAACTCGTGAGCGTTCTTCGTCGGCACATGCCCGTGGAGGCCACTTACGACTGGTCAGGTGGGCTCATATGGATTGAGATCCCCGCGTGCGCGGACGCGGGTGCTGCGGATATTCGCCGTGCCGTCGCTATGTTGGGCGGGCATTCCACCCTGATCCGGGCGAGCGAAGCGGTACGCCGGCAGGTGGAGGTCTTCCAGCCGCAGGCACCGGCGATAGAGAAGATCTCGCGCGGGCTGAAGCAGGCCTTCGACCCGCTGGGGCTCCTCAACCCGGGCAGAATGTACCAGACGATGTAGATACTGGGGGCGGAATAGAGGGGAAACCGGCGCGCGCTGGCGGCAGCGCGGCGCCAGGCGGGGAGTGGCGATGCAGACCAATTTCACGGCCGAGCAGCTTCAGGATACGCGTCTGGCGGAGGCCGACCGCATCCTGCGCCGCTGTGTGCATTGCGGACTGTGCACGGCCGTTTGTTCAACCTACGTGGTGCTTGGAGACGAGCGCGACAGCCCGCGCGGCCGCATCTACCTCATGAAGGACATGTTCGAAGGTGGCCGCGACCCGAGCGTGGAGGTGCGCCACCACATCGACCGCTGCCTGTCATGTCTCTCCTGCATGACGACCTGCCCCTCCGGCGTCGACTACATGCATCTCGTCGATCATGCGCGGGCCTACATCGAGGAAAAGGGCCAGCGGTCCCCGAAGGCCCGCGCCGTGCGCAATCTGCTCGCGCGCATCGTGCCCCATCCGCGCCGGTTCCGCTGGGCACTGCGGGCGGCTCCTCTGGCAAAGCCGTTTCGAGGCGCGCTACGCCGATTTGGTTTCAAGGAGCTGGCGACAATGATCGACATGGCCCCGCGGGTGTTGCCGAAGTCGGCTCGCTTCAAAGGGCCGGGTACGGCTGCGACCAAGGCGGAGCGGCGGGCGCGTGTTCTCATGCTTGCGGGCTGCGCGCAGCAGGTTCTCCGGCCATCGATCAACGATGCAACCATCCGGCTTCTGGCGCGCCGGGGCATCGATGTCGTGGTTGCCTCTGGGGCCGGCTGTTGTGGTGCGCTGGTCCATCATCTCGGGCGCGAGGCGGACGCCAAGGCCCAGGTGAAGCGCAATGTCGATGCGTGGATGAAGGAGATAAGCAAGGATCCCGTCGATGCCATTCTCGTCAATGCGTCGGGCTGCGGAACAATGGTGAAGGACTACGGTCACGTCCTGAAGGACGACCCCGAGTATGCCGAGAAAGCCCGCACGATCAGCGCTCTTGCGCGCGACGTCAGTGAGTTCGTGGCGAGCGTGGGAATTGGCGCGCCCGTCCGCTGGTCGTCGATCAAAGTCGCCTACCACTCCGCCTGTTCGCTGCAGCACGGGCAAGGCATCACCGAGGAGCCCAAGACACTCCTGACCCAGGCGGGCTACAGCGTCGTGGACATACCGGAAGGTCACATTTGCTGCGGCTCGGCCGGAACGTACAACATCTTGCAGCCGGAGATCGCGACCCAACTGCGCGATCGCAAGGTCGCGAACATCAAGACGACCCGGCCGGATGTGGTTGCTGCCGGCAACATTGGCTGCATCACGCAGATCTCGGGCGGCATGGCGATTCCCGTTGTGCACACGGTGGAGCTTCTTGACTGGGCCTACGGGGGCCCGGTGCCTTACGGGCTGGAGCAGTTGGAGATGTTCATTACCGATGTTCCGCGGCCAAAACGCGTGGCTGACGATTATATCGACGCGATATAATGCAAACTCGGGTGCGAGGGCGTCCGCGAGATAGAGAAAAAATCCGTCTTTGACCTTTAGCGGATGGCCTTGTCGATATTTCTCACAGTCTCGAAACCTTTTACAGCGTCGAGGCCCTTCGCGCCGACGAAGTTCGCGCCGTCGACATCCGCGCCGGTGAGATCGGCACCCGTGAGGTCCGCGCCCTGGAAATCCACTTTCGACAGATCGGCCTCGGCGAGGTTGGCATCTGTAAGGTCCGCCCCCGTCATACGCGAGAAAGTGAGCACGGCTTCTGAGAAATTCGCCCGCGCCAGCGTGGCGCCGGAGAAGTCGCAGGATTTCACAACGTTCTTTCGCAGCGTAACGAGCGTGCCCTCGCCAGGACGATCTTCCAGCGGGTGGAAATCGGCCTCCGTGAGATCCGCCCCGCGGAAATCAGCGCCGGACAGTTCCGCCTGAACCTTGATGCCCCTTAAGTTCGCGCCGGCGAAGCGCGGTGCATCCGCCAGATGGCTGTTGAGATCGGAGTAGATCGTCGGCCGGTAGATGGTGGCACCTTGCAAATTGGCGCCCGACAGGTCGGCCCGGATCAGAACCGCGCGATCGAGCCGCGAGCCTGCCAGATTGGATCCCTTGAGATTGGCGCTCGTGAAATCAACTCCATAGAGATCGGCGCGCGCAAGGCTCGCCCCTTTGAAGTCGAGGGTCGAAAGATCGAGGTAGGTCAGATCGCTGTCGGAGAGATCAGGGCTGTCGCCAGGCTGGGCTTTGTACAGGATCTCAGTAATCTGCCGCGCGGTGTAGTCGGCTTCAGGCGTGACAAGTTCGAACGTGAACGGTTCGGCGCACGCGGGGGCCGCGGCAAGGGCCGCGAAGATTGTAAGGCGAAGACGGTTCAGCATCGGACCCGGCTCCTTCCGACATAAGGCCAGGAATTAATTCCTGAAGCATGCCAGATTCTATCCCTACGACAAGGGCCGGGGACGGGGCGCCGCACTGTCAATTCGTTGAAGATCCGTCGATTTGTCACGTGATTACGTTGCGTTAGCGACGCAGGCGCGACGTCAGGGGATGCGACCGAAGCCGCCGCCCGTGGGCGTTTCGATGAGGATCGCATCACCGGGCGCAACGTCGGTTTCCCCGCATCCGCCGAGATCTTCGCGCGCGCCCGATGCGCGCCGTATCGTGTTGCGTCCTGCCATGCCCGGGGATCCGCCTTCAAGTGCGAAGGGCGCCACCGTGCGATAACCCGACAGCATCGAGACGTGCATCGACTCCAGAAAGCGGATGATACGACGCGTTCCATCGCCGCTGTGAAAGCGCCCGCGCCCGCCTGATCCTCGCCTGATGGAGAACTCTTCCACGATGACTGGATAGCGTAGTTCAAGAATTTCGGGATCCGTCATGCGCGTATTCGTCATGTGCGCATGAACGCCCGCAGCGCCGTCGAAGCCGGGGCCTGCCGGCGATCCCGAGGCGATCGTCTCGTAATACTGAACGTGATCGTTGCCGAATGTAAGATTGTTCATCGTCCCTTGTGAGGAGGCCATCTGACCGAGTGCGGCGAAAAGCGCGTTGGTGACGATTTGGCTTGTCTCCGTGTTGCCTGCGACGACCGGGGCCGGATAGAGCGGCGACAGCATCGAGCCTTCGGGAATACGAATTTCGATGGGCCGGAGACATCCGGCATTCAGCGGTACGGGCACGCCGACCAGCACGCGGAAAACATAGAGTACGGCCGCGCGCGTGACGGGTGCCGGGGCGTTGAAGCTCGTAGGCTGCTGGGGCGAGGTGCCGGTGAAATCAACGATCGCGGTGCGTGCCGTTCTATCGATGCACACCGATACCTCCACGGCCGTTTTCTGGTCGGTCTCGACGCGAAAGCGCCCGTCGTGCAGCGTGGTGAGCAGTCTGCGTATTGCCTCTTCCGCGTTATCCTGAACGTGGCCCATGTAGCGCGTGACAACATCGGCGCCAAATTCGCCAACGAGGGATAGTATCTCGCCTGCGCCGCGCGCGTTGGCCGCGAGCTGCGCCTTAAGGTCGGCGATGTTTTGTTCGGGATTGCGTGCGGGATAGCGTGCGCCCGCCAGAAGTGCGCGCAGGTCTTTCTCGCGGAAATCTCCGCCAGCGACGAGCCGCATCGGTTCTATGTAGACACCTTCCTCGTCGACGCTACGCGCGCGCGGGCTCATGGAGCCGGGGGCCAGGCCGCCGATGTCTGCATGGTGGCCGCGGCTGGCGACGAAGAACAGGGGCGCTTCGTTCTCGGTCGCAGCGGAAGAGAACACAGGTGTCACTACGGTGATGTCAGGCAGATGCGTTCCGCCTTTGTAGGGCGCGTTGAGCATGAAGCTGTCCCCCGGGTGCATCTGGCCCGTGAAGGCCTCGCGCACGGCCGTCACCGCGCTGTCCATGCTGCCCAGATGCACAGGCACGTGCGGCGCGTTGGCCACGAGGGCACCCGTCGCATCGAAGATCGCGCAGCTAAAATCTAGCCGCTCTTTGATGTTCACCGAACGCGCCGTCAAACGCAGGGACTCGCCCATGTCCTCGGCGATCGCCATGAAGCGGTTGTTGAAGACCTCGAGCAGAACGGGGTCGGGCCGCGATGGGTTGAGGTTTGGCCGGCGGTCCTCGCGCGGGGCCGTTCGCGTCAGCACAAGATCACCTGACGCAACAAGAGTGGCCGACCACCCAGGCTCGACGATTACGGTCTGGTGCGGTTCCAGGATGATCGCAGGACCTGGGTGGCTCACGCCTGCGGCCATCCCTGCGCGATGATACACATGGGCCTCGTGCCACTCGCCGCCTGAGAAGAAGCGGCGGTCTTGGGTCGGCTCCGCAACTGGCGCGCTGTCGCCTTTGAAAGCTGATGTGGAAGGCAGCGCCCCGCATCCGGTCGCTTCCACCTCAATGTGTGCGATGCGGATTGGCTTCTCTGGGGAGAGAAATCCGAAGCGGCGTTTGTGCAGACGTTCGAAGTCAGTCCGCATCAGTTCCAGTTCGGAAAACTCCACCGGCAGCGGGGTGTCGGTGGCTTCGTAGGCAAGATGGAGATGTGTGACGAGGGCGATGTCGTCGTAGGCGACGCCCTGGTCGAGCAGGGCGTCTGTTGTGGCGTTGGCCAGATCCCATGCCGTCTCCTCGATGCCCCGGAGAGATTCAGCGGCAAAAGGCAACTCGACGGATTGTTCGCGGCTTGCGCGGATCGGCGCCAGCGCCATGCCCCAGGCGGAGAGCACGCCGGAAAGTGGATGTACAAGAACGGTATCTATGCCGAGTGCGTCGGCGATGAGACAGGCATGCTGACCACCCGCAGAACCGAAGCACTGTAGCGCGTAGCGCGTCACGTCGTGACCGCGCTCGATGGAGATGCGCCGGATGGCCGCCGCCATACTTTCCACCCCGACGCGGATCGCACCGTCGGCAACTTCGTGCGGGGCCAGCGTGCTGCCCATCTGGAAAGCCAGATCTGCGAAGGCCGTCGCGACGGAACCACGATCAGGTGGCCCATTGCCGTCTGGACCGAAGATTTGCGGGAAGCTCGCGGGATCGAGTTTGCCGACCATCATGTTGGCATCGGTGAGTGTGAGCGGCCCGCCTTTGCGATAACAGAGCGGACCTGGATCGGAGCCCGCACTTTCCGGACCGACTTTCAGGCGTGCCCCATCGAACCGCACGATGGAACCGCCGCCCGCTGCGACCGTGTGGATGTCGAGCATGGGAACGCGCAGGCGCACGCCGGCCACTTCTGTCTCGAAGGTACGCTCGTAGGTGCCCGCGAAGTGCGACACATCCGTCGAGGTGCCGCCCATGTCGAAGCCGATGACACGCTCGAAGCCCGCCGCGCGCGCCGTTTCGGCCATCGCGACGATGCCGCCGGCCGGTCCGGAGAGGATCGCATCGCGACCATGGAACGTCGCGGCCGAGGTGAGCCCGCCCGAAGAGGTCATGAACATGAGCCGTGACAGGCCGCTGCCCTCTTCGTTCTGCTCATGCGTAAGCCCCCCGGCGAGACGGGCTATATATCGCCCGAGAACGGGGGAGAGGTAGGCGTCGGCCACCGTCGTATCTCCGCGCCCGACGAGTTTGACGAGGGGGGACACCACGTGACTGACCGAGACCTGTTCGAAGCCGGCCGCGCGTGCGATGCGTGCTGCCTCGCGCTCGTGTTCCGGATGGGCCCATGCGTGCAGAAGAACGATGGCAAGAGCCTCGATGCCCTCGGTTCGCGCCCGCTCGAGATCGGCGGCGAGTCGCGCGGCATCGAGTGGTTGCTCGATCGTGCCGTCGGCACGGACACGCTCGCTAGCTTCGATCACGCGTGCATAAAGCATGTCGGGTTTCCGCACCGCCTTGGCGAAGATGTCGGGGCGGGCCTGGGTGCCGATCTCCAGCGCATCGGCGAATCCTTGCGTGATAACGAGCGCCGTGGGCACACCTTTGCGCTCGAGGAGGGCGTTGGTGGCAACGGTTGTGCCCATCTTGATGACTTCGACCATTTTGGACGGAACGGGCGCGCCGGGAGGAATTCCCATAAAGCCGCGTATGGCGTGCAGGGCGGCGTCGTCATAGGCCCCGGGGTTCACCGAAAGCACCTTGCGGACGTGGAGGGCCCCGTGGGGGTCCCGCGCCACCACGTCGGTGAACGTGCCCCCACGGTCGATGAAGAACTGCCAGCGATCGTTGCGTGTTTGCGGCATACCCCGTTCCGGTATCGGTCGGCAGGAAGAAAGCAGGAGCTAAACGGCTGACATGAGGGCGTCAATCGCGAGATCCCAGTCCGGTGTCGCGCCAACTCGTGAGACTGCCCTTCTGCTGTCGCGAAAAAGCCGCTACTGCTGGCGCATGGCCGAAGAAACGATCCTTGATACCCTCGACTACCCCCGGCAGGGAGCCGTGCAGCGCCTGCTTTCGCGCATAGCACGCCGTATCAAGGCCTACCGCATTCTTCGCCGGCGCAGCCGGGCGCAGTCCACCGCATTCACGAGCGCCTTTGTCGTGCTGGCTGCGAAGATGGCCGCTGCCGATGGCGTCGCGGTTTCGGCCGAGGCTGCGGCTTTCGAGCAGTTTCTGGAGGTGCCGGAGCCGGACTGCGCGCGCATCCGTTCGCTCTACGATCAGGCCACGCAGGACGTGACGGGCTACGAGATCTATGCGGATCGCGTGGGCGAAATGCTCAAACACGATCCGGATACCAAGCGACGTGTTTTCGAGTGCCTCATGTACATTGCCTGCGCTGACGGTATCCTCCACCCGGCCGAAGACCATTTTCTCAAGACCGTTGCCTGCCGCTTTAGCTATTCGGATAGCGAATTCCGCTCCATCCGCGCAATGTTCGTCCACGATCCGGATAGTCCCTACGCCATTCTGGATCTGCCACCGGACGCCAGCGAAGCAGAGATCCGAACGCGCTACCGCAAGCTTGTGCGGGAGTCCCATCCCGACCGGCTGATTGCGGAAGGCGCGCCCACCGCCGTCATCAAGGCGGCCACTGCAAAGCTCGCCCACATCAACTCCGCTTACGAGGAGATAGCGAAGGAGCGTGGTTTCGGAGGCCGGTCATGAGCAATCTGCCTCTGATTTCCACGCCGGACAGTGCGCTCGTCGCAGATCTCTATCCCTCGCCGAACATCGAGCCGCGGCTGCGCGGCCTGACGCCGACAATTCTCATTCTCCACTATACGGGTCTGGAAAGTGTGGAGCGCTCGCTCGACGTGCTCTCACGGCCGGATTGTAAAGTCTCGTGCCACTACGTCGTCGATGTCGATGGGCGCATCGTGCAGATGGTGGCCGAGGAGATGCGGGCTTGGCATGCGGGTCTGTCGTCATGGCACGGCGAGACCGACATCAACTCCGCTTCCATCGGTATAGAGATCCAGAATCCTGGGCATGCGTTCGGCTATCCCGAATTCCCCGAAGCGCAGATGCAGTCAGTGACGGCGTTATGTCAGGACATCGCCGCTCGCCATGACATCGCGCCCGAGCGGGTTCTGGCGCACTCGGACGTGGCGCCAGCGCGCAAAATCGATCCGGGTGAGAAGTTCGATTGGTCGGGCCTCGCCCGCGCTGGCGTCGGCTTGTGGGTTCCGCCCGCATCTCTCGAATGCGAGGATGTCGGCCACGACGAGGGCGCGGACAATGCGGACGTTGCCGAGGCGCGCGCACTCCTGGCCCGCTACGGTTACGGGGTGTCTACCTCAGGACCGCTCGATCAGGAGTTGGCCTTCGTTTTGCGCGCGTTCCAGTTGCACTTTCGGCCGGGCCGGGTGGACAGCCGGCTCGATCGCTCGACTCTCCTAACTCTACGGAGGCTGGTGGACGCCTTGCCGGCTCCTGCGATCGTTTGATGGCACAAGCCCCTGTCTCACTCTCGGGGAATAACGCTATTCTCCACCCGTTGAGCCAAAGGAAGAGGACCGCGCGGGGTAGTTCGCAGCCGTTACCCGATACTCACCCGGCCTCGGCCAGATGACAGAAAACCGGAGCGCAAACATGGGGGACCTCGATCTCTTCGAACCGGGAACCCAGATCTTTACGGGGGTCGTCCGCTCATGGAGCGGCGCCTTCGGCGAACTCGTGACCGACAGCGGGCTGTCGCTGATCTTCGTCCTGCAGGGGCAGGGGGAGCCGCAGCCGAAGGTGGGCGAGCGCATTACCATCAGTGCCCGGCGCTTTCGTCCCGTTTACCAAGCGGCGACCATCACCCGGGCTTGATGCGGGGCATCAGAACTCCGGTCCTGCCCCTTGATGCGGATAAGCCGCTTGACGATGAGCCTTCTCATTCCCTTATTAAAGGGTGTCAGTTGGCTGGACGGCCGCTGCCGGTCAGGGCGTTATGGCCCACCAAGATGTGCCGGTGGAGGAAAGTCCGGGCTCCATGGAAACAGGATGGCGGCTAACGGCCGCCGGGGGCGACCCCAGGGAAAGTGCCACAGAGAACAGACCGCCCAAGGGCTTAGGTCCGAAGGTAAGGGTGAAACGGTGCGGTAAGAGCGCACCGCGGTTCCGGTAACGGCGCCGGCACGGCAAACCCCATCCGGTGCAAGACCAAATAGGGATGGCCAGCAGGCGGGGCGACCCGGCCTGCAAGCCCGTTTCCAGGCCCGCCATCCGGGTTGGTTGCTAGAGGCGTCCAGCGATGGGCGTCCCAGATGAATGGCCGTCGCGGAGGCAACTCCAGACAGAACCCGGCTTACAGGCCAACTGACACCTTTCGATGCCGTTCGACCCGCCCTCCTAGCCGCTCGTTTGCCAAACCAACGGTTCTGCTCCGGACCGTCAACTCAGGTGTTCACCTGCGTCGACTATTCTCTTAGACTTGATCCCAAGAAAATGGCGGCGACCAATTGAAATGGCAGTCGCGGAAGGGGCACGCCGAGAGGCCCGGGAGGAGAGAAGGATGTTTGAAGGCATAAGCAAGAATGTGCTCATCGTAGCGGCACTCGCGTGTCTCGGTGTCGCCGGCTGGATGATGGCCAGCCGGAACGACATCATGCGTCAGCTACAGACCGTAGAGGCGGCACGCGATGGTGCTCTCTCCCAGGTCAAGGAACTGACCGAGAAGATCACGGAACTGGAAGGGAAGATCACAGGCACGGGTAATGTCGCAGAAGAGGCCTTCAAGAAGATCGAAGAACTAATCGCGGCGGAGCGTGCGAAACTTTCGGGAGAGACTCCTGCTGCTGCCGAGCCGTCTGAAGAGACGCCTGCTGCTACTGCCCCCGAGGAGCCCGCCGCCGAAGCTACCGACAGCGCGGCAACGCCATCTGAGACGCCTGCCGAAACACCAGCGGCATCAGCGCCAACCGCAACGGAGTCGGAACAAGCGCCGGCCGCCGCAACTGAGGCGTCTCCTGCCGCTGGGACCGAGGCGGCACCGTCGTCGGCGGACACAGCAACACCGGCAGAATCTACGGAATCGGCCACGCCTGCTGCGTCGGAGCCCGCTGCTTCCGATGCCGCCGCTCCGTCAACGACGCCGACCGATGCAGCTGAAAAGCCCGCGGAGGAAACGCCAGGTGAGGCGGCTTCGTCACCGGCCTCGACGTCGACTGAGCCGGCTGCCACGGAGGCTGACACCTCTTCGCCGTCGGGCACCTCGACGCCGACAGAGCCTTCTGCATCGACCTCAACCGAGCCTGCGTCTTCGAGTTCGACAGAGCCCGCGGCCGAGACCTCGACCGAGCCTGCATCTTCGACTTCGACAGAGCCCGCAGCCGAGACTTCGACCGAGCCTGCGTCCTCGACTTCGACGGAGCCTGCGGCTGAGACGCCCACTGAGCCGGCGTCCTCTACGTCCTCGGACCCAGCGGATGCCTCTGCCACGTCGCCGGATTCCTCGTCGTCTTCGACCTCAACGGATTCGTCGTCGACCAGCACACCCGCCGATAGCTCGAGTTCGACGACGACCAACGGGAGCAACGGTTCCAACTTGACCAGCGGCACGGGCTACGGCACGGGCACTTCGCCGTCCCCAAGCACGGCGTCTCCAGAAACTCCGGCCACCACGACCCCCTGAGGCGGGTCCGGTTAGGCCGTTCTTCCAATCAAGTACGAAAAGGCCCGGTTCTGCCGGGCCTTTTTTCGTGCCGGGCTAGGCCGCCCTTGCTTGCCGAAGCGCCCGGCGAAGCAATTTTTCCAAGTTCTCCCATCCAAAATAGTTAACGAACCATTGACACCCATAAAATTCCATGAGATCCCATAAGTGCCCGACCGCACCGGGTAGGGATCCGTGGCTTGGCGCCGGGTCTGGAGAGAGGGCCCAGATCTGTGCGACGGCCACGGCCCCGCCGGTTGGCGGGCGTGAGTTCCAGGAGCCGCTCGAGGTGAGCGGGATCTGAGAGATTTAGTTGGCGTCGAAGACGAGGTTCGAAACCGGGGGATGGACCGTTTTGTCTCGACATTCACAAACAAGATCGACGCCAAAGGGCGTGTCTCGATCCCAGCACCTTTCCGTGCCGTTCTCGAGCGTGACGGATATGCCGGTGGCGTCTATTGCTACCCCTCGCTTGATGCTCCTGCCCTCGATGCAGGCGGCGAGAGACTTGCGCAGAAGATCGACGGGCTTCTCGCAGGCCTGCCGGACTATTCGGACGAGCGCGATGAACTCTCTGTCGCGCTGTACGGCGATGTCCAGGTCCTCTCGATTGATGGTGATGGGCGCATCGTTCTTCCTCAATCGCTTCGCACCCACGCCGGCATTCAATCCGAAGTCACTTTTGTCGGCCTTGGCGACAAGTTTCAGATCTGGGCTCCCGAGCGCTTCGAGGAGCGCCGCCGTGCTGCCCGCGAAAAAGTGCAGGAACATCGAAAGCTCTTCGGTGCCGGCACTGCGCGGTCCTCGAGAGGCGGCGGAACCGAGGGGGCGGGCTCATGACCTCCGGCCCGGAGCAGGGTCCGGGATCGCGTCCCCGGCATGTGCCTGTGCTGCTGGCCGAGGTTCTGGAAGCGCTCCAGCCGAAGCCGCACGAAACCTACATTGACGGCACATTTGGTGCTGGCGGGTACACGCGCGCCATTCTGAACGCGGCTGACTGCCGTGTGCTGGCCATTGATCGTGATCCGACGGCTATTGCCGCCGGCGAGGCAATCGTTGCGGACTTTGATCCCCGTCTCACCCTGGTCCAGCGGCCGTTCGGCGAGCTGGAATATGCGGCAAGCGATGCGGGGTTTGACGCCGTCGATGGCGTGGTACTGGACATCGGCGTCTCGTCCATGCAGCTCGACGAGCCGGAGCGCGGGTTTTCTTTCCTGCATGACGGTCCACTCGACATGCGCATGTCGGGCGAGGGACCGAGTGCCGCTGATGTCGTGAACAGTTTCGCAGAGGAGCAACTCGCCGACATCATCTACGAACTGGGCGAGGAGCGCCGCTCGCGCGCGATCGCGCGGGCTATCGTCCGGCAACGGGTCGAGAAGCCCTTCACCCGCACGAAGGATCTCGCTGACCTTGTGCTCAAGGTTTTCCATGGCCGCAAGGAAGAGGGGCGGCACCCAGCAACGCGCACGTTCCAGGCCTTGCGGATCTTCGTCAACGACGAGCTCGGGGAATTGGAGCGGGCTCTCACAGCGGCCGAGCGCATTCTCAAGCCCGGCGGCCGGCTGGTCGTCGTTACCTTTCACAGCCTGGAGGACCGCATCGTGAAGCGGTTCCTCTCCGAGCGGGCGGGCAAGATCGACCAGGGCTCGCGCCACCTCCCGCAGAGATCGATACAATTTTCAGAGCCGAGTTTTCGGATTCTTAACTCTCGTCCGTTAACACCTCAGAAAGGTGAATTGGATGTGAACCCGCGTGCACGCTCGGCACGTCTCAGGGCGGCCATCCGGACAGAAGCGCCGGTGTGGCAAGCTCCCGTTGATAGCCGTTAACTCCGGCTGACATCTGAGCGATCGGCGATGCGGGCTCACCAACAAGGACGGGAGTGACGTATGCGTATGCTCAACTTCACGGCCGTGCTCCTGGCGCTCTCCAGCGCCTTTCTTCTTTACGGTCTTAATTATGATACGCGCCTCATCGAGGCAAAGCTCCATGCGCGCGAACGAGAGGCGGAGCGGGCCCGCGCCGATATTGCCGTGTTGAGAGCCGAGCGTGCGCATCTTGCCCGCCCCGAGCGCATCGAGCCACTCGCGCGCGAAATGGGGCTTGAGCCCCTTTCTGCACGCCACCTACTGCCCGGGACGTGGAGTGACATCACCACCAGTTCGACCGCGAAATAGTCCGGCTATGGGGGCCCATCCGGTGCTCAAGCAGAAGTCCAATTTGTCGGATCAGACGCTCATCGCCCGCTCGGTGCCGGTCGTACCGCGCTCCCGGTCGCGGATACTGGCGTTGATGGTCCTGGTGGCCTTCGCGCTCGTCGGTGGGCAACTCGTTCGTCTTGCAATGGAAGCCGAAGCAACAAGCGGGCTTCGCGTCTCCATGATGAGCGCTTCGCCAGCCACGACGCTGGCGCGACCCGATATCGTGGATCGCAACGGCCGTTTGTTCGCAACGGACGTACAGCTGCCATCGCTTTATGCGGACCCGCTCCTGATCCAGGATCCCGACGAGGCCGCTGAAACGCTGGTGCGGCTCTTTCCTCATCATGACGTGCGCGAGTTGCGGCGCAACCTGGCGGAGGATGGTCGCCGGTTCGTGTGGGTGAAGCGCGGCCTCAGCCCTCGCATGGCGCAGACCGTGCACAATCTCGGCCTGCCGGGTGTGAGCTTCGTCGACGAGGTGCGCCGAACCTATCCGTCGGGGCGGCTCGGTGGACATGTCATCGGTCGCGTTGATATCGATAATCGTGGTACCGCCGGTATTGAGCGTTACATTGACGAAACCGGCGCTTCCGAGGAGGCCATCGGCGCCCGCCTCTCCGCCCGTGCCCCCGTTAGGCTATCTCTCGACATGGGCGTCATGCACGCCGTCGACGACGAACTCGCGAGCGCGATGAAGCGTTATGGCGCGAGCGGCGCAGTTGGCCTCGTTATGGATGTGAATACGGGCGAAATCGTTGCGTCCGTCTCGCGGCCGGGCGTCGATCCGGCGATTGTCGAGGAGGGGCTTGATCCCAAACGCATCGACAAGGTGCTGGCCGGCACCTACGAACTCGGCTCGATCATGAAGCTCGTAACCATCGCCATGGCGCTGGAGGACGGCAAGACGCTGGATACCATGGTGGATACCACGGCGCCGTTGACCGTCGGCCGGCATACGATTGCCGATCTCCATCCACTCGGGCGGCCGATGACGGTCGCAGAGGTTTTCGTTCACTCGTCTAACGTTGGATCCGGCCAGCTTGCACTGGCCGCCGGTGCGGAGCGGCAGAAGGCGTTTCTTGAGAAGCTTGGTCTTTGGACGCCGGTCGGCACGGAAGCAGCGCCTCCTCCCTTGCCGCAGCGACCAGCCGTCGTTGGCCAAGCCGAGCAGATCACCATGGCCTTCGGCCACGGGCTTGCGGTTACGCCGCTCCAATTCGCCAGCGCGGCTGCGGGCCTCCTGAATGGGGGCAAGCGGATAACCCCGACCTTTCTGCGCCGGGATCCGGCAGACGGGGAGCCCGAAGCCGCTCCACGGCTGGTCAGTGAGCACACCAGCAGGATGCTGCGCGATCTCATGCGCCGCAATGTGACCGATCCTGGCGGAACCGGGCGCCGCGCGGACGTCCCCGGCTACAACGTCGGCGGCAAGACGGGTACGGCCGAGATGGCCGTGGCAGGCGGTTACCGCAAGAAATCAGTCATCGCCTCTTTTCTCGGTGCATTCCCTGCCGAAGCTCCCCGCTACCTGACCCTGGTGATGCTGTTTGAGCCGGAGGGCCAAAAGGTTACGGGCGGCGAGATTACGGCCGGCCGGAACGCGGCGCCCACGACCGCACGGATCATCGAGCGGATCGCTCCCCTCCTGGGCGTCGCGACAGCGGGGCTCTGACCGCATTGTCCGGCAGATGGCAATCCAACTTGCCCCGCGCGCGTAGAAGGGTAAAAGAAGCACCCGAAAACGTGAGGAGGCATCCCCGATGGGAGAAAAACATCTGCGGATGGCAGCCGTCGCCATGACGCTCATTGTTCTGGCCGCCGGCCTCGCCCGAGCTGGAACCCCCAACTTGGCGGACGCGTGGAACGCCCCGGCAATTACCTGGCAGGATTTACCGAGCGGAATTCAGCATGCAACGCAGACCGGCAAGACGGTCATGATGGTGTTTCATGCACCATGGTGCACGGCCTGCGCGAAGTATCGCTCTGTCTTCAAAGATGAGCGCGTGGTGGCCGCGTCGAAGAACGTCGTCATGATTTTGGTCGATGCTGATGCCGACAAGATGGCGAACGGGGCCTTCGCACCCGACGGGACTTATGTGCCGCGTACGATTTTTCTGACGCCCGACGGCGACGTGCGAAAAGATCTCGTTGGCCAGACTGATCCGGAGCATCCTCACACGATCGACATCGAGAGGCCCGATGAATTGCTTACCCTGATGGAGCGTGCGGGCGGCGCTGGTCAGGAAAGGGACGGCGTGAGCCCCGACCAGCGCGCATCCAACTGAGCCATGCAATCTATGGCTGTTAATTCGACAGCTTGAAATCCGTCCAGAAGTCGACCGTCGACCTGCGCAGCGTGTCACGGCAGTCGCCCTGGCACCAGACCTCGGTGCCGCCCTTCAGCCTAACCTTCTGGCCGATGGGGGTGCTTTTCACGACGCCACTCGTGCACTTGCCAGCGTGGTATTTGCTGCAGGCCTTGATGTTGTTGCCGCCCATCCGCGAATTGGTGGCTTGAGCTGAAATGGCCAGGGGGGCCATGGCGAGACCCGCAAGGGTCAGAATTCCGATTGTCCTCATCATCTCCACAATCCTTTCCGTCCGTTAATTTTTGCGTTCAGGCACCGCCCTGAGGCTTTGCCGGTGGTGTGTTCAACCACATCAGGCAAATCAGGGGTCGATGCCCGAACATCAAGGCGCAGAGAATTTCAAGTGCTTCTTTATCGGAACTTCCGATGAGTATGAAAGCCTGGCGGGCGCTTGACGGCTCCGCCCGAGGGCCTCGCTTCGCTGAAGGGCAGCCCCTGAGCTGTCGTGTTCCGGATCGAATTGCCTGATCGAATTGCCTCATAGAAATGCCTGGCGCGATGTCCTCGACAAGACCCGCCAGATCATGTCTCGTCCTTCCGACGACACCTCGCGATGAACTCAGCCGCATGACTTGGACAGAAAAAATATTCGCCTACTGCGAACGCGCGTCCGATCCGGGCTTCTGGGCCGAACCGTTCAACGCGATCTCGAACGTCGCCTTCCTGCTCGTTGGGATCGTTGGGGCAGCGCAGCTTGCACGGCAGCCCCGGTCTTCCGGACGGATTGCCGAATGGGGGCTTGCTCTGCTGATCCTGCTGATCGGCACCGGCAGCTTTTTGTTTCACACCTATGCCACGCGCTGGGCCTCGGTAGCCGACACCGCGCCGATCGGCATCTTCATGATCTGCTATCTGGCCTATGCGCTTCGCCGCTTTCTGCGGCTCAATGTGCTCGCAGTCATCCTTCTCGTTGGTGTCTTCATTCTGGCGTTGCGTTATGCGAGCGCTATTCCATGCGACCCTGCTCTGCTGCCTGTCACGATCGCGGCCGGCCGGCCGTGTTTCAATGGATCGCTGGGCTATGTTCCGGCTCTCGGCGCACTTGTCCTGATCGGCGGTGTACTACTGCTTCGCCGGCATCCCGCAGGATGGCCCGTGTTCCTGGCCGGTGGGATATTCGCGGTCTCGCTCGCCCTTCGCACAGTGGACTTCGAGTTCTGCACCCGGACGCTGTTGCTCGGCCGTCCGCGGGGAACGCATGCACTGTGGCATGTCCTGAACGCATTGGTTCTGTTCGCCTTGCTGAGCGCCGCTATCCGGCACGGGTCTTCGTCGGTGATACCGGAACCCCCCTCGGAGGCTAACCGGATTGCACACTAGAGGCGACCGGAGCATAAAGGCGGGCCCGCGGACGTGGTGGAACTGGTAGACACACAGGACTTAAAATCCTGAGACGGCAACGTCGTGTGGGTTCGATTCCCACCGTCCGCACCAAATTGGGCTTTTGCCGAACTTGAGTGATCTTCCGGCCCCGGTCCATTTGCCATCGGCTTCCGAAGGGCTTGACCACTGGTCTGCGAATAACCGAACACTGATCCGGCCCAGGGGTCGTCACTTGGCGATCCGGGCCGAGGGGGCCGCTCCATAGCGGCGATGACAGCAGTTGCTACAACTCAGGCCCATCCTCTTCGCGCTTGGATTGATGCTGTGCACCATCGCGGCCGCAATGCTGTTGCCCGCGTTGGTGGACCTGGCAGACGATCACGACGGCTGGAAGGTCTTTCTCGCTTCGTCGGTGCTGACATTCTTTGCCGGCGGCCTTCTCATTCTGTTTGCCTATGACGAGAACCCACCGCGCCTTGGCGTGAGGGAGGGGTTCCTCCTGACCGCGCTGTCGTGGCTGGTGATCACCGTCTTCGCGGCTACGCCCTTTCTCGGCCATGGCCTCGACTTCACGGATGCCTTTTTCGAAACCATGTCGGGCGTCACGACGACGGGTGCAACCGTCATGACGGGACTGGACAAACTGACGCGCGGAATCCTGCTCTGGCGCGCACTGCTCAATGGCCTGGGCGGACTTGGCATCATCGTCATCGCGATCATCATGCTGCCCTTCCTTCGTGTCGGCGGCATGCAGCTCTTCCAGACCGAAAGCTCGGAGAGGTCTGAAAAGATTTTGCCCCGGGCTTTCGAGCTTACGGTCGCGACGGCCAGTGTTTTCACTCTACTCGTTGTCGTGTGTGCGGTTCTCTACACGTGGCTCGGGATGTCCGGATTCGATGCCATCTGTCACGCGCTTGCGACTATTGCGACCGGCGGATTTTCGACACATGACGCGAGCCTCGGGCACTACGACAGCGCAGCTCTGCATTGGACGGCGGTTTTTTTCATGATCTGCGGCGCATTGCCGTTCGTCGTCTACATCAAGGCTGTGCGGGGCGATCCGAGCACTCTGTGGGAGGATCAGCAGGTGCGCGGGTTTGCCGTGTTCCTGGTTGCGGTCAGCGTCATCATGGCTCTCTGGCTGATGGCGAACCGCAATATCTCCTTCTTCGATGCCTTGACGCTGTCCGCCTTCAATGTGACCTCGATCGTAACGACGACGGGCTTTGCAACGACTGATTACACGACGTGGGGCACTTTTGCGGTCGGCGTATTTTTCCTGCTCATGTTCGTCGGCGGGTGTTCGGGCTCGACGTCCGGCTCCATAAAGATTTACCGGCTTCAGATCGCACACATGCTGACCCGGAGTCATTTTCTGCACCTCATCAGCCCGAACAGGGTCGTGACGCTGACGTACAACCGCCGCCGTCTGCCTGCCGACGTGCCGTTCTCCGTCGTGGCATTTCTGGCGATCTACTTCGCCATGGTCGGTGTGTTCGCAGTGCTCTATGCGGGCATGGGGCTGGACTTCGTGACCGCATTGTCGGCTTCGGCAACGGCATTAGGCAACGTTGGCCCGGGTATCGGCGGGATCATTGGGCCGTCCGGCAACTTCGCCACTTTGCCGGATGCCGCCAAGTGGGCCCTGTCCTTTCAGATGATGCTGGGTCGTCTGGAGCTCTTCACGGTGCTCGTTCTCTTCCGACCCGAATTCTGGCGGTCTTAAGCCGTCGGCGCTAAAGCGCAGCATCCTCCATTCGCCAGCCATAGAGCCAGTCGTAGGAAGCCATGAGCCTGGCCGGCGGCGCCATTTGAAGCACGGTGTTGCGAGCGGTGCGCATGAGGCCGTCCAGGTGATAGATTTGTCCGTTCCGGCCGGATGCCTCGATGACGCGCGTTGTGCGTGGGCGCCGCCGGCGTTCGTACTCGGCCAGCCTGGCCGGAATCTCGCAACCGCTGGCACCTACCAGAACATTCGACAGGACGGCGGCATCCTCCAGTGCCATGACGCCGCCCTGCGCGAGAAAAGGCAGCGGTGGATGCGCCGCATCGCCCAACAGCGCGATACGATCTTGAACCCAGGGGGTTTCTCCCGACAGCTTGTAGAGAGACCACTGCCGCCAGACTGTGGGCACGGCCAGGAGTGTTCGCAGCGGATCGGGAAATGTCGCGGTGCGGTGGGCGATGGAGGCGAGATCGACAGCGCCGGCCCACGTTTCGCCGAGCGATTTGTCGTCGAAAATAGCAACAAGCGCGACTTCCTGGCCACCACGAACGGGATAGTGCACGACATGCGCCGCGGGCCGAAGCCAGATGGTCGTGTCGATCGCGGTCAGTGGAGCGGGCAGCCTTTCGGAGGGGACGATCGCGCGCAAGGCGCATTTGCCCGTAAACGACAGTGCCGGCGCTTTGAAAACATTCGTACGGATTGCCGACCACAAGCCGTCGGCACCGATCAGCGCAGCGCCTTGCGCCTCCGTTCCATCGGTAAAGCGAAGTGTCACACCGTGCGCATGGCTGCGGGCGTCTTCGACTTCGGCCCCCGGGACCAGGCGAATGCGCGTCTTCCCGGCGACGGTGGCGCGGAGCGCGCCGTGAAGATCGGCACGGTGCAGCACCCAGTAGGGCGCGCCATGGCGTTCGGCGATGTCGCGGCCCAGCGGCAAACGCGTGAGCATGCGGCCGGTCACCCCGTCCATGATGCGGATGGCCTGCGGTACGGCCATCAAATGGCGCAGATGATCGGCAACACCGAGTTCGATGAGGATGCGGCTGCCATTGGGCCCGATTTGGATTCCGGCACCCTCTTCGGTGGCTTCGGCGCGCTTCTCGAAAACCGAAACTGAGAAGCCCTTGCGGGCAAGTGCCAATGCGGCAGCCAATCCGCCGATACCGCCTCCGGCAATCAGGATGGGAAGATCGGAGGGCGCGGCGTCTGTCATCGATCGCGCCCGGCCGCGTCAGGCCGCCGTGTCCACGGGTGCATCAGCGAGGCAGCCCCTCGGGTCCGTCTCGTGCTCGCCGAGACGGGGGTCGTAGACATAGAGCGTCGAGCAATACGGGCAGAGGATCTGGCCGTCGGCACCCATGTCGAGAAAAACGTGCGGATGATCATTTGGCGGGCGCGCGCCCATGCAGTTGAACTCCTTGACACCGATGAAGATCTTCTCGGCGCCCTCGTCGTTCGCGAGATGGGGCACGAAATGTCCGGCCATGGTTGTGAACCCCGCATGGGTCTTTCATGGGGCTTTGACGGCCCCCGTTTCGGATTGGCTGACACCATAGCGACCGCGCCTGCGAAATGATAGGGGAAGGACCAGGGCAGGCCGCCGCACCGGCCGCGATTTCACCCGGTCCACGGACCTGAAGCGAGGAGCCCCAAGGTCTTGCAGAACAACGATTTGCAGCGATTCCAGTCCGACGGCGCCACGATTGCCTACATTGACCAAAGTGAAACGATTACACGGCAGCTTCCCGTCCTGCTGATCCATGGGTTTGCCTCCCACATCGAGATGAACTGGATCGCGACCGGCTGGGTGAAGGATCTGGTCGGCGCCGGATACCGGGTCGTGGCGTTTGACAACCGGGGGCATGGGCATAGCGAGAAACTTTATGAGCCGTCCGCCTACAGCAAGGAACTGATGGCGCAGGATGCGCGCCGCCTCCTCGATCATCTCGGCATCTCCAAAGCGCATGTAATGGGGTATTCGATGGGTGCACGGGTTGCGGCAACCCTCGCACTGGCGGCCCCCGATCGCGTAGGCTGTCTCGTTCTGGGCGGCCTGGGTCTCAACATGGTGCGCGCCATGGCGGGCACCGGCCCCATTGCGCAGGCGCTGCTGGCGCCCACGATCGATGACGTCGTTAATCCGACCGCGCGGACTTTTCGCGCTTTCGCCGAGCAGACGAACAGCGATCTCAAAGCGCTTGCGGTGTGCGTTCGCCAGATCCGCGAACCGGTGACGCGGGAACAAATCGCCACGCTAAAGCCGCACACGCTCGTTGCCGTCGGAACGAACGATGTGATTGCCGGGCCCGCTGAAGCGCTGGCGCAAATGATCCCTGGCGCAGAATCTTTCGAGATCGTGGGGCGTGATCACATGAAGGCGGTCGGAGATCGCAGCTTCAAGGTGGCCACTCTGGCATTTCTGGAGAAGGGATAAGGCGGTCCCAAAAAAAAGCCCGTGCCGGCCAGGGCGAGGGTAAGAGGCCGACGCGGGCTGGTGGGATTAGGCCCCGGCTTCGGCAAGAGAGGGCTTTGCCGTCACTTTCCGGGGGAATCTGGCAAGTGTCTGACGGCACTTGAGCCAGGGCCTATACGCTCCTACGAAGAAGTTACAAAGCAACCGCGAACGATAACTCCAGGGTCGACGACACGGGGTGGTGGGAATGCGACCCCCGCAACGAACGCAGCTGTTACGCGGCAGAACATGAACGCATACACTTCGGCTTTTTGATCCCAAATACGCTTCCAACACGTCACCCGCTACGCAACTCTGGGTGAGGAAAGTCTGGGCCTAAGCCTGCAGTCGAGGCTTGCCTTGCCTGCGACGATTAGAGGCTAACCCGGGTCAGCCGGGGAGTCCGGAACAATCGTACGTTGTCGTCCTAAATGCTGTGGAAAACTCATTACCGACTGTTGGGGTGTGTTCGTTCGTTGATCGAATCTTCCCTATTCCTGGGGCCGGAATTGCCCCAAACGGGCCGCGCCAGAGGCCAAAATCGGCCTGAAAACAACCTGATCGGCCGCGCAAAATAAGTCCTGGAATGCCCCCCTGCTTCACCATCCGTTAGCCATTGGGGGCGTAGTGTCCCGGACTATGTCGTTGCGTTGCGTTCTGTTCACCGTATCGGTAGCCGGCCTGCTCATCCTCACGGGATGCAGCACGGGCGGTCCTGACTTTGTGGCCAAGCACGAACCCTGGCGCGAATCGGAGGAACAGGCCTGCCTCGCGTCTGGCGTTGTCCGCCAGTCGCCCTTCATCCAGTCGCGCTCATCACTCGGCGGCCCCAGTGTTTGCGGGGCTTCGCGTCCCTTTGCCGTCTCGGCAGCCGCTGCCGGCCGCGTGTCGTTGAAGCCTGCCGCCTTGCTTCGCTGTCCCATGATACCGCAGGTTGAGCGCTGGGTGACGAAGGCAGTCGCGCCGGCTGCGGAGTACTATTTCGGCACCTCCCTCGTTGAGATGAAGGTGGCCGCATCCTACGGATGCCGCCCGATCAATCACAAGTCGGGCGGACGTCTCTCAGAACATGGCTACGCGAATGCTCTGGACATCTCGAGCTTCACGCTGGCTGATGGGCGCACAGTGTCCGTCAAGGGTGGCTGGTGGGGAAATGAGCGCGAGCGGTTGTTTCTGCGAGCCGTGCACGACGGGGCATGCCGGGAGTTCACGACCGTCCTTGGTCCCAATGCCGACAAGTTCCATCACGACCATTTTCATGTCGATCTGGCCCGTCACGGGCGCGACGGCATGAAGCGCATCTGCAAGTGATGGCGCTGGGTCAGTTCGTGACCGATTTCTGAAGGGGATTGTCCCACACGCGCACGAGGCCATCGTCGCCTGCAGACGCGATATGCTGTCCATCCGGCGAAAAGACGACCGCGCTCACCGCGCCGTCATGGCTCGGCAGCGTCTTGGGTGTCCGGCGGCGCTTGTAATCCCAGATCCGCACCTTGCCGTCGGCACCCGCCGAGGCCAGCACGGACCCAGACGGGGCGAATGCCAGCGCGTTTGCCCGACCGCTGTGTCCCGACAGCGAGCGGTAGAGGCGGCTGGATCGCCCCGACCAGATTCGCACATTGCCGTCGAGGCTGGAGGACGCCACGTCCTTGCCGTCGGCGGAGATGGCCACTGCCGTGATGTAGTCGCGGTGACCGCGATAGGTTCGTACGCGATCGAGTGTTTCCAGGTTCCACAGTTTCATGGTTTTGTCGGCGCTGCCCGACGCCAGAATGGGCTTGGACCCCGATACGCCAAACGTTAGCGCCTGCACAGCATTCTCGTGGGCGTCGAGCACGCTGAAGGGCCCGTTCGACCGCTCGGTATCCCACACAGAGATCTTCCAGTCGTGGCTGGCTGCGGCGAATTTCTGCGCATCCCCCAGGAAGGCGATGGCCCAGATTTCCGCATCGTTGCGTTTGAAGGTCGCGATCTTCTCCGCGGTTTCCCAATCCCAGAGTACGATGTTGCCATTGGCATGGCCGGTCAGCATGCGCTTGCCCGAAACGGCGAGAGCCGAAGCCGGGCCGTCGTCGAGCTCGATGGTCCGCTTCAAAGAGGCCGATGCCGCTGTCCACACCTTCACCGTTGCATCTTTCGATGCGCTCACGATGGACCGGCCGTCATCCGCATAGGTCAGAGCCGTGATGGGGCCGGCATGTCCTTGGAGGCGTGCAACGGGTCGCGCGATCTGGACGACCGCGGGACGGATGGAGCCCGTTGTCGTGTTCGACGTGAGCACCGCGCTGCGCGTTTCCATCTGCGGCAGGCGGTTTTGAACCGCGACCGCACCGCTGGCAACGCCGACGCCGACCAGAAGTTTGAACAGCACCGGGCTCCACGACCAACGGCTTGATCGGATGCGCCTGGGCTTCGGGGTCTTCTTCGGGAGCAGAACGATCGGCGACGATTTGCGTTCCGGAGCTGCCTTGGCCGGAGGCGGCGTTTCGGGCTTTTTTTCCTTGCGTTGCAGCACGCGCGGCAGCTTCGGCGCAGCGGTCGCCGTGTCGATTTTGCGGGTCGAGGCCGGCGCTGCTGCTCTCGCAGCGGCAGGACTCGACGCAGAATCAGGTGCGGGATCGGCTTTGGCCTTCGCCTTCACGGGGGGCGCGACACCGTCAGCGGACGGTGCGGGCGCTCCGGGCGCGCCGACCTTCTTTTGCTTCAGGCCGTCGACGATATCGAGAAGTGCCCCCTGGGGCCCGGGAGCATCGGGAATGGGAGCATTGGGAACCGGCAACGCGCCCTTCTTGGGGGCCTCCTGTGCCTGCTTGTCATCGATATCCCCCGATTTGCGCGAGCGTGACAGCCACGATGAGGCAGGCTTCGGGTCGGGGGCCAAGAGGTCGCCCCGCCAAGCGGCGATCGTCTGCGGACGCTGGTCGATGTTAAGGGCGAGCGCACGGTCGATAGCGCCGAGGAAGCCGGAGCGATAGGCGCCGACCGCTGCTTCCCGCGCGGGAACGAGATCGTCCTTCACCATGCGCGAGGGCGCATCCGGCGGTCTCTTGCCCGTCACGGCATGGTAGAGCGTTGCGCCGAGCGCATAGATATCGGTCCACGGGCCCTGCCGCTTGCCGGTTTCGGCATACTGCTCATAGGGGCTGTAGCCGGGCTTGACCAAAGCCGAGACCGTCTTGGAATGGGCGGCGATCTCGCCACGCGCGGAGCCGAAGTCGATCAGCACCGGCGCGCCGTCCTTGCGAATGATGATGTTGTCGGGAGCGATATCCCTGTGCAGGAAGTCCGCCTTATGGATCTCCTCCAGCGCCGCCAGCAGCGGGCCGATGATGCGGTCGAGTTCCTTCTGGCGCGGCGCGCGACCGAGTGATTTCAGCCATGTCTTGAGGCTTTGGCCTTCCTCGAAGTGCAGCACCATGTACGCGGTCTGGTTGGCGCGGAAGTAGCGATACACGCGCACGATATTCGGATGATTGAACCGCGCGAGCGTCTGGGCTTCCTCGATGAAGCGGTCGAGCCCCCAGGTGTAGTCGCCGGCGCAGTTTTCGGAGCGCGGGACAGCCTCCAGCGCCTCACCGCGCAGGGCGAAGTCGGATGGAAAGTATTCCTTGATGGTGACGGCACGCCCGAGCGCCAGTTCATCTGCAAGATAGGTGATGCCGAAGCCGCCCGCGCCCAGAACCCGCGAGATGCGATAGTCGCCGACGAGCTCGGTACCGCTCTTCAGGGCGATAAGATGGGTCATGAGCGCCGATGCAGATGGGTGATTCGGTTCTGCCACGATTGGCGAGCCGCACGAGAACTCAACAAAGCGCGATTCGCCAGTCAATCTGTGGCGGCAGTTATGCAGCAGGAATGTGGCAAGCCTTCGAGCGCCGCCGCAATCGTGCACAAATCATGGGAGTGCCGAGATCGCGCCACGAAGCTGCCGCACGACGCACCGAGAAAAGATGCGGAACGCTTCGGCGGCGAACGGTCTGCAGTTTTGGTTTTGTCGGGGCGCCGCTGCCTTGTTCTATGCATGCGATGCCATGCTCCTGCCCACCTGATGCCCCCGTCGAGGCCCAAACGGGCCAAAAATTCCGAAGCCAGAGGAGAGCCTTCCATGTCGAGCGCCGCCGCCGGACCGAATGTTGCCCGCAACAGCCTTCTCGGCTCCCTGAAGGATGCGCTCGCGGCGGCGAGCCGCGACGACACCATGCCCGCAGCGATAGCGGCTGCGCCGCCGGTTCCACCTGTCACCCCTGTGCCCTCAGTTGCAGAGACGTCGGCCATGGTCGCCGAGATCGCTTTGGCCGCTGCGGTTTCTCCTGTGGCCTCTTCGAGCCCCAGTGCCGCCGAAGCCGCCCGCGAGGCGCGGGGCGAACCCCGCCCCCTTGATAACGCGCTCGCGGATGCCGACCGCCCGCCGACCACGCGTGTCGTGCGCGCCAGCACGAAGGCGGCCGAGGATCCGGTCCGTACATCGCTCGTGCGCGGCAAACAGCAGGTCAAACGGGGCGGTTTCGAACACGATCCCGTTGTGGGCTGGCTGGTCGTTGTAGGTGGAGCGGGCATTGGGCAGTACCGGCCCGTATTCGAAGGCAACAACACGTTGGGGCGCTCGCAAGCCAATCGAATCGCGATCGATTTCGGAGACGACGCCATCTCGAGCGAGGAGCAGGCTTATATTCGTTACGACAGTTCGGACCGCTCTTTCCTGTTTGTACCCAATCTTGCTAAAACCAACGTCGTGTCCGTCAATGACCGGCGCCCGACCTCGGCGGTCGAGCTGCAAGCCATGGACGTGATTACGATGGGCCGAACGCAACTCGTGTTCGTTCCGTTCTGTGGCCCCGAGTTCGACTGGTCTGCCCTGGCGGAGGAATAATCCGGAAGCCCGCCCGGCTGGAGACGTTCGTGCCGGAACGGGCTGACGACCGCAGGCAACTGGTTTTCGAGCTGATGATCGCGTTCGACCGTGCGAGCTGCTCCACAAAGGGAGCCCGCAACTATCAGGAAGACAGCGCCATGCTGTGGCCCGGGGAGGATATGCTCCGGGCCGCTTCGGATGTTGCGCGCCCCGGTGAGCTGGTGGCCATCCTCGCTGATGGCATGGGCGGCCACGCAGGCGGAGCCTTGGCGAGCCGCGTCGTCTGCGAGAACTTTCTCCGCGCCTTCTCAAAGGCGGAGGGCGATGCGCACGCCCGTCTCATCGCGGCGCTGTCCTCCGCCAACGATGCCATCGCCGAGAAGGTCGCAGAAGATCCGGCCCTTTCCGGAATGGGGTCCACGCTGATTGGCGTGGTGTTTTCCAAGGACGGTGCGCAGTGGGTCAGTGTCGGTGACAGTCCGCTCATGCTCTACCGGCGCGGCGAGATCGCACTACTCAACGAGGATCACTCTCTGGCACCCGAACTCGATCGCATGGCGGCGGCCGGTCACATCAGCCTGGAGGAGGCGCGCCGCGATCCACGGCGCCACATGCTGCGCTCCGCCGTAACGGGCGATGAAATCGATCTCGTCGACCTATCCCGCAAGCCTCTGCCTATCGAGCCCGATGACTACATCATTCTGGCCAGCGACGGCCTGCAGACCCTCGAGCCGGGCGAGGTGGAACGCATCGTTTCCGCGTACGCGGCCGATGGGGCGAAATCCGTCGCCGAAGCGCTCATCCGGGCGGTGGAAGCTGTTCGCGATCCCCACCAGGACAATGCGACCGTCGTTGCTGTACGCGTCGTGGCCGGAGGTTCATGAGCACCTGACGCCGCCATCAGGTCTATTCCCATTTGATCTGGATCACGACGAGCGCCTCCAATTTGGCGTGACATCCTGGGGATTCGCAGGGTGGGAAGAAGGGGAGCCTGATCATGGATGATCATTTCTGGCCGAGCGTCTATCCGGGGCTCATCGTGGGAGCGCTGATCGGACTATCCGCAGGAACGGTCCTTGCCACGTTGCTCGGCGCCGCTGGAGGTCTGGCGGGTGCCTTCGCGGCTTTCTATCTGGTCAATGTTCTGGCAATCGAACCTGGCCTGGTTCCTCTCGCGGCGATCATCATCGGCGCGGCCGCAGGCGCCAAGCTTCTCACCGTCATCGCTCTGAAGCTCACGAGCCGGGCCCCGGCGAGCTGACGGCCTGCGATCTAGCGGGAGGTGAACTGCGGATCCGCCGCGCGCTGGCGGATGTCGTCCACGAAGCGCGGGTTGAGCATCTCTATGCGATGCAAGTCTTCCGCGTGCAATTTGAGCAAGCGGGTTTTTGTGACGGTGACAAAGGGAGCGCTGGGTACATCCGACAGTAGTAACGCGGACGCTCCGAAGAAGTCGCCGGTTTCGAAGGTGACATCGCCCTCCGGGTGAACCATTCGGACTTTTCCCGACGCCACGAAAAACATCGCGTGTGCTGGCTGGCCCGCGGGCAGCACTTCCGCTTTGGGCGGGTAGTTGTGGGCGTGAAGCAGCGGCATCAACTCGCCCACTTCGCTGGCGTCGAGATCGGCCAGCAGTGGAATGCGGGACATAAGCGACCAGTTGACCACGAAGTCGCGGCGGCCGACCTCCTGCGCGAACCCCGTCGAGATGATCGCGACGGGCAGTGCCAGCACGCACAAACCTGCAATCATGACAAAGCCGCCGAAGATCCGCCCAAGCGGCGTCACGGGGATCGCATCGCCGTATCCGACCGTCGTCAATGTCGCGACCGCCCACCATGCGGAATCAGGGATGCTCCCGAACTTGTCCGGCTGAATCTTGCCTTCGATCATGTAGATGCCGGCGGATGCGAAAAGCAGCGCGGTCGCCAGAAGGAAACCGGCTCCCAGAAGCGACCGCTTCTCGTTGGAGATGACGCGCACGAGTGTGTGCATTGCCGGCGAGTAGCGAGAAAGCTTGAGGAAGCGGAGCAGGCGCAGCACGCGCAGGAATAGGAGATCGATGCCAATGAAGCTTTGCAGATAGAACGGTAAGAACGCCATGAGATCGATTACGAGGGGCGGCGTCCTAGCGAGTTTGAGGCGGGCCAGCCAGGGCGGATGCTTACGCAGGAACGGGACTTCGACGGCCGTCCATAGCCGCAGCGCATACTCGACGGTGAAGACCGCGACCGAAAAGATGTTGAACATATGGAAGGCGGGGCCGAAGGCGGCCTCATAAGCCGGCACCGTCTCCAGAATAAACGCGATCACATTGAGCAGGATCAGCGCGAACATGGAGATGTCGAAGAGCCGGCTCAGCGGATTGTCGCCGCGTCCGATCTCGATGATCTCGAAGATCCGCCGGCGCAGGCTGGGTCGGTTCGGTGCGGCAACCGTCGTCGTCATGCGGGAGGGTCTCGTCCTATCCGGCTGGCGTGGAGAAGCCGCCTTGGTGGCATGGGGGGGCTCCGTCCGCAATGTTCGGAAGGCTGGTCGGTGGTGGCCATTGGCCGCCATGTCCGCGATTCGACGCCGGATTGGCGTTGACCCGCTTTGATCGGAAAGCTATAGCACCGGCCAAGCAACGCCCGGATCCTCGGTTCCGGGCGCAACATGTTATGAACAACGCCACTCGGACCCTGAGTATGGGGCAGGTGGGCCTTTGTGTGGCCAGCCACTCCATCCCTTCGCCGAGGCAAGCTAAACAGATAGGAACATCAAAGCTATGGCCAACACGTCCTCGGCAAAGAAAGCCGCTCGCCAGATGGTTAAACGGACGGCGATCAACAAGAACCGCCGCTCGCAGTTGAAGTCGAGCGTGCGGGGCGTCGAGGAGGCGATTGCTTCGGGTGACAAGGCCAAGGCCGCTGCGGCTCTGAAAGCTGTGGAGCCGGTTCTGGTGCGCACGGCACAGAAGGGCATCCTGCACAAAAGGGCCGCCAGCCGGAAGGTTTCGCGCCTGGCATCCCGCGTGAAGAAGATGGCCTGAGAGGTTTCGGCGAACCGGCGCTCTGCGCAGTGAGCGGACCCCGAAACTGCGCCGCCCGCCACTTCGGTCCTGAGCGAAAGAAATCACCACACGGAGAAACCGGGCGCGATGCCCGGTTTTTTTGTGCCCTGTTTTTGGGACTTCGCGGCGAAGTCCCTGTGCTGAGCCGTCAACGGGGAGAGATCGCGAACCCGCAATCATTGTCGCGAATGTGTCATGTTCGCAACTGCGGAAGCGACAACTCGAACACGCATTAAGTTTTTGAACAGCGCTAACCCGTGGATTCTCGGAGGTTTGGGCGACTGGCCTGTTGATAGGGGTATTCCGGACCTAGCGTAGGCTCTCGAAAAAGTGTCTCGCGCAGGCAAAAAACGAGTCTGATCAAAAGGGTGCGGTAAGCAGGCTCGGAATCCGATTTGCGATCAATGGGATTCACGCACGGGATAGATCGCAATGTGAGAGTCATGGGCCTAAAAAAATGTGCAATATCAATGAGCTTCGCTGATCCGTTCAGGCCTGTGGATGGCTTGCGTGAGGGCCTGTTAAGAGATAATTCATTCTTTGTCGGTCCCGCCTGTGGGCCGTGTGTTGAGTGTCTGTGTATCGGCGTGCGTCGAGCCCCATCTACGTCGCGTATTTTGCGTCCTGCGTGGTGGGTTTCATCGTCTTGTAGTGTGAAGCGTTCTGGTCCATTCGGTCAAATTGATCTGTTTGGAGAGGGATGCACTTTGCTCTAACGGACGGTTTTGTGCGCCGAATTTGAGTGACTGGCCAATTTTTGGCCGCCGGCTAGTAGGGCGTTTGGTTCCGAAACGGCGATCCAGACCTTGGGGTCCAAGGGAAGCTGTTCGAGGCGGAACCGTGCGGAGAACGAAAGTGCAGAACGCAAGTTTTGCATGAGTTCGGGGCCGGAATTGTGAGGGGGAGTTAAGTGGCATTGAGCGTCGACGATGTGCCTGTGCAAGAGACGTGGGCCCGTCTGGAACAAGACAAAAAAGCCGTTCTGATCGACGTGCGGACGAAGGCAGAATGGACTTTTGTGGGCGTACCCGACCTGGCCTCAGTTGGCCGTCAGGTCGTAACACTCGAGTGGCAGACGTTTCCGGACGGACGGGTAGATCCCGCTTTCCCAACACGTCTTAGAGGGCTTCTCGAGGAAGCTGGTCTGGGGAAGGACACGGAGTTGTTCTTCATCTGCCGGACCGGAGGCAGAAGCCGCATGGCGGCGGAAGTCATGGCAGCGGAGGGGTATAGCCGCTGTCACAACGTCTCGGATGGTTTCGAGGGTCCACTCGATGCCAACCGTCAGAGGGGGAAGATCGCGGGCTGGAAAGCGGCGGGACTTCCTTGGGCGCAGGGGTAAGCGCCCGGCTTTTTGAGATCCTGATGTGAAGCCGCCGTTGGCAGGGGCAAACGGCTGAAGGCGGAGCCATGTCGGGTTGAGGGCAAAAGTAACAAGTGCGGGGTAAGCACATGAATACGTCAGAAGCTATCAATACGTCCGAGGAGCCACGGGGCAAGAAGGTTCATGCCGCGCTACGGGCCCGCCTCGGCGACGATATCTATACGAGCTGGTTCAAGACGCTCGAGTTCGATGCCTTCGACGGGAAGACGGTTGTGGCTTCGGTGCCCGTCAAGTTTCTGTGCAACTGGATCAAATCGCATTACATCGACGATCTGCTCGCCTGCAGCCGCCTGGAATTCAAGGATGCTGAGCGTGTGGACGTGCAGCTGCGCCAGCCCGGCGGTCAGGCGCTGCGTCCTGTCTCCGTTGCGGGAATGGATTCGGCCCGTGCCGCTCATGGTGCCGCGGAATCACGCGCTTCGTCGGCGCCTTCCGACCAAGGCACCCGGCCTGCACAGTTGCGCTCCAGCCTCTCAGCTTTTTCGACACGTGTGCCCGAAGGCGGGGTCGACGGTTCGCCGCTCTATCCCCATCACACCTTCGAAAACTATATTGTCGGTGCGCCGAACCGCTTGGCACATGCCGCGGCCGTCCAGGCGGCCGAGACAGTGATGAGCGGCTCGCCCGGCATCAACCCGCTCTTCTTCCACTCCTCAGTAGGCCTTGGGAAGACTCACCTTCTACAGGCGATCGCGTGGGAAGTGCGCCGCCGCGCGCCCGCCGCCAACGTCCTGTATCTGACCGCCGAGCGCTTCCGGTATGAATTCGTGGAGGCTGTGCGCAGCTCCGATCCGCTCTCATTCAAAGAGCGCTTCCGCCACGTCAACATGCTGCTCATCGACGACCTGGAGTTCCTCCAGGGCGAAAAGACGGAGCAGGAGTTCGAGCACATCATCAACGCGCTGCTCGACGGCGGGCGTCAGGTGGTTGTGGCCTCATCGCGTCCTCCGGGGCACATCGAGCGACTCAACGAGCGCATGCGCTCGCGTCTCCAGCGCGGTCTTGTCACCGAGATCGGCAGCTTCGACGAGGACCTGCGTATGAAGGTCTTGGATCGCCGTGTCGCCGAGAAGCGGCTGATCGACCCGTCGTTCGAGTTGTCTCGTGAGATACTGGAACTGTTGGCGCAGCGGTTGACCGAGAACGGCCGAGAGCTGGAAGGCGCAGTGAACCGTCTGCATCAAACCTGGCAGCATGTGCGTGGCACGCTGACCCCGGATATCGCAGAGACGGTGATACGCGATCTCGTTCAGTCGGGGGGCGAGCAGCGGCGAATCAAGATCGAGGACATCCTACGGATCGTTTCGCGCCACTTCGGCGTGTCCAAGGGAGATCTCCTTTCGCAGCGCCGGCACCGCTCGGTCGTCTGGCCCCGCCAGATCGGCATGTATCTCGCCAAGCAGCTGACAGCCCGGTCGCTGCCGGAGATCGGCCGCCGGTTTGGCAACCGCGATCACACGACGGTGCTGCACGCGATCCGCAAAATCGAGACTGAGCTTAGCGGGAATCAGCGTCTTCGGGACGAGCTCGAGGACCTGAAGAAGATGCTGGCCCATTAGTGGCTGGCATCCGGACGCCTGGAGGGCGGGGCAAATTTGCCCCGGCGTTCGGAAAACCCCGTCCGCCTGCGGACGGGGACTTGCGGGGTGGGTTGGCGGGGGGCGCGCTGAGCGCACCCCCCGTCTCCTGTTTTTCCGGTCCAAATCCCTTTATTTAGGGCTCTGAGGCTACCGCGCCACTTGAAATGGCGCGCCATATGGGGTCATTTTGCAGCCCTTCCGCGAATCCTTTCGTGGTGGCGTGCCCTGCGTCAGCCTTGTCACTTAAAGGCCGGGGGTGTGCCGGGGGGCTCGGGCCCTTCACCCGACATGTCTTAATCTCTTTCTACGGCAGCAACGCTAAAGGCAACCCATGCGTCTGGTGATCGAAAAAGGCGAACTCTCGAGAGCGCTCGGCCATGTGACGAGCGTGGTGGAGCGGCGTACTACGATCCCGATCCTCTCAAACGTGCTGCTGAAGGCGTCTGCCAACGGCCTCGAATTCAAGGCCACCGATCTTGAGCGCGAGGTCGTTGAAGAGGCCAAGGCCGACGTTTCCCAGCCGGGTGCGCTGACCGTTCCCGCCCACATGCTGCATGACATCGTGCGCAAGCTGCCCGAGGGCGCGCAAGTCGAGATGAAGCGGGACGCGGAGAAGGAGCGCCTCACGCTGGCGGCCGGTCAGGCTCGGTTTGCTCTGCAGACGCTTGGTCCGGAAGACTTCCCCGACATCGCGGCCGGCGATCTCGGTCATTCCTTCGAGATTCCCGCGGCGGAGCTGAAGAGGATCATCGACAAGACGCGCTTCGCCATCTCGACGGAGGAGACCCGCTACTACCTGAATGGTATTTTCCTGCATACGGCGGAGAGCAACAAGAAGCCGATGCTGCGCGCGGTCGCAACCGACGGGCACCGTCTCGCCCAGGCCGAACTTCCGCTGCCCAAGGGCGCGGCCGGCATGCCGGGCGTCATCATTCCACGCAAGACGGTGCACGAACTACAGCGTCTCGTGGAAGGCGTGACCGACCCGGTCCGCATCTCGGTCAACAATGCCAAGGTCCGCTTCGAGATCGGCTCGGTGACGCTGACCTCGAAACTGATCGACGGCACGTTCCCCGACTATGGCCGCGTGATCCCGCAGTCGAACGACAAGGAAATGCTGGTTCCCAACACGATCTTCACGGCGGCCGTCGATCGCGTTTCGACGGTAGCGAGCGAGCGCGGCCGCGCGGTGAAGCTTTCGCTTTCGAAAAACAAGCTCGTCCTGTCGGTGAACAATCCGGAAGGCGGAAGCGCTACGGAAGAAATCGCAGTCACCTACGATGCCGCTCCGATCGAGATCGGCTTCAACGCCCGCTATCTCCTCGACATTGCCGGCCAGGTCGAGGGAGAGGAAGCGCGTTTCCTTCTCGCGGACGCCGGCTCGCCGACCATGATCAAGGACAGTGAGGACAACGGAGCGCTCTACGTTCTCATGCCGATGCGCGTGTGAGCGCCGCAACGTCCGCGCCAGCACCTGGAAAGTCGACCATGGCAGACGCGGCTCCGCGCCTCTGGGTCGAGCGGCTGACGCTCACCAACTTCCGCAACTACCCCTCCGTGAGCCTGGAACTGGGACCGGAGCCAGTGGTGCTCACCGGCGCCAACGGCTCGGGCAAAACGAACCTTCTCGAAGCCGTTTCGCTGCTCGCACCCGGTCAGGGGCTGCGCCGCGCGGCGTATGGGGATATCGCACGCGCATCCGGAGACGGAGGCTGGAGCATTGCCGCACGCGTGCACACCAGTCTCGGCGCGATCGACATTGGGACCGGACTGGCATCTGGTGTGGCGTCCTCCGAAGCCTCCACGGGGCGCATCGTGCGCATCGACGGTGTCACAAAGCAGGGGTCCGGCGTGCTGGCTGACTATGTGGAGGTGGCTTGGCTGACCCCCTCCATGGACGGTCTTTTTTCCGGCCCAGGTTCCGAGCGCCGCCGCTTCCTCGACCGCCTCATCCTGTGTTTCGATGCCGAGCATGCCCGCCGGGCCTCCCGCTTCGAGCGCGCTATGCAGCAGCGCAATCGGCTACTTGCCGATAATGTGCGCGATCCGGCGCGTTTCGCTGGACTGGAGCAGGTCATGGCGGAAACCGGCGTCGCCATTGCCGCGGCCCGCGCGGAAGCTGCGGCGGCTTTGAGCAGCGTGTCAGAGCGCCGGCGCGCACGGGATGCAAATTCGCCGTTTCCTTGGGCCGTGATCACGGTGGACGGCACGCTCGAATCCGATCTGTCCTATCTCGCCGCCCTCGACGTGGAAGAGCGCTACAAGGCGGCTCTGCAGATGGGCCGTGAGCGCGACCGGGCGGCAGGACGCACGCTGGAAGGCCCGCATCGCTCAGATCTTGTCGTCGGTCACGGGCCAAAAGGCATGCCGGCGCGGCTCTGTTCCACGGGCGAGCAGAAGGCGCTGCTCCTGGGCCTCGTTCTGTCGCACGCGGAACTCGCCGCCGAGCGTCAGGATGGCCGTGCGCCGATCTTGCTGCTGGACGAGGTGACGGCCCATTTGGACGCCTCGCGGCGCGCTGCCCTGTGCGCCGAAATTCTGCATTTGGGCACACAGGCGTGGATGACGGGAACCGATGCGGAGGCCTTTTCAGCACTCAGCGGACGGGCTCGATTCCTCGCTGTCGACGAGGGCCGGGCTTTGCTTAGGGCGGCCCCTTGAGTGCGCGACATCGCCGCGCATCTAACATTTTGTATTGGCGAGAATTTTTCTGTTGGATTGAAGGCGGCACTTCTGCGCTTTTCTAGCTCTTTTCAGGTTCTGCGTGGTATAGTCCACGCACGTTAGATCAACGATCACGAGACAGGACACGCATGAGCGCGGAGCCCGCCAGAAAGCCGGCCACAGACGACTACGGTGCCGAAAGCATCAAGATGCTCAAGGGCCTTGATGCCGTGCGCAAACGGCCGGGCATGTATATCGGCGATACCGACGACGGTTCGGGTCTGCATCACATGATCTACGAGGTCGTCGACAACGCTATCGACGAGGTGCTCGCTGGCCATGCGAACTCATGCGAGGTGACGCTGAACCCCGATGGCTCGTGCACAGTGCGCGACGACGGACGCGGCATTCCGACGGGCATCAAGACGGACGACGACCAAGATCCAAAGCGCTCGGCGGCGGAGATCGTCTTCACCGAACTGCATGCGGGCGGCAAGTTCGACCAGAACTCCTACAAGGTTTCCGGCGGCCTGCACGGCGTCGGCGTGTCGGTTGTCAATGCGCTCTCCACGTGGCTGCGCGCGCGCATCTGGCGCGAAGGCAAGGAACACCTCATCGAGTTCAGAGACGGCGTCGCTGTAGCGCCGTTGAAGGTCGTAGGTGATGCGAACGATAATCGCGGCACCGAGGTTACGTTTCTTCCCAGCCCGCAGACGTTCTCAATGGTGGAGTTCGACTATCCGACCATAGAGCACCGGCTACGAGAGCTCGCGTTCTTGAATTCCGGCGCAAAGGTTGTGCTGACCGATGCACGCCATGCGGACGTGAAGCGTGAGGAATTCTTCTACGAGGGCGGCACGTCGGCTTTCGTGCGCTATCTCGACCGTTCCAAGCAGTCGCTTATCCCCGAGCCTATGATGATCCGTTCGGAGAAGGACGGCATTGGCGTTGAGGTCGCGTTGTGGTGGAACGAAAGCTACCACGAGAACGTACTCTGCTTCACGAACAACATTCCGCAGCGCGACGGGGGCACCCATCTGGCCGGGTTCCGCGCGGCGCTCACCCGCGTCATCAACAAGTATGCCAACGAGAGCGGGCTTTCCAAGAAGGAGAAGGTGGATCTGGCGGGCGAAGACGCGCGCGAAGGGCTTACCTGCGTGCTTTCCGTAAAGGTGCCAGATCCGAAGTTCTCCTCTCAGACGAAAGACAAATTGGTCTCGTCGGAGGTCAAGCCGGTGGTCGAGAACGCTGTGGGTGACCAGCTCGCAGCCTGGTTCGAGGAACACCCGAAGGAAGCCAAGACCATCGTTGGCAAGATCGTGGAGGCGGCGCTTGCCCGCGAGGCGGCCCGCAAGGCGCGTGAGCTGACGCGCCGCAAGGGTGCACTCGACGGCCTGCGTCTGCCTGGCGGACTTGCTGAATGTCAGGATCGTGACCCAGTCAACACCGAGATGTTCATCGTCGAGGGTGACTCGGCCGGCGGCTCAGCCAAGCAGGGCCGCAAGCGCGAGTATCAGGCCGTGCTTCCGATCCGAGGTAAGATCCTCAACGTGGAGCGCGCACGCATCGACAAGATGCTGTCTTCGGAACAGGTGACTAACATTATCGGCGCCCTGGGCACCGGCATTGGAGAAGACTTCGATCTCTCGAAGCTGCGCTACCATAAGATCATCATCATGACCGACGCCGACGTGGACGGCGCGCACATCCGCACCCTGCTGCTCACGTTCTTCTACCGGCAGATGCCGGAACTCGTGGAGAAGGGGCACGTCTATATCGCTCAGCCGCCGCTTTACAAAGTCGCACGGGGTAAATCGAGCACATACCTCAAGGACCAGCGGGCGCTCGAGGACTTCCTCATCGACAGCGGCCTGGACGACGCCACGCTCGTCACCGGCAATGGCGAGGAGCGCGGCGGCGAGGATCTGCGGGAGATCGTGAAAGAGGCACGGATCGTGACAGGCCTCATCGATCAGCTTCATTCGCGCTACAACCGGGGCATTACCGAGCAGGCAGCGATCCTCGGGCTGCTAGATGCCGATCTGCTGAAGTCGCAGGCCAAGGCGGAAGCGGCGGCCGAATCGATCGCCAAGCGGCTCGATCAGCTTGCCGAAGAAACCGAGACGGGCTGGGAAGGCCGTTTCGGCAACGAGGGCTTCGTCGTCCGCCGCGAGGTGCGCGGCGTCGCCGAAGTTCACATGCTCGATCGTGCGTTGATCTCATCGCTCGACGCCCGTCGCATTAACGAGCGGCAGCCCCTTCTGGCCGAGACCTATGGCCAGCCGGCAAAACTTAAGCGGAAGTCGGAGTCCATACCGGTGTTCGGTCCGCGCGGCCTGCTGGACGCAATCTACGAGGCCGGCCGCAAGGGTCTTAGCCTGCAACGCTACAAAGGCCTCGGCGAGATGAACCCGGACCAGCTCTGGGAGACGACGCTCGACCGTGACGCGCGAACGCTGCTTCAGGTGAAGCTGGGCGATCTGGCGGAAGCCGACGAGATCTTCTCCAAGCTTATGGGCGACGTCGTCGAGCCCCGGCGCGAGTTCATTCAGGACAATGCGCTGAGCGTCCAAAACCTGGACGTTTGAGCGCAGCCTGCTGGGCTCGCCGATCCGCGACGAGGCACAAGCCGGACATGACCACCACCGTTTCGGCCTTCTACAAGTTTGTACCCGTCGGCGATTGCGACGCGCTCAGGGCGGAATTGTCCGCGTTTGGCGAGCGCGAGGGCCTGCGGGGGACGATCCTGATCGCGCCGGAGGGCATTAACGCCACGATTGCCGGGCCCGACATCGGCGTGCGGGCCATGCTCGCGCATCTGAGGGCCGACCCGCGCTTCGCCGGTTTGGTTTCCAAGGAGAGTTTTGCCGAGCAGCAGCCCTTCCAACGCTGGAAGGTCAAGGTAAAGCCTGAGATCCTGACCTTCGACGCCCCCGAGGCCGACCCCAACGTGCGTGTTGGCACCTACGTGAACCCCGAGGACTGGAATGCGCTGATTTCGCGCGACGACGTGTTGCTGATCGACACGCGCAACGACTACGAGGTGGCGATCGGTACGTTCCGCGGCGCGGTCGATCCTAAGACCCGAGCGTTCACGGAGTTCAAGGACTATGTGGAGTCGAGCCTCGATCCGGCGCGGCACACCAGGATCGCCATGTTCTGCACCGGTGGAATCCGCTGCGAGAAAGCATCCGCCTATCTCCTCGCGCACGGGTTCGGCGAGGTCTATCATCTCCAAGGCGGTATCCTGAACTACCTGGAGAAAGTTCGGCCGGACGCCAGTCTTTGGGACGGTGCCTGCTTCGTCTTTGACGAGCGGGTTTCCGTCGTGCATGGGGTTGCGCCCGGTGGACACCGGCTGTGCGGCTGCGGCTGGCCGATAGCAGCCAATGAGGCCCGCTGCCCGCGCTGCAGTGCGGATTCCGCCGCGCCTAGCGCGGACTCCGGGAGCCATTCCCCTTGAGGCTCAGGATGTAAGCGATCAGGTTGTCAGCATCTTCGCCCGCCACCATGAGGTTGGGCATCGTGGGATGTGGAGACTGAAGAAATACGCTGAGGGCCGTCCGCGTGATCCCCGGCGTATCAGCGACCATCTTGAAAGGTGGCGCCTCCATGATAGGCGAACTCGTGTCCTCGAAGAGGATCGCGTGACAGCCCGAGCACGTTCGCTGGGCATACTCAAGTCCTCGTTGGGAATTGCCGATCTCTTCTGCCAGGGCTGGGCTCGCGACGATGCCACCCATCAGAAGAACCATAGTCATGAATTTTGAGTGCATAGTGGTCTCCGCTTCGAGGGGCCGATAGGCGATGGCGCGTGTGTGTGTCCGCGCCTCAGGGCGAACGCGCCAGACTGTCGATGTAAGCAATGATCTTGTCGACATCGGCATCGGGCAGTTTGAAATTTGGCATCTGATCGTGCGGGGCGGCGATGCCGCGGGAGAGCGGCTCGCGCAGGGCCAGAACGGGGTAGCGCCTAGCAATCGTCCGGAACGGCGGCGCCTTGGGATTGGAGCTTTGTCCCTTCGCTCCCGTCGCATGACACCAGGCACAGTTCTTTTCCGCGAGCTTCTTGCCGTCCGAGACAAGGCGATCTGTCTCTGCAACCGATTCCCCCTTCGCACCCAGGCGTTCCAGACCTGCGCGCGCTCCCGCCAGCGTTGGATCTATCTGCAGGGCACGCCGGAAGTCGGCCATCGCCTCTGTTTTGGCGCCCTTGGCTTCATATGCGTAAGCGCGGTTGTTATAGGCGAGGGCGTAGAGCGGATTGATGACGATGGCAGCCGTGTAATCCGCGATGGCGGCATCGGTGCTGCCGAGTTTCGATCTCGCCAGACCGCGGTTGTTGTGAGCACTCGCGCTCTTGGGATCGAGCCGGATCGACTCGGAGAAATCCTCGGCCGCATCTCCCGGTTCGCCCGCCACGAGGTGGGCATGGCCGCGGGCATTGCGATAGAAGGCGGAATCGGGTGCCAAGCGGATAGCTTCGCTCAAGTCCACGATCGCGCCGGCCGCATCTCCGCGCGTGAGCAGCGCTTGTCCGCGCCCGGCATGAGACAGGGACTCGCGCGGGGCGAGCGCAATCGCTTGCGTGAAATCCGCAATGGCTTGTTCGCTGGCGCCTGCCGATAGCCGGGCTTCGCCGCGGATGCGGTAGGCGCGGGCCTTGTCGGCGCCGCCGTACGAGCCATCGATCACCGCGCTGCAGGCATCGATGCGCTTCTGGGGATCGCCCCTGCTGGAGCAGTCTTCGAGCGGATCTGCACGTACCGGCAGTGCAAGGGCTGCAAGGACGAGCATTGCCAAGATAAATTCTGTACCGGCAAGACCGCTGAAAGCTGCCAGCTTCGCCGAGCATGCCCGGGTCATTGTTCTCATCATGCCTTCCCCCGCGATGCTTTTGATTTCCTCACTATCGTTGCCCCGCTCCGCACCTCCCTTGCGCAGGATCAAATTCACCTGGGCGGTGGCGGTCGTTCTGTGGAGAGACCGTCGTCGAACCGCACTCGGAAGATACCCGGGAATCGCTTGGCCTCAGGGTTTGGTTAACCGTCCGTTAGGTTCGCAAGCATACGGTGGATCTCGGGGGAGCCCGGCAGGCAACGCATCGTGTTCGGCCGGCGGGCTCAGTTGGGCTGGATTGATGTAATGAGTGGGGCAAAGCGTAAGCGTACGAAGCGCAAGCCGGCAGGTGGCGCGAGGAAAGCCACGCGTCGGGTCGGCGCCTCGCTGCGTTCGGTCGTTCCCGGGGTTCGATCGCGTGTGGTCCGCCCCGTGGGCCGCGCGTACAAGCGCCTCAGTCTTCGGAACAGACTTCTCATTCTGGCGCCGCTGATGGCGGTTTCAATGGCATCGCTTGCCGTCGCCGCCATGCTGATTGCCTATACGATTACCATTCCCGATCCGCTGTCCCTGCGCACGAAGGTGAGCGGCCCGACCATCCGCGTGCTCGCGCGCGACGGAACGGTGCTGGCCGAGCGCGGCATGGCGCGAGACTACATCCCGATCGACTTCATTCCGCCGCGTGTCGTGAATGCCGTAATCGCGACCGAGGACCGGCGATTCTGGAGCCACTGGGGTATAGATCCTGCCGGTTTCGCGCGCGCCGTCTTTGTCAATCTACGTGCGGGCCGGTTCGCCCAAGGCGGCTCCACACTGACGCAGCAGCTGGCCAAGAACCTATTCCTGTCGCCGGAGCGCACGCTCGCCCGGAAGGTCGAGGAACTCGTGCTCGCTTTCTGGTTGGAGTTGCGGCTCAGCAAGCAGGAAATTCTCGAACTCTATCTCAATCGCGTCTATTTCGGCGGTGGCGCCTACGGAATTGAGGCCGCTGCGCAGCGCTATTTCGACAAGTCGGCGCGCGAACTCGCCCTGTCGGAGGCGGCAATCATCGCCGGACTTCTGAAGGCGCCTTCTCGTTACGCGCCTACTTCCAACCCGCGCCTTGCGATCATGCGGGGCAACAGTGTTCTGGCGAAAATGCGCGAAGCGGGATTTATTTCCGCCGCCGAGGAGCGGGGCGCCCGGGAAAAGCGCCCCGTGTTCGCCCACAAGCGCCAGGACGCGGAGCGCAACGTCACCGATTACGCAATCGACTACGTTTTGGAGCAGCTGCCGCCGGTGCTCGGATCGGACCACCGCGAGGTGAGCGTCGAAACGACCATTGATCGTGATCTGCAGCGCACGGCGACGCGTGTGGTCGACAAGGAGCTGAGGGAGCAGGGCGCGACCTTGGCTGCGAGCCAGGCCGGCGTTGTCGTGCTCGATACAAATGGCGGAATCCGGGCCATGGTAGGTGGGCGATCCTATGCCAAGAGCCAGTTCAATCGCGCCGTTCGTGCCATGCGTCAGCCGGGCTCCGCATTCAAGCCGTTCGTCTATCTGGCCGCTCTGGAGAAGGGCTTTATGCCCGATAGCGTCGCCTACGATCTGCCCTTCAATCTCGAAGGCTGGACGCCCAAGAACGACAATGGTCGCTTCACAGGTGCCGTGACGCTCCGCCAGGCACTCGCTCAATCAATCAACACGGTCGCCGTCCGGTTGCTCATGGATGTTGGCCCCAAGAAGGTTGCGTCGCTTGCAGGCCGTCTCGGCATCGAGGCACCACTGCGTGCCGAGCCGTCTCTCGCGCTGGGCACATCGGAAGTGTCGCTGCTCGATCTTACAGGAGCCTACGGAGCCTTTTCCACAGGCGGCATTGCCGTCGAGCCTCACATCATACGTCGCATCCGTTCAGCGAGCGGGCGCGTTCTGTATGCGCGTGGGGCACCTCAGGCCGATCAGGTTGCCGCGCCCTCTTCGATTGCGGCAATGAACGATATGATGCAGACGGTCGTGCGCAGCGGCACCGGGCGGCGTGCGGAGTTGAGCGGGCATCCGACCGCCGGCAAGACGGGCACCAGTCAGGAGTTCCGCGATGCCTGGTTTGTTGGCTACACGGCGCACTTCATCGGCGGCGTGTGGGTTGGCAATGACAACGGTTCGCCGATGCGGCGTGTGACGGGCGGCAACTTGCCGGCCCATATCTGGAATGCGGTCATGACGGCTGCGCATCAGGGCAAGGAGAGACGTCCTTTGCCGGGAACGGGTTGGCCGGAGGCTTGGGGCGACAGGCTCGCTTCTGAAACGGAGCGCACGCCGCCGCCGGAGTTGCTGCCCTGGCAGATGCCGACCCGGATGCCCGTCCACCCGGCAGAACCGCCGAAGACGAACCCGGCGAAGAGCCCCCCGTCAAAGCCCAATGCTGCCAAAACTTCAGCCCGTCAGCCGGTCGATGCCGGGCAGTTTCCCAATGATCGCATCGATGACGACTTCATTGCCCGAGCTCTCTCGGCGATCTCTGGGGAGGACACGACCCGGCAGGCATCCGTGTCCGGCGGGCAGGCTGACCGCGGCGGGCCGAGCCGCAGCTTTTCTCCCTTGCCGGGCATGATGTCTCTGGGGGGCGGTGGGCGCTAGCGCTTGTCAGACTGTGTTTTGCGGCGGCAGGCGCGATCAATCCTCGGAATCTATCCCGTAGCGATGCAGGTCCATGCCGTAGATGCGCAGCCAATGCTTCGCCTCGTCCATGTCCGGGCACGTCTTGCCCACAAGGGCCCAGAAGCGCGGACCATGATTCATCTCTTTCAGATGCGCGACCTCATGGGCGGCCACGTAGTCGAGTATGGCTGGCGGCGCCAGAACAAGGCGCCAGGAGAAGGACAGCGCTCCTGTCGTTGAGCAGGACCCCCAGCGGCTCGACTGATCGCGCACGGTCAGCCGGCCGGGCGTAACGCCGAGGCGGGTTGCATGCCAGGCCACGCGCTGTTCCAGATCCCTGCGGGCTTCGCGCGCCAGCCATTCCTGGAGTCGCTTCCTGGCAGCGCGGAGTTCCCCTGGTGCATGCAGCTCGGGGAAGGGTTCCGCCTCGACACGGCGCACGACGCGCCGGCGCGGGATCTCTCCGGGAAAAAGGACGCGGTGAGCCGCACCGCGCAGCGGAATGAGGATGCCGTGCTGAAAAGGAACCGGCTCTGGCAAGCTGTCCAGGCGTTCCCGCACCCATTCGATGTTGCGATGCAGAAAGGAATTCGCCTCTTCCAGACCGCACTGGACCGGCAGCGTGACAATGACCGCGCGGCGGGTGCGGCTGACTCGCAAAGTCAATCTGCGAGCGGCCGGATGGCGACGAACCTCCACCGGTGCGCCCAGAGTCCCGATGTCCCGCTGGTGGCGCGAGGTCAACAGTGAGGCTTTGGTCTTCCGCATGAAAGTCCCCGCGTGTACCGGCGAAGCGTTTAAGACATTAGAGGCATTCTGCCGGTAGGAAGCTTTGATCATTGTCATGCGCCGAACACGCATCGTGTAACGCACACATTGCCGAAAGGGTGATCGTTGTTTCTTACGCAGAAGCGACACGCGCGTTCGGTCGGTCTCTTTCACCTACCAAGTTTGGCGCCATGTCGACCAGCGCATTTTTTTTCTACACAGGCGGTGGAGCCCGAGTGTGGCCGCACTGCCCCAGGTGCCTAAGGTCACATGGACCGTTGCAGTGTTACAGATGCCGTTGCCGATCACATTCGTGTTTGTGAGTATTTGGGATCGTTCAGGGTGCGCCGACCGGGGTTACAGGCGAGGCAAGAGCTTGGCGGCAAGCTGTTCGGCATCGATGGAATGTGGAAAATGCGTCAAGTAGGTCCCCTGAGCGTCCATCAGGTAGAAGAAGCCGCTGTGATCGACACTGTAGCGACTCGGATCGGATTCGTCGGCGACCTTCTTGGCATAAACACGGTACGCCTTGATTGCCGCCTGCACCTCCTCGGGGCTTCCGGTCAAGCCCTGAATGCGCGAATGAAAGCTCTTCACATAAGCCGCAAGGACCTCCGGGGTATCGCGCTCTGGGTCGAGCGTTATGAACACGGGCGTCAGCCGATCGGCTTTATCGCCGAGGGTGTCGAGTGCGACGGTGATGGTCTGCAGTGCCGAGGGACAGATGTCCGGACAGTTCGTGAAGCCGAAGAAGACGAGCATGGGCTTGCCAAGATAATCTTTCTCGGTCCGACGCGTGCCGGTGGTATCGATAAGGCTGAAGGGGCCGCCGATGGCCACACGTCCTTGGCTTGCCTGTTGCGTCGGGTCCCTTGCCGGAAGATTAAGGATCAGGTAGGCGGCACCAGCCCCGGCAAGAATGCCGGACATCAGGAAGATTGCGAGTTTCGAACTCATGGGTGTTTCAATCCTTGGTCGATGCCGCTTGCGGGTGTAGGGCAAGGCGACCTGCCTTCCCGGGACACTGCTTTGAGGTCTCAAGGAAGGCAGTTGCCATCTTGACCCCATCGCTCTCAGATGCCGAGATAGCGATGCCGAGGCCGAGGTGCAATGCTGGCGATCGTTTGGCCTTCAATGTTGGCCTTCAAAAGGAGAAGGGACTTCACGGAAGGTGTCGTCGGAACAGACATTGATGCACCGGTTGTGGCAGAGCGGCGACGGCGATAGCCAGTTGCGCCTGCAGACGATCGTGCGCCTTCGCTGGCTCGGCGTCTTGGGGCAGCTCGGTGCGGTCGGTGTCGTCGCCCTGCTTCTCGACTTCCATCTTCCGGTCGGTTGGTGCCTGTTTCTGATCGCCTGTTCTGCGTGGCTCAACGTCTTCCTGGCCGTGCGCTTTCCTGCGCGCCATCGGCTTTCCGCTCGGCTCGCGACGGCACTCTTGGCCTACGACATCCTGCAGCTTGCGGCTCTCCTTTATCTGACCGGCGGGATCGAGAACCCCTTCATCATGCTGCTCGTGGTGCCGGTCACGGTTTCCGCAGCCACCCTGCCGCCGCGCGCCACGGTCGTTCTGGGCAGCCTGACGACGCTGGCGACGATTTTTCTGGCGTTCTACTCTTACCCGCTGCCCTGGTTCATCAATCAGCCGCTCGATCATCCCTTTCTTTATGACTTGGGCGTCATCGCCGCCGTCGTTGCAACAATGCTGTTCATGGCACTCTATGCCCGTCGTTTGACCCGGGAAAGTAAGCTCATGTCGGCGGCGCTGACGGCTACGGAACTGGTGCTGGCGCGTGAGCAGAAACTGCACGCACTCGACGGACTAGCCGCTGCTGCGGCACATGAACTCGGAACGCCCCTTTCGACAATCGTACTCGTGACCAAGGAGATCCAAAGCGGGCTGCCGCGCGATAGCGCACTCGCAGAGGATATCGAACTCCTGCGGCAGCAGGCGTTGAGGTGCCGCGAAATCCTGCAGAAACTGACGCGCCATCCCAGCGAGCAGGATCCGTTACACTCAACGATATCGATTCAGGAGATGCTCGAGGAGGCCGCCGCTCCCTACGATCTGGAGGCGAAGCCAGTGCACATCTTCGTCCATCCCTCACTCGGGACGCCGCCGCCCGCCCTGGAGCAACCGCTTGCCGCGCGCCGCCCCGGCGTTCTCTATGGCCTGGGCAACCTTCTCGAGAATGCCGTCGACTTCGCCGGCAGCCGGGTCGATCTGACGGGGGAATGGGACCAGTCGAACGTGTTGGTGACGATCGCCGACGACGGGCCGGGTTTCAAAGCTGAGATCATCGACACCCTGGGCGAGCCTTACGTCACCACCCGTCCTGCGGGCACCCGCCGGCAGGCAGGCCAAGCCGGGGGGCTCGGTCTGGGCTTTTTCATTGCCAAGACGCTGCTTGAGCGGTCCGGCGCCCGCGTGACTCTGGAGAACCGAACCGAACCCCAGACCGGAGCCATTGTCCGGATCGCCTGGCCCCGGTCGGTCTTCGAGGCCGGCGCCGAGCAGGCAGGACCCGGGACTGCGCTGCCTAAGCCCCAGGCGCGTCCGCTTTCGATCGAAGTCTACGACCGTTAGTCAATTAACCAATCATTCGGTGTGCGTTTCTCGCTCGTTAGGCCTTGGCGAGACGGGGGCAAGCCTATACGTTGACGCACGTGGAGGACGCCCGTGACTGAAGATCTCTCATTCAAGCCCGATGAACTGCCCGAAGATCGATCACTTATCATTGTCGATGATGACCGGGCCTTTCTGCAGCGCATGGCCCGCGCCATGGAACAGCGCGGATTTCTGGTCCGAAGCGCGTCTGCGGTTTCGGAGGGAATCGAACTCATCCGCCAAAGCCCGCCCGCCTTTGCCGTCATCGACCTGCGTCTGGAGGACGGTAACGGCCTGGACGTCATCGCAGAGTTGACGCGCGTGCGCCCCAACGCCCGGATTATCGTTCTGACCGGATACGGCAACATCGCCACGGCCGTGACGGCCGTGAAGCTCGGCGCCGTCGATTATCTCGCAAAGCCGGCGGACGCCGACGATGTGACCGACGCTCTTCTCGCCCCGCCGAATTCCAAGGCGCCGCCTCCAGAAAACCCTATGTCGGCCGACCGGGTGCGCTGGGAGCACATTCAGCGCGTCTATGAACTTTGCAATCGCAACGTGTCGGAAACGGCCCGCCGTCTCAACATGCATCGCCGCACGCTGCAGCGCATTCTGGCCAAGCGCGCGCCGAAGTAATTTTTCGGCGCGGCTCCCTATACATCCTTGGCTTCTGCTCTAGCCCCGAGAAGCGGATCGGCGCACACCGCCAGTCTCATCGCCGCCGTTCGCGCAAAGCGCAGCGTCAATGCTCTGCGGCGCGCACCAGGGAGCGCAGGCGCGGGTTTGGCGGAACGCACGATTTCGCCGCCGTAGCGGTCGGCCAGAATGAGGCCGCAGTCCTCGGGCAGGACCTCGCGCGGAAAGTCCGGCTTCACGGCGAAGAAAAAGCAGTCGCAATAATTGGCGTATTCGGGCCATTTCCGATCGCTTCTGAAATCAGCAAGGCTCGATTTGATCTCGACGATTGTGATGCGGCCCTCCCGGTCCAGCGCCGCAACATCGGCCCGCCGGCCGTCAGGCAGGATGAACTCCGCGATCGGCATGAGGCCGCTTTCGACCATAAGGCGCGAAACGCCCCTTAAAATTTCCTCCGCAATCGGGTCGGGGGGCGTGGTGGCCTGGGTCGCAGGCGGCTTGTCCTCTGCCGCGGCTTTTTCCGGGGAGGTAAAGCGTTCGTTCGGGCTATGGGCGCTCATGATGTCTTGTCCAGGAGGCGAGTGTGCTGTTTCGGCAGTCATGTTCCGCGCGTGGGTTGGAATGTGCAAGATCGAAGGAACTGCTCTTCGCGTTGACGTCGGCCTCCAGGCGTTCCATAGCGCACATGAGGCAGGCCTGGAGGCCGCCACACGCTTCTCAAGCTAACGGAGTGTCATGCCGGAATTGCCGGAAGTCGAGACCGTGCGCGCGTCCCTCGCGCACGCATTGATCGGCCAGCGCCTCGAGACCATCGAGTTGCGACGCTCCGATCTGCGCTTTCCGTTCCCGGAGCGGTTTGTCGAGCGGCTTAGCGGGCGCGCGGTGAAAGCTGTTACGCGGCGTGCCAAATATCTGCGCATCCATCTCGACAGCGACGAGATTCTGGTTGTGCATCTGGGTATGACCGGACGCTTCATCCTTGCGCCGTTCGAAGCCGGCGTGCCGATTGCCGGGAGGGGTGAAATCGTCGGCACCTACACTCTCGAAAGCGGACGTCTTCCGCAACACGATCATGTCGTTCTGAGGACGTCGGGTGGTACCGTCGTGACCTATAATGATCCTCGCAGGTTTGGCTACATGCTGCTCATCGATGCCGCGACCATCGAAAGCCATGCGGTCTTCCGATTGCTAGGCGTCGAACCGCTTGGCCCTGGGCTCGAGGCTTCGGCGCTCTCGGAGCGCGCGGCCGGCCGGCGGACCGACTTGAAGGCATTCTTGATGGACCAGCGCAACATCGCGGGACTCGGAAACATCTACGTATGCGAGGCTCTGTTCCGGGCGGGTCTATCACCGAAACGCAAAGCGAGGACTCTGGCGGGTCGCGGCGGCTGTCCGAACGATCGATCTGTTCGGCTTCTGGTCGCCATTCGCGAAGTTTTGGAGGAGGCGGTCGCTGCCGGGGGATCCACTCTACGAGACTACCGCAAGCCGGATGGATCGAGCGGCGCCTTCCAGGAGCGTCATGACGTTTACGATCGAGAGGGAGAGCGCTGCCGGCGTCCGGACTGTAGCGGCACCATCCGGCGTATGACCCAGGCCGGCCGTTCCACGTTCTACTGCCCGTCCTGCCAGAAGTAACTCCGATTAGGAGGCGGCCGGTGGTGGTTCCTCCTGCTCAAGGATTCTCTGCGTTCGATAGGCGATCGTGCAAAGGCCGAGGAGTGCCAGACCGCCGAAGAGGAAGATGTAGTTTGCTGGCCAGTCTCCCCGCATCGTTGCCAGTTTGCCCGACATCAACAGGAATGCAAGGCCGCCGATCACGGCCGTTGCGTGCAGGAGCGTGAGCGCGCGCGAGGGAGGCACATCGCGGCCGGGTTCTCCCATTCGATGGACATAAAAGAGAAGTGCTCCGGCGATGAGCGTGGCCGCCGTGCCGTACTGAAAACCGTGCCGCCAGGTGACGCCGGTCAGTCCATACACAGCGAAAAACGCCAGGGCCGCCCATCCATAGACCAGTGCGGCGAGTCTTGTGTTTCGGCGCATCGTGTGGAACAGCAGATCGGGCGCATGACCTCCTTCAGGGGTTTTCCAGCACGGCCTGTTGATGACGAGTGCCACAAGCATCACGACGAGCGCGTATCCAAACGCTGCCGCTACGGTCAATGCGCGCGACCCGTTTTCGGCTCCGTAGGCCATGCCGGCCGCACTCAGAACGAGCACCGCGACGACCCCGGGAACCATGCGTTGAAGAGACATTCGGCTCGCTCTTGCTTCTGGTGAGGACTTTGCGTTCCCTTGCCGGAAGGAACCCGGCAAGGCCGGATGTTAGCTATCTCAGGGCTGTCTGTCGCGCGTATAGAACAGAGCCGCGGCGCTCACGGCCGCGAGCGCGATGGCGCCGAAGAAAAAGACGTTGACGGCCGCCCAATCCTTTCTTGCCGTATTCAGGAACTGCTTGTCCGGATCGATCAGCAAACCACCGATGGCGACGATCGTTCCTGCAAATTGCAGGATGGTTAGATAGCGCCCGATCTTGAGCAGCGTGGGGTCATCGTTGCCCTTGTCGGCATCTTTGGACATCACGGCAGCGAATAGCAGGCTGATTGCCGCCACGATGGCGAATGCCGAGCAAAAGACCGGCCATTCGTGCCACGAGGGGAGGATAAAGTAGTAGCTGACAAACAGCGCCACGGCGCCCCAGGCCCATACCAGTCCCATGTACCGGGCAGTCGATGCCGAGACCGCGCTCAATGACGCATCGGCTTTGTCGAGGCTGATGATCTCCCGAACCCCGATCGTGGCGATGGCGAATGCGATGAGTGCCATGACGACCATGTAGTATTCGGGTGAATTCGTGCCGGTTGCGAGGATGATCCCGCAAACTCCGATCGTGAGCGTTGTCATCCAAATAACCAGCGAGGAGGTTGTCATCATTTGAATCCGTTTGAGTTCGATGCCAATGAGCACGCGTGCACTTTGTCGGAAGTTCTTCGTTCGGCTTTGACGTCTGACAGACGTACTCGTTCAACGTGGAGGCGGTCGGTTTGCGTGTGGGGGTAAACAGCCCCTTCTGTCGGTCATTCGGCGTGATTGAGAAAATCCCGGCTGTCTCCGACGATCTTGGCGTCGGGGTGTGTTGCCACCTTCGGATTCTTGTCTTCGTAATCCATCAGCGACAGCAGCTTGCGGATGACCTCCAGCCGCATGCGCCGCTGGTCGTTGGCAAGCACCACGGTCCAGGGGCAATCCGGCGTGTGGGTGAACCGGAACATCTCCGCCTCGGCAGTGGTGTAATCGTTCCACTTGGCGATAGCCGCGAGGTCGATATCCGTGAACTTCCACTGCTTCATGGGATCGTGCTTGCGCTCGTGGAACCGCACCAACTGCATTTCTCGGCCGACCGAGAGATAGAGCTTCACTAGCTTTATGCCGTCGCGGATGAGAAGCCCTTCGAACTCGGGTGCATCCCGCAGGAAGCTCGCGTGCTGCTCGGGCGTACAGAAACCCATGACGCGTTCCACGCCCGCCCGGTTGTACCAGGAGCGGTCGAACAGAACTATGTCGCCCGCCGTAGGCAGATGCGCGACATAGCGTTGGAAATACCATTGTCCGCGCTCGGCGTCGTTTGGCTTCGACAAGGCGACTGAGCGGGCGTGCCGGGGGTTCATCCGGTCGAGGATTGTCTTGATCGCGCCGCCCTTGCCAGACGTATCGCGGCCTTCGAACAGAACGACGACCCGCTGTCGGGTTTGTTCCACGTGCGATTGGAGTTTCAGGAGTTCGAGCTGCAAGGGGACGAGTTCTTCCTCGTACTCCTTACGCTTCAGCGTGCTGTCGTAGGGGTAGCCGCCGGAGGAGAGGGCGTTCTGGGCAATCGCCTTGGGCAATTCTGGATTATTGATGTCAAACTTCGCGAACGCGTCCTTCGGCGTCTTCGACGACTTGGTGTCTTTGCCCGACTTCTCGTCTTTGCCTGATTTCTCGTCTTTGCCCATCTCTGCCTCTCTCGCACCGGCTTTTTGGTCCTGGTGGCGCTAGTCCGGGTACCGGTCACACGGGCCCCTATGTGGGCCGTCTGCCGCCAGAGGATTCGCAGGAAGGGTAAAGCACAGTCGGGAATTGGATGCCAGACGGGCTTGACAGCCGGCAAGCCCCCTCGGCGCCACAGTCACGCCCATCTGGCGTCAAGAAAGTCGCATAGACAGCAGGGTGGATCACGAAGGGCGGCGAAAATTGCATAGTTAGAAACAGGCGCGTTCGAGCCAAGCCCGCAATAGCTTGCCGCATGAAATGGCCGTCGGCCGTTGTGGAGCGGAAAGCGGCGGAAGCCGGGCTGCGTTAGAAGAGTTCGGGGCCGGATATGGCAGGTGCGTCGGACGCGGGATCCACGCGGTCGGGTGTTGCGGAAGCGTTTGAGCTCGCAGGAAAAAGCCGTCGCGGCGACTTCGTGGAAGGACACGAGCCGCCGGCGCGAGATCTCAAGAAACTCATACTGATTGCCGGTCTTGGCACCCTGTCATGGGTCGCCACGTACATCGGAATGCTCGAACTCATCCAGTCGAACATGGGCGAGCTGCCACTCGTCCACAAGAGCATCATCGCCTTCTCTGTCGCCATGCTGATGGTGATGATCATCTGGCTGCTCGACCAGATGTTCGCGCCGATTCCTTCCTTCACGAAGGTCTGCTACGCGATCGGCTATGTCTTTCTCACCATCATTTCGGTCGGTTTCGGCTTCGGATTCTACTGGAAGGTTCTGGAAAGCCGCTCCGAGGCCTCGCGCTCGGCGGAATTGGCGGTGGCACAGGTGCAGGGATCGCTGCATGCGGCCGCGACACGACTGGATCAACTCGACGGCACGCTCGTGAAGCTTTCCGAGGTGTCGACCGAGAAAGCGGAGTTGGAGCGCACAAAGGGAACCTCCTGTCCCAACAGCCGCCCGGGTGATGGTCCCCGCCGCAAGATGCGGGAGGAGGATGCTGCGCGCTTCTCCTTCGCCTCAGATTTCGTAAAGGGCCGCGCGACGGCGGTGAAAGGCGAGCTGACGGCTCTCGATGCGGAATTGGTGAAGATCGCCGGCAATGATCCCTCAACATTCGATCCCAAGACGGGCACACGCAACGAATTCATGAAGGCACTATCGCGCAAGCTGGATATGACGGTGACCGGCTTCAATGCCTTCCGCACCGATCCGCAGCTGCGTCAGCTCAGGACCGAGCTGGCCGATCGTGCCGAGCAGTCGACTTTCGGAGACCCCAAGAAAGGCGGCTTCATCTGCCCGGATGCCCAACTGCAGGGTGCGCTGCGTGGCGCAGTGAAAGCGATTGATCAGCTGCCTGTCCTCGAGAAGCCAAAAGTTGCGGCCGTCGAAGGTTCGGAAGCCACCCTGGAAGCCTTCCGCCGCTTGACCGCCACGTTCTTCGGCGCGCTTTCGTTCAAGATGCCGCCGTCCGCCGACGAACTGCGGGAGTTGCAGCAGAAGGCTGTGCAGTCCGTGGAGAGCGGGACCGGTCCCCGTTTCGTGGACCCCGAGATGGTCGGTCTGTCCAAGCGGGACTATGTGCCGTTATCCGTGGCGCTCTTCGTCGATCTTTGCCTGCTGCTCGTCTCCATGAGCCGTCCCGTGAACCGCCTCGGCGGACTTCTGCCGCGCATGCGCGAAGCGGAGCGCAGCCCGGTCAGCCAGATCCTTTCGCGCTTCAACGATATTCATCGCGATCCGGACATCCGCCAGACTTTCGAGGTCTTTCGTCATGTCGTCTTCGATCAGGGCGGGGTTTACTACGTGGCCGTGCCGCTCGATGCGCCCTACCATATGGGACCACGGCAGGCAGGGCAGCGCTTCGGGTATGGCTCGGAAGAGGCGCAGGAGTTGCAGCATGAGGCGCACCTCTTGGCCAACCTGTTCACGAGCTTCGAGAAGGAGCGCATCTTCGCGCGCGTCTATAGCCCGCTGCTGTCTACGCGCATGATCCAGAGAAAGCTCGCGCGGCAGGGCAGCAAGTTTGCCGGTTGCGAGGCTTTTCGTGTCTACCGCTTCCGTGACGGAGCCTGGCCTGAGATCATTCTCGGTGCGGTCATGGGAGCCGCGCGCCGTGCCGAGCAGCAGGAAGCGCGCGCCGTTTCAGATGCGGCGGCTACCGTCGTTGCGGCGCCTTCCGCCCCCGTCGTTCAGCGGCGTGAGCCATCTCTTTCTGCGATCCGCGGCGGTCGGGATCCTTCCAGGCCGGTCGCGCCCGGTCAGGCCACCGCGTCTCGTCAATGGCCGAAGGAGCCTGTTTCGGGAGATCGCCAATCCGCTGGGGCGTCGGAGATCGATCCACAGATTGCGGCCGGCTACGGTCCTTATGCCCGTGCCGCCATGGCAGATCTGGCCTCTGGTCCAGAGGCGGAGATCGAAGTGAAGGCGGCCAATTCCAACACGATGCCAGCGCAGTCCGGAGGCCAGCCGGCCAAGGAACCGCGACAGGAAGCATCGTCTCCCGCTACAGCGGGCGATGATGGCTCTCCCACCGTGGTACCGCTTCCCGTGCGCCCCCGGCCGCAGGTACAGTCACAGATCTCCGACCCCGTGGATCCCATCGTGCCCGCAATGGAACGCTCAGGTCCGCCGGAGGGTATGGTCGACGTCGTCATGCGTCGGGAGACGGCAACCTTCAGAGTCCCGGTTTCCCAGGCAACCTTGCCCATCTCGCTTCTTTCTGGAGGTGAGGATCCGCAGGTCGCGGGAATTTCAGTACCGCCACATGCCACCGGGGCGCTTCCCGCCACAACCCAGCCGCAGACCGAGTTGAACGAGCCGGTTTCACAGATCGCTCGCGCGCTGGATGCGCCTCGGGAAAATCTTACGGAAGACCCTCTGAACGTTGATTTTTTTGAGATCGAAGACCCGGATCTGGAAGACGTGACGCGGCTCGCCGGCCGGCTTCGTCCGACCCTTCCGGGCTCCTGAATTTCTGAGAGAAAACGCTCTCAGCACGGAGCGAATGGCTCGGCTCGAAAAGCGACACGGTGAAACGGTTGTTTAACGTCTTGGGACTTTAATCCAATCGATGACAACAAGCCCTGACCCAGGGGCAGGCGAACGGTTCCTGGGGTAGGGGATAAAAGGATGTCTTGCCCATGCGCCCCTTCACCTCGTCCAGGATGAACGTCGTACGCAAAGAGGAGAAGGAATCCCGATTGAAGGGATTTATAGCCGCGCAGCTTGGGGATCTGCCTCTCGCCGGCGGCCATACGCTCAGTGTGATTGCTCGGGGCTGCGACAGCCCTGTTCTGAGGGCGCTCGCCGCCCATGCGCCGGAACTGTCGGCCAAGGGTATCGTGATCCGGGCCGTCGTCGTTCTGCCGGACAATTCGGCCTTTCCAGATGTCAGCGCCTTCCTTGCAGGACACGAGTGCCAGCTCGGCTGCGACTTGCGGCTTTTGGATGCCCACGAACAGTTTGTGATTGGCGACCAGATTGCCTGGATCGGAGATTGCATGCGCCGCGAGCCCGTGAAGCGCGACGCCTACGAGTGCTATAGCACCGATTGCGCTGAAACGGCTGCGTTCGCAAACCGGTCGTTCGAGCGCGTCTGGAGTTTCGCCGCCTCCGCCAAGCTGGCTCCCGCCCAGCCTCAGCCCAGCGTTGCTCAGACACCGAATGCGGTCGGAATGGCGATCGCCGCACTGGTCGACGGCGAGATCCCCCCGGTGGTATCAAGCCGGCACTGAGCGTCCGCAAATTTCCCCAACCATCGGCAAGGGCAGGTCCTCTGAGGGACCTGCCCTTTTTTGCATGTGACCACGGCCAACCGGCAAAAAGCCGCAAATTATAGAAAAAATATGCAAGTCCGCCGATGCTGCCCCGGTCTGGCCGCTCCCCGGTGATGGGCTTCACCTTCGTCTTGATAAAAACAATCATTCTCAAAGCACGAGCCATGCCCGGCGGTCTCAAACCGTCGCTTCATTCAAAGGGTTTTTTGCCATGCGCCTTCTCAGCGCTCTCGCTTTACTTTTCTTCGCCGTCGTCGCCGGATCGTTCGAGGCTTCGGCCGCTTCCCGCTTCGCGCACCAGGGCGTGGCGGAGGATGCCGCGCGCTATGAAAAGTATATCCGTGAGAACTGGAAGCCGGGTGGCAAGACAGCAGCCGATCTGATGCTCGTCGCAGGCAAGCAGATGGCCTCAGACCCGCGCGCGGCCTCGCGCAGCTACGCATCGGCGGTCGCTGCCGATGCCAATAATGCACAGAGCTGGCTGGGGCTGGCCCGGTCGCTTCTCGCCGTGAAGATCGATGATGACAGGAGTTCTGACAGATACGATCTGCCGGTAAATGCCTCGGGCGCCGCATACCGCGCCTACGAACTCGCGAGCACGAAGGTCCAGCAGGCCGAGGCTCTCGCCGTACTGGGCGAGGCGATGCAGCGCCGTGCGTATTGGCGTCCTGCCCTCGATGCACTGCGCGTCAGTCTCGAACTGGCCGAGGCCCCCGACGTTCGCGCCAACTATGACAAGCTTCGCGCCGAGCACGGCTTCCGCATGACCGATTACAAGACGGATACCGAAGCGCTGACGCCGCGCGTCTGCGTGATCTTTTCGGAAAACCTGAGCCGCCGCGATATCGACTTCGCCAAGTTCGTCTCGGTCGACGGCAAAGACCCCGAGAGCGTCACGGCGGAAGGCTCGCAACTGTGCATCGAGGGTCTCACCTACGGTCAGCGTTATGAGATCCAGATCCGCGACGGCTTGCCCTCCGAGGCCAGCGAGGTGATCGAAAAGAAGATCGCACTCGCCGTCTATGTTCCCGACCGCAAGGCTTCCGTGCGGTTCACGGGCAAGAACTATGTTCTGCCGAGCCGTGGGCAGCAGGGAATTCCCGTCGTCAGCATCAACACGAGCCGCGTCGCCATAGAGGTCTATCGCGTTGGTGACCGCAGTCTTGCCAACGTGATCGGCAATGGCGACTTGGACCGACAGCTCTATGGCTACGACCTCGAGACTCTGCGCGAGCGCACGGGCGAGAAGGTCTACGAAGGCGAAATGGACGTTAGTCAGAAGCTCAACGAGGAGGTCGTCACGGCCTTTCCCGTCGGCGAGAGCATCGGGCAGCTGAAGCCTGGCGCCTACGCGATGATCGCCAAGCCCGCCGACCGCGGTGACACCGAAAGTTGGGGCAGCCTTTCGACGCAATGGTTCATCGTCTCCGATCTCGGGCTGACCGCGTTTTCCGGTGACACGGGCGTGCACGCGTTCGTGCGCTCGCTTGCCGAAACAACGGCCGTTGCCGGTGCAAACGTCAAGCTGGTCGCCCGCAACAACGAGGTGCTGGGTTCAGCTAAGTCGGATGGCAATGGCTATGTCCGCTTCGAGGCGGGGCTTGCACGCGGAGAAGGCGGCCTTCAGCCGGCACTTCTCGTTGCTGAAACGGACGCCGGCGAATACGCCTTCCTCGATCTCACCGCCAACGCTTTCGACCTGTCGGATCGCGGTGTGAAGGGCCGTGAGGCGCCGGGCCCTATCGATGGCTATCTTTATACCGAGCGAGGCGTCTATCGGCCGGGCGAAGAGGTCAACATCACCGCACTCTTGCGCGATGCGGCCGGCGCGGCGTCCGCGATCCCGGTCACCGTCATTCTCACGCGCCCTGACGGTGTTGAGCATGCGCGTTTCCCGCTTCCCGACCAGGGTCTGGGCGGCCGCACGGTTCCCGTGTCTCTCGGCGGCGGCGTCATGACAGGAACCTGGCGCGCCAAGCTCCATGCCGATCCGAAAGCCGATGCGCTGGCGCAGGTTTCGTTCCTTGTCGAAGACTATGTCCCTGAGCGGCTCGACCTTACGCTGGAGCCGGAAAAGGGGCCAATCTCAATTGATGCGCCGAAAGTGATCGATCTGACCGGCCGCTATCTCTACGGCCCGCCCGCCGCTGATCTCTCAGTCGAAGGCGAAATTGTCGTGCGCGCCTCTTCTAAGGATCTCGAAGGCTTTCTCGGCTACCGGTTCGGCGATGCGGACGAGCAGATCAATCCCGTCCGCCAGCCACTCGAAAATCTTCCTGAGACAGACAAGGACGGCAAGGCGGCCATTTCGGTTTCTTTGCCTGCAGTGGAGAAGACCGCGCGTCCGCTCGAAGCCAACATCATAGTTCGGTTGCGCGAGGTCAGCGGCCGTTCGATCGAGCGCGCCGTGGTCGTGCCCGTCGATCTCAAGCAGCGCCGCATCGGCGTCAAGCCGCTCTTCCCGCAGACGGGGCCCGGCGATGGCGAGAAGGCGGCATTTGAAGTGATATCGCTCGACGGAAGCGGCAATCGCACGGCCGAGAGCGGCCTTGTTTGGGAACTCGTGCGGCTCGAGACGTCCTGGCAGTGGTACAGCCGAGACGGTGCGTGGAGCTATGATACGCAGACCATTCGGCGCAAGGTCGCAAGTGGGACGCTGGACACTCTGGCTGATGCCCCTGTGCAGGTCGCCGCGGACGTAACCTTTGGCCGGTTCGAGCTGCAGGTTCGCTCGGTTGACGCCGGTGGCCCATCGACAGCGGTTGGCTTCAAGTCAGGTTGGTACACGACGGCCGATGCTGCCGAGAGCCCGGAGATGCTCGACGTTGCACTGGACAAGGAGAGTTATCAGCCGGGCGAGACGGCGAAGCTGCGGATTGCATCCAAGCAGGGCGGCCGGGCGCTTGTCGCGGTGCTCGGCAACGGTCTCGTGACCTCGAAGGAGGTCGATCTCGCCAAGGGCGGCGGCGAAGTGGAGCTTGTGATCGGCGACGATTGGGGACCGGGCGCCTACGCCACCGCGCTCCTCTACCGTCCGATGGATGAGCAGGCGAAGCGCATGCCGGGCCGCGCCATCGGCATCAAGTGGATCGGCATCGACCAGTCCGCGCGCACGCTGAAGGTGGCGCTGCCGGGCGAAAAGAAGATCAAGTCCGGCGACGGCCTCACGATACCCGTCAGGGTGGAGGGGCTTGCAGCGGGCGAAGAGGCGCGTGTCACGGTCGCCGCTGTCGACGTGGGTATTCTGAATCTGACGCGCTTTGCCGCTCCCGCTCCGGAGACGCATTTCCACGCGCAGCGCAAGCTGGCCCTCGAGATCCGCGATTTCTACGGGCGGCTCATCGACGGCATGCGCGCCGAGCGGGGCCGGATGCGCTCCGGCGGCGACGGTATGGAGGAAGAAGGGGTCACGGGTTCGCCCCCGGTCGAAGAGACGGTCGCGCTATTCTCTGGCATCGTGAAAGTCGATGCCGATGGTACGGCGAAGGTCGAGTTCGATCTGCCCGACTTTAACGGCACTGTGCGCGTCATGGCCGTCGCCTGGTCTAAGGACAAAATCGGCCACGGAACGTCAGACGTGATTGTGCGCGATGCGGTAGCGCTTACCGTCTCCGCTCCGCGCTTTCTCACTCTGGGTGATGAAGCTACCGTCGATCTGTCGGTGCACAACGTCGACGGCGCGGACGGCAGCTACTCGGTAGCGGTCTCCAAGTTGCCCCTCGACGCCTCGGCGGGCGGGCCGCAGAGCATTCTCGGCCGTTCGCTGATGCTAAAGACGGGCGAGCGCAACAGCGAGCGCCTTGCGCTGAAGCCGGGCGAGGTGGGCTTGCAGATGTACGACGTCACGGTCAAGGGCCCCGGGGGCATTGATGTTCGCCGTCAGCTCACTCTCGATGTGAAGCCTCCGGCGGGCGATATCAAGCGAACAACCGTAAGCACACTTTCGCCCAACGGAGGCAAGATCACGCTCGGCAAGGAACTGCTGGCGGGGCTCATCAAGAGCCGCACGCGAGTCAACGTCAGCGTCGGCCCTGCCGCCACGCTCGACGTGCCCGGCCTGCTGACCTCGCTGGACCGCTACCCCTACGGATGCGCAGAGCAGACCGTGTCGCGGGCGCTGCCGCTTGTCTATGCCAATGCGGTCGCCGAGCAGATCGGCATTGCGCCGGACAAGGAATTGAAGGACCGCGTGCAAAAGGCAATCGACCGCGTATTCGAGATGCAAGACAGCACGGGTGCCTTCGGAATCTGGGGACCCGCGGACGCGGACCTGTGGCTGACCTCCTACGTCACCGACTTCCTGACACGGGCGAAGGAGTTGGGATATGCGGTCCGTCCGGTTCCGATGGCGCTCGCCCTCGACCGGCTTCAGAATTTCGTTGCCAATGCGCAGGACAGCGCCCGGTCGGCGGAATCGCGTGCCTATGCCCTCTACGTGCTGGCCCGTAACGGTCGTGCACCGGCGGGGGAACTGCGCTACTTCGCTGACGAGAAGCTCGATCAGTTCCAGACGGTCCTTGCCAAGGCGCAGCTCGGTGCTGCGCTCTCCATGCTCGGCGACAAGCCGCGCGCGGAACGCGTCTTCAAGGCTGCGCTGTCGGGCATGGAGCAGACGGCCAGCGTGACCACCGCGCGTAACGACTTCGGCTCCGGATTGCGCGACGGCGCGGCCCTCGTCACGCTCGCCATGGAAACAGGCCTCTACAAAGCGGAGGCTCCCAAGCTCGCCAACGTCGTGGCAAGAGCCTACCAGCAGCGCCAGTACACCTCCACGCAGGAGCAGGCCTGGATGCTGCTTGCGGCCCATGCGCTGGGCGAGGACCTGAAGGGGACGAGGCTCGCCGTCAATGGCGCGCCTGTCGAGGGCTCAATCGTGCGCGGTCTCACCGCCGACGAAGTGGAGGAGGGCCTCGTCATCACCAACAATGGCGATGCGCCCGTCGATGCCGTACTGACTGTTATCGGTGCATCACTCACGCCCGAACCCGCGGTTGCCAAAGGGTTCACCATTACGCGCAGCTACTTCACGCTGAAGGGCGAGCCGGTGGAACTTGCCAGCAGCGTTGGCGGTCTGGCCGAGATCGCGCAGAACGAGCGGCTCGTGGCGGTGGTGAAGATCGAGAGTGATGAGGCGCACGGCCGCGTGCTTCTTGTCGATCATCTGCCATCGGGTCTCGAGATCGACAATCCGCGCCTGGTCGAGGGCGGCGATATAGAGAGTCTGGCTTGGCTGAAGAATACCCTGAAGCCGCAGCATACCGAGTTCCGCGACGACCGGTTCGTGGCCTCGTTTGACCTTGCCAGCGCGCGTTCCGGAAGAGACGGCTACGGCGGTGACCGCGGGGACGAGGGAACGGATGACAGCAGTGCTGGTACTCTCGAAGCCGCAGTGAAGGCGTCCGCGGCCGTCGCCTACATCGTCCGCGCGGTGACGCCGGGCAGCTTTGTCCATCCAGCCGCGACGATTGAGGACATGTACCGCCCCGAGCGCCACGCCCGGACCGAGGCGGGTATGCTATCGATCACGTCGGCGGCGAAGTCGAAGTAACGGCCATGCACAGGGCAGTCTGGCTTCTCATGTCTGGTCTTGCTGTCGCGATGGCGGGTTATGCTGCCGTCGCGATGGCCAAGTCGCGCCTGGGACCGCCGCCTCTCGCCAATGCGGAGGGCCTCTCGACCACGGTGGTGGACCGAAACGGCCAGCTGCTGCGGGCCTTTACGACGCCCGATGGCCGCTGGCGAATGCCGGTCGAGCCTGAGGATATCGATCCACGCTACTTCGCGATCCTGAAGGCGTTCGAGGACCGTCGCTTCGAAGACCACGGCGGCGTCGATCCGGTGGGCATCGCGCGTGCCATCGCACAGGCCGTCCGTCATGGACGGCTCGTCTCGGGCGGGTCCACGCTCACCATGCAGGTCGCGCGCCTGCTCGAAGGCCGCCACGACAAGAATGCGCTCGGCAAGTTGCGCCAAATGGTGCGCGCAATGCAGCTGGAAGACAGGCTCTCAAAGAAGGAGATACTGCGGCTCTATCTGCGGCTGGCGCCGTTCGGCGGCAACATCGAAGGTGTGCGCGCTGCAACGCTTGCCTACTTCGGCAAGGAGCCGAAGCGGCTCTCCATAGGCGAGGCGGCCTTGCTGGTGGCGCTGCCTCAGTCGCCGGAGGCACGCCGGCCGGATCGCAACTGGCAGGCAGCCCTGCGCGCCCGCAATCGCGTGCTTGATCGCGCCCACGAGGTCGGCGTCATTTCCGCTGCAGAGCGTGACCGGGCCAAAGGCGAGTCGGTGCCAAAGGGGCGCCGCGCGTTCCCGAAGCTTGCTCCGCATCTGTCCGAGTCCGAGGTGGCACTTAAGCCGGAGAAGGCTGTTCACCGGCTGACGCTCGATCGCAATCTGCAGTTGGCGCTCGAAAGGCTGTCGGCCGAGCAGACGAAGCTCTTGGGGGACAAGCTTTCCTCCGCAATTCTCGCCGTCGACAATGAGACGGGCGAGGTGCTGGCCTATGTCGGCTCGGCCGGATACCTCGATGCGCAGCGGGCGGGCGCCATCGACATGGTGCAGGCGGTCCGCTCGCCGGGCTCAACGCTGAAGCCGGTCATTTACGGTCTTGCTTTCGAAGCAGGTCTCGCTCATCCGGAAACGCTCATCGAGGACAAGCCAACGCGCTTCGGCAGCTACCGGCCGGAGAACTTCGATGAGTTGTTCCACGGTACCGTCACGGTGCGCGAAGCACTCGGTCTTTCGCTCAATGTGCCAGCCGTGAAGATGCTGGCGGCGGTCGGTCCGGGACGTCTTACGTCTCGGCTTCACCGCGCCGGCGTCAAGACGGAGCTGCCCAAGGATACCGTGCCCTCGCTCGCAGTGGCCCTGGGCGGTATCGGCATGCGCCTGCAGGATCTCGCGCAGCTTTATGTGACGCTGGCCCGCGGCGGCGAGCCAGTGCCCATGACCTGGCGGCAGGACGGCGAGGCGCTGAAGGTTCGCATTTCCGCCAGTAAGGAGGCTGCCCGCAAGCGTCTCCTCTCGCCCGTTGCGGCTTGGTACGTCGGTGACATTCTGAAAGACGCTCCGGCGCCTCTCAACGCGCGAGGTGGCAAGCTCGCCTACAAGACCGGAACATCCTACGGCTACCGTGACGCTTGGGCGGTGGGCTACGACGGCCGGCACACGATTGCCGTTTGGGTCGGCCGGCCTGATGGGGCCTCCGTTCCCGGTCTGATGGGCCGGCTTGCTGCGGCGCCCATACTGTTCGACGCTTTCCAGCGCATTGCTGAAAAGCGTACTGCGCTCAAGTCTCCGCCTGCCGGGGTCATGAAGCGTGCCGGCGCAGATCTGCCGCCGCCACTGAAACGCTTCCGCAATGGGTCGGAAGAGACAGCAAGCACCGGTCCCTTCCTCGAACGCCCGCCGCTCATTGCCTTCCCGCCTGACCGGTCGGAGCTCGATCTCAACGAGCGCGAACCGGACGATCCCGTCATGCTGAAGGCCGAGGGCGGCGCACTTCCGCTGACCTGGCTCGTCGATGGCGCGCCTGTGAATGTCGAAGGCGACACCCGAGAGATTGCCTGGACTCCGCCGGGGCTTGGCTTCGTGAAACTCCAGGTCATCGACGCCAACGGCCGCGCCGACCGCGTTACGGTTCGCTTGAGATAGATGGGCGAGACGCCTAAGAAGGAAAGGGCTCTTTCCTCTAGCTTGCGTGCCGAATGCCCACTCGCCTCCGCCGCCTCGTCGTCTTCATCGTTACCGCTTGGTTTTCAGCCTGTTCCGGCGAAACGCCAGAGCCGCTGCCGCCCCTTGGAACCGTACTCGAAGAGACGACGGTTTCAGGAATTTCATCGGGCGCCTATATGGCAGGGCAATTCCAGATGGCCCATGCGCGGATCGTGAAGGGTGCCGGCATTATCGCGGGTGGGCCGTACGGCTGTGCGCAAAGCGCATTCTCCGGCTTCGTCGTCGGACCGGCCGCGACAATGCTCAATGCCAACAAGGCGATCTCGGGCTGCATGCAGGACGACATGCTCATTTGGGGTGTGCCGGACCCGAAAGGACTTGCAGACAAGGCGCGAGAACTGGCCGAGGAGCGTGAGATCGATCCAATTGCCGACGCCGTAGGAGACCGCGTCTATGTTTTTTCCGGAACGAATGACCGCACCGTTGTGCCGGTTATCGTCGCCAGCGCCGTGGAGTTTTACCGCGCGCTCGGCTTACCCGACGCAGACATTCGGTTTGTTTCCGATCTGCCCGCGGGCCATGCGTTCGTGACCGAGAACGAGGGCGCAACCTGTTCGACGTCGGGCGAGCCGTTCATCGTGGACTGCGATTACGACCAGGCGAAAGAGATGCTGACCCATTTCCTGGGTCCGCTCGCGGCACCGTCATCGAGCTTGTCGGGACACTACGTCGTCTTCGATCAGCGCCCGTACGCCGAAGAAGATACCGATAACGGGCTTGCGGCCGAGGGCGTGCTTTACATCCCGGAGCAATGCCGTGCAGGGGGATGCCGTGTGCATGTGGCGTTCCACGGGTGCGCTCAGAACCGCGAGGCGGTTGGGGACGCCTTCGTAGAGGAAACTGGTTTTGCGCGCTGGGCTGATACGAATCGCCTCGTGGTCCTCTTTCCACAGACGGTCGCTTCCGGGGCCAACCCCGAGGGGTGTTGGGACTGGTGGGGGTACACCGGCCCCGATTTTCTGACCCGCGCGGCGCCGCAGATCACGACCGTCTACAACATGCTGAAACGGCTGTCGGAACGGCCTCAATCCGGGTCCTGAATACTGCGCCGTGCGGGCGCTTGTTGCCGGTCCGCGACGTCGGTGCAGGCTATTTTTGACCGGCATCAATCGCTAGGCTAGTCAGTCGTGGAAGAAGGGATCTGCGGCCTGGGGTGGGCTCTGCTGAATGCTATAAGTTCGCGTCGACGATGCGAGCCGACTGGGGGATTTCTATGACTGCAATTCGTGTCAGCGCCGCTTTCGGCGTGCCGTCGTGGACGCTGCGCCGTCCCGGCTTGGTGCGCATCGCCGACGGGACCGTCAGCCTCGTCGCCGCGGCAGCGCTTGCCGTGACGGTTGCCAACGCCACCCTGGAGGACGAGACCTCCATGGCGAAGGATCCCGCGGACATTGGCGCGGGCGCTTCTGGCAGCGCTGCCGATCCCTCGCGTGTCGCCCCGCGTGCGGAATGGATGGTCGCGGCCTACGGCGGTTCGCCCTACACTTATCCAAGCGACGTCAAGATCACGAAGCCCGGCGTTCACGACTTTACCGTCAAGGATGTGGAATGGCAGGGCATGCCGTTCATCAACCCGATTTACTACGGTGTGCGCGTGCTGCGCTGGTTTTCCGGCGGCCGTACCGGCTCGATGCTCGATTTCACGCACTCAAAGGCGATCTCAAAACGCGACCAGGAAGCGAAGTTCGAGGGCACGCTCAATGGCCAGCCCGCACCTGAAAAGGCGCTCATCGGAGATATCTTCCGCAAACTCGAGGCGAGCCATGGTCATAACATGCTAACGCTCAACGGGCTGTTCCGCTTGCCGTCCTTCAGCTTCCGTATTTCGCCTTACGTCGGGCTCGGCGCGGGTGTCTCGCTGCCACACTCGGAGATTCAAGTGAAGACCGATGGACCGCGCACCTACGAGTACCAGTTCGCCGGACCGGTGGGACAGGCACTCGTTGGGATCGAGTTCCGGCTGCCGCGGATGTCCTATTTCCTAGAGTACAAATTCACGCTGGCCGATTACCGCATGCCGCTCACAGGCCGCGATGGCTACGTCCTGTTCACGGACCTTTGGAACCAGTTCAATCGGTGGTGGAGCGGGGACGAGCCGACGCACGGCTGGGCAGAAACGCGATTCACGAGCCACGAGGTTATCGGAGGCCTCGGCGTCCGCCTGCCTGCAGGACCGTAATCCGCTGCGTCAGTACCACTTGAGCAGCCGCTCGATATAGTCGAGCTCGATCTGCGGTCGCTTTGCTTCGCCTGCGCGGCGGCGCAACTCCTCAAGAACCTCGCGCGCCCGCTGTACGTCGATCTGGTCGGGCACCTTCACCGAGCGGCCCTGGTCAGGACCCTGCGAACGCTGCGGACGGCCGAAGGGATCTCGCGGGCTGTCGCCGTTCTGGCCATAGCGCTGCTCGCTGTTCTGCTGCATCTGCTGGGCCATCTCCTGCGCGCTCTCGCGCATCTGGTCGAGCGCACGGCCCTGCTGTGCGTTCGCTTCGTCGAGATCACCCTCGCCAAGCGCATCTTCGGCCTGCTGCATGGCGTCGGTCGCCTCGCCAAGCCGCTCGTCGTTGCCGAGCCCCTTCTGCTGCATGTCGCGGCGCATGGCCTCCAGCCGCTCGCGAAGCTGCGCCTGGCGCTGGGCGAGCTGGGCACGCCGCTCCTGGCCCTGAGCGTTGCCCTGTCCCTCACCGTCCCGGCCGCGCTCGCGCAGGCCCATCTCGCCCTGGTCGTCGCCCTGGCCGATGCTGCCGCGGCGGTCGGCCTGCATGCCCTGACCGCGCTGGCCTTTCTGACCAGGCTGGGTCTGACGCATCGGCTGGCCGCCTTGACCCTGCTGCTGCTGATTTCGGCCTTCCTCGAAGGTGTCGTCCATGATGCTCTGCTGCTCGCCGACGGCTTCGCCGAGCTTACGAATGGCGTCCTGCATTTCCTTGTTCTGCCGTTGCTGCTCGGCATTCTGCTGGCCCTGCCGCATGCGCTCCATGAGATCGCGCATCTGTGCCAGCATGTCCTTGGCCTGCTCGCGCATGCCGCTCTCGGCCATCTGCTCCATCTCGCGCATCATGCGGTCGATGTCTTCCGAAGACAGCTGCTGATTGTTCTGATCCTGCCCGTCGGCGTTCTGCTGCTCGTCGCCGCCATTCTGCTGCTGCATCTGTTTGGCGAATTCCTGGAACGCCTCGCGCAGCTCCTGCATGAGCTGACGGATCTCTTCGTCGGAGGCGCCATCCTCCAGAGCCTTGGCGAGACGATCCTGAATGTCACGAAGGTTCTTTTCGGCTTCCGAGAGATCGCCGTCCTCTATGCGCAAGGCCGTTTGCCATAGCTGGTCGATGGACGCGTCGAGCCCTGCGCGCGTGCGACTGCGCTCCAGGCGGTACATGGTGGCGCGCAGCGGCAGGTAGACGCGTGGATCATCGATGAAGCCTTCCGGTGCGAGCGTCAGTGCCTCGATGGCGGTCTGCACACGATCGGCGTAACGCGGATCTTCGATCAGAAGCTTGCGCTGCTCGATGAGGGCCCGCGCGAGCGGCTTTGTAAAGGGCCGTTCGGGCAGTACGATTTCCATAGAGGGGCTGCGGCCGATCTGGCCCGCAACGTCCTTTGCCTCCAGTGTCATCATGACTTTTTGGCCGGCCCAGGGATGCGAGCCGATCTCATGATAAGTGAACGCTTCGCCCTGCTTGGCATTGGGCGAGGGCAGTCGGAGCGAAAGCTGCGGCGGCCGCGAGAACGGGGGGCGCGGGCCTTTCAGCTCCTCGCCACGGGCCCATGCGGTCGCCGGATCACCCTTTTCGGCATCGCGGATGCGCGCGAACTTCACCTCGGCCGACGCGACGCCGTAATCGTCCTGCACGAAGTATGTGAGCTTCAGCGCGCCGCGCGTCGTCCGCTCGGGGTTCTTGGTGAGCGCGATCCCCGGGATGTTGTCGGGAATGATTGTGATCGGCCAGCTTGCGAGTTGATGGCCGTTTGAATGCACCTTGATGGTTGCCGAGGATTCGAGTTCGGTGCGCACTTCCGTCACGCCGGCGGCGGGGCCTTCTTCCGGTGCCGAGTTGATCTTTTCCATGGGCTCCGTCGCGCCGGGGAGCCAGACCTCCAGCGTGAGGGGAATTCGTGTCGGCCCGCTCGCGCGCACGATCAGGCTGCTGTTCTCAGGAACCTCAATGACGTCTGCGCTCTCGGGAGTGGAAGCTGCGGCAGAACCTGCCATCGTCGAACCATCGACCAGCATGACGGGTGCCCGGCCCGTATAGGCCGGCGGTGTCACCCACGCGTCGAGCCGCTGATCGGCGATCGCCGTGCGGCTGTCGATACGGAAGGCATCCATCAGGTTGTCGAGACCGGCCCGGCCCGCCAACGCGACGCCGAGCACGACACCCAGCACGGCGAGTGCGCGTAGCGCCAGCGGATCGAACCGGTGTGTGCGGGGAGAGGGCCGGCCAGGCCGCAGCCGCTTGATGAGATCAGCCATGCGCTGGCGATGGGCTGCCCAGATGGCCTGCGTGGTCGGATCCTCTGCAGACGCGGTGAGCGAGTCCTCGTACGATGTCGCGGGGCGATGGGGGATACCCGAGACAGCTTCGATGCGGCGGATGGCGTCGTCGCGCGAGGGCCACCGGATACGCGCGGCAAAGATCAGCCACGCCAAGCCAGCAAGTCCGAAAAGTCCGAGTGTCACCTTATGGGCGAGCGGGCTCAGCAGCGGCCAGACACCCGCGAACGAGATCAGGGCGAAAAGGCCTGCCAGCGCAAAGAGGACCCACAGCCTCAGCCACAGCTGCTCGGCAACGAGCGCCAATCGGGCTTTGCGGATCTTGGCCTCGAAGGCCGGGTTGCGCGTCGGGGTGGTCGAAGCAGACGTCTCCATGCCGAAAATCTAGCATGGGCCGGTTGGCGGCCATCATTACAAACTGGTGAAATGTTCACCGTTGGTTGCCCGAAAATGGCGGCAAAAGATGCCTTCAGACATCACCGATCCAGGGCGGCAGGCGGTCGAGGCCGATCAGGTCCTCATAGGTCGGGCGGGGACGCACCACGGCGAATTTCTCTCCATGCACCATAACTTCGGGAACGAGCAGGCGGGTGTTGTAGGTAGAGGACATGACGGCCCCGTAGGCGCCAGCTGTCATCACCGCCACGAGGTCGCCCGGCTTGAAGGCGGGCAACGGCCGGTCGAGTGCCAGATAATCGCCCGTCTCACAAACGGGGCCAACGAGATCCTGCACGAACAGGTCATGCACATCCCTGGGTTCGGCAACGGGCCAGACATCGTGATGGGCTTCATAGAGCGTGGGGCGGATTAGATCGTTCATCGCTGCATCGGTGATCGTAAAGCGGCGGCCTTGCCCCTGCTTCACGAAGATTACGCTCGTGACGAGAATTCCCGCGTTGCCGACAATCATGCGGCCGGGCTCCATGACGACCTTGAGACCGAGGTCGCCAAGCGTATCCCTGACGACACCCGCGTATTCGTCGGGATGAGGCGGCCACTCGCTGTCGGCGCGATAGGGCACGCCGAGTCCACCACCGATGTCGAGATGCTTGAGCGTGATGCCGCGCGCTTTGAGGTCGAGCACCATCTGGCGCATCAGCGTGAAGGCATCGCGGAAGGGGCCGAGTTCGGTGATCTGGCTTCCGATATGCATATGGAGGCCGGAAATAGTGATGCCGGGCATCGACCGGGCACGCTCGTAAAGCGCTGGCGCATCGAGGAACGGCACTCCGAACTTGTTCTCTGATTTGCCAGTCGAGATCTTGGCATGTGTCTTGGCGTCGACGTCCGGGTTCACGCGGATCGCAATCGCGGCTTTCTTGCCGAGGCTCTGGGCAACCTCGTTCAGCTGATCCAGCTCGGGCATGCTTTCCACGTTGAATCCGAGGATGCCCTCCTTCAACGCGTATGACATTTCTTCGCGCGTCTTGCCGACGCCGGCAAAGATGATGCGGTTTGCGGGAATTCCGGCCGTCCGCGCGCGACGAAGTTCGCCTTCCGAGACGACGTCCATACCCGCGCCAAGCCGGGCAAGCGTGGCCAGCACGGCCTGGTTCGAGTTCGCTTTAACCGCAAAGCAGATGAGGTGATCCTGGCCGCTGAAGGCTTGGCTCAGCACCTCGTAGTGCCGCTCGATCGTGGCGGTGGAATAGCAGTAGAAGGGAGTGCCGACCTCCGCCGCTATCCGGGTGAGATCGACGTCTTCGGCATGAAGCGTCCCGTTTTTGTAGGCGAAGTGATGCATGAAGACGTGTGTCCATGTTCGGCGGGACTTGTTGTGAAGTGCGAGCTATAGGGGGTGGATGCCCTCCCGCGCAACGATTGTTACAGGCTTGGAGCCGCCCACTTCGCGTTAAGGATTTCTGGTTTGTTTCTTGCCGCCGACACCGCTGCCGATCGCGACCGGATCGATAAGGCCGAGCTTGGCCTGGCGCGGCTGCCCTTGGAGTCGATGACGGTCAAGGCTGGTGGCCGTCTTTGGTCGCTTACGGCCGCCCGGGATCAGGACCAGCTGCTTCAGGCCGCGGACGGCTTCGAGGTCTTTCCGTTCGGCCTCATTCTTTGGGAGTCGGCCATCGTTCTCTCCAACGTGCTGGCTCAGGATCCGGCGGCTCTGTCCAATCTCGATGTTCTGGAACTGGGCGCGGGAACGGGGTTGGCAGGCTTGACCGCCGCGTCTTTCGGAGCTCGCGTCCTCCAGACCGACCACAGCCCCGAAGCGCTGGCGCTCTGCCGCCGCAATGCGGCAGCCAACGCAATCCGTGGGAATGCGATCAGATTCGGCAATTGGACGGATTGGTCCGTCGGCGGGGACTTTCCGCTAGTTATCGGAGCAGACGTTCTTTACGAGCCCGACCTTTATGCGAGCCTCGCGCATGTTGTCAGTCGCACCGTGGCCCCCGGCGGCCGGTTACTTCTCACCGATCCTGGCCGCACGCATGCCGCACGCTTCGTCGAGGATTTGGAGAAAGCGGACTGGGACGTTTCGGTCGCCAAGCATATCGTTGCTGCTCTCCCGCCAAGTGAGACCGGTCGCACGGTTATGGTCAGCGTAATTTCGGCGCGTCGGAGGTAGTGGGGGGACTACCGAATGAGACCGTCGAGGATGAACTCTTTGTGGGGTTTCGCGGCCGCGCCCTCGGGCTTGCCCTGACCGGAATCGGCAGATGCCGTGTCCTTGGCCTGCGGCGCCTCCAGACCGCCCCTGATTCCGCAGCCGGCCACGGAGAGGGCCATGGCGCACGCAATCAGCAGATGTGCAGCAGTTTTTGACATCAATGACGGCTCAAATCCTTAACACAGATCACCCTTTTAGCCCGTACTACCCCCGCTTTCCAAGCACTCGAGCCACCCCCGGGCCATTTTGGCGACGTTCTGTGGCGCCGTTCCACCATGGCTGACCCGGCTTTTCACGGAATTCTCAACGGAAAGAACGCTGTAAACATCTGCCGTAATCCGAGGCTCGACCTTCTGCATGGCTTCCAGCGCCAGTGCGTCAAGGTCCACACCCTGGGTTTCGGCCAACTTTACGATTGTTCCGGTGACATGATGGGCCTCGCGGAAGGGCATTTTCAGCTCCCTGACCAGCCAGTCGGCGAGGTCGGTCGCGGTCGAGAAGCCCCGGCCGGCGGCTGCCCGCATGGCATCGGCAACAGGTTCCAGGTCATCGACCATGCCGGACATCGCGGCAATGGCGAGCTTCAAGGAGGCGATGGCGTCGAAAGTCACCTCCTTGTCCTCCTGCATGTCCTTCGAATAGGCGAGCGGCAGACCCTTCATCACGAGCACGAGACTTTGAAAGGCACCGGCGATGCGTCCGACCTTGGCACGCGACAGTTCAGCCGCGTCCGGGTTCCGCTTCTGCGGCATGATCGAGGAGCCGGTCGTGAACTTGTCGGTGAGTTTGATGAAGCCGAACTGCGGCGTCATCCAGATCACGATTTCCTCCGATAGGCGTGAGAGGTGCACGGCCGTGATGGTCGCCGCCGCCAGCGTCTCGAGCGCGAAGTCGCGATCGGATACGCCATCGAGCGAATTCGACATGGGCCGGTCGAAACCGAGCGCTGCCGCCGTCTGATGCCGGTCGATGGGGAAGGAGGTACCGGCGAGCGCGGCCGAGCCGAGCGGGCACTCGTTGAGCCGCTTGCGGGCATCGGCAAACCGGCCGCGGTCGCGGGCGATCATTTCCACGTAGGCCAACAGGTGATGGCCGAATGTCACGGGCTGGGCGGGCTGCAGATGCGTGAAGCCCGGCATGACCGTCGCCGCATGTGCCTCGGCCTTCCTGGCGAGTGCTATCTGGAGCGCCAAGAGGCCCTGGTCTATTGCATCAATTTCATCCCGGACCCAAAGCCGGAAATCGGTCGCGACCTGATCGTTGCGCGAACGTGCGGTATGCAACCGGCCAGCGGGCGTGCCGGCGATGTCTTTCAGCCGGCTCTCAACGTTCATGTGAACGTCTTCGAGCGAGCGCTTGAAGTCGAATGTGCCCGCCGCGATCTCGGCGACAATCCTGTCGAGCCCGGCGATGATTGCCTCGGAGTCGGCCTTGGTAATGATCCCTGCATCTGCGAGCATGGCTGCGTGCGCCTTGGAGCCGCGGATGTCCTGGGGTGCTAATGCCTTGTCGAAGCCGATAGAGGCGTTAATCTCCTCCATGATCTCCGCAGGCGACATCGCAAAGCGGCCGCCCCACATCTTGTTGGAAGTCTCGCTGGTCACTGGGCTTTGAGGCTCCTCGAGCCGAGGGTTGAAAGTGATAGGGAAGAATTGAATGACGAACGATACGCCGCCCCAAGTCGAGCAACCCCCGCGATCGCTTTTTGTGTTCGGCGCCCTACTCGTGGCCGCCGTTGCTTTTGCGGCGGTATACGTCACGATGGGACGGCCTGACAACGGTCAGGACGACCAAAAGGTTGAACCGGCCCGCAGTATGGCGACCTTCGTTCGTCAAAGGCCGCCGGTCGAACTGCCTGCAATCAGCTTCCAGGACGATAAGGGCAACCCTCTGACGCTCGAGAATTTCCGTGGCAAAGCCGTTCTTCTCAATCTTTGGGCGACGTGGTGTTTCCCCTGTCGGGAGGAAATGCCGTCCCTTGACCGGCTGCAAAAGGAGATGGGTTCTGACACATTCGAGGTGGTGGCCTTGAGCCTCGACAGGGCGGGGCAGAAGGCATCTGCCGAGTTCCTCTCCGAGACGAACGTCGAGCATCTGAGGCTCTACGTCGACCCCACCATGAAAACGGGCAACAAATTGCGCGCGGTAGGAATGCCTACAACCATCCTGATCGACAAGGAGGGTCGGGAAGTCGGTCGGCTCTCCGGTCCTGCGGAGTGGGATAGCGCGGACGCAAAGGCGCTTATTGTCGAGGCCTTGAAGGATTAATCCGGAATGGAAAACGCCTCCGATCCTGGATCGGAGGCGCTTTGGTGCTGGCGCGCGTGGCGCCCGCGGTCACTTATTTCTTCTTCTGCGTCAACGCCGAGGCGGCGGCGGACTTGGCCTCCTTCGAGGCCGTCTTGCTCTTGAGGACCTTGGCCGCCGAACTCGCGACCTTGGCGCTCGTCCTTTCCGTGCTGCCCTTCTGTGTCAGCGCCGAGGCGGCGACGGCTTTTTCAGCCTTGGTCGCCGTCTTGCTCTTCAGCACCTTCGCGGCGGCTGATGCCACCTTCGTGCCCGTGCTTCCGCTCTTAGCCATGGAAAGCTCTCCTGTTCGATGTGGCAGGCTGCATGGAGCCGTCTGCCCGGACCCTGTTTCGATCCGAGCGCACAGTGATGAGATTCGAGGATTTCGAGAACGGGTGTGCAGGGGAAATACCTCCATTTTGCTATGAGAGTGGCCGCGACGGCTCAGCCCGCGTCTCGGTCGGGCCTCGCCAGCCCGTGGCGTTCGAGATTGAACGGTGTCCGCCGATTGACAGCCGGAGGCCGGAGCGGCACAAGGCCCCTTCCGAACCGGGAAATGACCAAGAATTCAAGGAACACTGGCCATGTCGCACGCCGAACTCGAGAAAACGATCGATACCGCCTGGGAGGCGCGCGATGGGGTCAACAGCTCGACCCGGGGCCCCGTACGCGAGGCCGTGGAGACGTCCCTCGATCTGCTCGATAAGGGTAAGGCGCGCGTCGCCGAAAAGAAGGACGGCTCTTGGGTCGTCAATCAGTGGCTCAAGAAGGCGGTTCTATTGTCTTTCCGCCTGAACGACATGGATCTCATCGCGGGCGGTCCGGCCGGCTCGTCCTACTGGGACAAGGTTGCGCCCAAGTTCCAGGGCTGGACGGAAGAGGATTTCAAGAAAGGCGGTTTCCGTGTCCTGCCGGGAGCATACGTGCGCCACTCGGCCTACATCGCCCCTGGGGCGGTTCTCCTGCCCTCATTCGTGAATCTCGGCGCCTATGTGGGTTCGGGTACGATGGTCGATACCTGGGCCACGGTTGGTTCGTGTGCACAGATCGGCAAGAACTGCCATATTTCAGGCGGCGCTGGTATTGGCGGTGTCTTGGAACCGCTGCAGGCGGGCCCGGTGGTCATCGAGGACAACTGCTTTATCGGCGCGCGCGCCGAGGTGGCCGAGGGCGTCCAGGTGGGCGAGGGTTCGGTCCTGTCGATGGGCGTTTATCTCGGGGCCTCGACGACGATTATCGATCGCGCCACGGGCGAGAAATTCTTCGGCAAGGTGCCGCCTTACTCGGTGGTCGTCTCCGGCACGATGCCTGGCAAGCCACTGCCGAACGGTGAGCCGGGCCCGAACCTTTACTGCGCCGTGATCGTGAAGCGCGTGGATGAGAAGACGCGATCGAAGACCAGCATTAATGATTTGTTGAGAGATTAAAGCCAAACAAATCCACATTCGACGTCCGCACCATCATCTCTGCGAACCTGGACCGGATTTCGAGCCTTAGCCGGGGTTCCCATGGGCATTCTCAAAACAATCCTTATGCGGACAAATGGAGCGGGTTCGGAGAAGGCCTTGCCGGCCGACCCGTACGATGAAACGAAAGATCTCGAGCCGGTCGTCTCGCCCTACGCCTCCGCACAGGCCGCAATCGACAAGGCGATCGCGATGCGCGCGGCCGCTCAGCAGGTCCACGATAGGCGCGATCCGCTGGTTGCAGACCGGCGGATCGCGCAGGCCGGCACCTCTAATGCCCCGGCAATCGAGAGACGCGGTTCCGTTGTCAACAGACGCAACAGGCCCCAGGGTTTCGGCCGCCGCAATCGCGAACCGCTGGAAGGCTGAAAAATCCCGATTTTCGGTTCCTTACATCGAAAGAGCGGTTAGACAGTTCCTTAGTGAAGGCGGGCGCCGGGTGTTCGAGCCTGAGCGCCGTTCGCCGCTTTCCAGTGAGCGCATCAGCCGGTAGCCTTCAGCGGCTTTTGATCCTGACCAACTCTAATCCTGCCGAGCCCAATCTGATGTCACTGCCCGCCGTAGATCCCATCCAATTGGCGCAGGCGCTCATCCGCTGCCGCAGCATTACGCCCGAAGAGGGTGGAGCGTTGAGCTTGCTCCAATCGGCACTGGAGCCGCTAGGCTTCGTCTGCCACCGCATGACCTTCTCCGAGCCCGGCACGCCGGACGTGGAGAACGTTTATGCACGGCTTGGAACGGAGGCGCCAAACCTCTGTTTCGCCGGTCATACGGATGTGGTCCCACCCGGCGATCTGGCCGCGTGGCAATCCGACCCCTTTGCGGCCGAAGTCCGGGATGGGGTTCTCTATGGGCGCGGGGCCGTCGACATGAAAGGTGCCGTGGCGTGTTTCGTCGCGGCCGTTTCGCGTTATCTGGCGTCAGGCCCGGCGCGCCGGTCCGGTTCGATATCGCTCCTGATCACAGGGGATGAGGAGGGGCCGTCCATCAACGGCACTGCCAAGGTGCTGGATTGGCTGGTGCAGCGGGGTGAGCGCCTCGATGCTTGCCTCGTTGGAGAACCGTCCAATCCGGATGCGCTGGGCGACGAGATCAAGATCGGCCGGCGGGGATCGGTGACCGGGGAGCTGGTCGTGTACGGCCGGCAGGGGCACGCGGCGTATCCGCAGCGCGCCGACAATCCTGTGCCCAAGCTGGCGCAATTCATCACCCGCCTGTCGGGGACGCCGATTGACGAGGGGAGTGGTCACTTCGAGCCGTCGAACTGCCAGGTTACGGTGATCTCGGTGCCCAACACGGCTTCGAACGTGATCCCCGCATCGGCCCGCGCGACATTCAATGTCCGGTATAATGATATCTGGCGGCGGTCCTCGATCGAGGAGTGGGTTCGGCTGCAGTGCGACGCCGCTGCGCTGGCAACCGGAGCCCGCTACGATGTGTCCTTCGCGGGGACGGGCGATGTGTTTCTGACTGCGGCCGGCCCTCTGGTCGATACGCTCTCGGGGGCAGTATCGGAAATTACGGGGCGTAAACCGAGGCTGACCACGTCGGGTGGAACGTCAGATGCGCGTTTCATCAAGGACCAGTGTCCGGTGGTGGAGTTTGGTCTCGTCAATCGCACGATCCATCAGGTCGACGAGCATGTGTCCTTATCTGATTTGGAGCAGTTGACGGCGATCTACGAGCGCTTCATCAGGTCATATCTGGCGCAGGCGGCATAGCGGGCGATGTGATCATCCTTTCGACGAAGCGCGAAAGGCCGTTGCGACGCTCTGCGCAACGGCCTTTGAACTTCGTCAGTGTAGCGGGAAGGTTCTTTGAGCTTACGCCGCCTCGTCGCCGCCGAACCACTGGCTGAACGATGAGAACAAGTTCGAAAGCCCCGTCCCCAGCTGGGTAAGAGCCACGACCAAACCGACTCCGACCAGGGCGCCGATCAGAGCGTATTCGATTGCGGTCGCGCCGTTTTCGTCTTGCAGAAATTTTGCCAGGCCGCGCTTGCGTTCATCGCTCAGGCCTGACCAGCCGCAGCGATCACATCCGACATTCCGATTCGTTTTGCTATCCATTGCCTTGTCCGCCGCCTTCCTCTGGTGCGTTCGCGGCTCCCACGCTGTCGACGACGTAATTGTACAAGCCAACGACATTGTCGCTAAACGATGTGAGAGCCCCGATGATCCCAAAGCTAACGAGTGCGGCTATGAGGCCGTACTCGATCGCTGTGCTTCCGGCCTCGTCTTTTAGAAATAGTTCGAACATGCTGCTCTCCACGCCTGCCCGACCAAGATCAAAGCATTCGTTTCCCGGCGAATGCCCTGTGGTGCGATGCAACGCTTACGTAAAACATGCCGATTGCGCATTAAGATCCCGTGAAATCAAAGTGTAGTTCAATTGATTTCTTTTCTACCCATTTTTACAGCTAATGCTTTGTTTCGACGCCTGTTTCGTGAAGCCTGAGCTTCTATTCGGAGGGGATTGCTGCCATCGCCGTACTAGAGGCAGGAGTGCCGGAGTTCTCATGTCAGCTTTGGTCGAAGGGGCGCGAAAAACAAAACCCACCCGGCATGCCGCCGGATGGGTTTCGTCGCAATGAGCACGGACCGTATCTCGGTCCGTCTCCCCCGTTGTAGAGGGAGACGAGTTCAGAGATTACGTAGCGCCACCAGCGTCACCGCCAGCGTCGCCGCCGCCAGCAGCGCCACCGAGGCTGCCCGCGATGCTGTTGAACAGGCCGTTCAGGCCAGTCGAAAGGGCGTTGAGGCCGACGATGATGGCAACGCCGACGAGGGCGGCGATCAGGCCGTACTCGATTGCGGTTGCGCCGGACTCGTCCTTCAGAAACTTCGAGAAAGTCGTCATGTTAGTCTCCCAATCCACTGTGACAGTGTTGAATACAGTTCATTGCTGGGGTTCGGCCCTTGCGTCTGAACTGGAGATAACCTACCCCCAAGCCATTAATCGCAGGTAAAAATCGCGGAGCTGGGCATAAATACTTCTTTCGCTTGTGTAAAAACTTTGTAGACAAGTAGAAAAAGTGACGATAAGTCAAAGTAAAATGAAAAGTTATATTTGACTAATACAAATTTAATTCTCAAAATCTCCTGTATTACTGCCTATTTTTATCATTAATAATGTGTTATGCTTAGATTAAGTGTTTTTTCTACTTCTGTATAGCCACATTGTGGCGGACGTCTTTCTCGCTGTTTTCTGCCGACAGTGTCGCGATGGGGGTGGATCAACTTCGTTTCTAGTCAACCCGCGCCCTGTTGGGAGGCTGCTTCTCCAGGCGACAAACGGGGGAATTTGCTCTGAGGTTTGCGTTTCGGTTGGCTCAGCCGCCCCCGGGACCAGTCATCCGGACCGCGTACGCCCCTTCTCGGCACGATCATTTGCAATTCCTTCACCATTTCCTGCCCTAATCGGCTGAAAGTTCATTGGCTGAGAGGTCCTTCGATGTTGCGAACTCGCGTAAAGACGATCGGGTCCCAAACCGTGGCGCGCAGCGTCTGCTTCCTTGCCGGCGCCATTCTTGGAATGATGGCGCCTGCGGGCGCCGCTGAGGCCTCCGATGATCTGATCGTCCGCTATGATCAGGCCCAGCTGCTTCGCTTGCCGCGCCCGGTCTCCGAGATCATCATTGGGAATGGCTCGATTGCCGACGTCACCGTCCAAGGTGGCAACATGCTCGTGATTACGGGCAAGACCTTTGGCATCACCAACATCATCGCCCTGGATAGAGACAAGAACGTCATCCAGGATCAGCGTATCCTGGTGGAACGGGATGAGCGGAGCATTGTGAATGTGAGCCGCGCCGGCCAGCGCCAATCGTTCAGCTGCACGCCCAATTGCCATCCGACACTGACGATCGGCGACAACTCCGCCTTCTTCGATCAGGTCATGAAGCATAATGCGGGTAAGACCAAGTTCTCCGAATCGGGCAGCGATGGATCCGGTGGCGGCGGCCAGTAGGCCGTGAAAAGGGGTCGGCTTCGCATAAGCTCGACGCCGGCCATCAGCAGGATCTTTGTTCACTTCCATAACGAGACCGCCGGCAATGTCCGGCGGTTTCTTTTTATATATGTGACATGTGTGCGCCGGCGCAGCCTGGGCGCATACCGCCGGTTGAGCCCGGGAGGAGGGTGAGAGGAGCGGCCCTTCCGATGGTGAACAAATGCTCAATGGCCTCATCGGACATTCGTAAAATTCGATTCAAATTGTGATGGGCCTTTTGGCCCGGCTTTTATCTTCTTTTGCTCTACTCACGGTTGGAAAGGTCATGTCCGGATCGCGGTCAATCTGGCGGATGTGCCTTTCACGACCGGAGGAATTGCACCATGAAGTTCAAGCCGATGTTTGCGGCCCAGCGTCAGGCATCGCATCGCGATGTGATCTCGCGCCTTAGGCGCAACGAGGACGGTGTGACGGCCATCGAATTCGGGTTGGTGGCCGGTCCGTTCCTGCTGTTCGTGCTTGGCATCATGGCCATTGGCCTGCAGTTCTTCACGATCAATAGTCTCGATCATGCGGTCGAGACGGCCTCGCGCAAGATCCGCACAGGCGAGGCGCAGAAAGCCGCGCTCAAAATGGGCCAGTTCAAGGAAATGGTCTGCCAGGCTGGCGGTACCTTCCTCGATGACGACTGCAACAAAATCATCGTTCATGTGCAAAGCGCGGCGAACTGGGCGGGCATTGTTCCGACGGCATGTGCTGAAAACGGCAATCTGACTGAGCAGTCGGACGTGAACGCCGGTCTAACCGATTCAGCTGGCGGTGCCGGACAAGTCGTGCTGGTGACCGTCTGCTACGACTGGGACATGCCGATCAAGTTTCCCTATCTCAAGTACATTCTTATGAAACCGACAGACGGTGTTGCGCTGGCCAGCGGCGGTGCGCTGATCCAGGCCGTCGCCACGTTCCGAACCGAGCCTTACGACTGAGTTCAACGAGAACTCCGTGTCTGATCAACCTGAAGTCTTGCTGTGGTCTCGAGGACGCCCATGAAACATTCCTTCTATCGCCGTAATATCGCCGCGCCTCGCGTTGGCTGGCGCCAACTTGCACGGGACGTTAGGGGCGTGGCTGCCGTAGAGTTCGGCCTTATCGCGCCGGTTCTTCTAATCATGCTCGTTGGCGTCTTCGAGGTAACCCGAGCCATATCAATCGATCGCCGATTTGGTCAGGTCACTTCCATGGTAGCCGATCTGATTGCACGTGAAGAGAACATCACGGCGGCGGATGTAAATGCCATCTACGGCATCGTGGATCACGTGATGGGGGTGTGGGGAACGGATACTTTGAAGCTTCACGTCATCCCCGTGCGGGCCAAGGACGATGATCCGACGGTTCTTCAGGTCTATGCCGAGGAGACCAACCGTCCATCTTACGGAGAGGGCGAGTCGTCGTTGAAGGCCCGCTGCACGCAGTACAACGGGCTGTCCAACGACCTTCTCGGAGCCGGCGGAACCGCGATCGTGGTGGAGGCGGAATACAATTATAATCCATTGATCGTCGGTGGTTTGTTTGCCCCGAAGGCATGGAAGGACAAGGCCGTTCTTGCCCCGCGTAATTCATGCGTCGATTTCGACGATAACAACTGCCTTCCCAATCCGCCCTGCCCCTAAGTTTGATTGAACTGCGTCCAATATTTTTCACCATTCGTCGAACAAAAGTTCGACGAATGGTATATTCTTTAAAAGAACACTCTTGTTCAAAGTGCAGCTATCTTTGGCACGATCTGACCACGACCTTTTATGATATTTAGCTATATCCACGAGTCACCACATCGTTCAATTTTCTGGGCCTGTTTGCTTCCATGGGACGGCGTTCTTCACACACCGCAGAAGAATTACGGGAGCTCATCCTCTCGGCATCGACCAATTTGATCAGCGAGGGAGGTTTGGGATGTCTGTCAGCGCGCGAGGTCGCGCGCCGAATAGGCTACTCGCCCGGCACACTCTACAATGTGTTTGAGAACCTGGATGACTTGGTTCTGAATATCGAGGGCCGCCTCATGGACAGCCTTGCGGCGGAGCTCGACAACGTGCCCGCCGATGGCGCCCCCGGGGACCGTGTCCTGGCGCTGGGTCGCGCGTATCTGCGCTTTACGACGGGCCACCCCAAGCTCTGGAATCTGCTGTTTGAGCATCACCTGCCGCCGGGACGGGAGATTCCGAATTGGTATCAGCAGAAACTTGACGGCTTGATGAAGCGGGTCGAGGACGCGCTGCAACCTGTGTTGGTGGATGCGGGTCCAGACGACTTGAGGCGCTCGGCGAGCGTGCTATGGGCCGGTGTGCATGGCATCACGTCTCTTGCCACGGCCGACAAACTTTCGATCGTGACCAATGAGAGCGCAGCCCAGCTCGTCGATCAACTAATCAGAACCTACCTGAGCGGCCTACGTCACGCGTCTTGATCGATCGCACGATCGTTGTCTTGCGCAAGCGGGCGCGCCTGGCTTACGCGGCCAGTCGGCCGCCCTCGGTTTCAAGCCATGCACCGCAGCAGGCCTTGGCGAGTTCGCGCACCCGCAGAATGTAGCTCTGCCGCTCCGTGACGGAGATTACGCCGCGCGCATCGAGCAAATTGAAGACATGGCTCGCCTTGATGCACTGGTCGTAGGCCGGCAGAGCGAGCAGATGTCCGTCTGCCCCACGGCCCTTTTCCAGCAGCGACCGGCACTCCGTCTCCGCATCCTTGAAATGCTGGAGCAGCAAGTCGGTGTCCGCATGCTCGAAATTATAGCGCGAATACTCACGTTCGGCCTGCAGGAACACATCCCCATACGTCAGCTTGCGCTCATCGGAGCGGCCGTTGAAGTTCAGATCGAAGACCCGGTCAACGCCCTGAACGTACATGGCGAGGCGTTCCAGACCGTAAGTGATCTCGCCGGCAACCGGCGAGCAGTCGAAGCCGCCGACCTGCTGGAAATAGGTGAACTGCGTCACTTCCATGCCATTGCACCAGACTTCCCAGCCAAGCCCCCATGCGCCGAGCGTCGGGCTTTCCCAGTCGTCCTCGACGAAGCGAATGTCGTTGACCTTGGTGTCGATACCGATCGCTTCCAGACTCTGTAAGTATAGGTCGAGAATGTTCTCAGGCGATGGCTTCATGATGACCTGGAACTGGTAGTAGTGCTGCAGGCGGTTCGGGTTCTCGCCGTAGCGGCCATCCTTCGGCCGTCGCGACGGCTGCACGTAGCAGGCGTTCCACGGGCGTGGTCCCAGTGCCCTCAGCGTGGTGGCGGGATGAAATGTTCCGGCGCCTACTTCCATGTCGTAGGGCTGGAGAACAACGCAGCCCTGCTGTCCCCAGAACTGCTGCAGCGTGAGGATCAAATCCTGAAAAGCTTCGCGGGGCCGGAGTGCGGGGGCAGTTTTGCTAGACATTTCAGGGGCTCTGATTGGAAGAAGTCGGCGTTTGTCGTTTTGCCGGCGGCACTATACGTATTCTGGACACGCCGTCATCCCATAACTCCCCGATAGCGTCGGTGGAACCTTAGGGATGGGGGTCCAGGAAGGCGACGACAGGAGAGAAGCACGGTGGATATTCTTTCTTGGCTGTGGTGGGCGCTGATAAGCGTGCTGTCGATTGCCTGGTCCGTGCTGTGGTTTCTGCTGGGCGGTTGGGTTTCCACGGTGGCGCAGATCGCCGTCGTCGTGGGGATCGTGTTCTTCTACAAGTACGGCTGGCAGAGGGCGCCCGCCGAGATTGCCGCCCGTCTGTCCACAGTCGGCCGTTTCGTCTGGGCTTGGATGCGGCAGCGCGAGACCGGTCCTGCGGCCCAGCCGCGGGTGGAGGTACGCGAGGTCGTGCGGACTGTCCGGGTGAAGGAGGCAGGCGATATCAATATCTCTTCGCTCCTCAATGTTCTCGTCTTTCTCGGGCTTGCCATCATGGCCGTGACCTAGACCGGCCCCAGCAAGCTTTTCCAGGATGACACAAGCCCGATACGCTTAGAGAGGCGGCGTTGCCATATGCCGTTCAAGACGATTGAGGCGGGCGGGGTTTGTAGACACCGGAGGCTTCATCCCATTCCAGACGGCCTAGGTCGCGTGCCGAGTCGCTGGCGGTTGCCGTACCTTTTGGCTCCTCGTTGGCCTGACGCCACGTATCTTCATGGCTATCCATCGCCATGGCGAAAAGACGGGCCGCGGCGAAGAATCCGGCTGCGGCGGCTAGGGCGAACAGAACTGGCGGCATGTAAGCCTCCCTCTGATATGGGCGGGGCTAAAGACCATACCGCGCCCAGAGGCCCCGAGTCTCCATTGTTGAGACAAGGTCGTCCGTCAGCGCCGCATCGGCACCGGATTCCATGATTGCTCCAGCAGTGGCCAGCGACGGCATTCTCTTCAGACGCGAGAGTAGCCCCCCACGATCAAGCGGCACGGCCTTGAGGCGCACCTTCTCGCCGTAGAGTTCGCGCATGCGCGTGCGAATGTCAGTGATTCCATCGATCAGTCCCAGTTCAAGCGCCTGCTTGCCGCTCCAAAAGGCTCCTGAGAAAAGTTCCGGATCGAGACCCTTGAGTTTGCCTGCTCGGCGTTCCTTGACGACGCCGATGAAAACGTCGTGTGCATCGCGCTGCACGGCGGCCAGCCGCTCCACGTCCTCGGCTTTCTCGGGCAGGAAGGGATCCAGGATGCTCTTCGAACGGCCTGCCGTATAGACCCGCCGGTCGATCCCGAGCTTCGCAATCGCCTTGTCGAAGCCGAAGCTCGATGAGATGACGCCGATGGACCCGACGATGGACGATGGCTCCGCGTAAATCTCGTCGCCTGCGAGCGCGATATAGTATCCGCCGGATGCAGCGACGTCCTCGCAGAACACATGGACTTTCTTCTCGTTCTCCTCGGCGAGTGCACGGATACGCTTCAGTATCAGACTCGATTGCACGGGCGACCCGCCGGGCGAATTTACGATCACGGCGACGGACGGCGTCGTCGACATCTCGAAAGCCTTTTCCAGCGGTCCGGCCAAAGTACTGAGGCTGAGGCCAGGCCGCAGAGGCGTGACCATGCCGATCGGCCCGGTGAGACGAAGGACCGGGACCAGGGGTGTGCGCGTGAAAGGCCACATGCTTCGTTAGATCCTGTAATTTCGATCTTCAGATTTGATCTCGAGTTTCGGGGTCAGTCTGCTTCCACCGGCGGATCGTGAGCCGGGTCCAGCGACGCACCCTCCCGCAAAATCCGGCTGACATATGGCGTGAAGGCGCCGCCGGGTTCGTGCAGGACAAGACCGGGCAGCAGAACCGTCTCCGCCCTGCTACCCTTTATACCGTCGACGAGCACGCGCATCGCGGGCGCATCGGCTTGCGGGTGGACAGGGCGGATGCGCAGCCCGCCGAAGCGCCCTTCCAGTGCCGGGAGAAGGAGGGGAAGCGCCGCCGCCTTGTGGATGAGGACCAACCGTCCTCCGGGCCGCATGACGCGGACGGCAAATCGGATCCACAGGTCGAGCGCATCGCTTTCCATCGCGTGAGAGACCGACTTTAGACGATCCTTGGCTCGCGTACCGCATGCGCTGTTGTGGAACGGCGGGTTGGCCAAGACGATGTCGAACCGTTCCGACTCGATCTGCGGCGAGCCGGGGTTCTGGGCGGCCAGGGTGAGATCACCAGCGACGGCCTCGGCACGGCTTTCTAGCCCGTTACGGGCGATGTTCGCCCGCGCCAGATGAAGAAGTTCCGCCTCCCGTTCGACCAGTGTGACGCGCGCGCCTCTGCAACGGGCCGCCAGACATAGCCCTACGGTGCCGACCCCCGATCCGCAGTCCAGGACATCGGCTGGCGTATCCCGGCCGAGCGGAACCGCAGCGGCCAGGAGGACCGCATCGACACCTGCCCTGTAACCGTGACGCGGCTGCAGTATGCTGAGATTTCCGCCAAGAAATGCATCGGCAGTTGCATGTTCCTCTGGTGGACCTGAGGGGCCTGGCAGCGGGGAGGTCATGGTGCCGCCTCGTCGATAATCCAGGAGCCCAAGTCCGCATCTGTGACAAGCCGCCGGGCCGCGGGCCAGTCCTCCTCCGCAATAAGGATGCGGCAAGGCAATATACCTAGGGAGCCTTCCAGCACGCTCATGTTCCGGTCTAGTAATACAGGCTCGATGCCCGCAGAGCGCAGCAGGGCTTCGACGAAGCTGATCAAGACCGGATCTGTGGCTCGCATCAACTCGCGCATCGTTTCCCCCTTCCGCACGCGCCGTCTTATGCGGCAAAGTGTCGGAGAAATAGGCCTCCGGAAACCGGTATAGCATCCGGAACCTTTTTATAGAGGATAGCTCAGTGGGTGTCGTTGTTCCGTTCGACGAGGCGCGGTCCGCATCAGAGAGCCTGGAGCCCCTGCTTCAGCTCGTAGCCGAGGATATGGAGGCGATCAACCGCATCATCCTCGACAAAGCCGTCTCCGACGTCGATCTTATTCCCGAGCTGGCCCACCACCTCATTGCTTCGGGTGGCAAGCGCCTGCGCCCCATGCTGGCGCTCGCTTCGGCCAAGATGTGTGGTTACGCGGGAAATGGTCACATCCGCACCGCATCCGCCATCGAATTCATGCACACTGCAACGCTTCTTCACGACGATGTCGTCGATGAGAGCGATGCTCGCCGCGGCCGTAAGACGGCCCGTCTGATCTGGGGCAATCAGGCGAGTGTCCTCGTTGGTGACTTCCTGCTCGGTCAGGCGTTCCGGACACTTGTTGAAGTCGGCAACATGCAGGTCTTGAAGATCCTGTCGAACGCCGCCGCCGTCATTGCGGAAGGCGAGGTGATGCAGCTCGCGGCCGCCAAGAACACCTCGACAACCGAGGACGAGTATCTCGCCATCATCAACGCCAAGACGGCCGCCCTTTTTCTGGCGGCGGCGGAGGTCGGCGCGGCACTGGCAATCCGCCCGCAGGAAGAGCAGGCGGCAATGCGGTCGTATGGTAAGAATCTCGGCCTTGCATTCCAGCTCGTGGATGATGCGCTCGATTACTCGGGCGACAGCCGCAAGCTCGGAAAGTCCGTGGGTGACGATTTCCGCGAGGGCAAGATCACTCTGCCGCTCATTCTCTCGTTCCGGCGCGGCAACGATACGGAGCGCGCGTTCTGGAATCGCACGATCGTAGAAGGTGACATTCGCGACGAGGATCTCGACCAGGCCATTGCGCTCATGAAGAAGCACAAGGCGCTCGAAGCGACAATGGAGCGAGCCCGGGCCTACGGTTCTATTGCACGCGATGCGCTGGCCATTTTCCCCGATAGCCACCACAAGTCGGCCCTTGAGGACGTCATCGCCTTCTCGGTCAACCGCGGCCATTGAGCGCCGGACTCGGACGCCATTAATCTCAGCCTATCGTGGTGTCGCGGACCCACCATCCAGGGTGCGCAGCGCTGATACACCGAGCCGCAGCCTGGGCCGCAGGCATGTCCGCGAAAATCCCGAAGCAGGTCGGTCCGGCTCCCGACAGGTGGGCGATCTCGATCCCTGCTGAGGCTTCGAGGCTCTCCAGCACATCCGCGATCTGCGGGACGATGGCCGTGGCGGGAGCCTCCATGTCGTTGCCGGCCCGCGCCATTAGAGACAGAAGCCCGGACCGGTTGGAGATGTCGGCAACGGCGGCAGGCGGAGCGTCCCGCAACTCATCGAGAAGCGGCGCACCGAGCAGCCGGAAGACGCGCGCGGTCTTGTCCGGGGGGACGCAGACCATCGGATTGACGAGTACGGCTGCAAGCGCTGGGAGAGGCATGCTCAACTCATGCAGCGTTTCGCCCGTGCCGCTCATCCAGATTGCCCGGTTTGCAAAACAGACGCTCACGTCCGCGCCGAGGCGGCGGGCGATGGCCATCCAATCGATCCGGTCATGGAATTCGGGATTGGCACTGTGCACCGCGCGCAGGAAGGCGGCAGCATCTGAGGAGCCCCCGCCGATACCGGCCGCCACAGGAAGCTGTTTGTCGAGGTAGACATGACCGAGCGACAGGCGGGGCTCAACTTGGCTAAGAAGAACAAATGCACGCTCTACGATGTTTTCGCCTGTTATGGCATCAGCAAACGGGCCGGTGATGGTGAGACCCGGCGGCTCGTCGGCGACGAGACGGACGTGGTCGCCCGCATTTGCGAAGGCAACGAGGCTGATGAGGCTGTGGTAGCCGTCGTTGCGGCGGCCCAGCACGTTGAGTGTGAGGTTGATCTTGGCGCGCGCCACTTCCACGACGTCGGTCATGGCGCGTCAGGGATTTCGGCTGCGTGTATCGAACGGGCGGGCGGCCATGATCTCAGTCGTCACGGCGTCGTCGGCTTGGGGACGTCGGAAGACGTGACGCCGGCCCCGTTCGCGAGCGACTGCGGCGCAACGATCTCAACGGCCGCGAGCCCCTGCTCGAGCTTGAGCCGGGTCTTGATTGCATCCTCCGGCTCCGGCTGCAGCGACAGAGACTGATCCCATTGGAATCGCGCCTCGCGTTCGCGGCCGACCCGCCACAGGGCATCACCGAGATGGTCATTGAGGACCGGATCATCAGGTCTCAGTTCGACGGCCCGTTCCAGATATCGCACGGCCTCTTCGAAGTTGCCCCGCTTGTAATGAGCCCAACCCAGGCTGTCGACGATGTAACCGTCATCCGGCTTCACCGCGACGGCGCGCTCGATGAGGCGCATTCCCTGTTCGAGATTTAGGCCCTGGTCGATCCAGGAGTAACCCAGATAGTTCAAAACCAGCGGTTGATCGGGGAACAGGTCCAAAGCCTTCTTCAGATCCTTTTCGGCCGGGGGCCAATTTTTGAGCCGCTCGTAGGACGTGCCTCGGGCGTAGTAATAGACCCAGTGTCGGCGGTCCGGCTTCTTGATCATGGCAATGGCCTGATCGTAGACGTCGATCGCCTCAGCGTAGAGCTTGCGTGATCTTAAGATGTTGCCGAGCGCGTCGAGTGCCTGCAGCCTCTCGGTGGGATCGAGCTTGGATTTGTTCGACGCAGCTTGTGTCGCCGAAGAGCTATTGGCATTGGCCAGGATCGCGGTCAGCGTTTCCTGACCCACACGGCCATCCTCTTCCAGCCCGTTTTCTTTCTGGAAGCTCAGAACAGCCGCCCGTGTGGCGTTGCCGAACCGGCCGTCGATCGTGTCACCGACATCGTAGCCGATCTGGGACAGGGCTCCCTGCAACTCGCGAACTTCCTCTCCGGTCGAACCGAACTTCAAAACCTTCCCCCCGAGATCGATGGTTTCGAACTGCGGTGGGGGAGGCGGAGTATCGGAGGCCGCCGGGGTGTCGCTGGCCGTCTCTTCGGTCGACAGCAGGCGCTCGAGGATGGAACGTGCCTCATCGGGGCGTTCCAGCGAGTTGAGATTGAATGCTTTGCGGATTTCGATCGCGGGCTCGAGCGGGGAGCCCTTGGGAATGCGATTGTAGATGGCGATCGCTTCTGCGTACTGCCGGTTTGCCTCGTGGGCGTTCGCGAGCGCGGCCAGCGCGAACGGATGATCTGGCACGATGTAGAGCGCCATTTGCAGATAGACGATTCCAACGCCGATCGCGCCCTCGCCAATCAGAGACTCGCCAAGTCCGTAGAATACCTCGGCCAGACCCTCTGCCGGGGTCGAGACGAGCAGCGGCAATTTGGTGCCCGCTTTCAATTCCTGCATCAGTGCGCGGGCGAGGGGGTGTCCTTCTCCCTGCGTCTTTGCGATGTGCTCTCTGAGCGTTTCACGCGCCGCACGAATATCTCCGGCATGGGCGAGGCTGCGCGCATAAGCCAGAGCGGTCCGAAGTGTGCGCCCATCCTGGCGGAAGATCTTGTCGAACGAAGCGCGTGCATCGCTCGTGCGGTTGGCCACATCTGCAATCAGCGCCCTGTGATAGCGCAGATAGAATTGCGCCCATTCGGCCTGACGCGGCACGACGAGCAAACCCAGGGCCTTACCCGGCTGGTTGTCTGCAAGCTTGATCCATGCGGAAGCGAGCGCACTGGTCAACTCTCCGATGGGACCGGAGGATGCCGATTTGAATTTCTCTTCCGCCTTTTTCCAGTTGCCCTCTTTGAAGGCGTTTAGCCCGAGGAACATCTGCGCCATACGGTGCTGCGGTTCCAAGCGCGCCAACTCTTCGGCGAGCCGGATCGCGTTGTCCCAGGAGCCTTGCGAAGCCTCCATCAGCAATGCCTGCTCGAGCAGCATATCGCTGGACGGGTCAAAAACGAGCGCGTTGCCGTAGAAGGCCGCTGCATAGCTCGTGTCGTTTTCAGCCCGGGCGAAACGTCCGGCCAGGTAGCTGCCAGAGAGGGTCTGAGCCAATTCTGAACTATCGACGGTCTCTGCCCGCGACGTGGTGGGAACACCCGCAATGAGAGCCGCCAGGGCGGTGGCCACCAGGGCCTTGTTGGCAACATGCCGGGCAGGACGTGCTCGCATGAAAGGCTATTCCTTTTGCGCGTTGAAAACGCGGCCGCGATTCCGCAGCCAATCCTAGCAAAGTCTGCAGCCGGTTGGCGACAAGCCTGACGGGCCGGAGACGACTTTTTACCCTTTGCAACCAATAGCCGAGGAAAAGTCTCAACAGAGCCTTGCGCAGTGGGCTAATCTCATGGGTGCGTGGCGTCATGAGGGCGGCAGCCGCGGCGAATGGACGTGCGGTGCGTTCGACCGGTTTTGAGGATGCGGCCAGCTGGGGCGGACCCCTGGCGAGGTTGGGCTAAGGGAGCCCTGGGACATGAAAAACAAAGAGAAAAAGGGACCGCCATCGCCGGTGGCTGCCGGTTTTGTTGGTGCTCTGGTTCTAGTCCTGTTTCTGAATGCCGGCACCGGCGCCCCCGCGCACGCCCGGGAGCCTGCGGAAGATATCCCCGTGATGATCGTCGGAAATATCGCGGAGGCGGATCTGGTCGCAGACGAAGCTCAGTTGGGCGAGAGTGTGGGCGAACCCGTGGAGGACGCGCCGGTGGAGGGCGAGCCCGGTCCTGGCGAGGACCCGCAGTTGCCCCCCGAAGAGGCCCCCGATGATACCGATCTCCCGCCGGGCGAGGATGCTGGCCCGATGGAGAACCCGGACGGCGCGTCATTGGACCCCGGTGTGGATTGACGGACGCCTCACGCGGCCTGCTGCGCCGGCCGACTTGGCATGGTGGCGGAGCCGCCGATGACACCTCGCCGTGTCCCGATCCTCCGCCGCCTCGACCTCGACTTATGAGGGCGGCCCGCCGTTCGTGGCGTGGAGTGGAGTTCGCCAGACTGCCGGTCACATCTCGGCGTAGTTGGGGCCTCCGCCGCCTTCGGGGCAGACCCACGTGATGTTCTGGCTGGGATCCTTGATATCGCAGGTCTTACAGTGCACGCAGTTCTGCGCGTTGATCTGGAAGCGCGCGTTGCCCTTCTCGTCCTGCACCACCTCGTAAACGCCCGCTGGGCAGTAGCGCTGCGCGGGTTCGGCCCAGGTCGGCAGGTTGACGGCGATGGGGATGTTCGGGTCGGTCAATTGCAGATGGACCGGCTGGTCCTCCTCGTGGTTCGTGGCTGAGAAGGAGACGTTCGTCAGCTTGTCGAAGGTCAACACGCCGTCGGGCTTGGGATAGGCGATCGGCTCGAACGCCGAGGCCGGCTTGAGGGCCGAGTGGTCGGGCTTGTCGTGGCTCCAGGTGCCGAATGGCGACCAGCCGCCGAAGAGGGTGCGCAGCCACATGTCCATGCCGCCGAGCGACACGCCGAGGGCCGTGCCGAAACGCGACCACATCGGCTTGGAATTGCGGACCATCTTCAGGTCGCGTCCGATTTCGCCTTCCCGCACCTCGGTCTCATAGTCCGTCAGTTCGTCATGGGCGCGATCCGCGCCGAGCGCCGCAAAGGCCGCTTCTGCGGCGGCGATGCCTGACAGTATGGCGTTGTGGCTGCCCTTGATGCGGGGCACGTTGACCATGCCGGCCGAGCAGCCCAGGAGAGCACCGCCGGGGAAAGTGAGCTTGGGCAACGACTGCCAGCCGCCTTCCGTTATGGCGCGGGCGCCATAAGCGATGCGCTTGCCGCCCTCGAACGTTCCGCGGATGGCGGGGTGTGTTTTGAAGCGCTGGAACTCGTCGTACGGTGAAAGATACGGGTTCTCGTAGTTGAGGTGGACAACGAAGCCGACCGATACGAGATTTTCACCGTAGTGATAGAGGAACGAGCCGCCTCCCGTGCGATTGCCCAGCGGCCAGCCGAAGGAGTGCTGCACGAGTCCACGGTGATGCCTCTCTGGCGCAACCTCCCAGAGTTCTTTCAGGCCGATGCCGTACTTCTGCGGACCGGTGGCGGCATCCAGGCCGAACTTGCGGATGAGCTGCTTGGCCAGCGAGCCGCGCACGCCTTCGGCGATGAACGTGTACTTGCCGCGCAGTTCCATGCCGCGCACGAAGCTGTCCTTCGGTTCGCCATCCCGGCCGACGCCCATGTCGCCGGTGGCCACGCCGACCACGGCACCCTTCTCGTCCGTGAGGAACTCGGCGGCCGCGAAGCCGGGGTATATTTCGACGCCAAGTTCCGTCGCCTGCTCACCGAGCCAGCGGGTCAGTGCGCCGAGGCTGACGATGTAGTTGCCGTGATTGTTCATCAGCGGCGGCATCATGATGTTAGGAAGGCGCATGTCGCCCTCTGGGCCGAGGACGAGGAAGCGGTCTTCCACGACCTCGGTGTCGATTGGCGCGCCCTTGCTCTTCCAGTCGGGGATGAGACGGTTAAGGCCGACAGGATCGATGACCGCTCCAGAGAGAATGTGCGCGCCGACCTCCGAGCCTTTTTCCAGCACCACGACCGAGATGTCTTTCCCGCTTTCCGCAGCCAGCTGCCTCAATCGAATGGCGGCGGAAAGTCCCGCCGGCCCGGCTCCGACGATAACGACGTCGAACTCCATGGCCTCGCGCGGCGGAATTTCGATCTCTTCTTGCGCCATCTCGCAGGTGTCCTTCGGCTTGGGTTTGCAGGCAGAACAAGCGCTCCGGATTAGGTCGCGGGGCATGGACCGTCAAGCGAGACGGGCGTTCCGTCACAGGAATGGAGGGCATCTGCACGTTGGAAAGGAGTGTGCGGGCAGATATGTTGTCGCCATGAGCAATCATGAGCGCCAGCTTCTCGCCGCGGTTCTGGAGTGGACCCTCGCCATGGGGGCCGACGCCGTTGTCGGTGATGAAGCGCTCGATTGGCTTGGCGCGGATCAGCGTTCGCCTGGTGCGGATTATGATGGGCATGTCGTGCCGCCGCAGGCGCCGACTGTAGCGGGCACATCTCGCGATCCGGCGCGGGAAGGCGCTGGAGGGCCGCACCCGGGTGGGTCCGCGCGCCGGGGCCGGCCGGAGCCTTCCGCCCCCCAGCGGGCGGGTTCAGGTGCCCCGTCGCAGCCAGCATCCCGCCGTTTCGCAACGCCGCCTCCCGATGTGGCTGTTGGAAATGCCCGGACTGCGGCCCGCAGGGCCGGTACGCTCGATGAACTCAGGCAGGCCCTGGACATCTTCGACGGCTGCTCTCTGAAGGCCACCGCCAAGAACCTGTGCTTCTATCGTGGTGCGCCGAGGGCGCCTCTCATGATCGTCGGCGAGGCTCCGGGCCGCGACGAGGATATGGAGGGCCGGCCGTTCGTGGGCCGTGCGGGGCAACTGCTGGATCGCATGCTCGAGGCGCTCGGCATGGGCGAAGGCGACGTCCATATCACGAATGTCGTTTATTGGCGGCCTCCGGGCAACCGCACCCCGACGCCGCAGGAGGGGGAGGTATGCCGGCCGTTTCTCGAACGGCAGATTGAACTGGTCGGGCCGCGTGTTCTGCTGCTCCTGGGCGGCGTCGCTACAAAGCAGATTTTGCGGATCGAAGACGGCATCCTGACCGCGCGGGGACGCTGGAGGGAACTCGATATCGGTGGCCGCAAGATCCCGACCATGGCGAGTTTGCATCCGGCCTATCTGTTGCGCACGCCCGCCGCCAAGCGTCAGGCATGGAAGGATTTTTTGGCCGTGCGCCAAGCGCTTAAGGCTGGCGATGACACAGGCCGCAAGCGTCATTAGGAGGGCGGCCGTCCGCCGCCAAAGGCGGCATTCCAAGCGACATTAAATTATGACGAATTGCTCCTAAGTTTTATCGTCCCGCTTAAATTGAACTGAACGCGCGACTGCTAAAGTTCCCAAAGATTGCCTGACGTATTTTCGGCAACTTCGGAAAACGCCTACGGCAGGCGAAAGCGAGGCGAGCGTGAGTACCGGTTTTGTCTATTTGCGTCCGTTGCACGTCGCGGCTGTGCGCGCCAAGGGCCCGTACGCGACCTCCGCGGCAGAAGCCTGGAAGAACATGCTTGCTTGGCTGCACGAAAGCGGCGCCATCCATAGTATGGGCACCGGCTACGGACTGCTGCTCGATGATCCGCGCAAAATCGCGCCCGAGAACTGCCGCTACGAGGCCTGCATTGAGCTGACGGAAGAGTACCGCAGCCTTGTTCCCGAGACCTTCTTTATTCGCCGCCTGCCTGGTGGCGCGTATGCCCGCAAACGCCACGTCGGTTGCGTTGCAGAGTTGGCAAAATCCATCTCAGATCTGCGTAACGAGTGGATAAGCACCCAGGGGCTTGTTATCGACACGCGCAGGCCGCTGATCGAGATCTATCTGGATAAACCTGAAATGGTCGCGTCCGATAAGCAGCGCGTCGACATCTGCATGCCCGTGACGATCGCCGAAGACAAGGATCGTTCGGCGGCCTAGGTCTTCCAACTTGAGCACCGGATCAAGCCTGTCTCAACCCCGGGGCGGAATTCGCCGTCCCGTCCACCCGCCTTGGCTCGCAAGATCTGACGCCTCGTCAATGTCGTCGAGCGTTGCGATGAGACGCACGTCGGCTCCTGCAAGGTTGCCCTCGGTGTCCGCAAGCGCCTGTGCGCTTGACCAGCGGACCCTATCGAATGCGCGCAGCCGGCGCGGGCATCGCCGCAAGCCGACGAGCCAATAGCCGCCGTCAGAGGAAGGTCCCAGCACCGCATCGCTTCCGGCCAATTTCTGAAAAGCCTCGGCCAAATGGCCGGCATTGACGTGCGGCACATCCGAGCCGATGACGACGACCGGTCCGGTCGGCAGAAGGTCCATGATCCGTTGTAATCGAGCGCCCAAATTACCGCGTCCCTGGGCGATGCGGGGCAGGTGCCGGGGCAGCGCCGGAGAGCGGCATTCGGGGTCGGGAGTGACGGCAAGCACCGTGGTCCAACGGCGAGGCCGGTCAATGCGGGCCAGCAGGGCTGCCGTGGCGTGGCGATAGAAGGCCGTGGCTGCAACAACTCCGATGCCGCGCGCCAATCGCGTTTTCACGCGCCCGGCGACGGGCACCTTGAGCATCACGACGAGCCAGCGTCGTTCAGGAGCGGCCACTTCAGGACGATTCCGGCAGGCGGCCGGCCTCGTAGAACCGCGCAATCCGCTCGGGCGGGACGCCGGTGGCGTAAAGGGCGCGGCAGGCCTGATTGCGCAGCGTGCGCCTCAGATATCCTTCGGTCCGATATCGCCGCGCGCTGGTCGTGGCATCCGCGCGCAGCATCTTGATGCGGCGGCGTCCGATGCGCCGGGCGATGTCCAGGTCCTCCATCAACGGCTGCGGGGAGAACCCCCCGATCTCGTCGTAGAGCGTGCGGGGGATCAGCAGTCCCTGGTCGCCGTAGGGCCGCTTGAGAAGTCCGCAACGCAGCCACACCGCGGCCTCCAGGAATCGCGGCTTCCAACCGTCATCCAGCAGGCGGAACCGAAAGGCCGCAGCGGCAGCTGGGATGCGGCCCTGGTCTACTTTGTCCATGAAATGGCTGGCTGCGGATTCCCAGCCGGGGGACAGTTCCGTATCGGCGTGCAGGAAGAGCAGCCAGGGGTGGCGGGCGCGTTTTGCACCAGCGCGCAACTGCAGGCCGCGACCCGGCGGGCTCTCGACGACATCGACACCCGTATTCTCGGCGATCGTGAGGGTGCGATCCCGTGAACCGCCATCCACGACAATCACCTCCCGCACGAATCCGTCCACCGCCGCCGGTATGAGTGCAGCGAGGGTTGCGGCGAGATCCTGTTCCGCATCCAGCGTGGGAATGATCACCGAAATCATCAGCACCATGTGCATGAGATCGGCCCGGCAAACAAGCGTCCCCATCGAAGCAGCGCCTCTTTCTCCCTGCAGGCCAAATGTTCTTGTTTTGTTCGAAGAGTGCGCTATTCTGCATTCAAGGTCGGTTGGTGAGGCTCTGGAACGCGATGGACGATTTCGGTCTGGACAGTCGGCGGGAGGCGGTGAGCGTGGCCGAGGATCCGGCTTCGGCGGCCGGAAAACATGTGCGGGAAGATCGCCGGCGTGGGCGTGGGTCACTGACCAATGCGAGCGGGCGCTTCGAGCGCGACCGGCGAACGAGCTTCGACGATGGTTGGGAACTGGAAGAGGAACTGGCCCCGCTAAAAACGGAGGTGCGCGAGGATTCGGCGCGCAGGATCATTACGCGCAACGACAGCCCGGACATTTCGTTCGATCGCTCCATCAATCCCTACCGGGGCTGCGAACACGGCTGCATCTATTGCTACGCGCGTCCGACGCACTGCTATCTAGGGCATTCTGCAGGGCTTGATTTCGAGACCAAGCTCTATGCCAAGCCCAATTCAGCGGCTCTTCTCGAACGGGAGTTGGCCGCGCGCAGTTATAGGCCAGCCACAATAGCGCTCGGCACGAACACCGATCCCTATCAGCCTATCGAGCGCGATCGAACACTTACGCGCAGCATCCTCGAAGTGCTGGAGCGGACCGGGCATCCGGTCGGTATTGTCACCAAGTCGGCACTCGTCGTCCGGGATATCGACATCCTTCAACGTATGGCTGCGCGTGGGCTTGCAAAGGTGGCTCTTTCGGTAACGACGCTCGATCGCCGCCTCGCCCGCCGCATGGAGCCCCGTGCGTCCACGCCTTCGCGACGGCTCGATGCCCTGCGGCAACTGAGCGAAGCTGGCATTCCAACCGCCGTGATGGTGGCTCCCGTCGTGCCTGCGCTCAACGATCATGAGATTGAGGCGATCCTCTCGGCTGCCAAGGCGGCCGGGGTGCGGGAGGCCGGCTACGTGCTGCTGCGATTGCCTCTGGAACTCAAAGATCTGTTTCGTGAATGGCTGGCGGCGGAATTTCCGGATCGGGCTCAGCGTGTACTGCATCTGATGCAGGCAATGCACGGCGGGCGCGACTATGTTGCCGAATTCGGCGTACGACAAAGGGGGCAGGGGCCTTACGCGATGCAGATCGCGCAGCGGTTTCGTCTGGCGCTCAAACGAAACGGACTGAATGAGAACAGACAGATCCTTCGGACGGATCTGTTCGAGCCCCCCGGTCCTGGCGCGGGGCAGCTCAATCTTTTCTGAGAATTCCTGGTGTGCGGGGCTGACTTTACGCCCAATCAACCGGCCACGACGGGTCGCAGCGTCTCGAAAAGCAACCTTTCGCGTGCAGCGTCGTCCTTGACAGCGATATGGGCGGAGAACCAGTCGCGCACCATCTTGCAGACGCGATCGCGCGGTGCCTCGGACAGGGCTTTCGGGTCGGCAAAGAGCTGGATGTCCGCCTGGCTCCAGCCGATCGTGCCGAGTTCGGCGGCGAGAAGGTCATAGTCGCTCTTCTCCGGCGGCGTGCGCTTCGTCGGCGACTTGCCACCCTCCGCGACGGCGGCGAACACTGCTTGCAGCTGAGCATGCAGGGCGGCCCCGTCAACAGGGTTCTGGACGAGTGAGGCGGCTGCAGGCGTCGTTTCGCCTTTGCTGATGAAGCCGTAGCAGGCATCCACGCTCTGGTTCTGCAAGGCGCTCAGATTGGCGACGAACGCGGTGGCGATTTGCTGCAGGCTTTGAGGGCTTGCAGCAAGCGCCTTTTCCGCGTTCTGGCGGCGCAGCGCCACAATGGCCTCAGTCAGTGTCGCGTTGATTTCGTCCTCGGACTTCTGCTCGCTCGTCATCCGGCCGATGTCGCGAACGCGCTCCGAATACCAATCGGGGAAATCCGTTTTCAGGAGCGCCCACATGGCCGACTTCTGCAAACTCGCATCGATGTCACTCGGGTCGGCCGTGACGGGCCCCGCTGCGGCCGGTTCCGGAGTGGGCTCAACGGCGGCCGTTGCGACCGCAGCCGGCTCTTCCGCCGGCTGAGTTGGCGCAGGTTCGACTGACGGTGCGTCGGATGCGATCAAGGGCACTTCTGCCACCTGTTCGGGCACCGACGACGAAGCGGTCAGGCTGGCCAACGTTTCAGTCAGCGAATCGCGGAAGGCATAGCCGGCAGCGCTGATGCCGCCGATCAGCGCGAGAACGGCCACGAATACGACGGCGCCACGGTTGGACCCGCCAGCTTTCGGCTCGCGATGCAAAGGTTCCTCGGGGCGGACGTCGCGGAAGGTATCGCTCGTTCCGAGTTTGGGGCCTTTGGGAGCGTTCCCAAAATGGGATGCGACGCTTGGGTGAGTGGCGCCGCTGTCCGGCGTGAAATGATGGGGTTCGTCCGCCACGGGATGAGGGTCTACCGAGCCGGACATCCTGCTGCTGGTGGTCTCGATTTGCGACGCGTAGGTCGCAGGTGCGACTTCAGCGGAGGCTTGGGCGGCGCCGCTATGCGTTTGTTCGGCGGGAGACGGGGCCGTTTCTTCTGCGGTCCCGTAAGTCGGACCCGCAGATGGCGGAGGGGGAGGCTGAGGCGCGGGCGGAGACAGGGAATCGAAGACGCTGGGCGCCGGGCGCCAGTCGGAGAAGCCCGGCCTCCATACAAGATCGGTTTCACGAAGATGACCAAGCTCGACGAGTTTGGTCATTTCGACATCAGACAGCGGTCCGTGCTGCTTGCCGTCCCGGGCGAGATACCAGACTTCCTGGCCAGTCGTTGCGTTCACGAGTGCGCCTCGTTCAATCCATGCGGCCGCGAGGTGAGGGCGTGGAGGGCCGTTTGCACAACCCGCGCGCCCGGAGCCGTATCTGCAGTAGCTATCCGGGGAGTTGTGGGCTTTCGCGTGTCGCAGGTCAATTGGGCCACGGATAGAGACTTTCCTTCCCGGAGAAACATGACTCTCACATTCGGAGTAAGCCGAATTTACCGCTACAATCCAGGCATTTGCACGGCAATCCCAGGTTCTGATGGGGAAGAACCGTCTGAAAGACCAAGGGCGATCGGCCGCGCTTGCTGGTCTTGGGAGCCGTGGTTATAAGCCCTTCCAACCCAATTTGGGCCTGTCAGGACATCACTGGAGAATAGAGAAGATGGCCATCGAGCGCACCTTTTCCATCATCAAGCCCGACGCGACAAAGCGGAATCTGACGGGTGCGATCAATGCCGTCATTGAGAAGGCGGATCTTCGCATCGTCGCTCAGAAGCGTGTGCGCTGGACCCGCGCCCAGGCGGAGAAGTTCTACGAGGAGCACAAGGCGCGCCCGTTCTTCGGCGAACTGTGCGATTTCATGACCTCGGGCCCGATCGTACTTCAGGTTCTGGAAGGCGAGAACGCGATCGCGAAGTATCGCGAGGTGATGGGTGCCACCGATCCAAAGGAAGCTGCTGAGGGCACGATCCGTAAGCTTTTTGCAGTCTCCAAAGGGGAGAACTCCACACACGGCTCCGACAGCCCTGCCGCGGCCGAGCGTGAAATCGCGCTGAACTTCCGGCTCGACGAGATCGTCGGCTAGGTTCAGGGCTGGCCACGCCTGCAAGTTTTCGGATTGGGCCCTGCGCGGGCCCGATCCTGTTTTATGGGGCCCTGTCCGGGAGTGAGGAAAGCATGATCGAGGAGGAACGCGTCGCAGCCCATCTCGATAGTCTCGCCAAGCCTCCGGGCAGCCTCGGCCGGTTGGAGGAGCTTGCCGTTCGCTTGGCCGCGATCCAGGGTACGCTAGCACCGCGTACGCGCCCGCGTCGGCTCTTCGTTTTTGCAGGCGATCACGGCGTCGTTGCCGATGGGGTCGGCATCTGGCCCCAGGACGTGACTTCGGCAATGCTGCGTGTCATAGCGTCCGGCCGCGCGTCCTGTTCTGCTCTTGCAGCGATAAGCGACACGCCTGTCGAACTCGTCGATGTGGGCTCCAAAATCGCTGAACCGCCCGTGGGGCCCGTCTATCGCGATCGCAGGGTCGCCAGAGGGACGCTCAGCCTCGCCAGCGGACCTGCGATGACGGCGGAGCAATTCTGGGCAGCGTGGACGGTTGGACACGACACGATCGAGGCCGCACGGACGGACGGTGTGCGGCTTGTGGCTCTGGGCGAGATCGGCATCGGCAATACCACGTCAGCTGCCTGCCTTATTGCACTTGGTTGCGAGGTAGCGGCAGACGACGTGGTCGGTTCGGGCGCCGGCTCGACGCCAGAGAGCCTGGAACGCAAGCGTCAGGTGGTCTGCGAGGCGGTCACGCGCGCCCGCAGTCTTGTCGAAGCGGATCCTGTTGCGGCCATGGCCAGCGTTGCCGGGTTCGAGATCGTCGCCATGGCCGGAGCGATCGCAGCCGCGTCCCACGCCGACATGCCGGTCGTGCTCGATGGTGTTGTCTCAGGCGCAGCCGCTATCATCGCTCAGGCGGTCGATCCGGCGGCTCTCGAAACCACTATCGCCTCGCATCAGAGCGTCGAGCCGGCCCACCGGATCGCGCTGGAAAGGCTTGGGCTCAAGCCCTACCTCGACTGGCAGATGAGGCTCGGCGAAGGTACCGGAGCGCTGCTCATGATTCCCATGCTCGATGCCGCCGCCGCTCTAACCACAAACGTCGCTTCGTTGAAGGAGGTGGCGGGATGAGCACGGCATGGCACGACGCGCCCTTTCCCCGCGCGTTCTTCACCGCCGTGCAGTTCCTGACACGACTGCCTGTGCCGGGTGGGAAAACGCGGGACCTGTCGACATTCCCCGAGGACATTGAGCGCGGGCTTCAGTTTTTTCCCATCATCGGCGCTGCAGTCGGCGTCATCTCGGCCGCGGCTCTTCTTCTCTTCGATTCATGGCTACCTTTTGGAGTCGCGGTGCTGTGCGCGCTTGCTATCGAAGCACGCGTCACGGGAGCCTTTCATGAGGATGCGGTGGCCGACTTCTGCGATGCCTTCGGGGGCGGTTGGACGCGCGAGGACGTTCTGCGAATCCTGAAGGACAGCCGCGTCGGAAGCTACGGCGCCCTCGGTCTCATCTTCGCCGTGGGATTTCGCGCGGCGGGCCTGATTGCCATCGCCGATCCATGGAAAGCCGCGATGGCGCTCGTCATTTCCGGGGCCATGGGACGTCTCGTCATTCTTGCGGTGATGGCGCTCGTACCGCCCGTTCCCGCTCGCGACGGCCTCGCCAAGGATGTCGGACAGGTGGCAGACTGGAAAACCTTCGGCCTTGGCTTGTTCTGGAGCGCGCCGACCTTGTCGCTTGCGGTTCTGAACGATTGGCGCGCCATGATCCTGGCCGTCATGGCGATCGCGGTCTTCCTTGTGTGGTATCGCGCCTACCTGATCCGGCGGATCGGCGGCGTGACGGGCGATTGCCTCGGCTTCGCCGCTTATGTCGGCTTCATCGTGACGACACTGGTCCTGGCGCGGGAAGGGTGAGGCTTATGGGCCGCGTCTATCTGGTTCGGCATACTGAGGTCTCCCGACACTGGTCCGGGCGCTGCTATGGGCAAAGCGATGTCGGCTTGAGCCGCGCGGGCCGCATTGCGGCGCGTGAACTCGCGCCTTCTCTCGCGGCGCTTCAGCCGGCGCGGATCTTCGTCTCGCCGCTGCGGCGGGCTCGCTATCTGGCGGGTTTGCTCGTCCGGTACGCAACTCCGGTACCAATCACGATCGACCCGCGGCTTGCCGAGTGTCACTTCGGAGCTTGGGAGGGACAATCCTGGGACGCGATCTACCGGGCGACCGGCAATGCCATGATGGGCATGATCGAGGCGCCCGAGACATTTCGCCCGGGCGGCACCGGCGAAACGACATTCGAAGTCCGAGCGCGGGTTATGGCATGGCTTGGCGAATTGGGCAGCCAGACGTCCGACGAGCGCGCCGTGATCGCCATTTGCCACGGCGGTCCGATAGCGGCGATCCGTGGGACACTGGAGGGCAGTCGCGTGGCCGATTGGCCAGCGTTGGTGCCGTCGCCTGGCGGGATCATTTCGGTAGATTTTCCGCCATCGAATCTGCCGCCTGCCGCCCCATAATGCGCGTAATCGGATGTATCCTGATCGAGATCGGCGAGGGTCGGCCGCGTGCTCTCCGTGAATTTGGCGGCTATTTCCGCAAGCGCGCCTGCAAATGGAGTTCTGAATGAAACGTATGTCACTGGCTGCCACGTGGATCACCGTGGCCTTCGTGCTGTTACCAACGCTGGCGCATGCGCAGCGCGAGCGGCCTCTCTCCGACAACCGTTATTATGAAGAGCGCCGTGGTCCAGGCGGCTGGGAGCGCCTCGGGGAAATCAGTGTGCGTCCGCGTGTTGAGCGTGAACTGCTGCGCGTCAATCCGCGGGAAGGCCGCTTCACCCGCATCGGGCTCAGGGCCGTCGATGGTGATATCGAGATCGTCGAGATCATGTTGCGCTACGCCAATGGAGAATTTGAGCGCCTTGTCGTCAACAAGCGCGTTCGCGCGGGAACCAACATGCCGCCCGTGGACTTGCGTGGCGGTCAGCGCCGTCTGCGGGAAATTGAGGTGGCGTACCGTCCCTTTGGACCCTCTCGGGTCGTTATCTTCGGCGAGGAGGGCCGCCAGGTCGGCCGGTGGGAGCAGCTCGGCTGCCAGCGCGTCGGGCTCTTCGAAAGCCGGGACGTGATCCGCGTTGGCCGTAAGGAAGGCACGTTCCGGGCCATCAAACTCAGCGTCAACGGCAACAAGCTGCGCCTGGACAAGATGCGCATCGTTTACGCGAACGGCCAGACTGACGAGTTCAGGGTGCGTACGGTCATTCCGGAGGGGAGCGAATCCCGGCCGATCGACCTGTCGGGCCGGCAGCGCGGCATCGACCGGATCGAACTGTTTTATATCCCGCAGATCACCTTCGGCGGGCGGGCCACGGTTTGCGCACTCGGGCTCTAGTCTTTGTGCGATGAGGCGGCGCGCTGAGCGGTGCGCCGCCATGCTCAACTCAATCAACGGAAAGAAAACATGAAGGCATCACTTGTTCTGACTGTTGCAGCCGTTTTTGCATCGGCTGCCCAGGTTCTAGCTGCCCCACCGGCCAGCAACGATGCGTGTCTCGAGAAAGCCTTTGAACTGGCCGAGCAGGCCGCAAACAAGAAACTCGATAAGAAGGCCGCAGGCAAGGTGGAGGATCTTCTGAGTGCGCTCGAGGCCAAGTGCACGGCAGGTGACCTGAAAGGCGCCGAGGGCAGCATCAAGGCCGTCGAAGACGCAATCTCCGGAAAGTAATCGCGGTTCGATCGCAAAAGCTGAAATGGAAAGCGGCGCCCGCGGGATGAACGCAGGCGCCGCTTTTTTAATGGGCCAAACCGCGGTCTATCAGCTCAGTTCGCGCACCCGGAACTTGAGGCCGCCCTTGGGTGTCAGCGTTACCGTGCCGTTGATGCCCGGCGGTTCGTTGCCCATGTATTCGGGACGGAAGCGGCGAAGCAGGATCGACAGGGCAAGCGTATTTTCCACCTGGCTCATGGCGCCTCCGATGCACGAGCGCTTGCCCGCGCCGAACGGCAGGTAGGAGTACTTGACCTGACCCTTCGTGGAGCCCATCCAGCGCTCAGGGCGGAACTCTTCCGGTTCGGGCCAGAAGCGCGGATTGTGGTGGGCGCCGTAGCCGAAGATCACAACGCGGTCGCCGGGACGGATCTCCTTGCCGCCGATCACGTCGGGCTTTGTCGCAACACGAATGAGCCCCCAGACCGGCGGATAGAGTCGCATCGTCTCCTGGATGACCGCTCGCGTGTAGGCGAGTGCCGAGTAATCGGCTGCCGTCGGCTCGCGGTCCCCGTAGGTAGCCTCGCCCTCTTTGCGGATTCGATCGGCCGCTTCTGGATTCTTCGAAACGAGATACATCGCCCAGGCGAGAGTCAGTGCCGTGGTCTCTGTACCCGCCCACAGGTACTGTTTGATCTCGTCGATCGCCTGCTGCTGGTCGAACTCCGGCACGCTCGGGTCGGCGGTGACGGCCTCGATCATCTTGAGAAGCGTGCGCTCGCGCTCTTCGCGCGGATCAGCGGCCATGACGGCCGGCGGCACAGCGGCCCATGCCTCCATCGCCTTCGCCGCATCCTCGTCGGTGACTTCGAACTCTTCGTTGTTCACGACCTTCAGGCGAATGGCCTTGTGGTTCATGACATCGGTATAGGTCTTTACGCACTTGAAGACGAAGTGCGGATTGAATGGCATGTCGCGATCGAACAGCGCCTTGCAGATCATGTCTGCGGCGAGTGTCCAGGTCTGCTCGACCATCTCGAACGTTTCGCCGGTCTCGGCGAGTTTCGACCACAGGTCCATTTTCGACCGGATGGCCTGCAGGAAGTAGGGGATGTATTCGGCGAACATGTCTGGATGAAACGCCGGCTGCTGGGGCATGCGTATTTTCTGCCAGAGCACGCCGTCGTGGGTGATCATCGACTTGCCGAAGACGGGCTTCAGCCCATCGAAATACTTTATGTAGTCGTCGGCCTTCTGGACGAGGACGTGCTTGAAATGCTCGGGCTCGGTGAGAAAGACGACGCGCTGGTTCGGCAGGTTCACGGTGATGACGGGGCCGTAGCGGTCCGCCATCATCTGAAGGGTGCGCATCGGGTTCTCAGGGTCAGCTTTCGTCAGCGCCGTGAGCTTGAACCAGATGCTGTTGGCATCGCCCAGGCCCTGCGTGTGGCCCATTTCTTGTTGAACTGTCATGCTCTCGTCTCCGAGCCGCCGCTTGCGGCCTCCAAATCGGTGCGCCCTTGGGACCCCTCCCTGCGATCGAGCGTGGGGCCTCTCGTCATCCGGGCCGATAGTTGATGACGGCGCCGCCGACAGCGGGCAGGTAGACAATAAACGCGCCCACAATGATCGGGGTGTCGAACCGATGAGTTTGACTAACACCCGCCTCCTGGGGGTGTCCATGAGACCGGGGAGCGCCGCGTCAATTTAGCGATGGAAGGTCACTATTTGGGCACGCACCGGAGTACCGGAATTCACACATTCGGTGAAAAAGAAGCCCAATCGGGGTTAACATCCGATATCCACGTAGTTTTATTTCCATTGATTCTGATCAATCCGGCCGCGAACAACTCCAGAATGCGGGGATAGAGCCGGTGTTCGGCAGCCAGAACGCGGGCGGCAAGCCGGTCTTCCGTGTCGTCGGGCAGGACGGGAACGACGGCCTGGCCGAGAATCGGCCCCTCGTCCATCTCGGGCCGGACGAGGTGGACCGTGCAGCCGGCAAACTTCACTCCTGCTTCGAGTGCTCTGGCGTGGGTATGAAGCCCCTTGAAGGACGGTAGCAGCGAGGGGTGAATGTTGAGCATCCTGTCCCGCCAGCTTTCAACAAACGGGGCGGTCATGAGCCGCATAAATCCAGCCAGGCACACGAGTTCAACACGCGAGGCGGTCAGCACGCCCTGGAGCTGGCTCTCGAAATGGGCGCGGTCGCTGTAGAGCTTATGGTCGAGGCCGAGGGCGGGGATTCCCTGCTCCTTGGCCCAGGCAAGCCCTGGCGCATCGGGGCGGTTGGAGATCACGGCGACAATTTCGGCCAAATAATCCGGACGGCGTGCAGCCTCAACCAGGCTTTTCATGTTCGAGCCGCGTCCGGAAATCAGGATGGCGGTGCGCTTCTTCGGGCCGGTCATTCTGGGCTTCGCTTTTGCACAGTGGGATCGAAGCAGCGCATAGCACGTCCTGCGCGCTCGGGGGAGGTTCCGTCGCGGGTTATCCTTCCCGTGGCAGGCTTCTCACTCCTCCTGGATGGCGGCGACGTACCCGACGAGGGCCTCGATCATCGCGCGCACCCGTTTTTCCACTTCAGCCGGGTCTTCGCCCGGTTCCGCCGTCGCCCGATAGCGGTTGCCCCAAATCGGCATGTCGCGCCGGCCATGGGCGGGGATCACACCCCGGCCGTCGATCATGTCGTAGATTGCACGGTCCGGGAATTTTCCGTCGTTCTTCTTGGCGATCTGTGTGAGATCGGCAGGCATAGTGGAGAGCGTCTTGGCCTTCGGTCCGTCGCCCTTGCCGTCTAGGCCGTGACAGCCCATGCAGGCGATTTCATACTCAGTCAGTCCGATCAAATCGTCGCCTTCATCCCCCTGGGCCAGCACGGAGAGGGGTGTGAGTGCGGCGCAGATGAGGATTGTGAGTACGGTTGCCGGTTTCATGATCTGTTACTCCAACATGTTGAGGGCGGCGCCGCCCTCCCGGTCCAGGACATCCACGGTTTTGCGATAGAATGCGCCGGCGCGCTCGTGCGTCTCGCCGATTGCTACAATGCCGAGCTTGCCGAATTCCGACAGAGCGCCGATGAGATGGAAGGCGACGCCTTCGGCGGTCGCAGCATGAAAGTGCAGCTGGTTCATAACGGCGATATCGATCAAATCGTCGGGGCTGATCCCGCGGTAGAGCGGGGACTCCAGATTATCGGACGCGTAGTAGCAGCGGGGGCGCCCGGCCGGCGTCAGAAAGCGGCCGGTCTCGGTTTCATAACGTCCGTCGGTGAGGAATTGCAGCATCAGGAAGGGATGAGTCGTGCCGCCTTTGCGCAAGTTGATCTCGATGGCAACATGACGCCAGGTGTCGCCCTCCTTCACGGAGATGAAGTCGATCCCAAAGCGACCGAGAACACCTTTGTTCGTGAGGGCGCGGGCCGCCTTGAGCCCTTCGCGTTGAATATCGAGGCGGTAGGCGTCGGCGGCGGGGAAGCGCGCGCCGAGAAATATCTGACCACTGGGTCCGCCGAGCACCTGATCATGTGTCGAGAGAGTTTCGAGTGTTCCTGCAGGGTCGACGCGGAATTGCACGGAAGGGCTTTCCTTCACGGCGCCCGGGATCCACTCTTCGACGATGCCGCCCATGGCGCTAAGTTTCTGCTGGTAGAGGTCCCAGGTCATGTCGTGGGCTTCGAAATGGAGACTTGGGAGGCGTGAGCGGATCCAACCGAGGAGTTCGGAGCCTTTCGGCGCGTCATGCAGATCGAAGACGGCGTTGCCCTCGCCGGAAAAGCCTTCGTTGATCTTTACGACAGCCTTGGAAAGTTCCGGCCTTTCTGTTTTCAGCTCGACGAGCGCACGTGCCACATCCTCCGTGTCGGTGAGATCTTCGTAGCCGGCAGGCATGAGCACGCCCGCCTCCCGGAAGATCTTTCGCGAGCCGCTCTTCGACCCCCAATGGAGCAGTGATGGATCGCAGCCATAGATCGGTATGCCGAGCACCAGGGCCAGTCGCCGCTCCAACTCGGAGACGGTGAAACAGGTCATGTGTGCGCCTTCTGTTTCACCGATGGCCTGCTTCAGGCGGGCGATGAGGCGACCGCGCTCCAGGATCTTGCGCGTCAACGGGACGGGTTGACCGTCGTCGCAGGATAGAAGTGTCAGCCTGCGTCGCGCATGCTCGCTGGGGATGCCGGGAAGAAGATGGAGATAGTAATCGATGATGGCATCGGGGATGGATGTGCTCGTGACATAGATGACGCGCGTACGCGGTAGCCTCAGGAGAAGAAGCAGGCACAGCATCCGCTCTTCATAGTGCGTGACGCCGGAGACCTTTGCCATCACCTGTTGGTCGAGGCTGAGGCTCGGCACGATGAGTATAGTGCGCGTCGCGTTGGGGTCGGCAAAGATGGTCGAGAACTGATTGCTGAGTTCAGCCTGAAGCGCTTCGAAGCGAAGGCGTTCCTCCTCGGTCGGCGGGGCATCGAGCGTGCGGTCCCTCTGAAGGGGCTTGGGGTGGGGCACGCGCTGTCCTTCCTTCAAGAGTGTCATCGCGGGCTGTCGATCCTTATGCCGTCGCGGTCGATTCTGTGCATGAGGTAACCTAGACAGTCGAGCCGTACCGCGCGCGGATCGAGCGTCAGCATGGCCGGAATGGCGCTGCAGGCGAGCCGTATTTCTCGGCCATCGTAGGAAAAGTAGGCCTGAAGCGCGTCCGTGTCACCGCCTGGCTGCACATCGAGATGCGCCGCGCCGCTGCCGCCGAGCGTGCCGAAGGAAGTGCCGGGATCCAGTTCGGAAAAGTTAAGGTGGTCGAGGTCGGCGCGCAGGCGAAAATCCGCGTCGCTGCCGTCGAAGGAGAAGCTTGCCGCGGGTGGCACCTTGATGATGGCATGCGTCTGCATGAGGTCGAGATCTCCATCCGGCACCGGATGGTCGGGTAAATGCGACATCGCGAGCGCCGCATCCACGAATTCCGCAGCGTGCTCGACGCCGGCGTTCCCGCCCACGCGGCCGCATTCGACTGTCACGGCCGGGCAGATGGGGGTCAGTGCTGCCGACTGCACGCCAAGCGGCCGTTCGAAATATACGACTGTCCGGCTGAAGAGGCGCGCCAGATGCAGGTAGGGGTCAGCCAGGCGGTTGACGCAGGCATAGTGCGGATTGTTCCCGGTGTTGTTGTGAATGTCGATGCTGGCGAACGGTGCCTCGGTGCGTACGTGCGCCAGCACTTCGCGCATAACGGCCGCTTCCCGGGCATCGGGAAAAAGCGTCCCAGGCCAGGTGCGATTGTAATCTGTCTGGGTTGGCAGCGTGCGTACGTTTGCTTTGCTTGCTTCGATGTTGCCGACGAATAATAGCAGCGGACGCGGGAGGAGGCGGCCGCGGTGATGCTTCAGTACGGTTTGGACGGCTTGCCAGCCCGTGTGCTCATTACCGTGCAGAAGAACGGTTACGAATAGCGGCGCCTGATCACGACCAGCGATGCGAAAGAGCGTCGGCCCCTTGAGATGGAGCCACAGATCGCCGGCTGCGGTGTCCAACAAGTGTTCGGGAAAGCCCTCGACGATATGGAGGCGTAAGCGGTCCGCGAGGTCGAGGTCCATCAGTGGGTCTGCCTTGTTGGGGGTTACGTGGTCTTGCGGGTGCGAGACTCGAGGTTTTGCGTGGGTCTGTGTGTCGCCCAACGGTCTCCAAGGAACATTGATCCCGATCAAGAAGGGGACAGCGTAGTGCTTTGCACTTGGCCGGTCGTGGTCAGGAACGCTTCCAGTTCTGCCCGGGTCGGAAGGCCGGCGCGGGCGCCGAGCCGACGGCATTTTATGGCCGCTGTAGCTGCAGCGATCGCGGCGCATATATCATCGGTTTTCCCTTCCGCCAGAGCCCAGGCGAACGCGCCATGGAAGGCATCCCCGGCGCCGGTGGTATCGATGGCCGCGACGGGAAAAGCGGCCTGCTCGCCTGCTCGCCCCTGGTGGTCCATCCAGACGTAGCCTTCCGCTCCACGGGTTACCCCCGCGTGGCGCGCGCCACGGGCAATGAGACCTTCGAGACGCTCTTTCGTGTCAGCGCCCGGTACGAAGCGTTCCAAGGCTGGGGCGGAGGAGATGACATAGTCGGTGAGGTGGAGCACGTCGGTCAGCATCCGACCGCTGCCCAGGTCCAAATCCACGATGGTCGGAACCCCATGAGCGCGGGCGGCCTCGAACGTGGTCAGCGTGCCCTCGAGCCACGAGAGATCACTCAGGATAGCGCCGGCCTCTGCGACCTCGGTGACCGGGAGCCAGTCTGCCGCCATCGGCATCTCATGGTCGTCCTCGCTGACGATAAAGCGTTCGCCGGAGGCATCGACGATCACGGCCGCCGTGGCCGAGCGTGTGCCGGGATGCACCTTCACATGCCGTGTATCGATGCCGAAGCGATCGAATTCGGCGAGGATAAGAGAGCCCGCAGGGTCGTTGCCGATCCGGCTCCAAAGGGAAACGTCGCCACCCAGACGCGCGGCCGCAGCCGCCGCATTTGCCGCCATGCCGCCGCCGCTGGTGATGTGCTCGCGGGCCCGCAGCTTCGTGGGGCGCGGTGGGAACGCGTCGATACGGTAGACAAAATCGAGGGCCGAATGGCCAATGGTGATGATGCGCTTGCCGGGCATAATGTGACGACTTGAACAAAGAGCGGAAAATACCGCGATGAAATCAATCGGAAGGCACGGCCTCCGTAAGCGATGCAGATGCGACCTGAGCCGGCAAGCCGGGATCTGCACCTGAAATAGGCATCGGGAGATCACATGCCTGCCCGACGTGGCGATCTACCACACTCTGCCGATCTGCGAAATTGTGGACGCATCGAGGACGTAGCACGTCCTTTTTGGATGTAGCGCCTAGTCTGTGGGCCTTGGACGGTCGCCCTGTGTCTCTCAGTCTTGGCAAAGGGTTGGGGTGAGATTACGTCTGCGGCGTTAGGGTCGGCCTCGGCATCCGTTCAACACTCCGTATTCAATCGCCATTCGGCCTTGATCAGTCCAAGCAGCAACCGGTATCACCGATCGCATGCATGATTTTCTCCTTCTGATCATCCTCCTGGCGCCGTTTATCGGCATGCCGCTCGTAGCAATGGTCGGGCAGCGCTCGCGAAGTGGAGCGGCCTGGATGGCTGCCCTGGCGATGGCGGCCGGGCTCGGCGCCGTCGCGTATCTTGCGCCTCAGGTCTTCGCCGGCGAGGTGCCGATCTTCCGGGTGGCCTGGCTTCCAGAGTGGGGTCTCAATTTCGCCTTGAGGCTGGATGGATTGGGCCTTCTGTTCTGCCTTCTCATCCTGGGTATCGGCCTTCTCATCGTCCTCTACGCCGCCTACTACATGCCCGAGTATGACCGGCTCGGGCGTTTCTATTCCATTCTGCTCGGCTTTGCCGGAGGAATGCTTGGCATCGTACTCGCTGAGAACGTTGTGCTGATGCTTCTCTTCTGGGAAGTGACGAGCCTCACGTCATTCCTGCTGATTGCCTACAAGTATGACGAGGTTGATGCGCGCATTTCCGCCCGCATGGCGCTGGCGGTCACGGGCGGTGGCGGTTTGGCGCTGCTGGCCGGTCTGCTCCTGCTTGGAAACATCGTGGGCAGCTATGACTTCAGCGTCATACTCGCCAGCGGCGACAAGGTGCGCGCTGATCCACTCTATCCCGTCGTGCTCGTGCTGATCCTTCTTGGTGCCTTCACCAAGTCGGCTCAATTCCCGTTCCACTTCTGGCTGCCGCACGCCATGGCGGCACCCACGCCGGTCTCGGCCTATCTGCACTCAGCCACGATGGTGAAAGCGGGCGTTTTCCTGTTGGGGCGTATCTATCCCGTGCTGTCTGGCACTGAGCTGTGGTTTGTCCTGGTCGGCACGACTGGAGCGATCACGTTCGCCTATGGCGCCTATGTCGCACTTTTGAAGCACGACCTGAAGGGTCTCCTCGCCTATTCGACGGTCAGCCACCTCGGCCTGATCACTTTGCTGTTTGGCCTTGATACGCCCATGAGCGCCATTGCGGCCGTTTTCCACATCATCAACCACGCCATCTTCAAAGCCTCGCTGTTCATGGCGGCGGGCATCATCGACCACGAGTGCGGCACGCGCGACATGCGCCGCATGGGCGGACTTTTCAAATACATGCCGCGCACGGCTGTGCTGGGTATGCTCGCGGCGGGGTCCATGGCGGGCGTTCCGCTCTTGAACGGGTTTCTCTCCAAAGAGATGTTCTTCACAGAAGCTGTGGCTCATCCGGTTTTCACTGGCTATGCCATGTATCTGCTGCCGGCCTTTGCGACAGTCGCCGGCATGCTGTCCGTCGCCTACTCGGTGCGCTTCGTCCACGATGTCTTCTTCAACGGGGAACCGAAGGATCTGCCGCGCACTCCGCACGAACCGCCCAAATGGATGCGGCTGCCCATCGAGATCCTCGTTGCGCTCGTACTTATCGTCGGCTTCCTGCCCCAGATGTCCGTAGGTGAGATTTTGAAGACGGCGGCGGGCGCGGTACTGCCCGGCCCTGTACCGGACTTCAAGCTCGCCATCTGGCATGGCTGGAACCTGCCGCTCGCCATGAGCATCGTGGCCTTCGGCCTTGGATTGCTCCACTTCAGCCGGCGTCAGAGGCTCTACAAGTCTGAGTGAACGCTACGCATGGCCCTTGACGAGCCCGGTGGCGTTCGAGCGCGTCTATCGCGGCGCGGTTCAGATCTCGAGCTTGGTTCTTGAAACTCTCGACACGCGCTCCCTTCAGAGAAACCTGATCCTGTTTTTCAGCTTCGTGGCGCTGCTGGGCGCGTGGGCGTGGGGCGGAACGGACGTGGGCGCCCTTGCCGGCCAACTGGAGACAAGCCCCCCCGATGCCGCGACTGTAGCTGCACTGTTGACCTTGGCATTCGGGGTTGCCGGGACCGTGATCCTCCGGCATCAGCGGCTTCTGGCCATCATTTTCCTGAGTGTCGTGGGCCTGATCGTGTCTTTGGCTTTCATTCGCTTCAAGGCGCCCGATCTCGCGCTGACGCAGCTTTCCGTCGAAGTCGTAACAATCGTGCTTCTGCTTCTGTGCCTGCGCTTTCTGCCCAGTGAGGCGAAGCCACAGAGCTCGGATCCGCGCAAGGCACGCGATGGCGTGCTCGCCGTGGTCTGCGGTGCGGGTGTCTCTGCTTTGACCTATGCGATGCTGACCCGCCCCTTCGACACGATCTCTGGCTACCATCTGGCCAATTCGGTGTCCGGTGGTGGCGGAACGAACGTCGTGAACGTCATCCTTGTCGACTTCCGCGGTTTCGACACGCTGGGGGAGATCACCGTGCTCGCCATGGCGGGGCTCGGACTCTATGCTCTTCTCGATGGTCTGCGGCTCGTGCCTCATGCCGTCACTTCCAGGAAAGAAGCCGACCGCCACCCGATCATGCTGGCCGAACTGATGCGGCCGCTCTTGCCGTTGGCGCTCGCGGTCTCGGTCTACATTCTCCTCAGAGGCCACAATCTGCCGGGTGGCGGCTTTATCGCGGGCCTCATCGCGGCCGTGGCGCTCATTCTGCAGTACCTTGCGAGTGGCATCGATTTCGCGAGCGAGCGCTTCCGCGTCAACTACGTGCGTCTTTTGGGATGGGGTCTCGCGGTCGCAACTGGCACCGGTCTGGCCAGCCTGGCGTTCGGCTATCCGTTCCTCACGACGACGTTCGGCTATGTCTATCCGCCCGTCATCGACAAATTTGAGTTGGCCTCCGCAATGGTGTTCGATCTCGGAGTGTTTCTGGTTGTTGTCGGTGCCGTGCTTCTGGCGCTGTCGGAACTGGGGCAACTGAGCCGACGTGAGATCGGCAGGGCTTCGGAAGCGCGGGGGGAGAAGTAGCCGCATGGAACTGCTCGTATCACTCGGTCTCGGCATACTGGCCGCCGGCGGAATCTTTCTCATTCTCAGGCCCACGACCTTCTCAGTCGTGCTCGGACTGACGCTCCTTTCCTACGCCGTCAATGCCCTGATCTTTTTTGGCGGCCGGCTTGGCGCATCATCGCCACCGCTCGCCCTTGCAGGCGCTTCGGGTCAAACAGACCCTCTTCCTCAGGCGCTGGTGCTGACGGCCATTGTGATTGGCTTCGGAATGACCGCCTACCTGATGGCGCTGGCCTTGAAGGCCAAGGGCGAAAGCGGGACAGACCATGTCGACCTGGGCGGGGACCAATGAGCCATCTGCCCATCCTTCCCATTCTGCTGCCGCTGGTGGCCGCGATCCTTCTGCTCGTGACGAGCGGCATGGAGACGGCGGCCAAGCGGGCCGTGTCACTCGCCGCCTTCGGCCTTCTGGCGATTGTTGCGGTTGTCTGCCTTGTCACGGCGGCCGACGGCACCGTGCGCGTCTACCGGCTGGGTGACTGGCCGGCACCCTACGGCATCGTGCTCATGCTCGACCGGCTGTCGGCGATCATGGTTGCGCTCACATCGGGATTGGCAATCGCCGTTTGTCTAGCGGCGACGTCGGGTACAGACACCCAGGGCAAGCAGTTTCATGCCTTCCTCCAATTCCAGATCGCGGGGCTCAACGGTGCGTTCCTGACGGGCGACTTGTTCAATCTGTTCGTCTTCTTTGAGATCCTGCTGCTCGCCTCCTACGCGCTGCTCGTGCATGGAGGCGGTCTGGCGCGGGCGCGCGCTGGCGTATCCTACGTGGTGCTCAATCTATGCGGTTCAGCGCTTTTTCTGGTCGCGCTCGGTCTGCTCTACGGAACGCTCGGCACGCTCAACATGGCTGATCTCGCCGTCGTTCTGCCGCAAGTCGCGGAAGCGGATAAGGCGCTTGTGAAGGTCGTCGTCACGCTGCTCGCGGTCGTCTTCCTGTTGAAGGCGGCGCTCCTGCCGATCGGCTTCTGGCTGCCCCATGTCTACACAGCCGCAACGCTGCCCGTGGCGAGCCTCTTCGTCATCATGACCAAGGTCGGCATCTATGCGCTTCTGCGCGTCTCCGCGATCGGCTTTGCGGCTGCTCCCTTCACGGCCGATCTGCTGCAACCCTGGTTGCCGTGGCTGGCGCTTGGCACGATCCTGATCGGATGTATCGGAGTTCTGGCAGCCAAACGGTTGGGCGTCATCGTCGCAAACCTCGTTCTGATCTCTGGCGGAACGCTTCTCCTCGGCGTGGCCGAACTCAGTGCGGCGTCGATATCGGCCCTCATCTTCTATATGGTGCAGTCCACGGTCGTAACCGGTGCGCTCTTTCTGCTGGTCGATGCGCTCGCGCGCCAGAGGGGCGAAGTCGGCGACGCGCTAGAGGATGGACCGAAGGTGGCGGGGATGTTGACGCTGGGTGGGGCCTATCTCCTGCTCGCCATCGCAGTCAGTGGGGCGCCGCCGCTTACGGGCTTCCTCGGCAAGCTCATGGTCCTGCAGTCTCTGAGAGAAACGGAGACGGGGACTGCAGCGTGGTTTGTGCTGCTGCTGTCCGGATTGATCGTCGTGCTTGTTCTGGCGCGGGCGGCAAGTGTCGTGTTCTGGGAACCGGGCAGTCCTGGCACCGAGAAGCACGCAACAGTTACACTTGTTGCCGCACCGGGACTGTCTTGGGCGCTGATTCTCATGCTCGCCGCAGTTCCTGTTTTGACAGTCGCCGCGTCTCCCGTTTCGGCTTATGCGCGCGCAACGGCTGATCAGCTTCTCTCGCGAGATGCTTATGTTGCCGCTGTCATCGGCGATCCGTCCGCAATCAAGAGGGAGCGCCGGCCGTGACCCTAAGAGAGCGCGTTGTTCCGCAGCCCTACGTGACGCTGGCCATTATCGCGTTGTGGATGATGCTCGCGTCCAGTCCGAGTCTGGGGAACCTGCTCTTGGGCTCCGTCATCGGCCTGGCCATTCCCCATCTGACACAGAACTTCTGGCCAGACCGCCCTCAGACGTTTCGCGTGGGCGCGGCCATAAAGCTTTTCCTGGTCGTTCTCGGCGATATCATCGTGGCCAACATCAATGTGGCCCGTCTGGTTCTTGGGCCGATGAGCCGGCTGAAGCCGGCCTTCATCGAGATACCGCTCGACACCGACAGCGATTTCGTGGCGACGATCCTGGGCAGCATTATCACGCTGACGCCAGGCACCGTTTCAATCGATATCGATCGCGAGCGTCGCATTCTGCACGTACACGCCCTCGACGTGGAGGATACCGCAGCCCTGGTGTCGGAAATCAAGACACGCTACGAGGCCCCATTGAAGGAGATCTTCGGATGCTGAGCACCGCAATTCTTTCAGGCTTCGCGATGGTCGCGATTGCCATGGCGCTCAATCTCTGGCGGCTGGCCAAGGGGCCATCGGCCCCGGACAGGATCCTCGCGCTCGATACGCTGGCGATAAACACCATCGCGCTCGTCATGCTCATCGGACTGCTACTCGAAAGCTCGGTGAACTTCGAAGCGGCGCTGCTCATTGCCATGATGGGTTTCGTGGGGACGGTAGCGCTCTGCAAGTTCCTGCTCAGCGGCGACATCATCGAGTAGGAGGCAATAATGCTGGCTGAAATCGTCGTATCATTCCTGATCGTCGTAGGAGCGGCATTCGCGCTTGTCGGCTCAATTGGTCTCGCACGGCTACCGGATTTCTTCACGCGCCTTCATGGGCCGACCAAGGCGACGACGCTGGGCGTGGGCTCGATTGTTTTGGCCTCCCTGGTGCACGGTATCGCCGAACGCGGCAGCTTGAGCGTGAGAGAACTCGGCATCTCGCTGTTTCTTTTCATCACCGCACCGATCAGCGCGCATCTCCTCAGCAAGGCTGCACTCAAGACGGACGGCGGCTCAGCAACCAGGAAGGACGATGAAGTTTCGTGAGGCCGCCGCACCGGCTAGTCGCGTGGTTTCCGGTGCGTCTCACGTCTCACCAGTGGCGCAGAAATGAGCGGAATTTGAAGCCCATGAGGCGATCCGTCCGCCACACGATCTTGCAGTCCACCTCCGCCCTATCCCTCGGCATCACCAGTGTCAGCGCACCCGACAGCGGCAGATAGCGTGTAGTCACGCTGGTCCGGTCGAACGCTATACGCACGCCCGTGGCGGAGAAGTCGAGCACCCGGCATGCGATCAGTTCGTGCTGGTCGGGGATGCGCAAAAAAGCCGGCACGTTCATAATCTTGCGTCGGGCCTCACGTTGGTCCGCAGGGGCTTGCGGCTGTTGTGCAGCCGCACTGGTGGGTGACGTGGGGTTCTGCTCCGTGGGTTGCGAAGGTTCAAACATATGGTCTCCTTGCCATGCATCTCTTTTGTTTTGCGTGTTCTTGCAAGACCGGTCACCCGGCAGGTTCTTCAGCGTGGCCTTATGCCTGTGAGCGGCCTTCGATCCGCGGGTATGAAACCTCTCCCGCGGATCGTTTCTGTCCGGTGAGCTGGCTTGCTCAGTGGGTCAGCACGGGGCCGGATTTTATTCTCGGCATGAGGTCTGGCATCCCGGCTGCTGCCGCGTCCGATCTGATCCAGAGCCGCCCATTCCCTTCCATGTAGAAATCGTCGGCCACCATGGCGAAGAACTGGGAGTCCTGGTTTATTTCCCCATTGCCACTGATGTTGATCCGCCATTCCGGTGCGTAGATGACACCGACGAGGTTCACCCGGCCCCCTCCCTGGACGATCATTTCCCTGATATCGCTGCCTTCAGCCCGCTTGACTATCAGGAAGCCTGCAAGATCACCCTCTGTCGGAGCCTTGATATCGATGGCGCCACCCCCACGAACGATAGGCCGGGCTTCTGGTCCATCGAATACGAACGTGACCCCGTTTCCTGTGGCCGATGCCTGTCCCTGGATTTCCAGAATGCCGTTCTTGAATACATAGGTGCCGGGTTCGAAGGTAACGTGGGCTTGCGGTTTGAGAATCGTGTTTCCGCAATAGACACCCGGCGAGAGCGTGTAGATGCCGTTCTTCAGACTGACGTTCGTCTTCGTGCAGCTTTCGGTGTCCGGATATGCACTCGCGAAGCGTTGGGCGAAGGGATCCTCCATGGGGGCGCAGCCTGTGTACGGGGCCGGTCCGAAGTGGGCTGCACCCGAGGTGCGACCTACCGTGCAGAAGCCCTGAGCCGTCGCTTTGGCAGCACCGTCGGCGTTGATGGAAGTTGCGCTCGAGGAATTGACCCAAGCCCAGCAGTTGTCGGCGGCAGCCTGATTGATGCCCTGGAGATGCAGCCCATCGCTGCTCGTCTCGCTGAGAGAAACGAGGCACGCCACGCCGCCGTTCTCGATCTGGGAGCGAGCTCCGGTGGAGACTTTGATCTGGAGTTCCTCGATGCCCATGAGCCCCAGCATCACTGTCGGGAGAGCATATTCCGCCTTGACCACGACTTCGGCATTGCTTGCATTGATGCTGGATGTCACGCCACTCAGGCTGGTTAACTCCAGGCCTGCCGCCAGTAGTTTCGTTGCTGCTTCATACCGGTTGTAATTAGCTGTTGCAGGAAGGCGTGCACCTGCAATTGCTGCTGCGTCTGCAGCCTCCTGGAGTTCGGAGTGCGCGTGCATCGCTCTGGCATAGTCGATGGAAAGTCCAATAAGTCCAACAATAGGCAGAAGTAGCAGCCCGAAAAGGATGCTTGCGTTTCCGCGGAGGTCGCAAATAAGTCTCTGAAATAAATGAGAATTCCCATACTGCATAGTATTCTCCAAACGAAGCAGAAACCTTTCGGCGCCGTTAATGGTTTGATCCTCGCTTGAGACATTAAAAATGCGATAACAAAAATATTTCAAAATGGATATATCGCTTAATCAATTTTCCAGGCATTAGAAGGTGGTTTACAAGAGTTAAATGCAATTTCTATAATTGCGCATATTTTATTTATGTTATTTTTTGCGGAGAGTTGGCCTGATTGCCTCATATGGTTCTGAAAAAGGCATTGGTTCCAATGGCCGACGGCGTGCAACGGTTGCGGAATGTGAGCTCCCGTCTTGTCCTAGGATCGGCTTCCAGGAAGGCTCGGGACGAGCAGAAGGCGGAGCTGCTCGCCGCGGCGGCTGCTTTGTGATTTTGACGTGAAGTGGGGATCATCGGCGAGAACGTGCCGCCTGCATCACACCTGGGGAAAAATCGGGAGGACTTGCCGTGCGCTGCCCGCTCTTCGCTTTGACGCTTCGAATCCTGAGCGCATAGTCCTCCATGTGGAGAAATTCCGCGGGAGAACTGTCATGACGATTGCGAAGTCTCTAGGCATCTCGGTTGCGTTGGGGGCCGCTGTGTCCCTGTCTGCTCTGCCGGCCAGCGCCGGCCATTGTGTCCGCGCCGGAGCGAGCGCCACGGCGATCACGAAAGATGTGGCCACCGTTCTGGCGAAGGAAACCCTCTATCAGTCGAATATGATGGCTGGCCGCAGCGCGAGAGGCCCGGCCAGCGTCAGCTGCCAGTATCTCGGGGTCGTGACCAAGTGCACGGCCCGGCAGGTTGCCTGCAAATAGGCATAGCTGATCGGAGCCGCTGGTGGACGGGCTCACTCGACGGGGAGCACATCGACGCCGACGGCGACGGTGTGCTCGCCGCCCCCCAGTAGCACGCCGCTGATCGGGCTTACGTCATCGTAATCGCGGCCATGCGCGATGGTGATATGCTCGTCGGCGACAATAAGCCCGTTTGTAGGGTCGAAATCCATCCAACCTGCCTCGGGAGCCCATGCCGAAATCCAGGCGTGGGAGGCATCCGTGCCCTGCAGCTTTGGCTGCCCGGGCGGGGGTCGTGTCATGATGTATCCACTGACGTAGCGTGAAGGCACGCGCATCGCGCGCAGGCATGCGAGCGTCAGATGGGCGAAGTCCTGGCATACGCCCCGCTTCTGCTGGAAGACATGCGCAATCGGCGTAGAAATGTCAGTGGCTGTCGGATCGAATGTGAAGTCTTCGAAAATGCGCCGGTTGAGATCCGCAACCGCCTCCAGGACAGGCCGGCCGGCCGCGAACGATAGAGAGGCATAATCGGCGATTGCAAGGTTGGCCGTTGTCAGGCGGGACGCGCAGCGGAACTGGATAACGTCCAGGTCAAGCCCCTTGCCGGGCGCGGAGAGGCTGCTGTCCAGCTCGTCCCAGGCCGTGCTGTCTGCAAGTGGGATCGCGGGCGGCGGTAGAACCTCTATTGTGCTGCGTGCATGCAGGATGAGTTCCTCGTGCGGGAGCTCAATATCGAGGATGACGACCGGATTTCCGAATGCATCGGTTCCCTCGTAGCGCACGACCGGTGCCGGCTCGACGATGAGGCTATGATGCCGGATGATCTGGCGCTGTCTCTGGCGCGGCGACATGTGGACCAAATGCTGCGACTGCACCACCGGTGAAGAATAGCAGTAGTGCGTTTTGTGGCTGACATCGAAGATCATGGTCTAGGCTCGGCCCGCGTATGAACCCGGTGGGGGGCATCGTCGGTCAAATTGAAGTAGTGCTGGGCGAGGGCATTAGACAGAGCTGGCAGCATCTGGATCTGCTCCAGCATCAGGCGTTCCAGCGTCTTTCCATTCGGCTCGCGCGCAATTGCCTCTACGTCCGCCAGCCGGATCGCCGTCAGAAGCGCCAGGATAAGCCGTCGATCTTCGGACATGCTCACCCCGCGCTTGCCATCGGGAAGGCTTTCCATGTGTTTGGAAAGAGCGACGAGCTGATAGGCGAGGCTGCGCGGGTTGGCCTCGTCCAGTAGCAGGAGGTCGAGTGCCAGCGGCAGCATGGGGTCGAGGCGATAGCGGGAGCGGTAGGTGATGAAACTGTCGGCGAGTTCCAGCAGCAGGAGCAGGCTGCTGACTTCCTCTTCAGGGTCCGGCATCGGTATGAACAACGAAAGGATGGCTTCGCTGAGATTGTAGGCGCGTTCCAGCCTGCGGCCCATATCGAGGAAGGACCAGCCGAAGTTACGGGTCATGTTCTCGTGCATCAAGCCATTGAAAGCGGCGAGCGAGGCAAGTCCTTCGTCGAGGTGGTCGAGAATGGCGAAAGGTGGCGCGGAAGCAAGCGCCGTGACCCAGCTGTCACCCGGCCGAAAGCGAGAGAGGGTCTGCCATGCCTCGAGAGACAGACGATCCCGCGCCAGCTGGGCAACGCGGTAAAGTCCTTCGAAAGTCCGCTCCAGTGTCCGGTGCCCCAAGGTGCTCGAGACAAGTTCCTTGCACAGTTGCTCGATCTCGATATCGCCGGGGCTAATGGGATCGAGGGCGTGAATCGTGTCGTTCTTCGAAAGCAGAACCTCCAGGCACTTGCGCGCTGCTTGCCGGCCGCTATCGGGGCTGCCGTCCTCCTCAACGCGCCGAAGTGCGCCTCGCAAGACGCGCATGGTCCAGTCGGCCCGCTCGCTGTAGCGGCCGAGCCAGAAGAGATCATCGGCAACGCGGCTTTGGATCACGCGTTGCGACCGTTGCACGCGCGCCGTTTCGAGCGTCGGCCGCCAAAGGCTTACATGCGGTCCCTGTTCGGCGTCCGAGACGATCCAAACGTCCCGCGTATGGCCATCTGGTGCGCTCAGTGCCACGGCGCGATCGGGGTCGACGGTCATGGCTAGGCCGCCGGGCATCGCCCGGAAACCGGCCTCGGCCCGGGCAACGAAGAAGCGTGCGGCGAAAGGCTTTGGGAGGAGTCCGCCGGGGTCGTAAACCGGGGCGCGGCTGAAACCGATCTTCTCTTCAGCGACAAGGCGGGCGCCAAAGAGGCCGATCTCGCGACGCAAGAGGTCGCGATCCGTGTCTGTCAGGGCGCGTGGATCCTGGCCGAGGGCGGCGTGACCTGGCCGGCCGGTGCCTTCCTGCGCCTTTCGGACGACGACACCGTCCAGATTGTCGAGCACATGGGCCCGGGAAGCGGGGTCTCCGAGCCAGTGGCGCGGCGCGTCGGGTAACAGCAGTTCCTCTCCGAGCAAATGCTCGCATAGACGTGGCAGGTAAGCACCGAACCCGCGGTTCTGCACGATAGCGGTGCCAACCGGATTGACGATCAGCCGAGGTTGCTTGCGCGCGGCACGAATGAGACCTGCGGGGCCTTGGAAGCCGGACGGATCAAGTTCCAGCGGATCGACAGAGCGTCCCTCCGCGCAGCGTACGATGAGGTCGATCTCCTTTAGACCCTGCAGCGTCTTCAGAAAGACCTGGGCGCCTTTGGTTCTCAGATCGAGGCCTTCGACCAGGAGGTAGCCGAGATAACGTGCGAGATAGGCGTGCGCGAAGTAGTCCTCGTGATGGGCTCCCGGTGTCAGCAGCGCGATGCGGGCGTTGTCGCGGCCGCTGTGGGCGGTGAGTGCGCTTTGCAGGGACTGGAAATGGCTTGCCAGCCGGGTCGCGTTGCACTGCTTGAACAGATCGCCGGCTACGTGCGTGTGCACGACACGGTTTGCAAGTGCGAAGCCGACGCCGGCCAGCGTTTCAGAATGATTGTCGATGATGCGCCATCGGCCATCCGCGCCGCGGGCAAGGTCGGCGGCATAGAACCGCAACCCACCTGCTTCCGGCAGGATATCCTGGCAGGGACGAAGAAAAGCCTCGTCGGAAAAAACGAGTTCCGGCGGCAGCAGTCCGGATCGCATCAGGCTTTGTTGGCCATAGAGATCCAAGAGGATTGCATTAAAGAGTTGGGCTCTCTGCGTCAGCGCTTCTTGGAGCCAGCGCCACTCGTTGGCCGAGATGATGACCGGGGTTAGATCGAGCTGCCAGCGCTGGGATGGCGAGTGCGGATCGGAGAAAATATCGTAGGCTATGCCGGTCTCGCGCACGCGGCGGTCCAAGCGCATCGCACGCGCGGCTCGTTCGGCCTCCGGCAGTTCGCCGAGGCCTTGAATTAGAGCGCGCCAATGCGGTCTGATTGAACCGGACGCATCCAGCAACTCGTCGTAGCCGCTACCTCCCGCAGTGCGGTAGGCGTGCACGAGCGCGTCGCTGAAGCCCGCTATAGAGGGGGCCGTTTTCGTCATCGTGCTGCGGCCATGCCCCTGTTTTCCTTCCCCCCGTCCCCGGACCACTTTGAGCGAGGAGCCAAGCGACTATCCGCCCGAATCGGTTGGCCCGCAACCTTGGCTTGGCCGGCGCGGTAAACGCGCGCCGCCGGTTCTTCCGAATTAGTCGTTTCGGCGAAGGTCGAGGGTCACGGGGTAATCGGGGTTCCGGCGTGCCGCCTCGGGCCGCATGGGTCCAGCGGTGTGGCCATGGGCCTCGAAGCGCGCAAGCCGCCGCCCCTCGGCTTCGTAGGCGTTGACCGGGAATATCTCGAAATTCCGCCCGCCCGGATGTGACACGTGATAGCGGCACCCGGCGATGGAACGGCCCGTCCAGGTATCGACTAGATCGAAGGTGAGGGGCACGTGCGGGGCAATGGTCGGATGCAGGGCGGAGGGGGGATGCCAGGCACGGTAGCGCAGGCCGGCGACGGCCTCCCCCATGGTACCCGTTGCGGTGAGTGGCAGCGCGCGGCCGTTGCAGGTCACCATGAAGCGCTCGCCAGTCATACCTTGCACTCGGACCTGGAGGCGTTCGAGCGAGGAGTCCACATACCTTGCCGTGCCTCCGACGACACCCTCTTCGCCCAGGACGTGCCAAGGTTCCAGAGCCTGACGCAGTTCGATCTCAACATCGGCCGAGGCTACGGAGCCCAAGCGCGGAAAACGGAAATCGAAGTGCGGGCGGAACCATTCCAAGTCCACCGGCAGGCCGGCCGAATTCAGATCAGCCACGACGGACGCAAAATCGGCCCAAATATAGTGGGGCAGCATGAAACGGTCGTGCAGCGCTGTTCCCCATCGCACGAGTTTCTGCCGGTAGGGGTTCTCCCAGAACATGACGATGAGCGATCGCAGGAGATGCTGCTGGGCAAGGCTCATGCGCGCGTGCGGCGGCATTTCGAACGAGCGAAACTCGACGAGCCCAAGGCGCCCCGTCGGACCATCAGGCGAGTACAACTTGTCAATGCAGATCTCGGCCCGGTGCGTGTTGCCCGTCACGTCGATCAGGAGATTGCGGAAGATGCGGTCGACGAGCCACGGCGGTACGGATCCAGACCCCGGTTCAGGGATCGCGGCCAGAGCGATATCGAGTTCGTAGAGGGCTTCATGCCGGCCCTCGTCGACGCGCGGCGCCTGACTGGTCGGGCCGATGAAGAGGCCTGAAAAGAGAAAAGACAGCGATGGATGGTTCTGCCAGTAGGCCACGATCGAGGCGAGGAGATCCGGCCGGCGCAAGAAAGGACTGTCGGCGGGTGTCAGGCCTCCCAGCACGATGTGGTTGCCGCCTCCCGTCCCCGTGTGTCGGCCGTCGAGCATGAACTTCTCGGTTGTCAGGCGCGCCAGATGCGCCTCCTCGTAAAGTGCCGTCGTGACATCGACCGCTTCGTCCCATTGTGTGACCGGCTGGACGTTGACTTCGATAACGCCCGGGTCCGGGGTCACCTTGATGACGTTCAGGCGGGGGTCGTCCGGCGGCGCGTAGCCCTCGATATGGACGGGGAGATCGGATTCGCGCGCGGTCTCTTCCACGGCGGCGATCATCGCAGCGTAGTCTTCCGCATCCTGCAGCGGCGGCATGAACACACAGAGCTTTCCATCGCGCGGCTCGATGGTCATCGCGGTGCGGACGGCCCCGGCGACCTGTTCCGATCTCGCGCGGGGCAGCGGCATTTCTTCAAGAGCGGCGGTGCGACGGCGCTGCAGAAGGATTTCCCGTTGGGGAAGTGGCGGCGCCTCGGCAAACGGATCGCGGGGAAAGACATGCGGATACTGCATAGAAGGGACAACGGGCAGAGATCCGAGGGGCAGGCGGAAGCCTGCCGGAGAATCGCCCGGCACAAGGAACAGCTTTTCCCGCTTCAAGGACCACCGCTCCGTCATCCACCGCCGCCCACGATCCTGCGTATTCCAGACTTGAATGGGCAGCACATAACTTACCGGAGCCGTTACGCCTCGGTCGAAAACACGCATGAGGCGGCTTCGTTCGGACGGATCGTCCAACTTGTTCGATTGCGGCGTTAGGCCGATCGGAAGCTTCTGGTCGACGAGCATGAAGTGTGCAGCGTCCTCGTACGCTGGCATTCCGCTGTCAGCAGGAAGTCCCAGGGTTGTGCAAAGCCGCGACATGAAGGCTTCGGCATCGGTGATCGTCGCGTCCGGCTCGGTCGTCTCGCGCGCAATGAGGTTGTGGTCTTTCCACAAGGGAACGCCGTCATTTCGCCAATACAGGGCGAATGCCCATCGTGGCAGTTGCTCGCCCGGATACCATTTGCCCTGCCCGTAATGCAGAAGCCCGCCGGGCGCGAAGCGTTTCTCCAGGCGCCGAACGAGGTTCTCGGCGTAGCGGCGCTTGTTGGGGCCGACGGCGGCCGTGTTCCACTCCGCTCCGTCCATGTCGTCCACGGCCACGAAGGTCGGCTCGCCACCCATGCTCAGGCGAACGTCGCCTTTCTGAAGACGCTCGTCCACGGCACGTCCGCTTGCGAGAATGGCGTTCCAGGTTTCGTCGCTGTAGGGCTTCGTTACGCGCGGTGTTTCGCGGATTCGCGTCACGGCCATATTGAAGCTGAAGGTGACTTCAGCCTCGCCGTGACTGCCCGAGATCGGCGCAGCGCTAACGGGATGCGGCGTGGCGGCAAGCGGTATGTGTCCTTCGCCTGCGAGTAGGCCCGATGTCGGATCGAGGCCAATCCAGCCCGCGCCGGGGATGTAGACTTCCGTCCAGGCATGCAGATCAGTGAAATCGACGTCAGTTCCGGTCGGTCCATCGAGCGACTTCACGTCAGGGGTCAGCTGAATGAGATAACCAGATACAAAGCGCGCCGCGAGACCCAGGTTGCGCAGGATCTGGACGAGCAGCCAAGCGCTGTCGCGGCAGGATCCGCCGGCTGTCTGCAAGGTCTCTTCCGGCGTCTGCACACCGGGTTCCATGCGGATGAAGTACCGGACGTCCTTGTGCAGTTGCCGGTTCAAATCACACAGGAAATCTATCGTTGGGCTCGTACTCCGGTCGATGCCGGACAAATAGCGTTGCAGATGTGGGCCGGCCGGTTCGGGGACGAGGTAGGGCGTCAGTTCCTTCGCGCTGATCTCGTCGTAGGCGAAGGGCCAGTCCTTTGCCTCTTCGGCAACAAAAAAGTCGAACGGGTTGATCACCGCCATGTCGGCGACGAGATCAACGGTGACGGAAAAGACATCCGTCTCTTCCGGCAGCACGACACGTGCGAGGAAGTTGCCAAAGGGATCCTGCTGCCAATTGAGAAAATGGACTTTGGGCTCGAGCGTCAGCGAGTAGCTCAAAATGGGCGTGCGACAATGGGGGGCGGGACGCAGCCGGATAATCTGCGGCCCCATGCCGATGGGGCGATCGTACCGGTACGTCGTCTCGTGGGTGAGGGCCGCATGCAGGATCATGGGAGTTCTGCTTTCTCGCTGTGCGACCCCTTCAAGATCAGATCCAGCCATGGACCAGCGCCGAGGGGTTCAGCTTGCGTTATCGAGTCGAGACCGGGGCGACAAGACCGCTACTGCCCCGGAAATAGACAATGCGTGTCTATTGCTCAAGGCATAGGCATTATGGACAGGTTTAATATTCATATTGCCGCAGAAGCGGGCAATCACGTTTCAAGGGTCGCATGAGGCGGCCGAACGTGCCAGCTTTGCGGGCCCTGACGATATGCCGGACCCTTCGATCATCTCCGGAGTTGAGGCTGGGCATCAAGGACGCAAGCCCCGGAAGCCGCAATGAGAAACTTTTCGTGTACCAACTGCGGCAACAAGGTCTACTTCAAGAACGTCATTTGCGTGCGGTGCGGGCATCCGCTCGGCTTCGATCCGTCTGCGCTTACGGTGGTCGCGATGGAACCGGCTGCGGAACCTGGGCTCTACCGCCGGGTTGGAGGGGCCGCCGGCGACGTCCTGAGGTACTGCACCAATTCAATTCATGGGGCGTGTAACTGGGTGACGCGCGCCGATGACGCGAACCTGCTGTGTCGGGCCTGCGATCTGAACCGAACCATCCCGAATCTATCCGAGCCGGGCAGCCTGCCAGCCTGGCAGGAGTTGGAACGCGCCAAGAAGCGGCTTGTCTATTCGCTCCTGCGCCTCGGTCTCCCTCTTGATACGGGGATGGCTCCGCCCGGTCGTCTTACCTTCGATTTCGCGCGCAACGCCACGACGGGACATGCCGATGGCGTCATCACTGTCGATATCATGGAAGCAGACGCCGTCGAGCGCGAACGCCAGCGCCAACAGTTCGATGAGCCCTACCGCTCGTTGCTCGGCCACCTGCGGCACGAGAGCGGACACTTCTATTGGGTTGTGCTCGTCGAGAATGCCGGCCTCATCGAAGAATTCCGCTTACTCTTCGGGGACGAGCGGGAGGACTATCAGTCGGCTCTTGCGCGGCATCACAGCTTGGGTCCTCCACCGGACTGGCAGCAGCGGCATGTGTCGGCCTATGCAAGCTCGCATGCCTGGGAAGACTGGGCGGAGACTTGGGCGCACTATTTGCACATGGTGGACAGTCTCGACACCGCGGAGGCGGAGGGGATGGAGCCGCGTGCGGCGGGTTTGAGCTTCGGTTCAGCGTGGCCTTTCAAGAACTACGATGTCTACTCGCAGGAATCTTTCGATGCGCTCATGGAGCGCTGGGTACCGCTGACGCTTGCCATGAACAGTTTGAGCCGCAGCATGGGGCATGCGGACTTCTATCCCTTCGTCATTTCCGACACCGCGCGAGAAAAGCTCGCCTTCGTGCATCGCGTGGTGCGGCAGCGGCACTGACGTGCCGCGGCCCCGGAGTTCGGGTCTGTTTTCCCAGACTTTCCGAAGCGTTGCGCTGCCCTGTGTATAGCGGCTGTGCGCGGCGAGACGATTGCGTCTCATAGGCTATAGTGCCGTTGCCCTTGAAGAGGAGCAGGGCCGGACATGAAACTCAGCAAGACAAATTACTTGATCTACCGCGACTGCGCGCACAACGCTTGGATCAAGGTGCACCGGCCCGATGTCTACAATGCAGAGCCGCTCTCGGTCTTCGACCAGACGATTATCGACGCGGGCAACGAGGTGGATATTCTCGCGCGCGAACTTTTTCCCGGCGGTGTTGTGATCGCGCGGGGAGATGCGGCCGGGACCGCGGAACACATACGCCAACGCACCCCCATCCTCTACCAGCCCGTGTTCGAGACAGACCGGTTTACAACGGCTTGCGATATTCTTGTGTGGAACGCAGCCGCCAAAGCGTACGACCTCTTCGAGGTCAAGGCGTCGACGAGTGGCGAGGACAAGAAAGCGAAGAACGAGCTCTACACCTACGACATCGCCTTCCAGGCCGAGGTTTTGCGCCAGAACGACTTGCCACTCGCCCGGCTGTACCTCGTCCGCTTGAACAGCGAGTACATTCGCGGCGACACGTTGCAGGTTGATGCGCTCTTCACGCGTGAGGATTTCACGGACCGCGTGGCGAAGATCCACGAGGCGGTTGCGTTGGAAATGGACACGGCGCACGATGTATTGCAGAGCGAGATGCCGCTGCGATCCCCCTGCGCCTGCCTTTACAAGGGCCGAAGCGCCCAATGTACGACTTTCGCCTTCAGCAATCCGCAGGTGCCTTCCTATGGGGTGCACGACATCACACGGATCGGCGCGTCGAAGAAGAAGCTTGCCGCGCTCGTCGATGGCGGAATTCTGAGGATCGAGGATGTTCCTGACGACTTTCCGTTGAGTCCGTCGCAGTTCAATCAGGTTCGCTCATTCAAGACGAAGCGGGCGATGGTCGATCCTGATGCGATCGCCGAATTCCTTGCTGCCATGCGCTATCCGATCGCCTTTCTCGATTACGAGACATATCCGGCGGCCATCCCGCGTTTCGCGGGCTATAGGCCATTCGACCAGATCCCCTTCCAGTTTTCACTCGACGTCGTGACCGCGCCCAGTGCGGATATCGATCATCACGAGTTCCTGCATACGACCAAAGATAATCCGGATGTCCCTCTGCTCGAGGCATTGAAGGCGGCGCTGCCCGACCGGGGCTCCATTGTCGTGTGGAACCAGAGCTTCGAACGGGGCGTGAACGACAAGCTGGCTGGCCGCAATCCGGCATTCGCCGACTGGCTGGGAGACATCGATACGCGCGTGGTCGATCTGATGGAAGTGTTCTCTCAGCAGGCCTACGTGCACCCCGGTTTCAAGGGGCGCACATCAATAAAATACGTTCTGCCTGTGCTGGTTCCGGAGCTGTCGTACGACGCGCTGGGCATCCGCGAGGGCGCCACGGCTACCGCGCGGTGGAATGAGATCGTGACGGGTGCGGCCGATGAGCAGGCCGCGGAGCGGATCCGCGCCGATCTTCTCGCCTACTGCGGCCTCGATTCCCTGGCGATGGTAGAGATCTGGAAGCGGCTCGTGCGTGAGGTCGAACCCATCATGAAGGTGGGGTGATCTCGCAGGAGCGGCCTGGATGCCGTCAAGAAGCCTTTTGGGTCGGGAACTGGTGAGCACCCTGGGCGTTTGAGCTCCGGAACAGGGCGAGTTCCTCGATCGTCGCGGGCACGGCCTGCCTCAGCGGCATAAAATCAAAGCCTGCATCCAGTGCGCCGGAGCTGGTCGATGGGTTCCGTCTGATTTCGCTCATCCGTCATACGTCGCGCATCATGAATATGCCCATCATGGTGGTTTCATCACTATCCGATGATGTGAGCCTCATGGAGGCTCGCCGGCTGGGTGCCGACGCGTACAAGATAAAGCCGGTGGACTGGGCTACGTTTCCGTCAGATGTGTCCCGCCTGGTTCAAGAGATCCGGACCAGATCCCCAGTGCGCAAGGCGTAGATTTTTCGCTTGGTTCAATGAGCGGGAGGAGAAACCGCGGCCTGCTGCGTCGACGGCCTCTGGCATTTCGTTACAGACCCCTTCGGCCTTATCGGTCCGGATCTCATGCTGCTTTTGCGCCCAAGCCGCCATGTCCGTATTCGCAGCAGAGAGTTGCAGAGCTGCTTCCACTTGCGATCACGCTCATCAATTTCGACAAAGTCGAAGTTCCAGCGGACGCGGCGGTTGGAAGCGCGCATAGATGACGATTGTAAGATATGCTAGCTCTCCAAGATGGACATCAAATCCTACACCGGTTGAGACGACGACATGAGCACGCGTGACGACATGTTCCGCGCGTCAGATATCGCTTGGGCGCTATGGTGCGCGCCCCGGTTGGATGACAAACGCCGTGCACGCCTCGAAATCTTCAGGCACGTTCTTTGTAAGGTAACTTCTATGTATGTGCCTCTTGAGACGGTGAAGCTTCTGGAACGCGACGTGGCCAGTGCGAACTCGACTGACGCTTTCCAGCTCCGCTTCATCCACGAAATTTACTGAGGGCTTGACGCCGTGTCGGGATAGGCTTTCAGCAAAGAAGACGGCATCAGTAAGAGCGACTTGGCGATGGACCCGCGGGATTTCTGGCAGAAGCGCACGCTAAAAAATGGGCTCGGGATCACGTTGCGCGCCGTCCGGCCGGAAGACAAGGCTCGGTTGCTGGCGGCCTTCCAGAAGTTGGAACCCTCGACTGTCTACACCCGCTTCTTTGCTCCAAAAAAGACCCTTAGCGACGCGGAGCTTGAAACCGCGACCCATCTCGATTTTGAAAGATCCGTGGCTCTCTTGGCAACGATCGGGGAAGGAGAAGGCGAGACTGTCATCGGGGGCGGGAGCTATGTTGCCGATGGCGCAGGCGGCGCCGAAGTGGCGTTCACAGTGGAAGAGGACTACCAGGGGTTGGGGATCGCCGGGATGATTCTCAAGGAGCTCGCGGGCATTGCGCGCGCAAAAGGGCTCAAGCGTCTGGAAGCTGAGGTTCTGCCCGCCAACGCGCCCATGCTGGCCGTGTTTCGGCGCAGCGGGTTGCCTATGACGAGCCGGATGGAAGACGGTGTTGTCCACGTCATGATGACGTTGGTGTGACAGCGTATCGATATCGGATCCGTGTGTTGGCGCATGTGGTTCAATTGGAGGAACCGTTATCCGAAAACGGAAATTCGCAGCACCAGGATATTGACGCACGTCAATACGAGGCACTCTAACGGGTGCTAGCTGAGCGCAGGACGAGGACATTCAGTCAACCACCTGGCGCTCATGAAAAGTCGCAGGGTCTGCAACATTGACCTTTGCGCATAGACTGGAGCGGCGACGCGATGAAAAAGTCTCGAACAGTTTCGGCGTCTTCCCGTTTCGTGGCTGGATCGCATGTGACGTCAGCCAGGGGCGCTTGCGCTATATCTGAATCCCGGGCCAATCTGGTTCCAAATGTGTGGTGGCGCTGGATTGCTGCGTGGCAGCGCAGCGTACTGTTTCTGGATGTCATGCGCGAGTGCAGTCAGCGGTATGAGGCGCTTGCGGCCAAGACGGCGCTTCAAGTCCTCAAGTTCGCCAGCGATCGCATCATGTGCGGTCGCAAGCTGCCTCGTCCTGTGAACTATGGACTGGTGCGCGTGCAGCCTCCAAAGGGCATCGAGATCGATTCCGTGAAACAGCCTGTCGTTGTGGTTGGTCGGCGGGCGGGGCGTGGCCCCGGTCTCGGCGGCTTCAAGCCCGAGAGTGACATCGGCGTCGCGCTGAAGTCGAGCCATTCCTGTTACTTTCTTGGCTTTCTGCCAGTTCAAAAAATGTCTGGGCTTTCATCTCGACGGACCTCTTTGTTTCTTTGGTGGCCTGAATGAGCAGCAGATCGACGCCCGAGTCCGGGCGGAAGCATGACAAATTCGAGCGGCTCATCGATGTGGCCAAGGCGCTTCCGGCCGTTTCTGCGGCAGTTGCGCATCCGTGCGATGAACCCTCTCTCACGGGGGCGATCGAGGCGGCGGAAGTCGAACTCATCAAGCCCATTCTGGTGGGTCCGAAGCAGAAGATCGGCGCGGTCGCAGAGAAAGCCGGGCTGTCAATTGAGGGCATCGAGATCATCGATGTTCCGCACAGCCATGCGGCGGCGGCAAAGGCCGTCGAGATCGTGCGCACCGGCCGCGCGGAAGTGCTCATGAAGGGGAGCCTGCATTCGGACGAGCTTTTGGCTGAGGTAACGAAGCGGGATACGGGGCTCAGGACGGGCCGTCGGATCAGCCATGTGTTCATCATGGATGTACCGGGGCATGAGCAGACGCTGTTCATCACCGATGCGGCCGTCAACATCTTCCCAGATCTTATGGCCAAGCGCGACATCGTGCAGAACGCCATCGATCTGTTTGTCGGCTTAGGGCTCGGCACGCCGAGGGTTGCCATCCTGTCGGCGGTGGAAACAGTCACCATCGAAATCCCCTCCACTATCGAAGCGGCGGCGCTCTGTAAGATGGCCGATCGCGGACAGATCAACGGTGGCCTCCTCGACGGCCCCCTGGCTTTCGATAATGCGATCAGCCTGGAGGCAGCGCAGATCAAAGGTATCAAGTCGGAAGTCGCCGGGCGGGCGGACATTCTCGTCGTGCCCAATCTCGAAGCAGGCAACATGCTGGCTAAGAATCTGTCGTTCCTGGCCAACGCGGATGCCGCAGGGATCGTTCTGGGTGCGCGCGTTCCCATCATTCTCACGTCGCGGGCCGACAACGTCCTGGCGCGCATGGCCTCCTGCGCGATCGCGGTGGCCTATGCCCATAGCCTAAGAACGCACATGCCAATCCGGGCTTGAGCCATGAGTGACACCATCCTGGTCCTCAATGCCGGCAGCTCGAGCATCAAGTTCCAGCTGTTCGCCCTCCATCGCGACAACTCTCTCGAGCGGCTCGTCAAAGGGCAGATCGAGGGGATCGGTGTGAAGCCACATCTTGCCGCCAAGGGACCTACGGGCGAAGTTCTGGTCGAAGAGACGTGGAGCGATGACGCCGTTGCCAATGTTCCGGCGGCCCTGGAGAGAGTTTTGGCGTTCCTGGGAACGCAACTTGGCGGCAAGCTGCCTGTCGCTGTCGGGCATCGCGTGGTCCATGGCGGCGTGCACTTCAGCCAGCCGACGCCCATTACAGGAGACGTACTCGCTCAGCTGGAGCCCCTCATTCCCCTGGCGCCGCTCCATCAGCCCAACAATCTAGCCCCAATCAGGACCATCCATGAGCGGCTTCCAGAACTCCTTCAGGTGGCCTGCTTTGATACGGCCTTCCATCGCGGGCATCCGGAGTTGGCGGACCGTTTCGCTATTCCCGAGCCGCTCTATCGCGAGGGCGTCCGCCGCTACGGTTTTCACGGTCTGTCCTATGAATACATAGCCGGACGTCTACCCGCGCTCGCCCCCGACATCGCCAAGGGCAAAGTGATCGTTGCCCACCTGGGCAGCGGTGCTTCCATGTGCGCGCTGTCGGCTGGTCGGAGCGTGGAGAGCACCATGGGCTTCACGGCGCTCGACGGCTTGCCGATGGGCACGCGACCTGGGCAGCTCGACGCCGGAGTCGTCCTCTACCTGATACAGCAGAAGGGGATGAGTGCAGAGCAGATCGAGCGCTTTCTCTACCATGAATGCGGCCTCAAGGGTCTCTCCGGCATCAGCAACGACGTCCGGATCCTCCTCTCCAGCGAGGATCCGCGTGCCAAACTGGCGCTCGACTTTTTCGTCTACCGGATCGCCATGCTCGCGGGTTCTTTGGCGGTGTCGATGGGAGGTTTCGACGGGTTCGTGTTCACGGCGGGCATCGGCGAGAACGCTCCCGGAATCCGGGAAGAGGTCATGCATCGTCTTTCATGGCTTGGCATGGTCTATGACCGCGAAGCCAACGCGAAGAACGGCCCGCGCATCTCAACCTTGGGGTCTCGTGTCGGCTGCTTCGTCATTCCGACCGATGAAGAACTCATGATTGCTGAGCATACGCGTGACTGTCTGCGGTCCTGCTCCCATGCACATCACGAGGTGAGACCGTGATGGATCCATCCAAGTTCAAGCTCCTCAAGGGCAAGAAGGCGCTCGTCACCGGCATCGCCAATGATCAGTCGATCGCCTGGGGATGTGCCAAGGCATTCGATGGACTGGGTGCCGAACTCGCGATCACCTACCGCGACGAGAAGACGAAAAAGTGGGTCGATCCCCTCATGAAGGATGTGAAGCCGTCGATCTACATGCCCATGGACGTGGAAAACACGGGAGAACTGGAAGCGGTCTTCGAGGCGATCGAGAAGGAGTGGGGCAGGCTGGACATTGTGGTTCACTCGATCGCGTTTGCACCCAAGGCGGATCTCCAGGGGCGGGTCGTTGACTGTTCCAAAGAGGGCTTCCTGATGGCGATGGACCTGTCCTGCTGGTCCTTCATTCGCATGGCCAAGCTCGCCGAACCACTCATGAAGGACGGTGGCACGCTCTTCACCATGACCTATTACGGCTCCCAGATGGTGGTCGAGAACTACAACATGATGGGGCCGGTGAAGGCCGCGCTGGAGAGTGCCTCACGCTACATCGCCGCGGAGCTCGGTCCCAAGGGCATCCGCGTGCATGCGATTTCTCCGGGGCCTCTGAAGACGCGTGCGGCATCGGGGATCAGCGAGTTCGACAAGCTCCTGCAAAAGGCGCAGTCAAAGGCGCCATCACGCAGCCTTGTCTCGATCGAGGACGTAGGCCGTGCCGTCGCCTTCCTCGCACTCGACGACGCCAAGCTCATCACTGGCGACACTATCTATATCGATGGTGGGTACCACATCATCGATTGAGGAGACACCAGGGGTAGCGTGCGGCCTCGTTTCAGGAATCCTTAGGTTGCTGCCCCTGCGGCGTCTTGGTTTCGCGCAATGCCGGACATAAGTATATCTTGCCTCAGCGCTGGCGGGACATCATAGCGGCTGAGTTCGCCCCAGGTTATCATCCGTGACCCGGAAAATCTGCCGCTTCGTATGAAAGTTCATGGCTACAGTCTTCGACAATACGCCCCGTCACCCCGAAAAGGCCCGCCGGCCCGCCACTGAGCGGCTGGCTAAGCCTGCCTGGATACGTGTGCGCGCAGCGGCGCCAGAAACGCGGCAGGCGACGCGTGACATCGTTCGGCGACACGGTCTGTCGACTGTGTGTGAGGAGGCAAGTTGTCCAAATCTCGCCGAGTGCTGGAGCAAGCGCCATGCGACTTTCTTGGTGATGGGCGACATCTGCACACGCGGTTGCGGCTTCTGCAATGTACGCACAGGGGTGCCGGCCGCACTCGATCCGCGCGAGCCCGAGCGCGTTGCGGCCGCTGTGCGCGATCTGGGATTGACCCATGCTGTCATCACATCGGTGGACCGCGATGATTTGCAGGACGGCGGTGGCGCCCACATTGCAGCGGTTGTCCGCGCGGTGCGTGAGGCGACCGCCGCAACTACGATCGAGGTGCTCACTCCGGATTTTCTCAGGAAGCCCGGCGCTCTCGAAATCGTCGTGGCTTCTGCCCCCGATGTGTTCAATCACAACATCGAGACAGTGCCGAGACTCTATCCCTCGATCCGCCCAGGTGCGCGCTATTTCCATTCCGTGCGGCTCCTGCAACGGGTCAAGGAACTGGCGCCCGGCATAGTCACGAAATCGGGTTTGATGCTGGGTCTCGGTGAGACGCGTGACGAGATCATACAGGTGATGGACGACCTTAGGAGCGCCGACGTCGACTTCATAACGCTGGGCCAGTACCTGCAGCCAACGCCACAACACGCGGCGGTTGCCGAGTATGTCACGCCCGAGGCATTCGAGGGCTATGCAAGTCTTGCTCGCGGCAAGGGGTTTGCCATGGTTTCCTCTACGCCGCTGACGCGCTCCAGCCACCATGCGGGTGAGGACTTCGAGCGCCTGCGCCGGGCGCGTGCTGCAAAAAGCGCTTAGCGATCCTGGGGGTGGCTTCCGGCCAGGTGGAGCGCGCTCGCGGCATCCTGTATGACGGTGGCATGAGGATTCTCCACACGGCAGACTGGCATATCGGGCAGACGCTCGCCGGTTACGGGCGGGAGCACGAGCATCGTGCAGTGCTCGCCGGTCTCGCTCAGGTCGCGGTCGCGCGCGAGGTGGATGCGCTCGTCATGGCGGGCGACGTCTTCGATCATCAGAATCCCTCCGGTGAGGCGCAGCGACTGTTCTATGAGAACTCTGGTGGCGCTGAAGAAGGCGCGTCCTGCGATGACGATCGTCATTACGGCCGGAAACCATGACGCGGCCGGCCGGCTCGAGGCACCGCGTGTGCTGGTCGAAGCCATGGATGTCCATATCGTCGGCAACGTCCGCCGTATCGACGGCAAGATCGACGCCGCTCGCCATCTCATTCCACTTCGGGCACCGGACGGCGACATCGCGGCGCATGTGCTAGCCGTCTCCTATCCGACGGCGGCCTGTCTGCCGCCCTTTTCGAGCCTCAAGGTAGCTGACGGGCATTCACCGATCGTGGAAGCGACGCGCGCTCTCTATGAGGAACTCACCGAGCGTTCTGGTGCCGGGCGTGACCGTCTGCCCTTCCTCGTGACGGGACATTTGCATGTAGCCGGCGGAATCGAGTCGGAAGGCGCGGAGAGGCGTATTCTGATAGGCGGGCAACATGCGGTGCCGCACACCGTGTTTCCCGAAAATGCCGCGTATGTTGCGCTGGGACACCTGCACAAGGCCCAGAGCATCGGCCGTGAGACGATCCGCTATAGCGGATCTCTTCTCCCCCTTTCAGCAACGGAGCTTGGCTACAAACATGGCGTGACTCTGGCGACGCTGGAAGGCGGCAAGGTCGCCATCGAACAGCTTCCAATCGCCCGTCCGGTCCCGTTTCTGCGTCTGCCCGAGAGGGGCGAACTACGCCTCGACGAGTTGGCTGATCGGTTGGCCGCCCTCGAACTCCCAGCCGACCTTCCGATCGAATGGCGGCCGTTTGTGCAGATTCGTCTGGCACGCGCCGGTCTAAAGGCGGGCCACCGCGCCGAAGTCGATCAGATTGCAGCGGACTATCCGGTGCGGATTGTCGATACTCGCGTGGCCGCTGCAGAGGAGACAGAGACGGCCACGCCCTCAACTGACCCTCTGATCCGACTGGGCGAGATGGATCCCGACGATCTCTTCCGCCAAGCCTTCGCGCGCGCGCACAGCGGCGTGGAGCCAAGTCCGGCTCATGTCGATGCGTTCCACCAGGCGGCGGCCGCCGCGGCGGCCGAGGTGTGACATGCGCATTCTTGCCATTGGCGGGGAGAACCTCGCCAGCCTTGCCGCCGAATTCAAAATAGACCTGACGGCCGAGCCGCTCGCCGGTACGGGTCTCTTCGCAATTACGGGCGAGACTGGGGCCGGGAAGTCGACCATTCTCGATGCGCTTTGCCTTGCCCTCTATGGTGACTACCCGCGGGCGGCCGTGGACAAGCGTGAAAAGGTTCTCGACCCGAGCGATACCGCCCTGCAGGTTTCCGATCCCAGAAACATTCTCCGGCGTGGGGCCGGGCACGCCTGGGCTGAGGTGGATTTCATCGGTGTCGACGGGATCGCCTACCGGTGCAGATGGGCCGTGCGTCGCGCACGCGACAAGGCGAGCGGAAAATTGCAGAAAGTGGAGCGCACGCTCGTGCGTGGCGACGGTACGGGCGACATCGCGACCGGCGTGGAGCCGGTGCTGAACGCCGTCGTAGAAAAAACAGGTTTCACCTTCGAAGAATTCCGCCGCTCGGTTTTGCTGGCCCAGGGCGAATTCGATGCATTCCTCCTGGCTGACGAAACACAGCGCGCCGCCCTTTTGGAAAAGATCACCGGCACCGAGATCTATTCGCGCATCTCCCGGCGCGTGTTTGAAGAGACAACGGCGCGCGATCAGTCACTGAAGCTGCTCGATGCGGAGCGAAAAGCGATTGGTGTCCGTACAGAGGTGGAGATCGGGGCCGAGAAGGAGGAGGAAGATCGGCTCCTTGTAGAGCGACGCGCAATGGAGGCCAATCTGGCCGACGTCGAGACCGTGTTGAGAGGTCTCGAGCACTTCAACCGAGCGCTCGAAGCGGTAACGCGCAGAGCAGCAGAAGCCGAAGGGGCGAAGCGTTCGAATGCAGTAGTGGACGATGAATTGAAGTCCGCTGAGGACCTGCGTGCGGCCAAGGCTTCGATCTGCAAAGCGGTCGATGAGGAAATCGCCGGACTGGAGCCCGTCTGGCAGGAGGCGATGCGGCTTGACGAGGCCATCGCGCAGGCCCGGGCCGAGCAGTCAAATGCCGCCGACGCCGTAAAGGATGCAGTGCGCTCCGAGACGGATGCCAAGGCAGCCTTGGACGGCCTGAATGCCCGGCTGGCGATTGCCGAGAATGAGCACGCAGAGACCGCCGCCGCTCTGGAACGGGACGGACGCCATAAGCTGCTGGTTGAATCGAAGGAGCGGATCAGATCCGATCTAACCGCATATGAGAGGCTAGCTCGCGAGTCGAACAGCACGGCCGAAGACCTGAAAGTGTTGGAGAAGGATATCGCGCAGCACAAGGTGGTAATCGCCAGTGCGGAGAAAACCGTGGCAACGAACAAGGCGGCGATTTCCGACATCGCCGCGCGCATCGTGAACCGGGGCGAAGCGCTTGAAGCGATGGACCTTGCGGGTCTGACTGAACGGGAAGAGCGCCTCCTCGACGCTGATGGAAATATCGGGCATGTGCTGGAGGCCGTGCGCCAGCGCGACCATGCGGCGCAGGACCTGAAGTCCGCACGCCGTCTGGCGTCGCAGGCGACGAGCGATGAGACCGAGGCAAGTAAAACGCTGAGCGCGGCGCGCGCGGCTCTCGCCGAACGCGCCAGGGCTCGCGAGGAACTGGTGCAGTTGTCCGATCTGGCAGAGGCGACGCTGTCCCAGCAGGCGGCCCACCTGCGCAGCGTCCTCATGAACGGTGAGCCGTGCCCCGTCTGCGGATCGGGGGACCATCCCTTTGCGTGCCGGGATGATGCCGCCAGCGAAATTGCAAGTGGCATCAAGTCTCGCCGCTCGGCCCTCGATGCGGAGATCGCGGGCCTCGTCAGTATCATAAATCAGGCAGAAGCCGCGTGTGCGCGCGCCGCAGCGCAGATGAAGCAGGCCGCAGACACAGTCTCTGCGGCTGAACCACTTTTGGCGGCGTCCCTCGCCCAGCTTGCGCGGCTTCTGCCTATACTGGCGGACCAGAGTGCGAGCCTCGGCTTGAATGCGATGGGCGCCGCCGCTCCAGACGGAATAGGCGTGGACCTCCTCGAAGGCACGCGTCGCGACGTCGACACTGCCCGGAAGGGTGTCGCGGAGCAGCGTAAGAAAGCCAAGGTTATCGCGGATGAGAAGGACGCTCTCGAACGGAGCCGGATGCAAATCTCAAGCGAGATTGAAGAATTTGACCTCCGGCTCGAGGCTGACCGCAATGCGCTTGGCGAAAAGGAGAGGCAGCAGGCTGGGCTTTCTGTCCGACTCAAGGTTCTCCGCGACCAGATCTCCACGAAGCGCGTCGAGTTGGAGCCCATTTTCAATGCAGCAGATATCAACGCCACCGATCTGGACCGTGATGCAGCCGGCGTGATGCGGCGTATCGAGGTGCTCGCCGAACGACATGTCGCCATGCAGAAACAGCGCGAGACGCTCTCTCAGACGATCGCGGACCTGGCAACCGGCATTGCCCGCGCTGAGAGCAATGCGACAAATGCAGAAGTGAACCGGGTGAAATGCGACCAGGTTCTCGTACAGCGTACCGAGGCACTCACCACAGCAAGAACGGATCGCGCCAAGATACTGGACGGATTGGAGACCTGGCCGCATCGGCAGGCGGCCTTGAACCGGCGGACGGTGGCGCAGGATGCATGGAAGGCTGCGGATGAGCAGGTCGCGGCGGCCAGACTGGCACAGGCCCGCAGTCAGGCCGCATTGACAGCTGCGCAGCAGGCAAAGGCAGATGCGGAAGAATTGGTCGAAACGGCCCGGTCAGGTCTTGCTACAGCGGCGATTTCCGCAGGTATGGAGGGGCCGGCGGTTCAGGCACTGCTTCTCGGCGGAGATGTTGCGCCGCAAGGCCTTGTCGCGCGGCGTGCGGAGTTGAGCAAGGCGATTGATGACACCAAAGGAAAGCTCGTCCTCATTGAGGACGCGCGGGCTCGCGACCAGGAGGCGCGCGAGAAAGCGGCTGCGCTTTCGATAGCATACGACGAGAAGCAGCGCGATCTTGCCGTCTGGAAGGACGTCAATGATGCGATCGGTCAGGCTGACGGCGCGAAGTTCCGCCGTTTCGCGCAAAGCGTCACGCTCGGTCATCTCGTTGCGCTCGCCAACATCCAACTCGCCCTTCTCAATCCACGCTATCAGCTGCGTCGGGGGACGCTCTCTGATCTTGCACTCGATGTCGTCGATCGCGACATGGGCGAGGAAATCCGCTCGCCTCGCAGTCTTTCGGGTGGCGAGCGGTTCCTCGTTTCACTGGCACTGGCACTTGCCTTGTCAGGACTTGAAGGGCGGCAGTCGTTCGTCGACACCCTGTTCATCGATGAGGGCTTCGGGAGCCTCGACCGAGAGACCCTTGATATCGCGATCACCGCGCTGGAAAGTCTGCAGGGCCAGGGCCGTAAGGTCGGCGTGATCACGCACGTGCCCGCCATGATCGAACAGATCGCGGTCCAGGTGCGTGTGGAGAAGCGTGGAGGCGGCCGCAGTGTCGTGCGCATCAGCGATGGCGGGGCCGTGCTGGCCTGATTTTCGGAATCGCCTGGAGACTTTTGGCGCAAAAGAAATGGCCCCCCGGCGGGAGTTGCGCGGGGGGCCTGGAGGGCCGGGCTTCGAAGGGCGAGCCCGGCGGGGGGAGGAAGCGCAAAAGCGTTTCGGAGGAGGAACCGTCTCGCTTTCGATGATGGCAGTATGCGCGCATGCTCCTTGCCCCGCTGTTCCCTTCGGCACAGGCGATGTTTTTTTGGATCAGACGACGTAAGCCATCATGCGGCCGGCTACGATTACCGCGAGCCAAAGGGTTATGGAGAGAAGTGCAGAGGTGCGCGCGGCCAATGGTGCGGGGGCATCCGCATTCCATTCCGGCATCGTCGGGACCACGCGTCGCTGGAAGTAAACAGCGTTGATGCCGGCGATTCCGATGAGGGCCAGCTTGGCGGTCAAGGCCGGGTTCGCGGCGAATTCGACGGGATTGGATACAAACATAAGCACGCCGCTCACGGCGTTGAGGGCGAACCCTATCCAGACCCAGGGGATAAGGTGACGCCCGAGCGTATTGAGCGGCAAGCTCTTGTGGGACCCCAGGACGCGGAGATCGAAGGACAGGATCGAGCCAAAGACGAGCGCGATGCCGATTATATGGACGACTTCGAGCGCGGGGTAGCTCCAGGTCGATTCACGTAGGAAGATCGAAATCGGTGTTGCCGCCACTGGGTCCCAGATGGATGCCGCGCTCTCTGCGATCGGTTCCTCTGTCGCAAAACCGATCACCGGGCAGTGCCGCGAATTGAGAGCGAAACGCCACCAGCGAAAGAGATCGTGCTGAGGCCCATGGCAGCCGAGCCATTTCGTGCCGGCCAGCCAGACACAGTGACCTTTGCACCGTCTTTTAGGAGACTCGCGGTCAGTCCCTTCTTCTGGACGACGGGGATGCTCTCCGTTTCGACCGTCCAAGAGCCCTTGGCGGTGTTGAGGGTGAAAAATATGTGCGGATTGGAGAAGCGTACGGAACTGACCGTGCCCGACAGCTTCACCTTTTTGGCGCTGTCGTACTTGGTGACATAAGTATGGTGGGCGATGGCCGTAACCGGAAGGCCGATGATCAGGGCGATCACCAGCACGCTCGCGCACGGGACAGAGATGGGACGCATGACAGGACCAATATGAAATGCCAGGACGCCTGAGATGTAGCAGGCCGCGCGAACGCCGCCTGTGTCGCCGCCGCCACAGTTAGTCTGGCTGTTGAACGAGCGTGCGGGGCGGCCAAAAGGCGGCGCCCCCGCAACGGTCTGCGGGGGCGCCAACTTTTGACCAGGGTAGAGTCTGGCTTCTTCTTCAGCCTATCCTTTGTCGGCCGCCGAGACGGGGTCCTGCGGTCGGCCGACGATCGTCACGATCATGTTGTCCGTATCGAGGAGCCTCTTAGCCACGCGCTTTGCGTCTTCGATCGTAATGGCCTCGATCATCGCATTGCGGTTTTCGACATAGTCGGGACCGAAGCCCTCTTCCATGAGGCCCAGAAGCTGAACGGCGATCTTTGCATTGGTGTCGAAGCGCAGCGCATAAGAGCCGGTAAGGTAGCTTTTGGCATTGGCAAACTCAGTCTCGCTCGGCCCGTTCCTGGCTACGTTCTCCAGTTCCTGGCGGATGAGATCTATGGATGTCTTCACGGCGTCGTTCCGCGTGGCAACGCTGCCCGAGAATACCGAGGCGCTGCGCAGGGGTTGCAGGTAACTGTAGACGGAGTAAGCAAGGCCGCGCTTCTCGCGCACCTCCTCCATAAGCCGCGAAGCAAAGCCACCACCGCCGATCAGATGGTTGAGAACGAACGCCGTCAGGAAGTCGGGGTCCTTGCGCGGCATGGCGCCGAACCCAAACACGGCAACCGATTGCGGCACGTTCATCTCGATGATCTTGGTCTTGCCGCCAACCAGTGGGACGGTATTCGGGATTTCGGCAAGTTCGGCTTTCTCAGGCAGTTCGCCGAAGACCTTGTCGAGCAGGGCGCCGAGTTCTTCCGACGTGATGTCGCCTACAGCCACAATCCGAAGATTGGAGCGTGCGAAAGTGCGCGAGCGATAGGCTTCCAGATCCTTCGCAGTGATGGCTGCGATCGTCGCCTCCGTTCCACTGGTCGGCCGGCCGTAGGTGTGGCCGCCAAATGCGAGCGCATACCACTCCTTCAATGCGACCTTGTCAGGGTTTTTTGCGGCGTAGACCAGGTTCGCCTGCAACTGTCCGCGAATGCGCTCCACCGCATCGGTATCGAAGCGGGGTTTGTTCAGCGCCAAGCGCAAAAGGTCTGTCGCGGCATCGCGGTTCGCTGTCAGCGTTTCGAAGTTGCCGTAGAAGGCGTCCTGGCTGTCGGAGAAGCTCAGGCGGACGGCAAGGTCCTCGATGCGCTCCTGGAAAGTGGCGGAATCGAGATCGCCAGCACCCTCGTCGAGCATTGCGGAGAGAAAGTTGGCGACACCCTCCTTGCCGGCAGGGTCCTGCGCGCTGCCGCCTTCGAAGGAGAACCGCAAGGCCATCATCGGGTTGGAATGATCCTCCACAAGCCAGGCTTCGATGCCGCCGGGGCTCTTAATCGTCTTGATCTGCATGGCTTCTGCCGGCCTGTTAAAAGCGAGAAGTGAAAGTACTGCCACGGCGAGCGGCAGCACCAGATAGAACAGCCCGAGGCGGTGGGCCGTGCGGTGGGAAGATACGAGCCTAGTCATATTGGCATCACTCCGGATGGAGGGCAGTCTCAGGAACGGCTCTTGGCAGGAACGGCCTCGGCGTGAGGCGTGTCAGCGGCCTCTTGAGGCACGAGCCACCCTGTCACCGAGCGTCGCATGTCGAGGTTGGTGGCCGCCTTCTTCACATCATCGAGAGTGACCTTGCGGATGGCGTCCGGCCAGCCCTCGATGTCAGCAATGGAGCGGCCGAGAGCCAGTCCCCAGCCGTAGCGGCGGGCCAGCGAGGCTTGGTTGTCGTTTTCGTAGATATATTCGGCAACGTAGGCGTTCTTGGCGCGGTCGAGTTCCGCAGCGGTCACCCCGTTCGCGGCGATGCCGGCGATGACGGCATCAAGCGAAGCCTCGATCTTTGCCAAATCAGTGCCGTCCGCAGCCACGGCGTAGAAGGAGACAGCGCCGCTGTCGAGCCCTGAGCCCATGTAGCTGCCTCCGGCAGACGAGGCCACTTTCTCGTCCACGACGAGTTTCCTATAGACCCGGCTCGTCGGACCATCTGCGGCGATCTTCATCAACAGATCCAGGGCCTCGGCCGCGCCCGGTTCGGCGGTCATGTAGCTCGGCACGACATAGTAGCGGTGGAGCGAGGCTTTGCCCGCGCGGGGATCTTCCAGCTTGATGCGCCGGGCAGCGCGCTGCGGAGGGTTAGAAGGACGCTCGGCGCGAGGGGCCTCGGGATTTGCGGGAAGCTTGCCGAAAATGTCGGTGGCAAGCGCTTTCACCTCGTCCACCGTCACATCTCCGGCAACGACGAGGATGGCATTGTTGGGTGCGTAAAAGCGCTGGTAGAATTTCATGGCGTCATCGCGCGACAAGGCCGCGATCTCATGCTCCCAGCCGATGACGGGAATGCCATAGGGATGGTTCATGTGGAGCGTGGCATCCATCTGCTCGTCGAGGATGGCCGCAGGATTGTTTTCGATGCGCGAACGGCGTTCCTCGAGGATCACGTCGCGCTCGGTCAAGACCTCCTTGTCGGCGAGCTTCAGATTGATCATGCGATCGGCTTCCATCTCCATGACCGTGCGCAGACGATCCTTAGAGATGCGCTGAAAGTAGCTCGTCACATCCTGGCCGGTGAATGCATTGTCCTGACCACCGAGCCGCGACACGATCTTGGAAAACTCGCCCGACGGGATGTTTTCCGTCGACTTGAACATCAGGTGTTCGAGGAAGTGCGCGATGCCTGAGGCGCCCTTGGGTTCGTCGGCGGCGCCGACCTTGTACCAGACCATGTGGGTCACGACTGGCGCGCGGCTATCGGGGATCACGACGACCTGCATGCCGTTCTCGAGTTTGAACTCGCTGACGCGGGGACCTGCGACGGCGGCGGTTTGGGATTGGGCGAGTGCGAGCATGCTGACGATCACCGTTAGGCAAAGGCTGTGAACAGAGCGAAGCGTTACGGCCATGGGTTCCTCGGAGCTGGAGCGCAAGCGGGCGAACGAAGGCCAGCGTTCGGACAGGATGTCGGTATCGAGGCCCATCCTGTCAAATGACAAGCCGTTCATGCGGACTGTACGACCGACCTTTCAGGCCAAGCCGTGCGGCGACATGTCAGCCGGGGAACGACGATCAGGAGTGGCCGATCCGAGGTGTGACGCACGAGCATTCGCCGGTTTACTCTGCGGCTTCGCCCTGGTTCCACTTCTTGACGGCCGACAAAACGGAGTTGCGGCAGGGACCCAGCGGACCTGTGACCAGATCGGCATTGTTATCCCCGTGGGCCTTCGCAAGTTCGTAATTCTTTTGGCAGTACTCGTCCTGCTGGCGTTGCAGCTCTTCCTGACTGACCTCGGCCATCCGGTCAGGATCGTTAATGGAGGCCGTCACGTCGACCGCCTGGGCCTCCAGTGGAACTCCCGGTTGGGGCAACTGTTGCGTCGTGGGGGGAACCACAAGCGGCGTCCGCTCGGCGAGCTTGGGCTCGGCCGACTTTGACTGCGCGTTGTTAATACCCATGGCGTTGAAGATGCCGCCGTTGAACTCCACGTCATCCATGGAACAGCCGCCCACGGCCAATCCGAGTGTCGCGGCCACAGCCGTACACAGGAAAGAAACGCGACGCGTAGACCTGTCGCGCGGCGATGCCTGTCGATGGGGGCTCATCAGTGGACCTCTCCGCTCGTTCCTGGGAATCGGAACATCCCGGAACACGAGGCGTTACGAAGGCTTTGCGGCTTCATTACGACTCGCGATGAAGGAGTTGTACAGCAGGGCCGCTACCCCGGCAACTATGGCAACGTCGGCGATGTTGAAGACGTACCAGTAGAAACCGTAAGCATGCAGCGAATAGAAATCTGCAACCCCACCCAGCCACAACCGGTCGATGGCGTTCCCGATGGCGCCGCCGATAATCAGCGCAAGTCCCCAGACAAGCAGACGATTTTGGCCTGAACGGCAGATCCAGATCCACAAAGCAAGAGAGGCCACCGCAGCGAAGGCCGCTAGGCCTAACTGCCAGGAATAGCTCGATGAATCGAACATCGAGTAGCTGACTCCGGTGTTGCGAACATAGACGAGATCGAGAAAGGGCGTGACGCTAACGCGGCCCTGGTCCTGGATCCGGTAGATGAGAAGCATCCACAACTTATTGGCTTGATCGAGGACGAGTGTGGCGATCGCGACACGGGCGCCGAGGCTGGACAGCGGCCCCCAGAACCAGCCTGAGATCCCTTTATCAGGTTCTGGTTGAGGCCCCGGGCCTGGTTCGGGGCCGGTGTCTGAGGATGCGGCAGGCGCGGTCATTCTCGCTCGTCTCGTCAGGCTCGTTAGACTCGGGCTGGATCGTTGGTGCCCATCCAGAGCGGCATTCGGGGCCGGAAGTCAAATCCGCCGAGTCCGGCGCGGCAAACTGGAGGGTGGCCAGGGTTGTCATGTCCCCGGCGATGCCCCATAACGCCAACGGGCTGGCGGCGGACGCATCCCTCGCCAACCGGGTCAGGTCGGGAACGAAGCAGCCCTAACGATCAGGACGCGGGTCGTCCGCCAGCCTCTATATTGCGCTTACGGGCGCTGATCGGATCGCGAGACGCGATCCGGCGCCCTCCGCGGGGAAGGCGCTTGCTCCGGGCCGCCTTGCGGCCTGGGCCTTCCGGCCCATCAACCGTGCGGCAAGCGACACATGACCAAGAAGAAATCAGGCGACAACCACGAAGAGACGGCGGCACCCGCTACGCCATACGTGGTGCTGGCGCGAAAATATCGTCCCCAGACCTTCGACGATCTCATTGGACAAGAGGCGATGGTGCGGACGTTGCGCAACGCGTTCGCCTCCGGCCGCATCGCGCAAGGCTACATGCTGACCGGCGTGCGCGGGGTCGGCAAGACGACGACCGCTCGCATACTTGCCCGCGCGCTCAACTACGAAACGGACGAGATTGGCCAGCCGTCGATCGATATGCCGGTATTCGGTCGCCACTGTGCGGAGATCATCGAGAGCCGCCATCCTGACGTGATCGAGATGGACGCCGCCTCCAACACCGGTGTCGACAATATCCGAGAGGTCATCGAAAGCGCGCGCTACAAGCCTATCCTTGCGCGCACCAAGGTGTTCATTATCGACGAGGTCCATATGCTCTCCAAGGGTGCGTTCAACGCGCTCCTGAAGACGCTGGAGGAACCACCCGAGCATGTGAAGTTCATCTTCGCCACGACCGAGATTCGCAAGGTTCCCGTGACCGTGCTGTCCCGCTGCCAGCGCTTCGATCTGCGCCGCGTCGACGTGCCGGAGCTATCCCGTCATATGGGCGCAATCGCAGAGAAGGAAGGCGCGCGTGCCGACGAGGACGCACTGGCGATGATCGCCCGTGCCGCTGGCGGTAGCGTGCGTGACGGCCTGTCGATCCTGGATCAGGCGATTGCGATGGGATCGGGTAGCGTGTCAGCGGCGACTGTGCGCGACATGCTGGGCCTCGCCGACCGTGGCCGCGTTTTCGATCTTCTAGAGGCCCTGCTCGGCGGCACGCCGGCCAATGCCCTCAAGCAGTTTTCATCGCTGCATCACGACGGCGCGGAACCGTCCCAATTGCTGACCGATCTATCCGAAGCGGTTCACCTCGTGACCCGTGCAAAGGCCCTCGGCGGGGATCCGGGCAGCGAGGGTCTTTCGGCCGAAGATCGCCGCCGCGCCGGGGCGCTGGCCGGTAAGCTATCCATGCCGCTTCTGTCCCGTGCATGGCAGATGCTGCTGAAGGGGCTGGAGGAAGCTGGCAAGGCGCCGGACCCGCTGGCCGCCACGGAAATGGTGCTTATCCGGATTGCCTTCGTCGCCGACCTGCCCCCGCCGGACGAGATCTTGAAGACGCTGGGTGAGATGGGGCAGGTGTCGCGCCGCGCAGCGTCCGGCAGTGCGTCGCCCGTCTCCGAACGCGATACGCGCGCGCCGCTGAACGAAGGAGCCCGTGAGGCAACTTGGGCTGGGGAGGATGCGCCTGCCGGAGCGGGTTCCGAAGAGACGTTCGAGATGTCGGGCGAGCCGCCGCCGCTCGATGCGTATGGAGATCTTGTCGAAGGCCTCGGCGATGAGGATGATGCGATCGGGCCGGGTTCTTCCGGCTCATTTACGCGTCCGCTCAGAACGTTCGCAGACGTGGCCGAACTGGCCGGCAACCAGCGCGATGCGCGGCTGAGGGCGCATCTGGAAGAACATGTCAGCCTGGTGAAATTCGATGCCGCGGGCGGGTCGATCGACCTGTTCCTTCTCGACGGCGCCCCCCCGGAAATTGCCAATGAACTGCGCGAGAAACTCAATCGTTGGACTGACCGGCGCTGGGTCGTCGTTTTGTCCAAGACGCCGGGCGCGCCCCCGCTCGGCGAACAACGCCGCCAACGGGAGGCCGCCGACGTGGAGGCGATGAAGAAGCATCCTGCGGTGTCTGCGATCTTCGAAGCCTTTCCCGACGCCAAGGTTGCTGCCGTAAGAACCACGACCCATCGTGGCGAGGATGAAGCCGAAACCGGCTAGGCATGGGAGAGGTCAAAGCCTGATATGGGCCGCCGGCTCTTCCTTCCGGCCCCAGCATCCCTTATGTGCGAGGCTGAAACCGCCACACTGAAAGGACCCTTTATGAAAGACATCATGGGCATGATGAAGCAGGTGGGCCAGATGCAAGCCCGCATGCAAAAGGTGCAGGAAGAACTGGCCGCGACCGAGATCGAGGGCCAGTCGGGCGCCGGGCTCGTGCGGGTCATGCTCAACGGCAAGGGCGAGATGCAGCGCATTTCCATCGATCCGAGTCTGATGAAGCCCGGCGAGGGGGAAATCCTGGAGGATCTCATCCTGGCGGCCAACCAGGATGCGCGCACGAAGGTCGAAACCATGATGCAGTCCAAGATGGCTGAGGTCACGGGTGGTCTTCCGCTTCCGCCGGGCCTGAAGTTGTTCTAGCCTCGCGCCAAATAGCGGTCGCAGGTGGGTGCGTCGCGCTCGGAGATGACAAGATGGGGGAGCCGTCTCCTTTGGCGGGAACTCGGGGATCGCATAACGGCGTGTCCGGGCAGACCGTAGTCGCCGGTGTTGCGATCGTTGTGTTGCTGGCGGCAATCCTCTGGCTCATGGGGCGCACGCCGATCTGCGCGTGCGGAACCATAAAGTTTTGGCACGGCGTGGTTCAGAGCGCGGAGACTTCCCAGCACATCACCGACTGGTATACGCCGAGCCACGTCATTCATGGCTTCCTGCTCTACGGCCTCCTTCACCTCCTCATGCCGAAGGCAGCGTTCGCCACGCGATTGTTGATCGCTCTCGGCCTTGAGGCGAGCTGGGAGATTATCGAAAACACCGACGCCACGATCGAGCGCTATCGCACGACGACCATCGCTCTGGATTATTATGGCGACTCGATCCTGAACTCCGTCTGCGACGCCATCGCCATGGCGACCGGGTTCTTTCTGGCTGCGAAATTGCCCATCTGGGTCACCGTTCTCCTTGCCGTTGGCGCGGAACTGTTCACCGGCTTCATGATCCGCGACAATCTCACACTGAACGTCCTAATGCTGCTCTACCCCATTGAGGCGGTGAAGACATGGCAGTCGGGCGCAGGATGACAACGGAATCGTGCTAAGCGCCACGCTCGTCCCATGCTAACAATCCGCTCCCATGTCGAAGAAAATCGCAGGTCCTGAAATCGAGCGGCTCGTACAGCTTTTGGCGCGCCTGCCTGGGCTTGGCCCCCGTTCGGCGCGCAAGGCTGCCCTCGGCCTTCTGAAAAAGCGTCAGGAACTGCTGGTGCCGCTGTCGGAGGCATTGCGCACGGCGGTGGAGAAGATCGTCGAGTGCCCCACCTGCGGCAACCTTGATACGGTGTCGCCGTGTACAATCTGCCAGGACGGGCGCCGGGATACCTCGCTGATCGTCGTGGTGGAGGAGGTCGGCGATCTGTGGGCGTTAGAGCGCGCCGGTGTCGTTAACGCTCGCTATCATGTTCTCGGGGGGCATCTCTCGCCGCTGGACGGTATCGGGCCGGAAAAGCTCAACATCGCGAGTCTTGTGGAGCGGGCGGCCGCGCCGGAGGTGAATGAGATCCTCTTGGCCCTGAACGCCACTGTGGAGGGCCAGTCGACGTCCCATTACCTGATGGATCAATTGGCGGACACGGGCGTGGCCGTCTCGCGGCTGGCTCAGGGCGTGCCGATCGGTGGCGAACTCGACTACCTCGATGAGGGTACGCTGGCGGCCGCGATCAAGTCGCGACGTCGCATCTGACAGAAGCGGAGCAGCATCCTATGGAGCCGGCAGAGACGGGCGCGGCCAGGAGCAAGCCGTCGTCGGCTCCACGCTTCGTCACGGGATCGCTCATGCGGCACATCCTCGTCATGACGGGAACGGGTGCGGTCGGCCTCGTCGCGATATTCATCGGCGATCTCGCCAACATGCTCTTTCTGTCGTGGCTCGCGGATGAAGCAGTTGTCGCCGCTGTCGGGTACGCCAGCTCGATTCTCCTTTTTATCATCTCTGTCGGCATTGGCCTGTCGATCGCTGCGACATCTCTGGTTTCGCCCGCTATCGGTTCGCGAAATCTCGAAAAATCCCGGCGGATCGCAGCGAGCGCCATGATGCTGACGCTCGTGGCCTCTGCCGTCATGGCCGTCGTGGTTTTTGTTTCGGTCGCGCCGCTTCTGTCGCTGCTCGGCGCCTCAGGCCGGGCGCACGAGCTGGCGCGTGACTATATCTGGATCCTTGTTCCATTCCTTCCGCCGCTCGCCTTGTCCATGACATGCACGGGGCTTCTCAGAAGCGTTGGTGATGCCAAGCGCGCCATGCACGTGACCCTGATCGGCGCTGTGGTCAACATCGTTCTCGATCCCATCCTGATCTTCGGGCTCGACCTGGGTATCCACGGCGCCGCAATTGCGACCGGCATCGGGCGGCTCGCCATGATCGTCTATGGGTTCTACGCCGTGATCCGCGTGCATGGGCTCATTGCGCGCCCAACCGTGGCGGCCATGCGCAGTGACTGGCCGGCTTTAAGCGCGGTTGCCGTTCCGGCCGTGTTGACGAATGTGGCGACCCCCGCGGGTAATGCCTACGTGACAGCTGCAATCGCCTTTCATGGGGATAGCGCGGTCGCGGCATGGGCCATCATCGGACGCATCATTCCCGTGGCGTTCGGCTCCGTCTATGCCCTGTCGGGCTCCATCGGTCCCATCATCGGCCAGAATTATGGAGCCGGACAGGATGGCCGCATGCGCGAGGCTTTCACCCTCTCTCTGGCGGTCAACGGTCTCTTCACGCTGCTGGCGTGGATTGCTCTTGCGCTCGGTGCCGAGGCAATCGTCAGCCTTTTCAAATCCACAGGCGAGGCAGCCGATCTGATCCGGCTATTCTGCCAGGTCCTGTCTCCGCTGTTTGTGTTCCTGGGCGCTTTGTTCGTGGCGAACGCGGCGTTCAATACTCTGGGCCGGGCGCATCTCTCCACGCTGCTCAATTGGGGGAGGGCTACGCTGGGCACCATTCCGTTCGTGGAAATCGGTTCGCGCCAAGCGGGGGCGGAAGGCGTGCTTGCCGGCAACATGGTAGGCGCAATCGCTTTCGGAAGCCTGGCGGTCTGGCTCTGTTATCGTCTGATGGACCGGCTGCGGGCTACTGCTACGGAGTGAGCCGGCCCATTTGTAGGATAAAGGCATCGCCGCACCTGTCGATTGAGGTCGCCAAGAATCACGTCCTGAAGTATGCGGTTTGAGAGGTTGTCGCGCGTATTGCATGATGGGCGCGGTCCCGTTGCCGCGAAGTACCAACGCGAGTTTTTCATGCCGTCCAGTGAACTGCCAGCCGGAGACAAGAAGCGCTTTGCGATCATTGCGCCTTCGCTCGCAGGCGTTTTGCGCGACCGGGCCCTCCTGATCCGTGCCGTCCGCGACCGCGGACACGAAGTGCTCGTGCTGGCACCCTCGCAGCTCGCCGGCGAAATCGCCGCCCTTCATGCGCTGGGCTGCGAGCATCGGAATTTCGATCCGAAGCCGCCCGGCCTTTCCCTCCTTGCCAACCGCCGCCTGATGATCGCGCTCAGAGACAGTCTGTCGGCATGGAACGCCGACACGGTCCTGGTGTCCGCCGCCCGGCTGGCCTCCATTGCGGCGAGAGCCGCACGCAAAGCGGGCATCAAGCACATCGTCACGCTCATCAGTGATCTAGGTGACTCGACGGCGGAGGAGCGCGCTCGCCGCGCCGCGTCGTACCGTCGTGCAGTCAAGGTGAGCGGCGCCGTGGTGTGTCACAACACGGCCGACGCAGAGACGGTCGCGAAGACGCTGAAGCTTGCGAATGGCAACGCGCCCGTCGTCACGCCCGGTGCGGGCATCGACGTTGCAGAGTTCCCTTTCAGTCCTTTGCCCGAAGGCGGCGGGCCGGTCGTTTTCTTGATGATCGCCGACCCGGACGAGCGCGCCGCGCTGGAAGCCTATGCGTCGGCGGCCCGGGCCGTCGCAGGGCAGGGATTGCCGGCCCGCTTCCGGCTCGCAACCGATCGCGAGGCCGCACAGGACACAACGCTCCTTACGGTCACGGGCGTAGAATTCCAGGGCCGCGCGACGGACCCGCGCGCCCTCCTGGCCGAAGCCCACGTGGCCGTGCATCTCTCTGTCGACGACGGATGTCCGACGGCCATCAGAGAGGCACTGGCCGCCGGGCGTCCAATCCTGACGCTCGACCTTCCCGGTTGCCGCGAAGCTGTCGACGAGCGGGTCAACGGCTGCCTCGTGCCTCCTGATGATCCTCAGGCGTTGATAACCGCGATGGCGAGTTTTGTCGCACACCGTGACCTCATTCCATCGGAGGGAAGGGCCAGCCGCGCTAAGGCGGAACGGTTCTATGAAACGGGTCGCGCCGTGACATCGTATCTGGCCGCGCTGCGGTTGTGATCCGGACCGGTCCGGGGCATATGCCGTTCGTGGAGTTCACACTGTGACGGCTCGATTCCCCGACAACCCCGATACCTCCCCGCCGGACGCTGCGCGCCTGCTGCTGGCCTGGGCCGGCGTGGGCGCCGTGCTCCTGGGCTGTGCCTCGGCCCTGGCGGCGTTCTCCGGGTACTTCGACTACGCGATATTTCTCAAAGACAAGCCGTCACTCATGCTGGCTGCCGGTCTGGCTGGAGCGGGGCTGGCTTTTTCACTTCTACTGCCGCTGTTGCACTGGACGGATCGCGCCGGCATGGGTGGCGACTGGCGCTTGATCGCTCTCATCGTGGCGGTCGGATTTGCTCTGCGCCTGGCACTCCTGGGCTCGACACCCGCGCTCGAGGACGACTGGTATCGCTACCTGTGGGACGGCGCGGTAACCGCGCATGGCGTAAACCCATATGCCGTCTCTCCGGACGAGGCCCAGGGAGAGGCCTTCGCCGGATCGTTACAATTGCTTGCGCACGAATCCGGCGTTGTCATCGAGCGCATCAATCATTCGCAACTCAAAACGATCTACCCGCCCGTCGCGCAGGCGGGATTCGCACTCGCCTACTGGATGCAGCCCTGGAGTTTGGAATCCTGGCGCGCTGTTTGCCTCGTGGCCGAGGTCGTGACGCTGGTTTTGATCTTCGCCCTCTTGGGCACCGTTTTGCGACCCGCCGCTTGGGCCGCCGTCTACTGGTGGAACCCGGTCGTCGTCAAAGAACTCGTGAACTCCGCGCACATGGACGCTCTGCTGATGCCGTTTGTTCTGGGGGGGCTTCTGCTCGCCGTGCGCGGCTGGCGCGTATCCGCCTGCGGACTGCTTGCACTGGCCGCCGGTGTGAAGATCTGGCCAGTCATTCTAATGCCGCTCGTGCTGCGGCCCCTGTGGAGCGATCGCGCGGCGGTCTTGCGCGTGACCGCACTTGTTGTTGTTGTCCTGGGGCTTATTGCTTGGCCGGTCCTCGCCGGCGGTCTGGACGAGACCTCGGGCTTTCGTGCCTATGCACAACGCTGGCAGACGAACAACGCCGTGTTCCCGGTGGTCGCCGATCTGTTGCGCGGCCTGCTCACGTCTTGGGGCGTTCCGGTGTCGACGTCGGCCCTTGCGGCCCGTGGTCTGTTCGCGACGGCACTGGCCATCGTGATCGCATTGGTCGTGCGGACGCCGCTCTCTGGTCCGCAAGATGAAGTGCGCCGAGCAGCACTCATTGTTACGGCGCTGCTTCTGCTGAGCCCCGCTCAGTTCCCCTGGTATCTGGTTTGGGTTCTGCCGCTGGCGTGTGTTCATCCCTGGCGTGGTTTCTTCGCTGCAACCGTTCTATTGCCGATCTACTATGCGGGCTTCCATTACTTGTCGATTGACGACTATCGCACGTTTGCGCGCGTGATCGTCTGGCTCGTCTGGCTGCCCATCTTCGCTGCTTTCCTTCTCGACGTCCGTGAAGCGCGCCGACCGCGTGAGGCGGACCATGCGTAAGGGAAAACGCATCGGGGTCGTCATTCCGGCCCGCAACGAGGAAGGCGCCATCGGCCTTGTTCTTGCCGATCTTCCTGACTGGGTCGATGCCGTGGTCGTGGCCGACAACGGATCGAACGATCGGACCGCCGCGGTGGCGCGCGCGGCCGGCGCTATCGTTGTTTACGAGCCCCAGCCCGGATACGGCGCAGCCTGCCTTGCCGGGATCGCAGCTTTACCACGCGTCGACATCGTCGTGTTCGCGGACGGAGACCGTTCCGACTACGTGGAAGATATGGCAGCGATCGTCGATCCGATCCTGATTGATCCGAAGCTGGCCGGCGCGGCCGATCTCGTCATCGGTTCCCGGGCCCTAGGCGGGCGGGAGGCCGGATCCATGACGGTTCCGCAGGTGTTCGGAAATTGGCTCGCCACGCGCCTCATCCGCCTCATCTGGGGTGTGCGCTACACGGATCTTGGGCCATTCAGGGCTATTTCGCGCCCAGCACTCGACCGGCTGGGCATGGCCGACCGGACCTTCGGCTGGACCGTGGAAATGCAGTTGAAGGCGATTGAGAAGGGCCTCCGCGTCCTGGAGGTTCCGGTGCGCTACCGCGCACGAATCGGCGTCTCAAAAATCTCCGGAACGGTTAAGGGCACTATTCTCGCCGGGACCAAGATCCTGTCGCTCATCGGTCGCCACGCCGTCCGGTCCTGGATGGGCCGGGCGCGCGGTTGACGACTGTCACAGGATCCCGCGACTTGGTGCGCAGACGGTCGATCGGACATTGACCCTGTCCGATCCCTCTCTTATTTGAGCAATATGGCTAAGCTCCCGATCGTCACCATTCCCGACCCGATCCTGCGCCAGGTCTCCGCACCTGTTGAGCGCGTGGACGCAGAGATCCAGCGGTTGGCGGATGACATGCTCGAAACCATGTACGAAGCGCCCGGAATCGGGCTTGCGGCGATCCAGGTTGGCGTGCCGCGCCGCCTCTTGGTGCTCGACTGCTCCAACGAGGGTGAGCCGCGTGATCCGCGCGTTCTGATTAATCCGGAGATCCTTCAGCTCGGACCTGAAAGCCGCGTTTATGAGGAGGGCTGCCTTTCGATCCCGGATTTTCGGGTCGACATCGAACGGCCGTCCACTCTGCGACTCAAGTATCTCGATCGGGAGGGCAAGCTGCAGGAGGAGGACGTCGACGGCCTGCTGGCGACCGCAATCCAGCACGAACTCGACCACCTGGAGGGTAAGCTGATCATCGATTTTCTCTCGCGCCTGAAGCGCGACATGGTCCTTCGCAAGTTCAAGAAGCTCGCCCGCCAGGACAGCCCACTTTGACGCCAGGCGGCAATTGCCGTTTCGGCTCAGCCTTCGCTCGGACCTGCCTGTCGAGGCTTGATCATCGATGACGCTAAAGCTTGTATTCATGGGGACACCGGACTTCGCCGTCCCCTGCCTTGAGGCGCTCGTCGCGGCCGGGCACGACATCGTCGCCGTCTATTCCCAGCCACCGCGGCCGGCAGGCCGAGGCATGGCAGAGCGCAAATCGCCCGTACATATGCGCGCCGAAGCTCTGGGCCTTCCCGTTCTGACGCCGAAGAGTCTCAAGGGGGCGCAGGAACAGGACGCTTTCCGAGCACATGAAGCCGACGCCGCGGTTGTTGTGGCCTATGGCCTGCTGCTGCCGCGCGCGGTTCTCGAGGCTACCCGTCTCGGTTGCTACAACGTGCATGCGTCCAAGTTGCCGCGCTGGCGCGGTGCGGCTCCCATCCAGCGGGCGATCATGGCCGGCGACCGGGACACGGCGGTCATGGTCATGCGGATGGAGGAGGGGCTTGATACGGGACCGGTGTGCGCAACCACGGTCTTGCCCATCGGACCGGACATCACGGCGGGTGAGTTGCACGATCGATTGGCAGCCGAGGGCGCGAAGCTGATCGTGTCAGCACTCGCCGACCTTGAAGATGGCCGGCTCGTACCGGTGCAGCAGCCGGAAACCGGCATCCTCTATGCCGCAAAAATCGACAAGGCCGAGTCGCGGATCGATTTCGCGCGGCCAGCCGCCGAGGTCCATAACCAGATCCGCGGATTGTCGCCATTCCCGGGGGCCTGGTTCGAAGTGATGGGTCCGGCGGGAAGCATCGAAAGGGTCAAGGTCCTGAGGTCGGAGATGGTTGACGGGCCTGGAAAGCCGGGCGCCTTTCTCGACGATCGTCTGACAATTGCTTGCGGAGAGGGAGCCATCCGCTTGGTTACGGTGCAGCGGGCGGGAAAGCGTCCCATGACTGCAGCAGAATTCCTGCGGGGCTTTCCCTTGGCTGGAGGGGCAACCGTTAAGCAAACGTAAAGAACGCCCGCCGGCGGCCGCCCGCCTGCACTAACATGCGTCTCCAAGCCATCATGTTGCAGTTGGAGTTCGCCTCATGTCGTATCGCGTTCTTGTTCTTGGCGCCGCGCTCTCCGCGCTTGCCGGGGTTTCTGCCGCGTTCGCGCAGTCCACGACGCGGATAGAGCCGCGCCCGGTCTATGGTGCCATCGTTACCATCGAAGAGGGTGTTCGTGTCTTCCGTCCGCTACCGCCGGAGCGCCACGTCATCATCAATCCCGGTGGAGCGACGCCTCTGAATCTCGGCCTCGCCGACGTCAACGTCAATTCGCAGAGCCATTCGGTAAACCGCACGACGAACATACACCGCTATGATCGCGGTTGGGGTTGGTCGCGATACCCTTACTCCTATGCGCCGCCATGCATTCCCGCTGTCGGAACCTCGTGCTGATCGCGCACGGGTTGAGCACCAGCCGGAACGTGTCATAAGGGAGCGCCGCACACCGATGCGGCGCTCCTTTCCTTTCGGTTCAGCCCCAGTCATGCCGCGCTACAGATTAGATATCGAATACGACGGCACGCCGTTCGTCGGCTGGCAGATCCAGCCGGTGGGTCTTTCCGTGCAGGGGGCGCTTCAGGAGGCGATCTTCCGCTTCTCCGGCGAGCGGGTGACGGTGAAAGGTGCCGGGCGCACGGATGCCGGCGTGCATGCGCTGGGGCAGGTCGCGCATATCGATCTGGAGCGCGACTGGGCTCCGGACAAGGTCCGCGACGCGGTCAATTTCCATCTGAAGCCGAACCTGGCGGTGATACTTGGTTGCACCGAGGTACCGTCCACGTTCGATGCGCGGTTCAGTGCCAGTGCGCGCCATTACATCTATCGCATCCTGACCCGTCGAGCCCGGCCGGTGCTGGACAGGAATCGCGTGTGGTGGCTCGTCCGGCCACTTGATGTAGAGGCCATGAGGCAAGCCGCCGTTCACCTTGTCGGCCGGCACGACTTCACAACCTTCCGCGCTGTGCAGTGCCAGGCGGCTTCGCCAATTCGTACGCTCGACCGACTCGACGTCGCGCGTGAGGGCAGCGAGATTATCATCAGAGCTTCCGCGCGCTCCTTCCTGCACAATCAGGTTCGTTCCATGGTTGGCACGTTGAAGCTTGTCGGTGAGAAAAAGTGGCGCCCGGACGACGTGGCTGCCGCGCTTATGGCACGGGACCGGAGGCACTGCGGCCCCGTCGCCCCTGCTAGCGGGCTTTATCTCGCCCGTGTCGATTATCCTGAGGAGGGGGGCGCCGTCGCGCCACCAGGTGGCGACACCATCCGCGTTGGGAGCGACTGAAAGAGCCGCAGTGCCACGCCGGCTTGGGTATCAGACCTTCGCCGTCCGCCTTTGGGAACTGCGCCCCTAACGGGTCCGCCGGACGGCTTGCCCGGGGCGGGCTCACCTGCTATACGGCGCGCTTCCCGGGGCTTTAAGCCCTTGGCGCGACGGTCTTGGGGGATCGTCTAATGGTAGGACTGCAAACTTTGACTCTGCCTGTCTAGGTTCGAATCCTAGTCCCCCAGCCACCGTCTAAGTCATTGATATCGCTGCATATTATGCCATTTCCGTAGGCAGAAATCTAGCGTCTTTTCCGGGCCTTGTCGACGTCAGTTTTCCGAGCCCGTACGCACCCCCCGTCTCTGCACGACGTTCGTCGGCTCTTTGCGCGTTTTATCTCTGTCGCCCATTTTCGGCCGGTCAAACTCGCATCGTTTTTCGGACGTGGCAGACGCTATCGCGTCTCAAATCCGAGGACAGCCCGCTGCAGCTGCCAGTCGTGCGGCAGGTCTTTGCAGAGTGAGACAAGGCCGGCCGCTGTGAGCGCCTCCGGCTGGCGTCCTTCAAAGAGGTCTTTGACGATACCGGGCGCGAGATACGTGACGCGCATGTGTGCCGAGAGATAGTCCCGCTTGACGCCGAGCCGCTGTGCGAGTGCGTCGATGGTTGCATCGCGTCCTGACATCAAGGCCTCGCGGGTCGCATACGCATTTCTGAGCAGCGCGATCATCTGGCGATCCGGCTTGGCAGATCGACCGCCTCCAACAATCAGTCGGATGCCTTTGCCTGCACGGCGCAACTTGGCTTCCGCACGCAGTTCAGTGGTTTCGTGTTGTTCTCGGGACAGCTCTCGAGTTGCCTCGCCCACGAGGATCCTTGCGATCTCATTTCTGTTGAGACTGATAAGAACTTCATCAACACGCACGCACACGCGCTCAATAATCGACCGGACAAGTTCGCGGATCTTGATCGACGGCAAGGCCGCCCAGCCGTGAGTGAGTTCGTCGACCTTCTTCATTGAAGAGCGAAGCGTTGCTGCATCGAGACCGAAATTTGATAACGTCTCTCCGACGTTTTGCTCCGAAGAAAAAAAAGCCTTTATCCGATCGAGGACGAGCGCCTCGACGTCGCCTGCCGGCACGCGCAAGCCCTTTCCATGAAGCGAGCGAGCCTCCGTAATCAGCGCTGTCGAGACGTAGTACCGGTAGCGTCGCCCCTTCTTCACCGCATGTGTCGGCGTCATGCGGTGTCCTTCGCCGTCTACAATCAGACCGGCAAGCAGGCTCGGCTCTTCCGCAGTCGCGCCAAGCGCTCGCGCCTGTCGGTTTCTGGCCAGCTTGTCTTGGACGAGTTTCCAGTGCTCGGCCTCAACAATGGCTTCGTGCTGACCGGGGTAGACCTTTCCCTGATGTGCAATCTCACCCCGATAGATTGGATTCTGCAGCAAGGTGTAGAGCGCGCCACGGGAAAATCGATTGCCACCTGCTAGGACGCCGCCGGCGCCTTGCCGGCGCTTACTGACAATACCAAGACTGGCGAGTTCGCCCGCGAGGACGCGGACCGATCCAAGCTCGGCGTAGCGCCGAAAAATCAAGCGTACCGTCTCGGCTTCGGCTGGATTGACGATGAGCTTGCGCTCTTTGACGTCATAGCCAAGCGGGACGTTGCCACCCATCCACATGCCCTTGGCCTTCGACGCCGCGATCTTGTCGCGGATGCGTTCGCCCGCAATCTCGCGCTCGAACTGGGCGAACGAGAGCAGCATGTTGAGCGTGAGACGGCCCATCGAGGTCGTCGTGTTGAACGACTGCGTCACAGAAACGAACGAGGCGCCATGAGAGTCCAGCACATCGACGATCTTCGCAAAATCGGCCAGTGACCGCGTCAGCCGGTCGACCTTGTAGACGACCACGATCTGAACCTTGCCGGACGTGATGTCGCCAAGCAGCCGTTGCAGCGCAGGACGATCCATGGTGCCGCCCGACAGCCCTCCGTCATCGTAGAGATCGGGAAGTGCCGCCCAGCCGGCATGCTTCTGGCTAAGGACGTAGGCAGCGCAGGCCTCCCGTTGCGCGTCGAGGGAGTTGAACTCCTTCTCGAGCCCTTCGTCGGAGGACTTGCGCGTGTAGATAGCGCAGTTCAGCCGTTTCATCTGAGGCGCCCTTCCAGAGTGACGAGACGCCTGAATTGACGGCCCCCTCCATCAAGGGTCTCGGCACCTTGCCCCACCGACGCGATGAGCGCCGCATCCTCCAACAGGCCGATCAGACCTGCAAAAGCGCGACGAGCGGCATCCGGCTCGGAGTCAGCCATCGGCAGTCCCCTTCTTTAAGGTCAGGCCGAAGAACCGTGGTCCGGACCAGTGCGCGCCGGTGATCTCACGTGCGACGACCGAGAGCGACCTGTATCGCCTGTCGTGCCATTCAACGCCGTCCGCGTGGACGAGAACCGTATGAGTTTGCCCTTTCCACTCGCGCACGAGCCGCGTGCCCGGCTTGACGGTGGTGCGGGGCGCAGCCCTTCGGGGCTGGTCACAAGTTGCGCCAGGCCCGCCACCGGTCAGCCTTCGCAGAACCGACTTGGAAAGGCCGCCGAACGCCCTCTCCTGGATTTTGTAGGTGATGCCGCGCAAAAGTAGATCGCGCGACAGGCTCTTCGGCGGCTGCATGTGATGCAGCCGCCGCCACTCTGCCCGTAACTCAAAGTTGGTCAGTCCTTCCAGCCGCACCAACTCGGCCGAGATATCGATCGAGACTGGCCTCATGTCAGCGACCGCGCTTGGTGTCGATCTTGTAGCGACGCAGATCACCCTCGATCTTTGACGACGTGAGCGTGAAGCCAAGCTTTTTCTTGACGGTGCCCGCGAGGAACCCGCGCACGCTGTGCTGCTGCCAGCCGGTCGCTTCCATCAACTCCGGAATGCTGGCGCCGTTGCGCTGACTCAAGAGCTCCAGGACGCGATCATGCTTCGTCACGCGCTCGGTATGATGTTCGTCGCGAGACGCCGTGCGAATTTCGGCTGGCATCGGTCGAGACTTGGCGCCTGACTTAGTTCTGGCGGATTTGGCGGGCGCCGTTGGCGCGTGCTTCTTCGCGTGGCTAAATACGCGGGCTTCTATTGTGGTCATGGTGGGCTCCGGGGGTTTCATGGTTGCGCCACCTCGGCGCTCCCACCACCCAAAGCCCCGCGTTCCGCGAGGCGAGCCCTAGAAGATCGGCACCGGCCAGCCCCGGCGTCTGTCCCACAACCAATGCGTCCTTTGCGGCAGAAGTCGAGGCCGATTTCGCTGGGATATCGGGACATCCAGTTGTCCGTAAACACGGTGTCAACGCGACAGGGAGAGCGTGCTATTCGGGCTGTGTCCACTTGCCTTCTGCGATCACCAAAGACACTCCGATATAGCGCTGGCCACGCCACTCGACCCCGTCGGCCAGGATGACAACCGTATGAGTCACGCCGTGCCATTCCCTCACGAGGCGAGTGCCCGGCTTGAACGAAACGCGCGGGCGGCGATTTTCAGCGGACGATAAGCCACCAGCAATCGAGCCGTGAAGACGGGGGATGGCTCGTGTGCGCTTTGTGTCCGATGAAGTCACATCGTGCTGCGGAGCTCCGTGAGCAACAGGTGGCAATTTTCTGCAAACGAATGCAATCTCGCCGTGATTCCTTTTGCTTTCGGGTCAAGTGACAGTTGCCTGGATCGGAGCTGCAAAGTGCGACGTTGGAATGGAACTAATCTTGCCACTGCTGGTGCGGTGATCTCAGCCACGTTTCTGATCAGTCTGGCAGCGCACGCCGACGACTCGCCCCATGCGGGCCTTTGGACGCGCCCGACGTTGCTTGAAGGCGCAGGCTCGCCAAAAGCGAAGCTGCGCCAACGTGGAGTCGCGGTCGATACGTGGGTTACCCAATTCTATCAAGGCGTTGTTGCAGGAGACGCGGAGAAGGATTGGCAGTACGGTGATAAAGCAGACGTGCGGGTCAATCTCGATGGCCACAAGCTTGGTCTTTGGCGAGGTTTTTCCGTGAATTTTCACCAGGAATGGGTGTTTGGAGAAGACGTCAATTCACTCGACACGGGCGCCCTCATACCGGTAAATACCGCTCTCGCATGGCCGCGCGTGGGCGGGAGTGACAGCGACACCTCGCTCTATTTTAATCAGAAATTCGGTGACCGGCTCTCAGTCAGCGTTGGCAAGTTCAATTTGCTCGACACGGTCGCACTTTCTCCCATCAAGGGTGGGGGTGGATTGGATACGTACTGGAACATGGGACTTGGGATTCCATTTACAGGTCTCACCCTGGCCTGCTCCCCTAATCCGAGACCACGTTTAAGTTTCGAATCCGGCTATTTCCAAGCTCTCGAACGGAGACAAGGACATGGCACGGAAAGGCAAGTCGACCGAGGAGATCATCCAGGCTTTGCGCGAAGCGGAGGTCCGTCTTGGACAGGGCGAGACGGTGGGGAAGATCTGCCGGGGCTTCGGTATCTCTGAGCAGACGTACTACAAGTGGCGCCGTGAGTACGGTGGCCTGAAGCTCGACCAAGCGAAGCGCTTGAAGGAACTCGAACGCGAGAACGAGCGCCTGAAGAAGGCGGTCTCCGAGTTGACCTTAGACAAGCTGATCCTGAAGGAAGCTTTGACGGGAAAATACTAAGCCCTTCCCGGAAGCGGGCGTGCGTGGATCACGTGCGCTCGCAGATTCCCGTCTCGGAGCGTCGGGCGTGTTCGGTTGTCGGACAGCCCCGCGCAACGCAGCGCCGAAAGCCTAAGATCCGTGACAACGAGGCCGCGCTGACCGACGCCATTGTGCGGCTGGCCAAGAAGTACGGTCGCTATGGCTACCGGCGTGTGCGCCAGCTTCTCGTCGACGACGGCTGGCGCGTCAGCGTCAAGCGCGTCTACCGGATCTGGCGCCGGGAAGGGCTGAAAGTGCCAAAGAAGCAACCCAAACGCGGCCGTCTATGGCTCAATGACGGCTCGTGCATCCGTCTTCGACCCGAGCGGCCCAATCATGTCTGGTCCTATGACTTCGTCCAGGATCGAACCCAGGATGGGCGGCCCATTCGGATGCTCACCGTGATCGATGAGTTCACCCGGCGATGCCTGGCGATCGTGGTCGCGCGGCGTCTAAGGTCCGACGACGTCCTCCAGTGCCTGACCGATCTCTTCGTCGCTCACGGGCCACCGGAGCATATCCGATCCGACAATGGCCCTGAGTTCGTCGCTCGCAACGTGCGCAGTTGGCTCGATCGGATCGGTGTGAAGACGCTCTACATCGAGCCAGGCTCGCCGTGGGAGAATGGCTATTGCGAGAGCTTCAACTCCAAGCTCCGCGACGAGCTGCTTGAATGTGAGCAGTTCTCGACGCTCTACGAGGCTCAGGTTCTCATCGAGCGATGGCGCCGTCATTACAATGCGATCCGGCCCCACTCCTCGCTCGGTTATCGACCGCCGGCGCCAGAAACGATCTTGCCGCCAGCATCTGACCTGACCTACGCTCCGCTTCGGCCAGCCCAGATGCTGGCTATAAGCGGCCGGGCTCTAACTTAATCCCTGGTATCGCGATGAGGGGCAAGCCACTGGGTCGACATAGATGCCCTGATGCATGTTGCCGTGCTTGCACATGGCGCCATCGGCGAACACGACATCCCACTCGGCGCTGTTTCGTTGGCCCGTCTCCCCAAGCCATTGTGAATGAAAAGTTTCCTCTGCGCTCGATTGATAGGCAGCCGGATCGCCGAGTGTCTGGATGCGGCGCACCAGATCGTCGCTAACGACGCGCTCGGTGGATACAATGTGCCAGCTGGGTGTATAGATCATCGCATAGCGCAGCATGTCTTCCGGCGTCGACAGGTTAATACCGCCGCCGAAGGCGGTGCCATCCACAGCAAGAGCGACCATGAACTGGTTCTTGCAGCCGATCCTCGACCAGATACGGTCATTGAAAAGATCGATATACCTCAGGTTCGATGCATTCTGCACCGCCAGGACAAGCGCCTGCGTGATCGCTGTGGAATACCGAAAGCGAGATCCCGGCGCCTCGCCTGCAATAGGCGTCAACTCTCGCAATTCATCGATCCAGGCCGTCCCTTCACCCTCGAGCAGCTTCCCGAAGAATTGTTCGATCCAGCTATTGGGGTCCAAAAATGCCGCGGTCGTTTCCTCGACATCGAGGCCGGACGCCATGTTGAGCGCATTCCTGACGGAGACCGCGTCCCACGCAGTGCCCGCGAGTTCCTTTGCGTAGGTCGTGATGGGTTGCTCGATGTCGATCAGGCCCTCACGTTCCAGGATCAAGGCAAGCGTACCGACACATGTCTTCGAGGCCGACGCCCAGATATGATAGTTCCAAGGGTTCATCCCGGGATAGGCCTCGTAGACGACCTTCCCCTGATAGGCCATCATCATGGCCTGTACCCGGTTATCTCCGTAGACATGGTCATCGAGGCTGCTCGATCGCCTCACCCATCACGTCCACATCCTGACGATGAACGGTGACAGCTACCGGCTGAAGCAATCCGTCACCAGGCGCCAGTCGGCCATCACCGTCGCAGAAGAAAAAAAACAGAACCCGGCCGCCACCAAAACAGGCGACCAGTCCGAAGCTCCCCCAACCAATCCACAAACCCGCTGACAGACAGACAGCCCGACCCAGACGGCCGCTCGATCGCTACAGCGCTATCGAAGGCGCGCTTCGCGAGCGGCCTGTGCCGAGCTCCAATGGCCTACTTTTACTCCGCCAAACTGGCCCAGAATTGCTCCGCCGTTGACCAGGTTGACGTCATTATCACTTCTTGCCTAGCCTCAACTTGGCGCAGAAGGCCTCGGCGTGGTTTTGGGCGAGTGAAATGGAGATGACGAATATGTTCGATGACGATGCGTCCAGCCTCGCGCGGCTGTGCGACACCGGTCTATCCCTGGACCCGCAGCGAGTCGCCCTCATCCAGGGCGAGCGGTCGATGACGTATGCAGAGCTCGAGCAGCGCATCAATCGGGTCGCCAATGGGCTGATCTCGCTCGGAGTCGAGCGGTTCGAGCGCGTCCTCGTCATCTTCGAGAACGACATCCGCTTCCCCGAAGTCCTGCTCGGTATCGTCAGGGCCGGCGCCGTAGCGGTCCCGGTCAACTTCAAGTTCCCGCCGCCGCAGCACATCGATCTGGCTCGAGACTGCGGGAGTCGCATTGTCTTCGGCAGTGCCGGGATGGCCGAATCCGTCCTCGCCTGCCTGGCCGACGGGGTTGCCGAGGTCGGTATCGTCGTCGATGCCGACCGGGGTCCGCTTCGAAGCTATGAGGACTGGCTGGCCTCAGCTTCGCCCGAACGCTGCGATCATGGGTCGGCCGGCAGCGACGTCTGCATCCAGGCGTACACCTCGGGCTCGACCGGACGGTCCAAGGGGGTTCTTCTCGCGCACCGTGGGCTACTGCGTAACGCTCAGCTCCTGGCGGAGTCCAACCGGATCGACGAGAACTCACGGGTCTTGTTGTCGACGCCGCTCTTCCACATGAACGCCACTGGCGCGGGGCTCCTCCCGTGCCTGAGCCAGGGCGGCTCGGTGGTCATTCTCAAGGAGTTCGACGCGGAGCGCGTGATCGATGCGATTGAGACGCACGGCTGCACCTACACCACCGGTGTACCGTCCACGTACAAGCTGATTCTGGATGCCGCGCGACAAAGAACGCACGTGGATGTCTCCAGCCTCGAGTTCATCGCAGTGGGGTCTGCTCCCATGACACGCGCGCTTCTCGACGAACTGGTCCAGACCTTGCCTGGTGTCGATGTGATCGAAGGGTACGGGCTGACGGAGTCTGGGCCCATCATCACCATGAACCCACGCGGCCGAAACAAGCTGGGCACGATCGGTCCCGCTCTTCCGGGCTTCGAGTGCAAGGTCATCGACTCCGACGGGAACATTTTGCCACAGGGAGAGGCGGGGGAACTTGTCGTGCGGAGCGAGTGCAACGCCCTCGGCTATTACAACCGGCCGGACGCCCAGGCGGAGCGCTTCCGGGACGGCTGGGTCTATACCGGGGATATCGTGGCGTGCGACCCGGACGGCTGGTACACCTTCAGGGGGCGCGTCGATGACCAGATGCAAGTGGGAGGCGAGAACGTCTTCCCGGCCGAAGTCGAGAACATCCTCGCCACTCATCCGGAAGTGCGGGACGTCTGTGTCGTTCCCGTCCCCCACGAGGTGAAGGGCCAGGTTCCGGTGGCCTTCGTCGTGCGCAACGTCGGGTCGAAGCTCGGCGAGAAGGAACTCATTGACTACTATATGACACTCGGACCCGCGTATTCCCATCCGCGCCATATCTACTTCATTGACGAGATGCCGCTCTTGGGGACCGGGAAAACCGACCTGCAGGCTCTTGAAAGGCAGGCTCTTGAAAGGCAGGCTCTTGAAAGGCAGGCTCGCGAGCCAGGCTCAGGAACGGGGCCCTCTTCCCTCACCCGCTGACTTGCCATAGCGAGTGCTTATCGGACTTTGGAGCCCGGGACGGGGCTTGAATCGCCTACCCACGAAGATAATCGATCAGGACATCGGCACCATCACTACCCAAATCTGGACGAGTTTGCGGGTCTCAGGTCATCACGAAGACCTTCTCGCTGACCCGGTTGGCCAGGTCAGGAAGATAATCGCCAAATGAAATGCAGCCTGACCGGGTGCCAGAGTCTCGATACCGGACGAAAGGAGTATCGCCGTTTCGGTTACCCGGCCGCACGCGCCGAGTCCGGCACCGGTCGTTTTTTTCCGGCTTCATCCACCGCCACGTAGGTGAAGATGGCCTCGGTCACCTGGAACCCCGGCTTCTGGGGCTCGCCCGTTGGTGTGCGCGGCTTGACCCAAACCTCCAGCTTCAGGGTCACGGACGTGGTTCCAATCCGAATTACCCGCCCATAGCAACCCACCGCATCCCCCACCTTGACCGGTTGTTGAAACTTGAATGTGTCCACCGCCACGGTGACAACGCGTCCGCGGGTGAGCTCCCGCACCAGCATGGACCCGGCCATGTCCATCTGCGACATCAGCCAGCCCCCAAAAATATCACCGCTCGGATTGGTATCCGCCGGCATGGCCAACGTGCGCAAGAGCAATTCGCCGTGTGGTCCGGCAGTTCCGGAAGCATGCTCCTCGTCATTATTCATAGATTGGTTCATTGCAACCCCAAGGCAAGAAGGCCGAGGTCCTCGGCCTTCTTGCGCAGTTGGTTGGCCAACTCAGGCCTCACCACCTGAGTCTCTTCGCGCCCCGCTTCGTACGGGGCGCAAGCTTATTTTGGAAAAATGCAGCCAACGAATTTTGAGGTGTCCAGCGGGTCTTGAAAATTCGCTTTGCGCTTATTCATGAAGGCGTCGGCTCCCTCGCGGAGGTCCTGCGTACGCTGTAGCACATCGAGCACGTTAAGCAGCTTCGCGATTGCCTGCTCCTCGGGCAAGTAAATGCCATACCGCAACGCCTGCTTGGCGGCACAAATGGCCTGCTTCGGAGCGCTTGCAAGCCTTGCAGCAAGTTTTTGCGCGTGCGCGAGCACCTCGCCCTTAGGCTTAATGTGATTGGCGTAGCCCCACGCGAGCGCTTGCTGCGCATCTATCATATCGCCCAGCAAAAACAACTCACTGGCGCGGCCAATACCGATACGCCGTGTTATACGCACTGAGCCTCCACTGCCGGGTATGGCGCCAAGGTTTATTTCGGGTACGCCGAATTTTGAATTTTCGGCGACCACTATGATGTCGGCGCCGGCTGCGAGTTCCATGCCGCCGCCTAGCGCATAGCCTTCAATGGCCACGACTGTGGGTTTCGGGAAATTGGCGAATTTGGTGAATGTTTCGTTCTCAGGAGCGAGCTTGCGAGACACGACGGAACCGTCCGCCAAGAGTCCGGGAAATTCCTTGATGTCGGAGCCGGTGCCGAAAGCGCGGTCACCGTCGCCTGTGAGTACAATCGCTCCTATCGCTGGGTCAGCCTCCAGGCGGGTCAGGGCCGCGTCCAACTCGCGCCTCATATCCAGTGTCATGACGTTCATCGGCGGGTTAACCAGGAACACGGTTGCCACGCCACCATCGATCTCAACGCGTACTTTTTGGTCACTCATTCTTTTCTTCCTCTAGTAGCTATGAGTCGTAAGCGAGTTACACGCTGATCATTTTAGCTTCTTGTGAACACTGGATGTCTTTTCTCGACAAATGCTTTTGTTCCTTCCGCCTTGTCATGAGAATTAGCAACTACTCCAAAGACTGATGCTTCCTGGCGTATGCCATCTTTATTTGACATGTCATTTCCAGCATTCATGACCTGTTTTGCACTTGCAACGGCAAGTGGACCATTTCTTCCTATGACTTTTAAACACTCAACTGCTGCTTGCAGGCAGCTTGCTTTATCATCTGTTACTTTATTCACCAATCCCCACTCATAGGCTTTATCAACATCTATGAAAGTGCCCGAATAGATAAGCTCTTTTGCTCGGTTTCGACCAATGTACTTTGGAAGTCTCTGGGTTCCACCAAAAGCAGGTAACACACCCCATTTAACCTCAGGCTGTCCAAAAACTGCTTGCTTCGAAGCATAAATGAAATCGCAAGACATTGCCATTTCACATCCACCTCCAAGTGCAAAGCCATGAACACAGGCAATCATAGGCAGGGCCAAGTCTTCCATTGCCAAGGTTACGGCCTGTCCTGTTTCGGCAAAGACTTTTGTTTCTTGCGGAGTCATTTCAGACATGGCTTCTATGTCTGCACCTGCCATAAAAGCTTTTTCTCCAACACTTGTTAGAATAACGCCTTTATATTTTGAAACATCGATACTTTTTATCGCATCCGACATCTCATCCAACACCATTTTATTCAATGCATTCAGCTTGTCGGGCCTGTTTACTTCCAAATAGAAAATACTGTCTTTTTCATATGTGTTGATCGTTTCGTAACTCGTAGCCATATCCTCATCGCCTTCTTTTGCTGTTTGCGTTTCCGCTAGCTTGATCTGAACCCGGATTTTCTCCAGCCGCGTCTGCGGCTGGAGGTATCAAATTGCATTCATCCTCGTTGGACGATCAATCGCAACCCGAGTATGCCGTCACTTGTGTCAAACAGGACATTCATCCGGCGCTCTTACATGGCGTCACCCGCGGCCAACCCTAATTCGCGAAGGATCTCTTCGGTGTGTTCACCGAGCTGTGGCGCCATTATCCTTACAGTAACAGGAGCGTCACTGATATGAACAGGGCAACCGATAGTCGTAATTTTACCAAGAATCGGGTGATCTATATCTATTAACATATTGTTAATCTTCGTTTGTGGGTCATCCATTACTTCACTCAATTTCCGGACCTTGGAACAAAGTACATCCTGCCCTTCAAGACGTGCCAAAGCTTCGTCCATGGTGTATTTGGCAATTTCCTTGCGGAGTGTATCCTGTATAAGCGCCTTGTTTTTGATCTGAGAAGCCATATCCGGATAGGGTATGGTAAGATCATCTATTTCGAATGCAGCGCACATGGCCTTTAGCGGGTTGGGCATGAACGCTCCAATCATCACAATTGGTCCATCCTTGGCCTCGGAGTGAATAGCGAGTGGCATTGCCGCCCAGTTCAGAACTTGTTTGTATTTGCTCCAGTAGGCCGCTTCCTGCAGTTGCGTATGAATCATCGAATCATAAAGACACACATCTACTTTTCTACCAAGGCCGGTTTTTTGCCGTCCAATCAACGCGGCCATAATGCCCTGACAGAGATGCATTCCGCCGGTATAATCGCAGATAGCTGTTGGAACTATCGATTGTGGAACTGAAGGGTCCGCGGTCTCATACATAAAGCCCGTTACAGCTTGGGCCACCATGTCCTGCCCAGGTTTTTTGGCATTTGGTCCGACAGGTCCGTAGCCAGTTGCGGACGCAAAAATAATGCGTGGATTAATCTCTTTAAGCTTCTCATAGCTGAAGCCGAGCTTATCCATCACGCCGGGGCGAAAATTGTTTACGACCACATCTGACACTTTGACGAGCTCATAAATAACCTGCTTTCCGGCTTCGCTTTTCGTATCAAGTTCCATCGAACGCTTGTTGCGATTCATGGCTACATAGGTTGGATTGTTCGTCGCCTCCAGAGATGTCCCGCCAACGGTATGCCGACTCAGATCACCCACGCCCGGGCGCTCGATTTTGATCACATCGGCACCGAAATCAGCGAGCTGTAGAGTGCCAACGGGGCCCTGCTCGGCCTGTGTGAAATCAATTACGCGAATTCCGTCTAGCGGAAGATTGGAAGTATCAGCCATGTATTTTTCCTTTGATGACGGCAAGATGATGGTTCGCTCACCCTGTAAGGTGAGCGAGAAGGTTCGGCGGTAAACTTAGTCGGTGGTTTCGTAGTAGAGAATCCATTCGGCGTAGAGTGCCGGCTTTTCCTCACCTTCGATTTCAACGGTCAAAGCAGTGATGAACTTGCAGTTGTGCTCATCCTTCCACTGAACGTCCTTAACCTCGCCGTGTATGCGTACCCGCTTACCAGTGTGTACCGGGGCCAGGAAACGAATCTTGTCATAACCATAGTTGAACCCATGTGGCATGTTCTCAGGCACTGGAAAGTTAGCCATAATGTAAGGTGTCAACCCCAGCGTCAGTAAGCCGTGAGCAATGGTTCCACCCATATCGGTTTTTTTCGCTTTTTCGGGATCAACATGCATGAAGTAGTCATCGCCCGTGCAGTGGGCGAATTCGTTGATGCGTTCCTGCGTAACTTCATACCAATCGGTTGATTCAACCTTCTTCCCGATAAAATCGACGAGTTCTTCTTTGGGTACGACTAAATTTGCCATATTGTTCTCTTCTTTCTTTGTTTAGTTTGGTTCAAGTCTCGGCTGATTGGAATTCGCTTTTTCAAAGAGTTCTTATCAGTGCGTCGGCCGAAGCGGGATTGAGGGGGTGCAAAGATGGCCTATCCCCGAAGTGGGAAAGCTACCACTTCGGGTCGCCAATGGATCTCTCTCGGAGTGGAGCGGTTCGAGCGCGTCCTCGTCATCTTCGAGAACGACATCCGCTTCCCCGAAGTCCTGCTTGGTATCGTCAGGGCCGGCGCCGTAGCGGTCCCGGTCAACTTCAAGTTCCAGCTCAATGCGCCCCATTGTGCTATCCGCAAAATTGACCCATCTCCCCGACAGCAGCTACGGAAGACATTAGACCGTCTATCTACCGACTTGCGCTAGAGTCCCTTAAGGGACTCTGGAACGGTGACAACGGTCAGGCTATTTTGATCCGCTCAAATTGGGCTGCCCCTCGTCAGGACAAGCCGGGCTCGCTCAGCAGATCGCCCAGAAGTCAGTGACGGATCTGCCGAGGTCGAATTGGCCGTTGGGGAATAGTGGGATGGCAATACGTGTCGGAATATTGGTTGCCGCTCTTCTTACAATCGGCGCGAGCGGAGCGGGAGCAGACCAGAAAATCAATGAGTCGCTGCTGGGGCCAACGAGTGTTCCCGCGCAAATCGAGACGGACAAGGAAGCCCTCCAATCGGCTTCACCGAACGGACTGAGTGACGCGTTAATTGGCTTCACAGAATTTAAGGAGCGCACCGAGGAAGAGACTGGACTGAACTTCGGCGGCGACTTCGGTTTGCTCTACCAAAACGCTCAAGGCGGCACCGGTCCAAGCGACGCGCTGAGTATCGTATTCCGCTTTTATGGAACCTGGAGTGTGGTGAACCGTGGAACACCAGATGTTGGCTCTCTGGTTTACAAATTTGAAAATCGGTCTCGCATTGGTGGCGAGACAACGCCCCAACAGATCGGCACACTCAACGGCTATGCGGGCCTCACCGCGACCGCTTGGAGCGATCAGGACTGGCTGCTGAGCAACTTTTACTGGCATCAGCATTTCGCGAATGGCAACGGCAGCTTTGTAGTCGGCCAGCTCGACGCAACTGATTATGTCGATGTGTCTGAATTGGCCAACCCCTGGACGGCTTTTGCCAATCTGGCTTTCCAAAACAACCCGACTATGCCGATTCCCAGCCAAGGACTAGGCGGGGCGATGCGTTGGAACCTCACGGACAGATGGCTAGCCATTGCCGGCATTGCTGATGCTAATGCCGATCCTACTATTCCTCGGAAAAGCGCGTCGAAATTTTTCGAGACGGGCGAAACCTTCAAGCACTTCGCGGTCGGCTGGACACCCAATTTTGACAACCGCTATAGTGACCATATCCAATTAACAGTATGGCACATTGACGATCGTGAGGAGGCCCAAAAAGAAAGTGATTGGGGCCTGGCACTTTCAGCCATCGGCACTTTTGGAAACTGGAAGCCGTTCCTGCGAGCCGGTTGGGCCAATGGTGAGAGCGCATTTCTTGATCGCTCGATCAGCGTCGGGACTGCATATTCTGTTGCAACTGGGCGTGACCAATTGGGCGTTGGGTTCAATGTCGGGCGCGCGCCAGGCATCTCGCAAACGCAATTTACTTCCGAGGCATACTATAATTACCAGCTGTTGCACTGGATGCAGATCACGCCCAGCGTGCAGTGGATTGTTAATCCGGCCAATGCACCAAAAACCCACGATATTTTTATCGCAGGCATTCGGCTTAGGAATTCTTACTGAACATAAGCGGGTGTCTGCGTCTTCGAGAGGAGCACATCAGCCTTTGCCTTAGCTTGTTAGAACTAGGCCATCACTTTGCATCAACCCTCTTGTCGGTCTGGGCAAGCTTGCCAACCATTTTATCGCACCGCATCGGGCAAGGTGGGACCGGCACCGCGATAGCTTCGCCCGAATTCCCCGCCAGGAGCCTCAAAAGAAACCGACAGCGCGGTGAAAGGTCCGCTGAATGGGACCTGGAAAGTGTCTGTTGTGAAGTCGGCTTCGTGACTGACATCCATCGCAGCATGCCGGCAACCGACTGCGAGCGCTACGTGCGGCGTGAACCAGTATTTCAATTCGGCTGAAGCTTTAAAAATTTCTCCAGAATAAACATTATATTTTGCGAAAAGATATTGCGCCTCACCTTCGATAGACTAACGCTCGGAAAGCGCATACGTACCAAAAATCCCGAGCGTCGGCACCGGCACCGTGATATCCGCCTCGGCGGCACCCGTCAGTCTTGCGCGGCCTGCAAAGATCTAACCTTCAATGCGAGCCGATGCGCTGTAGACGTCTAACCCTATGATCCCACCGAGTTCGTAATTGGCACCTCTAAAAAACGAATAGCCCGCCACAGCAGAATAAAAGTCCACGTCCAACTCGGTGGCGACGTTCCAACCTACTGGAATCGAGATGGTCGAGAAGCCAATTTGTGTCGCTGCGCCGCGTTGGCCATCATGCCTGAGGTTTCTGGTAGGCAAGATTGGCATAACCGTCACAATAACTGGAACCCTGCGCCAGGGTCTCAGGCGTCGGTAATAGAGCCATGAAACCTACGCTGATTGCCAAGATTTCGGCATATTTGAAAACTCTCATCATCCGATCCGGCCCTTGATTCATTGCGTTGCTTTGATGATCTCGATCTTGATTCAGTTGCTGTTGAACAAACCTGCCAAGGGATTCTTCACGACTGGCGTCAGGGTGTAGCGGAACATGAATTGGGGTCCGAAAGCATCCGGTTGCTCAACATAGTAATCAAAGTTGAGAGTGTGCTTGATCGGCTGGGATGCCGTTACGATTGTTTGGGAGAAGTTCAAATTGAGGGGAACCGTCCACTCATCCGATTCCCAATTGTAGGACATCTTGGGAAGTGATCCGACTGTCATGCCGTCGCCTAGGAATAATACGCCGCCCACCTGAGCAGATGTGACGCTGTAATCGTTGTCGCTCCAGCCGGCAACGTCCCACTGATGGGAGGGGAAAAATGCAAGAACTCCCTGTTTCATAAAGAGCCCTAGAATCATCTCTGGGCCGGCACGAAACTGCTTTCCGGCGAAGTCTTCGTTCGTGGCCGTCGGCAACGTCACCAGCGTGCCGAAAGCCCAGAGGAAACCGTTCTTCTCAGTCCGTCCGATGGCCAGATCGAAGCCGATATCGCCGATGCCGACCGTTGCGTTTTCGAACTCCGCGCGGTTCGTATCAAACACCGGCTGGTTGAACAGCAGTGGAACCGCTGGGCGCCAGAATACCGTCGTCCCCTGGCTATCTATCGGAAATGGCAGGACCGGTTGGAACAGTAGGTAGTAGGAGGTCTGGTCGCTTGCTCCCGGCAAGTCGCCTTCATACCAAGTGAAGCCGTTCTCGAAATTAAGAGACGCCAGTGGCGTGTTGGGGTTGGACAGCGATCTGGCAACCTCATCGGCGCTCTTGCCAACCGCAGCTTCCGCAACCGCAGCTTGCGCAAGCGCAGCGGTTGGCTGTGCGAGGATAAGGAGCATAGCCGAAGCAATCGCTGGCGAAATGCTCAAAGCTGCTATAAGTCTACTATTCAGGCTTCTTGAACGAGAACCCGATAGCAATCGATCGCTGGAAGCGAACCAGTTCATCATTTTAAATATCCCCAATTAGCGCAGCTCGCCTAGAGTTGAGCTCCCCCCAACGCTTAAGCGGGCGGCAACTTTTGAAGCTGCTCGCCTTGCAGGTGAAATTCTGACCTGCTGTTTTTCACTTGGCCAGAGTCCCTTAAGGGACTCCTGCACAACTTGGTTGTTGAATTTGCGAGAATATGGAAGTCGCAGTCGAGCGAGCTACGCGGATAATCCGGGCGCGGCAGTTACCGGCCCATCGCCTGTTTTGCTTCAAACGCTAGACGCAGCATTTCTGCAACAGTGTCGACATCCAGTTTCGCCATGATTTTCGACCGATGACGTTTCACGGAACGCTCATCTATTCCGAGCTTATTAGCTATCGCCTTGTTTGGCTGCCCCTCCACCACAAACGCTAGAATTTCGATTTCGCGCGGGGACAGCATTTCAAATCGAGCACAAAGCTGTTGATTCCAATATCTTGATCTTCGCTCCCGCGCGTCACGCGCCAATGCGCGGTCTATCGCAGCGAAAATCTCGTCTTTCGGCGCGGTCTTGACAAGGAAATCTTCCGCACCCTGACGCATTGCCTTGACGCTCGTAGCAATGTCGCCGTTTCCGGAGAGGAAAACGACCGGAAGGGGATGACCGGAATTTTTCAGAGCATTCTGCAGCAGCAAACCGTTCATGCCTGGCATCTGCAGATCAGCCACCACACATCCAGCAATTTCTTCCCGTCGTCTTTTTAGGAACTCTGACGCCGACGCGAAACACTCAGTATGGTATCCAGCGGCTTTGAGCAGACGCCGCATACTTGATAGAAACGACACATCATCGTCGACAACGAACACTGTCTGCACCAGTTTAGTCATTCTCGCATTTCCTGCGCTTCCGCCGTTGGAATTGTGAATCGGAACTCTGCACCGCCTTGTGGAGTGTGTCCGGCCCAAATCGTTCCACCATGGGCTTCGATTATGGCCTTTGATATTGCCAAGCCAAGACCGGTCCCATTCTCCTTGCTGGTAAAGAAAAGCTCAAACACGTGTGGCAAGTGATCAGGTTTGACACCATCTGCGTTGTCCCCAATTGAGATTTCGACCATCCCGCTCTCGGAAAGAGATACACCCGCAAAAATCCTTCTGTCGCCTTGATGATTTGCCTCCAGGGCATCCAGGCTGTTCAAAGCTAGATTGAGGACAACCTGCTGCAGGTGAATGCTATCACCGAGAATTTTCGGGATCGTATCCTGTGTTGAAACCTCAACTTGCACGTTGCGGGCTTTGAGCTCGGAGCGCAGCAGAGCCAATGACTCCTTGATCAGCTCATTTGGCTCTATCGGCTCGAATTCAATCTCGTTGCGCTTTAGGAGCGTGCGCATCCGGTCAATTACTTTTGCTGCGCGCAGATCGTCATGTCGAATGTCAGCCAATATTTGCTGTAACTCATTCAAGTCCGGTTCTTCTTGCTGCAAGGTCAGCTCGCCCGCTTCAGCGTTTCGAAGGATGGCGCCCAAAGGTTGGCTAAGCTCATGCACTATTGCGGAGTTAAGTTGTCCCACGGTCAAGACACGTTCAGCATGGGTGAGATGGACCCGATGCAACTGCAGCTCTCGCTCGACTGCTTTCTGTTCGCTTATATCCAACCAAACACCCCGTAAAACCTGCGGATTTCCCGACATGTCTCGTTCCAATTGGCCTCGAGCGGCGATCCATAAGGGGTTGCTGTTCGGTTCTTTGAGGCGAAACTCAGCATCCAAATCCGTATCTTTTTCGAGCATAGCACTAACGGCTCTCCGCAACTCCCCTCGATCATCGGGGTGTACCGACTGGAGATAGTCTTCGAAGCTGGTTGCTGTCAGTTTCTGAGAATTGGTTTGCGCCGTCGGGGCAGAATTCGTCCAGACTGTATCAGTTGTGATATCCCAATCCCAAAATCCCAGGCGCGCGGATTGCGCGGCCATTTTTATGCGCTGTTGGCTTGCCTTCAGCTCATCGGAAATCGCCCGGGCTTTGATCAGATCACTGGTTAGCCCCAACGCCATCACGCAGACAAGCAAGCCAAACAAGATTGCAATAAAGGGAATTGGCAGGACCCCTGCCAACACCAAGCCAGAAAACACAGCTGCCATTATAATGGTCGCAAAAAGCGTCAAGCCGAGAATTAAGTGCTGTCTGGATTTTTCGCTTCGATAATTGGTCAGTGTCGCATCTAAAACAAAAAAGAGGAACAAAACGCTGCTGATGTGGAGCAGCAACCGCCAAGGCGCCGGCTCCCCTTGCGGGATCGAAATAGTCTCTTCGAGAAAAACGACTCGATCGAGCTCGAAGATCTCCTGAAATGTTGCGTTTGGTGAGATTGCAAAATTCACCACCAAGACAATCAAGCGCAGGCTTACGATAAGCCATAATAGCCAGAGGCGGCCTGCGCGAAAATAAAGTCGAACAAACCAAAGTAGCGAAAAAACAAGCACCGCCGCAGAAACGTGCATCCAGCGTAGTACCTGGCCATATTCCGCCGGTGTTGCCGCATGCATCAGAGCGAGTTCCTGGATCGCGATGCAAGACGCAGTGACTGCTGCAATGGCGAAGAACAGGGACTCGGCTGGACGTCCCTTCCGAATATTGATCCATACAAATAAATGTATGATCGCTAGCGTTAGGCAAACACCAGCAATCATCGACCAAATAACGGTCGTCCAATTCGTAAATAGGGCCATGCAGAGTTCGAATCCGGTTTTCTACGATCGTGGTTTGGACCCTGTCCTGCCGATTTTGGCGGGTCAGGAAACCGAGGTTGCCAAGACAAGCTGCATTCTATCAGTAAAGGAAATCGGATCGTCGGCTAGAATGCCTAGGTTCGGCAAGAAATACTGGGCGCCAGGATTCTGGAGAGCTGACCATTCTTGCGGGGACGCCCGATGTATCGCTGAGAAGCAGTCGTCGCTGCTATAAGACCCTCTATCAGCTGAATCGAGCTAGAGTCCCTTAAGGGACTCTAGCGAACCAAGGATGGCTGAAACATCATAGGCAGAGCTAGGCAGGGTGACGTGGTGATCGACGCCACCGGCCACGTCGTTTCGCCCGGCTTCATCGATATGCATTGCCATGGCAACAACATTGGCGACTACCGAATGCAGGTTATCCAGGGTGTCACCACGGCGCTGGAGCTTGAATCCGGCCTTGCGCCGGTCGGCGATTGTTATGACGGTCAGCCCACGAAGAACCTGCCTATGAAGTACGGCGCTTCTGCAGGCTGGATCCACAGCCGGATCGTGACCTTTAGCGACACTGATCCATTGGCCACAGTGGACTATTTTACCGATGTGCTGGGCCGTACCGATTGGAAGTCGGAAGTCGCCGACCCAAAGCAATCTGAACGTATCATGTCGCTGGTCGAACAGGGCCTGAAGGACGGTGCGCTCGGTATCGGCGTCAACGCCGGCTATGCGCCGGGTTATGGCCATAAAGAGTATTATACGCTCGCCGAACTGGCCAAGAAATACAACGTCCCGACCTATACTCATGTGCGATATGCCAGTAATACCGAGCCGCAAAGCTCGTTCGAGGCGATCCAAGAACTGATCAGCCTCGCCGCCATCACAGGCGCACACATGCATCTGTGCCATATCAATTCGACCTCGCTGTGGGATATCAAAGCCACGATGGCGTTGGTGGAAGAGGCGCAGGCCAAGGGCATCAACATCACGACCGAGGCCTATCCGTTTGGCGCGGCCAGCACCGTGGTCGGCGGGGTCATGTTCAGCGGCCCGGACTGGCGCAGCAAGACGGGTTCGACCGCCAATAACTTCCAGCTTGGCGCGGATCGGATGACCGAGGACGAACTGGCCGATTATCAGGCCAACAAGCCCGGCACCATGATCGTCTGGCATTTCCTGGACGAGGCCGATCCTGCGGCTCGCGCGCTATTGGACATTTCGGTGACCAACCCCGCGACAGCGATTGCCTCGGATTCCGTGTTCTGGTCCTATTTCGACGCGGACGGCAAGATTCTGAACTACGACGGTGACGCGTGGCCGCTGCCCGACAATGTCTTCAGCCACCCGCGGTCAACCGAGTCCTATACCAAGATCCTGCGCTCTTATGTGCGCGAGCGCGGGCTGCTGTCGCTGAACGAAGCGATCCGCAAAATGTCATTGCTGCCCGCGCAGACGCTGGAAAAGAGCGTGCCGCAGATGCGGACCAAGGGCCGGCTTCAGGTCGGGATGGACGCCGACATCGTTGTCTTCGATCCCGCCACGGTCGCAGACCTGGCCACCTTCCAGAATGGCAACCAACCGACTGTCGGCGTGCAAACCGTTATTGTGAACGGCGGCATTTCGGTGCGCGATGGAGAGTTGGTGCTGGACGTCGCGCCAGGCCGACCGATCCGTAACAATCAGCTCAAGTGATCGGATCAACTCACCTGCAATCAATTAGCTCAATAACGAGTACGAAAAGGAAAACTCCACGATGGCTAAAACGCTTCGTTTGGCAACGACAACAATTATTGCCGGGCTGCTGACCGTTTCAGCTGCATTCGCGCAAGACTATGATCTTGTGATCAACAACGGCCGGGTCATGGATCCAGAGACGTTGTTTGACTTCTGTTGCCAACGTGGCCGTCAAGGACGGACGCATCGTTGCCATCACCAAAGAACCCATCACTGGCAAGGAGACCATTGATGCCAAGGGCCATATCGTGGCACCGGGCTTCATTGACACCCATTTCCACTTTCAGATGCCGATCGGCTATTCCCTCGGGTTGCGCGACGGGTTGACCACCAGCATGGATTTCGAGATGGGCTGTGCGGGTTCCTATATCGCCGCCTGGTACAAAGCACGTGAAGGGGTGACCGGGGCCAACTATGGCTGTGCGGTCAGCCACGAGTTTGCCCGCGCGATGATCATCGACGGGTCAGACGGCGCCGATTACCTGAAAGACGGCCCCATAGCCGCTTTAACAACCCGGGCGAAAACTGGCTGGAGCCAGACGCGCCCAACTCTGGAACAGGGCAACGCAATTCTCGCGGAGATTGACAAGGGCTTGCAGGCTGGCGCCCCCGGCGTCGGCAGCACCGTGGGCTACATGAGAGAGGGCGTCTCATCACGCGAGATGTACGAAATTCAGAAAGTCGGGGCACGGTATGGCCGCCCGACCGGCGCCCATACCCGCTATACGCTCGGCACCGACACGACCGAGAATAACGGCGCGCAGGAACTCATTGCCAACGCCGTGTCGCTTGGCGCCCCGGCGATCGTCCTGCACTTCAACAATGACGGCTGGCGGCTTGCTCACGAAACGATCATCAAGCTTCAGGAACAGGGCCATAACATCTGGGGTGAAGTCTATCCCTACGCTGCGGGTTCCACCACGATCAATGCGTCGTTCCTGGAGCCCAAGAGCTGGATCGACGTATTCGGCAGACGCTATGAAGATACCATGCTGGATCCGGTCACGGGTGAGTACTATACCCTGGAGACCTACAAGGCCACCGTCGCATCCGAACCGACCCGGCCGATCGTCATATTCAAGCAGCCCAAAGAAAACGAGGCGAAGTGGCTGACGCTCAAGGGCGTGACCATGGCCAGCGACGGGGTTGGTGCCACGCCGTACGACGCCCCGTGGGATTACCCGTTCGAGAAACTGGGCGGAACCCACCCCCGCACGGCTGGCGCCCGCGGCGCTACGATTCGCCTCGGTCGGGAAAACAACATCCCGATGATGCAGCTGATGTCGATCCTCAGCTTCAACGCTGCCAAACATCTGGGCGCGATCGGCCTGAAATCCATGCAAGAACGCGGCCGCATCCAGACTGGCATGGTTGCCGATATCGTGGTCTTTGACCCTGAACTCTTCACGGACAATTCAACCTATGAAAAGGGCAATATCCCTTCGACGGGCATGAAAGCCGTGATCGTCAACGGTCAGGTGACAGTGCGTGACGATGTGCTGCTTCCTGTCTTCGCTGGTCAGCCGATCCGGTTTGACCCCGAAGACAAGCCGCGCTTCGAGCCGATCTCGAAAGAGGCGTGGAATGCCGAATTCTCGACCGGCATGCCTTTGCCATCTGACTTCTCGGGCGCCTTTCCCCAGAAAGTCGAAAACTGATTGTGAGAAACTTGAACAAGGAGACGGGATCATGCGGTTTTTGAGCTCTGTCTTTGTGGCGGCCTTATTGGCCGCCACTCAGGCATCTGCAGAACCTGAAGCAATCGTGTTTTCAGATCTTGCTGATCCGCTCGCCATAGCCTTTGAGGACCCCTACGCATCCATGGGGGTCGCCATGCTGAACGAATTGAAGCTGTTGGTCCAGTCGGACGAGAAGCTCGCCGGCACTGATCTTGATGAGGAGACACGTTCGCGTCTGGAGGCCCGCCGCGCTGCTGCGCAGGAAAAGCTCGAGGCGAATGGTCACAACGTGGATGTGTTGCTGGAGCAGCGCTGGGACATCGCCAAGAAGCGACAGAACGCTCGTATGGCTCAAAATCCCATCTTCGATGGGGTCGAAGTTTCGATCTCTGGCTATATCATTCCCGCGCCACAGGCCGCGGATGGCAGCGCGGTCGGTTATCTGGTCCCGCAGGTCGGAATGTGCAGCCACCTTCCACCGCCACCGCCAAATCAGCTTGTACGCGTCAGGCTGCGCGCAGATCAGCAAGTCGAGTCACTCTACACGCCGGTTCGGATATCGGGGCTGCTCCGCGTCGAGCCAAGCGATGCGACCATTTTCATTCTGGATGGGGAGGCGCGTATGCTGAGTGGCTGGACCCTTGACGTCAAAACCATCGACTTATCGGACGGCTGGGGCTGCTCCGCGTCGAGCCAAGCGATGCGACCGTTTTCATTCTGGATGGGGAGGCGCGCATGCTGAGTGGCTGGACCCTTGACGTCAAAACCATCGACTTATCGGACGGCTGAAGCAGAAATGACTTTCGTCATTCGTCCGAACAAAATCAAAAGAGCATATGGAAAAGGAAAGTCAGCCTGCCCGCTCTGTTTGCCCTTCTTGCTGATGGCGTTCAAAAGGGCGTGTGATGCCCCTTCATATCAGAATCAGGCGCGAACTCTCTGCTCGCCAGCAAGCCACGTTTCGCATACCTTGATGCTCTCCATATTCATCGGATAAACCTTTGTCGGGTCCTTCTCAAGAACCGTCAGGTCGGCATATTTGCCAACTTCCAAGCTGCCGGAGATATCGTCCATTCGGCATTGGTGGGCGGCGTCGATGGTTACACCACGCAGGGCGAGGTCGGCTGAAGCCCGTTCTTTGGGAAAAAAGACATCGCCGCCGTCCGCCATGATCCGTGTTACCGCATCCTGCACCATCCGCAATGGGGCAAGTGGCGTAACGTTGTAGTCGGAGTGGAACGACACCGGTAGAACGTGCGCCCCCGATCGATTTACCCACTTACTGCTTCGCCACCGGAGCCAGGTAGAAGTGGTCGAACAGCATGCGGGCGATCTCGGCAATCGCCCGATCCCTGTCCGACTCGGATGTCTTGCTGCTGTTTGTGAACACGGCGATGGCAAACCGCCGACCGTCGGGAAGCGTGATATAACCGACGTCATTGGCAATTCCGCCTGCGGTTCCGGTCTTGTGCGCTACGGGCGTTCCCTTCGGCAGCAATCCCTTGAGCCGGCCAACGCCGGTGCGCGTGCGTGACATGACTCCCAGCAGGAACTCGCGGCTCTTGGCGCTCATCGCCGTGCCACCGTCGATGGCAAGCAGGAGTTTCAGCATCGCAAGGGGCGTTGCGTGGTCGCGGGGATCCGCCTCGAAGTCCGGATTGGGGTCAACCTGGGCCGGCACCAGTGCCGGGTTCTTGCTGATGGCCTCAGCCACCGCTTTTGGCGTGGCCGCTGGCAAGCTGTAGAAATCCATGAGAATCTCGCGGGTAGTCCGATCGACCCTGAAATCGGTGATCCCGAGCCTGCGCAGGTTCTTGGTCACCGCCGCTGGTCCGCCTGCCAGGCCCATGGAGACGTCGGTCGCCGTGTTGTCGCTTTCCGTGATCATCACCTCGATCAGGTTCGCCACCGAGAGCTGGATCCCGGGGTGGGGGAATGTCTCGGCAAGCGCAACTACGCCGGTGACGAACATGTCGAGCGGGACTTCGACCAGTTGGTCGAGACTGAGTTCCCCCCTGTCCACGCGATCCAGCACAGCCGTGGCGATCGCAACCTTGTAGGTGCTGGCCATGGCGAAAGTCTCATCGCCATTGAGCGCGATGACTTCCTTGTCGCCGATTTCCTGCGCCGCGAATCCTACGCGCCCGGCAAGTCCCTTCGCGACCCGCGCAATCTTGGCTGAAACGGACTGTCCATCAGCTGCCTGGCCGTATGCCGGGCTAAAGGCAGACGCGACGGAAACTAGGAGGACTATGATAACATGACGATATTTCATATTCTGCTTCTCCTTCCGTGAAACGGAATTTGGGAATGCCTCGTTCGATGTTGAAAAAGCGTAACGGGCACGTAACTGCCCGTCTCCCGCGCGAGCGCGACGCCCGGCAAGGTTTCCCGAACCATCCCGGCTCCGGCTGCTGTCGCTGTCAACTTAAGAAATTGGCGCGGTTTCATCTGTGGGACTCCGTAGTTGTTCTCGACGGATCCCGCGGAACTGTCGCGAATATAACGGCGAGGGCCTCTACTAAATCCTGGATCAGCTGGCTCTGGCTAGAGTCCCCAAAGGGACTCTAGCCAACTCAGAATGTTTGAAACATCATTGGCATAGCAAGGCCAACCTCATCGGCTGTAGCGTTCCGGTGGGGGGAGGGGAACGGAGCCGCTTTCAAAGGACTAAACGTTTGATCCTACGCTCCCTCCTGCTTGTACTTCTGGTGATCGTTAGCGATTTACAGCCCAATTCAGCTCACGCGGGCGATTACGACATCGTGATCTCAAACGGCCGGGTCATCGACCCGGAAACCGGGCTTGCGGTTGGCGTTCTGGCCGTTTTGGCCAACGACGTTTCGGTAATACGAAAAGGCGAGTTGATCTTGGACGTCGCGCCAGGCCGACCGATCCGTAACAATCAGCTCAAGTGATCGGATCAACTCACCTGCAATCAATTAGCTCAATAACGAGTACGAAAAGGAAAACTCCACGATGGCTAAAACGCTTCGTTTGGCAACGACAACAATTATTGCCGGGCTGCTGACCGTTTCAGCTGCATTCGCGCAAGACTATGATCTTGTGATCAACAACGGCCGGGTCATGGATCCAGAGACGTTGTTTGACTTTGTTGCCAACGTGGCCGTCAAGGACGGACGCATCGTTGCCATCACCAAAGAACCCATCACGGGCAAGCAGACCATTGATGCCAAGGGCCATATCGTGGCGCCGGGTTTCATCGACACGCACTTCCACTTTCAAATGCCGGTCGGCTATTCCCTCGGGTTGCGCGACGGGTTGACCACCGCCATGGATTTCGAGATGGGCTGTGCGGGTTCCTATATGGCGGAATGGTACGAAGCGCGTGCCGGCGTGACAGTGGCCAACTATGGCTGCGCGGTTAGCCACGAATCTGCCCGCGCGATGATCATCGACGGGGCAGACGGCGACTACATGAAAGACGGCCCCATTTCCGCTTTAACAACCCGGGCGAAAACGGGCTGGAGCCAGACGCGCCCGACCCTGGACCAGGGCAACGCGATTCTCGAAGAGCTTGACAAGGGCCTGCAGGCTGGCGCCCCCGGTGTCGGCAGCACCGTGGGCTACATGAGAGAGGGCGTCTCTTCACGCGAAATGTTCGAGGTGCAGAAAGTCGCGGCGCGCTATGGCCGCCCGACCGGTGCGCATACACGCTATACGCTCGGCAATGACACGGCCGAGAATAACGGCGCGCAGGAACTCGTTGCAAATGCCCTGGCGCTTGGCGCCCCGGCGATCGTGCTGCACTACAACAACGACGGTTGGCAGCTTGCACACGAGATGATTACCAAGCTTCAGGAACAGGGCCACAACATCTGGGGTGAAATCTATCCTTACGCTGCGGGTTCCACCACGATCAATGCGTCGTTCCTGGAGCCCAAGAGCTGGATCGACTATTTTGGCAAACGCTATGAAGATACCATGCTCGATCCGGTCACGGGTGAGTTCTATACTTTGGAGACCTACAAGGCCACCGTCGCATCCGAACCGTCCAGGCTAATCGTCATCTTCAAGCAGCCCGAAGAAAACCAGGCGAAGTGGCTGACGCTGAAGGGCGTGACCATGGCCAGCGATGCAACTGCTGGCACGCCGTATGACGCCCCGTGGGATTACCCTCTGGAGAAACTGGGTGGCATGCATCCGCGCACGGCTGGTGCCCGAGGCGCTACGATAAGACTTGGTCGGGAAAACAACATCCCGATGATGCAGCTGATGTCCATCCTCAGCTACAACGCTGCCAAGCATCTGGGCGCGATCGGCCTGAAATCCATGCAAGAACGCGGCCGCATCCAGACGGGCATGGTTGCCGATATCGTGGTCTTTGACCCCGAACTCTTCACGGACAATTCAACCTATGAAAAGGGCAGTATCCCTTCGACGGGCATGAAAGCCGTGATCGTCAACGGTCAGGTCACTGTGCGTGACGACGTGCTGCTTCCTGTCTTCGCTGGTCAGCCGATCCGGTTTGACCCGGAAGACAAGCCGCGCTTCGAGCCGATCTCGAAAGAGGCGTGGATTGCCGAATTCTCGACCGGCATGCCTTTGCCATCTGACTTCTCGGGCGCCTTTCCCCAGAAAGTCGAAAACTGATTGTGAGAAACTTGAACAAGGAGACGGGACCATGCGGTTTTTGATCTCCGTCTTTGTGGCGGCCTTATTGGCCGCCACTCAGGCATCGGCAGAACCTGAAGCAATCGTGTTTTCAGATCTTGCTGATCCGCTCGCCATAGCCTTTGAGGACCCCTACGCAGCCATGGGGGTCGCCATGCTGAACGAATTGAAGCTTCTGGTTCGGCTGTGTTCCCCGTCAGCATCCACGGGACAGTTTGAGATGATTGTCTAAGAGATAGTTTTCGGTTCATCGTAACCCCGAGGAGGGAGACGATGACTGAAGCGATCAATCGGAACCAAAATGGAAATGGCGATACCATTGAAGAAGCAAAGACATCGACTGATCGGGACCCTCTTGATGAGTGTCATGTGCGCTGTGCCGGCCTTGGCACAAGACTATGACCTCGTGATCAACAATGGACGGGTCATGGACCCCGAGACCAACTTTGATGGCGTGCGCAATGTTGGGATTAAGGATGGCAAAATCGTTGCCATCACCAAGGACGCAATCAAGGGCAAGGCAACCATCGACGCCAAGGGCCACGTCGTCGCCCCGGGCTTTATCAATTCGCACCAGCACGCCACAGATCCGTTCAGTCGCAAGGTTAATTTGCGCGATGGCTTGACCACCCAGATGGATTTCGAAGCGGGCGCCGGCGATATCGCGAAATGGTATGCAGAGGCCGAGGGTAAAACCCAGGCCAACTACGGCATGGTCGTGCTCGCGACTCTTGCCCGTGGATTGGTGCTGGACGGTCCTGAAGTAGTGGCTGGTGCCAATGACATGGGCGGCCTGTTCCCTATGGTGGGTCGCGCCGCCGCAAAGGCTGCGGAAGAAGGACGCAAGCCAGGCTGGACTGCCACCTTGCCCAATAAAGAGCAGATGACTGAGATCATGAGTATCGTCGATGAAGGCCTTCGCCAAGGCGCCTTGGGCGTGGGCATTCCAGTCGGCTATATGACCACGGGCGTGACCCAGTACGAATTGTATAAATACCAGGAGTTGGCATCAAAATACGGTCGCGTTTCGAATGCGCATGTCCGCTTTGCGGGTGTCAGACCTCCCACCGCGGGACTATTGGGTGTTCAGGAAATGCTGGTCAATGCCATGGTTTTGGATGCACCTTTCCTGGCTTCACACCTGAACAGCAACATGGACTGGGAGTACACGATCCCGCTCGTCAACGACGCAAGAGAAAAGCGAGGGGCCAAAGTATGGGGTGAGGTTTACCCCTATGCAGCGGGCGGTACCATTGCTTCGACAGATATTCTCACAGAGTCGAGCATGGCTCAGATGAATATTACCTATTCGAACGTCTCAAACCTTGACGGCACGCGTTGGGATAAGGCGATGTATGATGACGTTCGCAAGAATGATCCCGGCAGATCGATTCTGATTTTCAACAACTCCCCGGAGGACATCGCCAAATGGATGGCTCAACCGGGAGTTGTCGTCGTCTCAGACGGTATGGCCATCGTGGACGAAAATGGCGAATACTACCCCTGGGATGCCCCTTACGAAGGCAAGTCGATTCACCCGCGTAGTGCAGGTACCCGCGCCAAGGTGCTGCGCATGGTGCGTGAAGACAAGAACATGCCTTTGATGGAAGCCATTTCCAAGATGAGCTACCTGCACGCCAAGTACCTTGATGAGCTGGGCGGCATTAGCCAGTTCAGGACCAAGGGTCGGGTCCAGGTAGGTGCCGATGCAGACATCGTCGTCTTCAACCCGGATACGGTCACTGACAACAGCACCTACGAGCCAGGCATGGGCGCATTGCCCTCTACCGGCATTCCATACGTGTTGGTGAACGGTGTCGTGGTGGTGAAAGATTCCGTGGTTCAAAAGGTCTTTCCGGGTAAGCCTATTCGCTTCCCGGTGCAGGAGAAGGGACGGCTGGACCAGATTACGATCGAACCCAGGGAATTTGACCCGAACCAGTGAGACCTGCAGAGGCGATTGGGGGCAGCCATGGCTAGTGGCTGCCCCCGCTGGTGCTGTCATTTGTGCACGGCTGCCTTTTTGCAAGGGTTAATTTGAGCTGATGTTGTTCGTCGCAGGTTGCGGTCATTTATCCGGACTGTTTGCGCGGTGTATGTGACTCAAGAATGGACTGAACTTCGACAAAACCTCATCAGGCCACACAGTGGGGATCATTGGCGTCAGCAATTTTCAAAAGCATCTCTATGCGCCGCTCGACCAACTGGATGAAGTGCATCTGGCATCCCCACTTGGTGACGATTACCTCGTCAAAGCCGGCGACATTTTGTTTGTCCGGTCAAACGGCAACCCTGATCTCGTCGGCCGTTCGTTGTTCGTCTGATATGCAGGATGGCAATGACAGCGAAATCTCCAAGGCCCACCCGAAGGTTGCGTTTGAGGATTAAGGATCAGATGCGCAATACGTCTCTAAGGCACAATTCCACGTCCTCCCTGAATGTTCGATTGACGACGTGCGTGAACGAGAGAGCCAGCAGGACACTGTATCACTTTAAGACGTTATACCGCCATCACGAAGCACAGCGGCTAGTGAGAACTGTGGCATCCACGACCGTTTGTGGCGCATTTCTGCCGTGCCGGCTACCACCAAGAGCCGTCGTCGAAAGTTAGCCGTATCGCCACGACAATTTATCCTAGAAGTGAGTAAACTGGGAAGGGCGACAATGATGACTATACTTCGTCCGATTGTGTTCGGAATGGCCGCTCTGGTAGCCGTTCTGATGGCCGCCCCGGTGTCTGCACAGCAGGCTGCGGATACGATCTATTTTGGCGGCGACATACTGACGATGGAAGGCAAAGCGCCACGCTATGTCGAGGCGCTCGCGGTAAAGGACGGCAGGATCACGTTCGCCGGAGCGATTTCCGACTCAGGTCGCTGGAAGGGGCCGAACACACACGAGGTCAACCTCGCCGGTCAAACACTCTTGCCCGGCTTCGTCGATGGCCACAGCCACATCTTCCTGCATCTTGAGGGCCAGGATTGGGCCGATCTCTCATCTGCTCCTGTAGGCACGACCCGCAACTTCGACGATATCATTCGGGCGATGAAGGACAAACAGAAGGAACTCGGCGCAGATGAAACAGAGTGGTTGATAGGCTCGGGCTACGATGAGGCCCTGCTCGATGAGAAGCGTCATCCGACAGCCGCCGATCTCGACAAGGCATTTCCCGATACGCCGGTGATATTGATGCATATATCCGGCCACATTTTCATCGTGAACTCGGCCGGCCTGAAGGCCAAAGGCATCAACGCGGAAACACCCGACCCTTCGGGCGGCGTGATCGTACGGCTGCCCAACAGCCGCGAGCCAAGCGGCGAGATACAGGAGAACGCTCGCTTTCCGTTTCTCGACGTTATGGTCAAGGATCGGTCAGCAGATCCGTTAGCGATCAGAGAATCAGCGCAAAAGCTGGCGAAATCTCTTGCACATTACGCCCGATACGGGGTGACGACGGTTCAAGAGGGGGCATTGCAGGATTCGCAGCTGGCAGTCGCTCGCGCAGTGGCAGCGCGTGGCGACATGAGCCTGGATCTTGTGGGTCTGGTATTCCAACCCCTGGCCGAGAAGCTGATTGCGGAGAACCGCACCCAGTGGGGTGTTTACGACAAAGGCGTCAAACTGGCAGGGATCAAGATTACCATAGACGGCTCACCGCAAGGCAAGACTGCTTTCCTCAGCAAGCCTTATCTGACGCCGGTGCCTCACTGTGATGGGGATTGCCGCGGTGTTGCAGCACTGACCGCGGAGGAGGTCAAAGATCTGATGCTGCTCAGCTACCAGAACAATGTGCAGGTGTACGCTCACTGCAACGGTGACGCCGCGATCGAACTGATGCTGGCGGGTCATGAATATGCCCTCGACCAGATGAAGGAAGACCCAAAAGCAAAGGATCGCCGCACAGTCATCGTTCATTCCCAAGTCATGCGTCCCGATCAGCTCGATGCCTACGCAAAGTACCGGATCTTTCCCTCCTTTTTCACCAACCACACGTACTTTTGGGGAGACGCGCATCGCGCCAACTTGGGAGAGGAACGCGGATCGTTCATTAGTCCCATGCGCTCGGCAATTGACAAGGGCATCCGCGCGGCCAACCACACCGATTACAATGTGACGCCGGTCAACCAGATGTTTGTCGTCTGGTCCGCAGTGAATCGCATAACGCGCACGGGTCGCGTGCTCGGGCCGCAACAACGCATCACGCCCTATGAGGCACTGCAGGCGATCACCATCAATGGTGCGTACATGTACTTCGAGGAAGACAGCAAGGGTTCACTCGAACCGGGCAAGGTTGCCGATCTCGTGTTTCTTGACCGAAACCCGCTCAAGGTGGATCCATTGGCCATCAAGGACATCAAGGTGATGGAGACTGTTAAGGCAGGGAAGCCTGTATTCACGCTTAAAAAGCCTTTATGAGTACACGGCCTAGCAAAAATGCAAATCGAACGCGTGAGCGTGGCTCTCGGCTTTCTTTGAGAAAGCGTTGGTCAGGCGCGCGAAACCGACGCGTATGCATCGGCATCGTCAGCTGGACGCGGCTTGCCAGACGCGACGCTAGGTCGTCCATATACGCCAACGCATATTCACCGTCGCGACCGCCGCCCAGCCATGAAATGGCCAGCTTGGAGTCCGCGTCCATGGCCGTCCAAGTCCACGTATCGCAAGCGCCATCGACCGGCTTCTTCATCGTCGCGACCCGCTGTTTCGCCGCCGCATCTCGACTTGAGCGGGCACGAGAGGCAATCGGCGACGCGCGAGAAGTAGGAGATCATGTCGTCGCCGCGAGCTTTGCGCCTTCTGGTCGATCGCGGCACAATCTTTCCGTTGGGGCAGACGTAATGATCGTGCTCGTGGTCGTATATGAAGTCCTCTCGGCTGAACGTGCCGTCAACGCGTTTCGACTTATCGATCACCGGCACGTGCGGCTCGATGCCCTTCTTGTCGACGAGGAAATGAAGATTGGGCGCCGAGCCATAGGCAGTATCGGCGACGAGCCATTCGGGCTTTATGCCGAACGTTGCCTCTGTTCTATCGATCATTGTCTGCGAAGCGCCTACCTCGGCTTGCCGTATCGCCCGCGACGCTTCCACATCCATGATAATGCCGAACTTCACGTCGATCAGATAATTGTCGGCGTACGCGAAGAAGGCGGCATTGCGTAGGGCGCCGGTCCATTGTGCTGCTGGATCGGCGGGGGCAATGAACTTCGGCACGACCTCTGTCGCAGCACCCCACGCCGGGGCGTCAAGATTAGCGAGATAGTCCTGCACCGCACGCTTTACGGTCGCCGGATCGATGTCTCGGCTCCATTCGTCGCCCGGTGTCGAGCCGCACTTGTTGGCGTCCGCGGCGATCAGGCTGGCGTCGACCGCGAAGCCAGTGCCCCCGACGAGATCAGCTTTGATACAGGCGGCAACGACGCGCTCAAACATGCGGCGGAAAACATCATGCTCGCGGAAGCGCTCGTTGCGGGCGCGCGTGAACGCTGAGTGATCGGGAATCTTATCTTCAATGCCGAGGCCGCAGAACCAGCGATAGGCGAGATTGAGTTGCACCTCGCGGCAAAGTGCGCGCTCCGATCTGATTGCGAACACATAACCAAGGATGAGAATCCGGATCATCAGTTCCGGATCGATCGAAGGCCGGCCGGTGTGCGAATAGTGCGGCGCCAGTTCGGCTGGGACCCAAGAGAGGTCGAGAACCGCAGCGATAGGCCGGACCTGATGGTCATCCGGCACTATGGCCTCCAGATTGAACGCATACAACAGTCGGCCCTGCTCACTCTTGCGCCGTCTCATCATCGAAATGCTCCGCTGATAGCCGCCTCAAACAACGGAATCACGGTTCGCGCCGACCCTCAACCTGTTCTGCAACAAAATCGGCCAGGAACAGACGATGCATCTCTGATAGCCGTCGCCCCCTCCTCGGATGGCGCTAGTTACCCTTCACAATATTGACCCACATCAATACCTCTATCGCCGCAGTCTATTTACGTGGACTGTGGACTAGCAGCGCTCCAGAACCAGGAATGTAGTTGAAGGCGTGCAAGCCAGGCTGCGATTAGTGTCGAGAGGAAAGCTATGGCAGACAATATCATCGTAGCGGTATTCAGCAGCGTCGATCCTGCGAATGAAACGGCTAAAGCAATAATGGACCTCAAAGACGCCCGTGGTTCTGGGTTCAAATTCAAGTCCGGTATCATTGTAACCAAAGACGCGCGCGGGGAAGTGTCAGTTCTTGAGAGTGACTCCCATCCTTTCCGAGGAATGAAGGTTGGCGCGGTCGTTGGCGGGCTAATCGGTTTGATCGGCGGCGCACCGATCGCGGCGATCAGCGCACTTCTCGGATCCACTCTGGGCGCGATCGGCGCGGTCGGGACGGCCATCCTCACCTCAGCCACCGTGAGTTCTATCAAGCACGCGATGCACCCAGGAACGGTTGCTGTCATCATTGAAGCCGAGGAAGATAGCCCCAAGGCCGTCGATGACATCGTGGCTAAACAGGGAGGGCGCGTCTTTCGCGAAGCTGCTCGGGGACCCATCGCCTAAAACCTAGCCGAAGCTGACTGCGCCGTCCCCCTGATCAAATGACCGAGATGGGTCAAATTCGGAAGGTGGTTGGTTCCTCGTCGCTGGACAGCCGTCAACTCTGGGCAGGCTCTGAGTTACCCTGTGCAGCTTCTGAAATTTGAGGCCAGTCAGTACGTTCTGGGCCAGGGCTTCCCCCCGCACGAGCGGGGCTGTTCCGCCGGCAAGCGCCGCTACGCAGGGAACCTGGTCATCTCCCCCGCTTCGGCGGGAATCCTCCCCTACTTTTTCCCGCGCAATGCACGCCAGCGCGTCACGCCGTCTGCCAGGATTTCCAATATCACCGTAGACCGATCGGGCTCATCGAGGCGTGACGTCACGATGTCGTCCAGGGCGTCGCGGAGCGGCTAAGGTATGCGCAGTGCAACCATCACTGTGTGAGTGGACGCTGTCCGACCCTTTTTTCCGATCTCTGCCATACAACCTCCGTGATTGCATAGAATGCGAGATGTACGTCGAATAAATTACAGGGACAGCTGGCATGTCTCTCAACGGGCGTGCGCAGATCCCCGAACCAGTTTCAGAAGAACGATGTGCCAAGCACAGCCAGGAGCGCTACGGGATAAATAATGCGCGAAGCAATATTGGCTCGTAGCACTAACTCGATCTTTTTCTGGTTGACAAGGTATGCATGCGCGACCGTCTGCAGAAGCGCAGTAAAGACAAGCACTGTAGCAAGCAGAATGAACTTATCCATCCGCGTCAGGTAGGACACCCGCGGGAGCAAGACGGTGATTGCAAACAGATAAGCGACCAGCGTCAAGAATGCTGTAGTTGAGATCCCGATGCCCGTGCCGCTTTCCTTTGGATCGAGCCAACGCGGGATCCACGACATGATGACGATGAGACAGAGGGGGAAGATGACTTTCCAGAAATAGTAGGTTGGCACCCTCTGAACCTCGATCGTCATCATGAAGCCCGCAGAACCAGCCGTTTTTTCAAAAGCTACATAGGGCCGCGGTTCCACGTCCCAAGCCAGAACATTGAAGTCCGGCATGGAAAATTTGCTGGCAATACCGGATTTCTTTCCCCCCTCCCGTAGTGATGGGAGAATCGCCACATCTCTCGCCGACAAACCAGCAGCGACCAGATGGATACTCAGAACCTGCCGATCCATCGGAAACTCCGCCAGATCAAGGGGTTGCGAAAACCACCCCCATGTCTTTTGACGGAGCGTGACCTCACCATCGGGCATTATCTCAACGAAATCTGGGAAAGCTGACCAGGCCTGCTGCTGATTCACGATGGTGAGACGTGGAGTCCAAACATCTGTCGCCCGTCTAATGACTGGACCAGGTCCCTCGTGCCGAAGCAGCGGGTTATTCCAATGTGCCTCATAATAAACACTTGCTGAAAACCGCTGATTGGCCGAGTCGATGCCGTCTACATCGATCACATACATGCCCACTTTGACTTCCGTCGGCTCGCCCCAGACCGACGGCCTCTCCTGTTCCGGCTTTGGCTCGAGCATTCCGATCGGCGGGTCTATTTTACCTGCGGGCAGTTCTGCCGCATCAGGCTTTATCGGCGTGTCCTGAGCAGCCGCTAGCCCCGGCATGAGCAATATGAATGCCCATATGAGAAGCGCCTGGACAATCCTGTAACGCGACATCGCCAACCCAAACCATTCTCACCAAGTCGACAATCTATGCTCATACGCGTCACAAAGTCGAATGCCTCGAGCGGCGCAATCCCTATACATCGTTTCTCAGCGACTGAAACGAGCGGACGGAGCAGGAGGGTCGCCCTAAACAAACCCGCGAGCAGGCTGCTACACCTCCCTTATCCGGTATTGGATGAGACCCGACAGTTCGCCAGATAGCGTAAAGTTAGTAGTGAGTATTGCCTATGGTGCCGCCTGTCACACCTTCGGGCAATGTTTTCTGGACCGGGCGCGACAGGCGCCCGGACCCCTTCGAAGCCGGACGGCCCGGCAAGCTACCGCCCCATGCATCGCGATGCCGTTCCAGGTGAGGCGCTGCATGTGCGGCATCTCGGCATCGTCATACAAGTTCGAGCGGTGGTCCGCTCTCTTTTCGAGAATGGTGAAGACACCGGCTGGCGTCTCCCTCCCTTTCATTCCCGTGGATACCGGCGCGCGCAGCATCCAGCCGTCGGCATCATAAAAGGAAACGTGCTGAGTTTGGATCGAGATGACCGCCATGATCGGCTCGCCGACGTCACGTGGGGCAATCATCTCCGCAGGTCGCTGCCGGCAGGTGTCTCTGGCCCCGGCGGAGAGGCTAAAGACAAGCAGCTGTGTCTTACAGGTCAGTTATTTGATGTTGGAGAACACATCCAATAGCTTGTCAGCCGGGTTATCGACGCAATGGTTTCTGATCTTGTCCGTTGCCTCAGTAAGTGAGGAAATGCTGACTGTGGTAGCGCCGGCCTTACCGCTTGCATAACCGTGCAGGAAAAGGACGGTTGAGCGCTCATCATCGCCGTTCATTGTGAGAAGAGCGCGACAGTCTAGATCGCCAAGCTTAACATCGGAGCTCTCCGTAGCGAAAGCGCTCCCAGTCATAAAAAGCCCTGCAAGCAGGGTGACAAGCATAGTGGACTTATTCGACATCTTATTTCCCCTGACGACGCATGCAGTCGCGAAACGCTTCATCATAGACCGCTGAACTCTGAACGCCCCGCGTCACTCCTCCCACGATCGCACCAATGCCTGCGCCTCGCCCTGCGCCCTTGCCGCCGTCGATGATACCGCCGACAATAGCGCCACCAATTCCGCCACGAGCAGCCCCCCCGAGTGCCCCGCCGCGCGACGCATGCGCTGCATAGTCTCTAGCATAGCTCTCACAGTAGGCGGCTTGGGCAAGCGACGGTTCGGAATGCACCAGACCTCCGCCGAGTGTCCCGACAAAGATCACCAGGCCACGCCATCCATTCATCAAGGCGATGTATCCCCACACTAACTTTCTATGCCAAATGTCCGCACGAGGCACTGCCCGTGCGCATAATGTGAAACTCTAAAAGGCGAGGTTCGTTCGCGCAAGCAGCTAGATCTTCGCGGCATTGGTAGAGCATGGGGGATAATTTATTAATTGCCACGCTCGTCCGCATTGCTGTCGCTGAACGTAACCGATCGTCGAGCTAGATTTGGGTGAGTTTGCTTTCCCGCGACAATTCGCGAGAATGACCACAGTCTAGGAACTATGGGGGGCCCTGCTCCTTTTTCATGACTGCTTCTTGCTCAGCTTCCGCAGACCAGCACACCTGAGTCTTGGCTTTGCACGTATAGTAGCCGGCCACGAGTAGATTGACATCGGCCGAACAAGCCACCGCACCGCTGCCCGCCGTATAGTCTTCGAGCCCGCGCTTCGCGACGAATGCGCCGACCTGTTTCTTAAGGAGCTTGCGTGCATCCTGCTTGGTAGCGTCCTGGCCCCAGTCCGTCACGCTGACCTCGACATTACGGCACGCCTTTTCACCTGCGGCCGGCACCGGATTGACCGCACCGGTTGTGATTTGAGCATTGCTATTGACGGGTGCCTGTCCGACAGCCGGCTGGTTCCTCGGCGCGAAGACAACTTTGCCGACCACGTCGACGACCTGACCGCAGGCTTCGGTGAGCATGTCCCTCTGATCCGCGAGACACTGGGCTATCCGACCTTCCCCCGGCTCGGTGCCCGAGCAAAGCGCCGCGACGTCGGGGGAACAAGCCTCTATCGACTGGTTCACCTCAGTGATCAGCATCTCGGCCTCGCTGCGCGCAACGCCAAGTGCGCTCTCGCAGGCCAGAGAGCGCTTGTCGGCGTGCGCTGTCAGACAGAACGCAAGTCGACCCTCGCCCGGCTTTACCGACGAACAGTAGGTTTCCAGGTCCGCCGCACAGCCTTGCTTGCCCTTTTCGACGATGCCTTGCACCTTCGCATCGAGCGCCACAAGCGCTACGGACATCTCGCCGGCCGCGTCTGGTCTCTCCTGAGTAGCCTCCTTAATGCTTTCAGGAGATGTCGCTCCCGGCGCCGGGCTCGCATCGGCAGCTTTGTTGCGTGGTGGGAAGATCACCTTGTCGAGCTTGTCGAGAACCTCACCGCATCTGGAACTCAGCCTTTCGCGCTGCTCCAGTAGACATTGCGCGATCCGCCCATCGCCCGGTTGCGTGCCCGCGCAGAGCGACGAGATGTCTGGAACACAGGCTTGAATCGACCGATCGACCTCGCTGATGAGCGTCTCCGCCTCGTTCCGGGCGACAGCAAGAGCGCTCTCGCAAGCCGGAGTCCGCTTGTCGGCATGCGCGGTCAGACAGAACGCCAGCCGGCCTTCCCCAGGGGTGACCGACGAACAGTAGGTTTCCAGGTCCGCCGCGCAGCCCTGCTTGCCCTTTTCAATAATGCCCGCGACTTTGGTGTCCAGAGCCGCGATGATATCCACGGCGGATGGGGCGCTGGCCTCCTTCGGCTGGGCTTCCGGCGTCGTCTCGGCCAGTCCCGCACTGGAGGCAATGGCCTGATTGCGCGGCGGGAAGATCACGTTGCCGAGTTTGTCGAGAACCTGACCGCAGGACGAACTGAGCGCATCCCGCTGCTCCAGCAGACACTGTGCAATCCGTCCATCGCCCGGGGGCGTCCCGGCACAAAGCGCGGCAATGTCAGGTGAACAGGCCTTGATCGACTGGTCGACCTCGTTGATCAGAGTCTCCGCTTCACTGCGGGCGACGGCGAGCGCGCTCTCGCACGCCGGAGTGCGTTTGTCGGCATGAGCCGTCAAGCAGAACGCCAGCCGACCTTCGCCAGGGGTGACCGTCGAACAGTATTTTTCGAGGTCCGCTGCGCAGCCCTGTTTGCCCTTGTCGATAATGCCCGCGACCTTCGTGTCGAGCGCATTGATGATCTCCGCACCCGAAAGGGCACCGGCTTCCTTAGCCGGCGCGCTGCTTTCCACTGAACTTGGGATTGCCGCTGTCGACGTCCCAGCCGCTTCTGGATTGCTAGCCGGAAAGATAATCATCTCGACGATATCGGCCACCTCGCCACAGGTCTGGCTCAACGACGCCCGGTGATCGAGCAGGCACTGTGCGATACGACCTTCTCCCGGTTGGGTTCCGGAGCACAGGAAGGCGATGTCAGCCTCACAGGACTCGACGTACTGCTTCATGAGCGTTTCGGCCTCACGTCGCGCCACCGACAGGGCGGATTCGCACTGCGGGCTTCGCTTGTCAGCATGTGCCACCAAACAAAAGGCGAGACGACCCTCCCCGGGCGTGACTGAAGAGCAGTAGGACTTGAAGTCCCCACGGCAGCCATTGGTCAGGTCCTCGACAATCTTCTTTACCCCCATCCGCAGAGGCTCAACGTCGGCACTTCGCGCCGACGGAGCCATCCAGGGAGCGCCCATGGCCGTCAGAAGCAGCGCTGCGCCGACAGACCGAGTGGCCATGTGAAGGCTTGAAGCAATCGTCATACTCATCATATCCGTCTCACTTACCCGTTGCTTCTGATATCAGCCCCCGCCGCACGGCATTCGCTTCCGCCATATCCTTGAATGCGATGTAGTAGCGATGCACGTTTCGGACGTATTGCACAGTCTCCAGTCCGACCGACTTCCAGACGACCCATTCAACATTCTCGTGCCAGATGTTGGGTTCCGCAGCCTTTGCCCTGAGTTTTTTCAAGCGCTCAGGACCCGCGTTGTAGGAGGCGAGAAGTAACATAATGCGATCAAAATCAGAGATCCCCTCTTGGTTCACATACCGCTTCCGCATGAAGCGGAAATATTTCGCGAAGGCGTGAACATTTGTCTCGAGGTTCTCGATGTTCGGCAGATCGACATTCGGATCCCGGGCCGTTGCCGGCATCATCTGCATGATCCCCGTGGCGCCTGTTCTCATGACGAGCTTCTGATCAAACCTTGACTCCTGAAAAGCAATGGCCGCCATGAGGAAGGGGTCGATATTGTAGATCTCTCCATACTTGCGGAAGAGCGAGTGCAGCCCGTTCAATCTCGATAGGTTCTCCGGGCTGTTCGCTTTCTTCAGCCAATTGTCGCTCTTCAAATACTCAGAATAGAGAATGTTCCCGCGTTCCGTTCCCTTCTTGGACTCCGCGATGAAGCGATTAACGACCTCCGCGAGTTTGGGGCTGTCTTTGCGGAAGGCCCACGCGATCTGACCATTGTCACGCAGGGGAACACCCTCATGCGCTTTGATGTTGGTATAGACCTTTTTCCAGAGTTCCAATTTGTGGCTATCGACAACGGTCGCGGGCACCAGCTCGGCTTCGACCATCTCCAAAATGTCTTCATCCTCCAGCCGCGGATCCGCTTCCTTTATGAGGATCGGTGCGAGACCTTTATCCTTCAACACAGCATTCGCTTTCTCAAGGCTCGCAAAGTAGCTGCTCAAGCGGCGAACGGTAATCGACCGTCCGGAAAGGTCCTCGATCCTGGTGAGATCGCCTGCGCCCGAGGCTGTCACGACAAGCTCCCGCACACCCGTGAGCAAGGGATCGGCGAAGGCAACCTGCTCCTGCCTCTCAGGGGTGATCGTGAGGTTCGCCGCCACGATGTCGCCTTTGCCGGAAAGGAGATCGTCCAAGAGGCGATCGCGCGGCGTTGGCACCATGAAGACGAAAATGCGCTTCGACTTGTCTTTGATCCTTGCATTGAGCTGCTTTTCAAAATCACGCAGCAGATCGACGGCGATGCCGTGGAGCGTATCGCCGTCGACAAAGAATGCCATTTTGCTGTACGGAACAAGCACGCGAATGCGGCGCCGCTCGACCATCTTGTCGAAGTCACCGAGTTGCACCGAGGCCGTGGCATCGCGAAAGGGCGCTCCGCTCTCGATGGCCGACGCGGGAGGGCCCGACAACGCCAAAAGCCCAACCAGACAGACCGCCCAAGCAAATCGCGTCACCATGTGCCCCCCCCTCCCAAAGGACGCCCGCTCACACAGGCGCTCAGTCCGATCAATTTGGCCGCGGCCTCCGGATCATTTGAGAGAGATCTGCATGCCGCTGAGGTCGAGCGAGAACTCGAGGCCAACCTGTTTGCCGCGCAGTTTGAGAACGACACCCTTTGAATTCTTAAGCTGCGCCGTCTTGGAGCCGCCGGCCGCGGCAACTCCGGCCTGTACGGCGGTATAGGTGCCCTCAATGTCGGACGGCTTGCTGAGGTTCTCAGCTTCGCCGATGAGTTCAGCCTTAGACGCTCCAATCGTGGCCCCTAGGCTCACGCCACCAATCCCGAGGTTGTACGTCTTGCCGCCGTACGTCAGCGTTCCTTTGCCGCCGCTGACCCCGACGATGAAGCCGGCCTTATAGAATTCAATTCGAACAGCCCCAGACCCTGCGTGCGATGGAGCCGAACTCATGAGCACGGCAGACACCGCGATAAGAAGGCTGGCCGAGGATAGCTTGTCGAACAAAGTTTTCATGGATTGGTACCTTTTGTGATCGCGAAAGCCGATATTGTGGGAGGCTATCGATCAGTCCGCAGCAGCTCGACGCGTCGGTTAAGGGCGCGACCATCGAGCGTGGCATTGTCACCCTTCGGCTGCGTCTCACCGAAGCCACCAGTCATGAAGCGGTTTGCCTCGACACCCAGCTGGATCAAAGCTGCTCCCACGGAGGCCGCACGCTCCGATGAAAGTTTTTGATTATAGCCCGCGTCACCAATAGAATCGGTGTGCCCGTTGATTTGCAACGTCCACGTTGGATTGTTCTTCAAAGTCGTCGCGATGTCTTTGATGAGCTTCGCCAACTCAGGGCGCAGCGTCGCCTTGTCAAAGTCGAAATGCAGGCCATAGACGTCGTACTTCCTCAACGTGCTAAGCGACTGCTCCATGGCTGACTTCATGGACGCGCCTGCCGTCACCCGCACGATGCGCTCCGCCCGCAGCTGCTTCTCCCAGCTGAACTGGAGGGTGCTCTGGATCATCATCGGGTTGTTCTTGTTATCGAGGAAATAGAAGTCACCGATCGCCGTCTTGCTTCCGGATGCGAAAGACCCGGTCGCGCGCAGCGCCGGGACCTGCACGACTTCGTTCTCGATCATGATGGGAACCCGGATGTCCTTTTCTACCAGGGTCAGCTGTCCGTCGATTTTTGAGAGCTGCGCGTCGAAAGCCAACGAAATGGCCGTCTTGCCCGTGTTGCGCAATTCCAGAAGTGAGGCTCCCGATAGGCCCAGAGAAGTCGTGCCTGGGATTACGAGCGGCATGTTCTGAGCATAGCCAAGTACGTAGACATTCGAGTTTTGCCGGTCCGCGGCCTGGATGTTTCGCGACACCGTCAGACCGCGCGTGCTTGAGTAGTTGAGTTTCAGCATCTCAGGGTTAACGGCACTGAAGGTCACTGTGCTCTCGGCATCAGGCCCGAACCGGTTGCTGAAAGCCGTGGTCACCTGTCCACCGGGATGGGGAAGAAGAGGCCCTGTATCCTGCGCGAAGGCAGCCCCAACCTGAAATACCACAGCAAAACCTGCCGTCACCGCAAGCTCGAATGCCCGACCCTTCATCGCACCACCCCGATAACTGCCGACCGCATGGAACGGCCCTTTAATGACCCTTTTCATGATTCCTGGCCAAAACAACTGAGCCGCATCAACGGAGGCAGTTTTCCCATTAGTATATTTTGGATCTTGGCCTTGAAGCGAACTCTGAGCTCAGCAACGAAAAGGCAGCTCAAGCCCTCGCGACATGGGCACAACGGGCGAACATCGATAAGCGGTGCGGGGAATCGATACTGCACCACGCGCTGAATGTTCAGAGGATCGACACCGATGCTGGAATCAATAATAGACCAGCCGTGCATATTACCGGGCCATTAGTCCACTGTTGGGACCTGAGGCGGGCCGGAGTGTTGTCTGCGTAGACCGCCCTGTCCGACATCAACACCTATGAGACTAAACTAGCGGCTTGAAGAACGGAGGATTTCGGGCTCATCGTGACCACCTGAGGAGTGGAGCATGAGACAGAAATCCAGCCCGCCAGAGACACCGTCCGAGCGTCTTATCAGAGACATTCGCCGCGCCACCCGCAAGCAGTATTCCGCCGAAGAGAAGATCCGCATTGGCTTCAGTCAAGCGCGTTGATCGTGAGACCGGATCAGGCCGACTGGTCTGGCCGTTACGAACTAGGCGCAATAATAGAACAATTCACGGCGGCCAACATCCAGGCGCAAAACGCAATCGGCATGAGCCCTTCGTACCTGCGATCTAAGAGAAAAGGCTTTTCAACGGCTGAGTATCAGCTGGAGATTTTTTAAAATGCCGCCCGGGATCGGAACGTACATGGTGTCCAAGAGCGCTGTCGTGCATGTCGGACGCACATCACTCTGGTTTGTCCATGAACTCTATAACCAGGACGACAATCAATTGTTTGCACGCTTGGGGCAACTCGGTGTTCATCTTGATCTCGATACGCGCAGGCCTGACCCTTTACCCGACGGTATTTGGACCCAAGCGCTTCAAGGCTTAAAACAGGAGGTCTAACCCCGTGCTTATGATTGGGCGCCAAACGGCGAACGCAACCAGAGGCGAAATTTCCGGCGACCGCGCGCTGCCGGGATGAGTTTTACGGAAGCAGGTCGCAACCCATTAAAACCGCGTTTGCAAACGAAGGCCGGTTAAAACGACATCGTCTCGATCAGGTTTGAAAGGTTCGATCCATTGCAGGTCAGCGGTCAGTCTCAGCCATGGGGTAATGCCAACATTATAGAATAGCTCGACGCCGCGCTCGCCACGCAAGTCGATGCCGAGTTGCGCCAGGCCGTCCTTCAAATCACCGCTCAGACGGTAGTCAAAATAACCGATGCCCCAGCGGTCTAGCCCGTGACCCAAATACTTATGGCTGCCTCCAACTCCCACATAATAGTGTCCGCTAAAGGGGTTGGGGTTTTCATCCGAGATTGCGAGTTCGTAAAAGAAGCCCCACCCAATCTCAGGGTTAGACGCATCTTGCCAGATATATTGATCCCCGCTCCAGGCCACGCTCCATGAGCCCTGTTGCGTGAGTTGGGCCTCGGACTCCGGCGGCAGTGCTGCAGCTTCGGGGATCCTGGACAGATCGAAACCTTCTTTCGTGCTGTATGCCACCTTTAGGCCAACAGAGCCTGGCAGGTCGAAGAAACGGGTGGGCACCGAAATGCCCGGCTGAAACGTGACACCTTCGGCGAACGGATGCCTGAGGACATCGGAATCCTGCGCATTTCGAGGATCGTAAACCATTAGCGAATAGGTCGCCCAATCCGTCTTAAGGCTTGAAATTGAGCCGAGAATGTAGGGTGGGGTGAGACCTGTAAATGGAATCCCAAGTCCCATGTTCCAGTACGTATCCAATCCACCCCCACCCTTGATGGGAGAAAGTGCGACCGTGTCGAGCAAATTGAACTTGCCAACGCTGACTGAGAGCCGGTCACCGAATTTCTGATTAAAATAGAGCGAGGTGTCGCTGTCACTCCCGCCCACGCGCGGCCATGCGAGAGCGGTATTTACCGGTATGAGGGCGCCCGTGTCGAGTGAATTGACGTCTTCTCCAAACACCCATTCCTGGTGAAAATTCACGGAAAAACCTGGCCAAAGACCAAGCTTTTGGCCATCGAGATTGACCCGCACGTCTGCTTTATTACCGTACTGCCAATCCTTCTCCGCGTCTCCTGCAACAACGCCTTGATAGAATTGGGTAACCCACGTATCGACCGCGACTCCACGTTCGCGCAGCTCCGCTTTTGGCGAGCCTGCGCCTTCAAGCAACGTCGGGCGCGTCCAAAGGTCGGCATGGGGCGAGTCGTCTGCGTGCGCTGCCAGACTGATCAGAACCGTGGCTGAGATCACCGCACCAGCAGTGGCAAGATTGGCTCCACTCCAACGTCGCATTTTGCAGCTCCGATCTAGCCAAATGTCGCTTGACCCGAAAGCGAAAGGAATCACGGCGAGACTACATTCGTTTGCAGAAAATTGTCATTGTTGCTCACGGAGCTCCGTCGGGGCCTCGGTTTCGGTCATGGCGCGCCGCTACGACGCAAACCGAAGTCGCCGCCGAAGTTCAGTCCAGTCTCTTCCTCGGTGCGCTTCTTAAATTCTGTGAAGCCATTTAACGCGTCACTCAGCCCGTTCGGTGAAGCCGATTGGAGAGCTTCCTTGTCCGTCTCGATTTGCGCGGGAACACTCGTTGGGCCCAGCAGCAACTCATTGATTTTCTGGTCTGCTCCCGCTCCACTCGCGCCGATTGTAAGAAGAGCGGCAACCAATATTCCGACACGTATTGCCATCCCACTATTCCCCATCGGCCAATTCGACCTCGGCAGATCCGTCACTGACTTCTGGGCGATCTGCTGAGCTAGCCCGGCTTGTCCTGACGAGGGGCAGCTCACTTTGAGCGAATCAAAATAGCCTGACCGTTGTCACCGTTCCAGAGTCCCTTAAGGGACTCTAGCACGAGTTGGTAGATAGACGGTCTAATGTCTTCGGTAGCTGCTGTCCGGGAGATGGGTCAATTTTGCGGATAGCATAATGGGGTGCCGACTTTCGCGCATCTAACGCTTAACAAGCTGCTGAAAAGCATCCAAACCATGGGTAATCCCGAAGCATACAGGGGCTCCACGGAAGAGGAATACGGCACCGACTGGTTCGGCGAAGTCCCTGCCTACAACTCGGCCCAATGGGACCATGTCTTCAGCGACGGCGCCATGTTCAAACACGGGAATATGGGACAGGGCATCTACGTCGACCCCGCCCGGGATTTCTGCGGAATGTATTTCGGCCTAGCGCCAAACCAGGACGAGATCTCGGGGATCGACCATTCACCGGGGTATCTGCGTGCTGCGGCCAAGAAACTTGCCGGCGATTGAAGCACACATTGAAAATTCGATTTGTCCTCAAAGGAGCAAAAACATGAAAACCGACCGAAGAATTATCGCTGGAGCGTTACTTGCCAGTATTTTCTGTTTTGCAAGCTTTACGCAAGCTGCAGAGCCGGTGGCAACGAAACTGACACTCATTACAAACGTCAACGTCTTTGACGGCGTGAACGAAGCCCTGATCGAAAACGCCAATGTTGTTGTGACCGGCAACAAGATCACCGCTGTGTCGACCGAACCGTTGGCCATCGCCGGCGGCACGGTCATCGACGGCGGCGGGCGTACGCTGATGCCTGGCCTGACAGACTGCCATTGGCACAGCATGGCGGCCAATTATAGTGGCAACGCGTTCGCGCTTGATGAGGGCAAGCTGAACCTTGTGGCGGCCCTTGGGGCGGAAAAGACGCTTATGCGGGGCTTCACCACGATCAGGGACGTGGGCGGCAATGTCTTCGATCTGAAGGCGGTGATCGACGAGGGTATGTACGTCGGTCCCCGGATGTACGCTGCGGGGTCGATGGTCTCCCAAACGTCGGGGCATGCAGATTTCCGTCAAACGATTGATATCCCTCAGAGCTATTCAAGGGATCTTACCCCGCAGGAAAGGATGGGGTCGGTCGCCATCGCAGACGGCAAGGCGCAAGTCCTGCAGCGCGTGCGCGAGAACCTGATGCGGGGAGCGGCCTTCATCAAGCTGATGGGGGGCGGCGGGGTCGCCTCGCCCTCGGATCCGCTGGACGTCTCGCAATACACCGTCGAGGAAATCGCGGCGGCGGTCGAAGTGGCGCAGAACTGGGGAACCTATGTGACGGTTCACTCCTACTCCGCGAAGGCGATCCAGAACGCGATCCGCGGCGGCGTCCGGAATGTCGAGCATGGCCATTTGATTGACGAGGAAACCGCCCAACTGATGAAGGAGACGAATACTTCGGTCTGCATGCAGCCCTTCTATAACGACGAGGATGCGATCCCGCTCGCTCCCGGCTCGTTTGCGGCACAAAAGTACCAATTGCTGATCTCCGGAACGGATACAGCCTTCGCGCTAGCGCAGAAATACGACCTGCTCTTCGGGTTCGGCACGGACAGTCAGGGTTCACCCGCGCTCGCCGCGCGTCAGGGGGCGCAGTTGGCGAAGCTCGACCGCTATTTCGAGCCCTGGGAAGTGCTGAAGATTGCGACCAGCCAGAACTACGAGATCTTCAAGCGTTCCGGGCCGCGCGATCCCTATCCCGGTGACAACGGTGTGGTTCGGGAGGGTGCCTATGCCGACCTGCTTCTGGTCGATGGCAATCCGCTCGAGAACATCGACCTGATCGCCGACCCGGACAAGAACTTCGTCATTATCATGAAGGACGGCGTGATCTACAAGAACACGCTTCAATGAAACTAGCCGACCGCCGCGGACGTGCGGCGGTCGGCTGTACTACCGAAGCCGGGCTTGACGAAAGACGTAAGCACGCACCCTTAGCCGAAGCTCGCATCGTCAAGCCGACGAACATGCGCGCCATCGCTGATTACCTTCACTTGCAGCTTTCGCGCGATCACGGTGAGTGATCGCCATCGTCAGTCAGAGATACTTCGAGCAAGACACGCGGGCGTAGGAGCCGATACGGTGAAAAGACTCCATGGATTAGACGCTTACCCATGAACGCATTGCAGATTGAAAATCTCTCCTTCCGTTGGCCACGTGCACAGCACGACACGCTAGGCATTGGCAGCATGTCCCTTGATGCTGGTGAAAGCCTTTTCCTGCACGGGCCGAGCGGTTGTGGCAAGTCGACCCTGCTATCGGCGATCGCAGGAGTGGTAGCTGTGCCGAAGGACGCCGTGCGCATCGCGGAGCAGGACATCGGTACCCTGCGCGGTGGCGCGCGGGATCGGTTCCGGGCCGACCACATCGGAATGATCTTTCAAGTGTTCAACCTCATCCCGTGGCTGAGCGCTCTTGAAAATGTTTTGTTGCCCTGCACCTACTCGCTGCGTCGTCGCGACCGTGCCGGTGACAAACCGGCGGGGACGGCGAATAGGTTGCTGGATGAGCTGGGCATGTCCGATCCTGCCTTAATATCAAAGTTGGCGAACGAACTCAGCGTTGGCCAACAGCAGCGAGTGGCTGCCGCACGCGCGTTGATAGGTAGGCCGGACCTGATTCTCGCGGACGAACCCACTTCGGCACTAGATGAGATGGCAAAGTCGGCATTCGTCGACCTGCTGGCGCGGGAATGCGCGGCAGCAGGCACAGCACTATTGTTCGTCAGCCATGACCGCAGCCTTGAGCGATATTTCGACCGCAGTGTCGACTTTCGAGAGCTGAACAGGGGGAGTCTGTGATGCTGGGGTTCAGCATTCGCAGCCTCTGGAATCGCCGCTTCGTCGCTGGACTGACGATGCTCGCGATTGGCCTAAGCGTCGCGCTGATCCTTGGCGTCGAACGGCTCCGGGACGGCGCGCGCGACAGCTTCTCCAACTCCGCCTCGGGGATCGACCTTATCGTGGCCCCGCGCGGCAATTCTGTTCAGATTCTGATGGCCACCGTTTTTGGCGTCGGCGGCACCGGGACGGGTATGGCTTGGGAGAGCTTCGAGTGGCTAGAAAATCGGCCAGAGGTCGCCTGGGCCGTGCCGATCCAGATGGGAGACAATCACCGCGGCTATCCGGTGATTGGTACGGATGCGGCCTATTTCGAGCATTTCAGGCACTCCGGCGGGCAGTCTCTCTCACTGGCGGCGGGCACGTTCTTCACCGGGGATAGGGCGGATGCGGCCGTGGTGGGGGCCGAGGTAGCGGCGCGGTTCGGTTATGCCCCCGGTGCGGTGATCGTCAACGCCCACGGCTCCGGCGAGGTTTCCTTCGACCTCCATGACGATGCGCCTTTTACCATTTCGGGTGTGCTCGCGCCGACCGGCACCGCGGTCGACCGAATGGTCTTCGTCACGCTCGAGGGGTTCGACACCCTGCATGCGAAAGAAGATGCCCCGGCGGCCGACCCCATTGACCCGGCCGCCATGCCCGCCGACGGTCATCAGGAGCATGAAGCGCACGAACACCACAAAGATCATGGCGAACACGAAGGCACGGAGGTCGGACACGGTCACGAACCGGACCGGATCAATGCCGTCTACGTTGGGCTGATCGATCGGACGAATGTCCTCGGCCTGCAGCGGGCGGTCAACGAACGCCCCTCCGACGCGTTGAGTGCCGTCCTCCCAGCGGTCGCGCTGGCCGAACTCTGGGGGATTACCGGGACGGCCGAGCGTGCGATGCGGCTGATGGCGTGGGCCGTGGCCTTGGCCGGGATGATCGGCATGGTTGTCATGCTCTCGGCCACTCTCGACACCCGCCGCCGCGAATTCGCGATCCTGCGCTCTGTTGGCGCGACGCCGACCCGAATTTTTGCGCTGATCGTCACAGAAGCCGCCGTCCTCACCGCGGCGGGGCTGATCCTTGGCCTTGTTCTGCTCACGGTGGCCACGTTCGTGACCGACCCTATCCTGTCCGCGCGCTTCGGCCTGCGATTGGGAGTGAATGTCTTCGGGGCGAGCGAACTGACCACCCTTTTCGTCATCTTCTGCGCCGGGCTCCTCGCCTCGCTTATCCCGGCAGTCCGAGTCTATCGGATGACGCTGGCCGACGGGCTATCGGTTCGGCTATGACAAATCAAAAGGACATCTCCATGACCATGTTCGCCCGTCTCGTCTTGATACTCTCGCTTGCCCTTCCTCCGGGGCTCGCACTGGCGTCCGATCCTAAAGGAATTTCCTGGCACATGCTCTCGCCCCCGGCCGCTGTGATCGAAAATCCGTTCGAGAACCTTTCAGCTGAGCAGATGGATGCGCTTCGAAAGATACTGCGATTCGAGGCCCGGGCCGAGCAGAGCTATGACGCCGAAGCAAGCACCGAGGCGCAAGCGTTACGCGAACAACTGGCCAAGGACGGCGTCGATGTCGACGGGTTGTTCGCTGCGCGTCGCGCGATCATGGAGAAGCGCGAAGCGGCGGCCTCGGCGGTGAACGAGGACCTAGTCGGTAGCACTGTCCGCCTGCCAGGATATGTGCTTCCCCTTGAATTCAAGGACCGCAAGGTCGTCGAGTTCCTTCTCGTACCGACCGTTGGTGCCTGCATCCACACTCCGCCGCCGCCGCCCAACCAGATTCTGCATGTCCGCTATCCCGATGGGATTTCGATCAAAGGGCTCTACACGCCAGTTTGGATCATTGGCAAGCTAAGAGCGGAAAGTTTGTTGGAGACGGTGAACTTCGTCGATGGTCAGGCCCCTGTCGCGGTCAGCTACACGATGCAACCCGACCTCGTTGAGTCATTCTGACGCGTAGCTTTCCGAACCATGGCCTCGGATGGCCTCAAGCAAGCGTCAGCTGTGTGGGGCAAATTCAAGAATGAATGCCGTCAATAAGTCATCAAGAAAAATTAGCGACCGGTGGTGGGTGTTCAGCGGAGATATATAAAAATGACAGCATCCCGCGCGCCTGAGTGAACACCGGCGCGTCGCTTCTGAAAATGAAAACCACGCAACGGACCCGGAGAAGAAGTAAGGAGAGCCGATGATCTCTTCGATTCTGAATTTGATCCGTCTCTTTAAGGCAATCAAACGCTCATGGAATTTTCCTGCGTTTCGCTCGGCTCTCTTGCTCGCTGCAATGATCCTTCTGTCGGGTACAATCTTCTACCGCAGTATCGAAGGCTGGTCATGGGTCGATTCATTTTATTTCAGCGTGACAACTGCATCGACTGTGGGATTGGGAGATCTGGCTCCAAAAACAGATGCTGGAAAACTTTTCACCGTCTTGTACATTTTCGTTGGCGTTGGTGTCTTCATCCTGATGTTCACACAGCTCGCTAAGGCACTGCTGAAAATCGAAAATGAGGACGAAGACTCCGATCAATAAAGATAGGGCAATGCCGTGGTTCTCGTGAAGAATTGAGCAGCAACGACAACCGCGCCTAGCCGTCCTGTGGGTTAGCCGCCCCCAATCAAGGCTATTCACTTGCCAGCAACATGCTTCGCCTCCCGGCGAAGGAAGCCCGGCATCGTGTTTTTGCCATATCGTCAGCTTCTGCGTCGGCAGTTGGCGGTCAAGCGCGCTGACGATGCCGGTCGTCAATGTGTGCGCCAAGCCGAACGGATTGCCGATTGCCAGGACTGACTGTCCGACAACCAGATCATTTGAAACTGCCGACTTTTATAGGCTTGAGATCGGTCGAGACCAGGTGAGGAGAACGCGTCTTGACCAGCAATCCTTCGACCAATCAACCGGCAGCGCGTCTGGAGAGAAAAACATCTCCCACTCGGCAAAGTCGCGAACCTCGGGAACCCGCAAATAGCCAGATTTCCATCTGGATCGCTCGGCCCAACCTTGCGATCAAGGTCCATGAACGTGCGCTTGGACTACACATCATACTCATCGGGTCCCGCCCTGTAGGCGGCCAGGAGCGCTGCCTCATTCGCGGGCGGTCCCCATTCCGCGTTTTGATCCTCTATCCGGCGTCGCTGATAGTCCATCGTCCAAACCGAGTATCGCTCCCATTCCTCCATCGTCATGCGGCGCGGCGGCATCGCCGGATGATACTTTCCGACACCGAACAGTTCGTAGGCCATGATGTGGGTTTCAGGCACCTTGTAGAACGCTGCCTGTGGGAAGCCCCACTCGTCGTCGGGTCGTCCGAAATAACCGCAGCGAACCGCTTCGTCGTTCATGTGAACAAACGGCTTCTGCTGGTACTGCGCGCCGAAATTATAAGCGCCAATATCCAGCATCCGTTGGAACAGTGTGACACGGCTATCAATTGCGGGCGTCAGGGCTTCACCTTTGCGACGGGTGATGACGCGGCCCCGTGACAGCCGCCATTCCTCGTCTTCGACCGCGATGGCCGGCAGATTCAGGTGGACCCAAGGTTGCTCGCCCAAAAGAAGATGACCGCAGAGGTCGTCGTGATGAAGCCGCTGCATGAGGACAATGACTGCCCCGTTGCTCTTGTCATTGAGGCGCTGGATGACCTCGGCATCGAACCATTTGTTAATCGCACCACGGCGTGGCTCGTCGTGGACGCGCGCCGGTGCAATCGGATCATCGATCACGATCAAATCGGCACCGCGGCCGACGAGGATACGACCAACCACACAGGATATCCGTTGACCTCCATGCGGCAGATAGAGGTTGCCGCTGCGACCCTCAGGCTTCAGGTGCGGAAATATCGCCCGGCAACGTGGAGCTCTCATAAGTTCCTGCGTCCCGCGCTCGAAGTCACCGGCAAGTTCGCGCGAACCGGCTATCGACATAATCTTGAGCGCGGGGTTGCGGCCATGCATCCAGACCGGCAGCGCGATCGAGGCCGCCAGTGATTTCAGGCAGCGTGGCGGCAGGTTGATGATCAGCCGCTTGATCTCGCCCTTGGCCACGCGTTCGAGGTAATTGGTCAGCACATCAATATGCCAAGTGTCGATCAGCGGCTGGTTTGAGTTCAGTTCGCGGAACGCGAACTTTACGAAGGCCGGAAAGTTCGAGCGATAGAGGGCCTTGATCTGGTCAGCCTTCATTGGAGCCGCCTCCTCCCGTCGTGCCCAGCGCCTTGAGCAACTCAGCGTCATCAGCATCCGTCGCCGTGAACGGCTCAATGTCCTTGTGCTTTTCGAGATGCGCTAGCATCAGTTGCAGCGGCTTCGGATCCCCCTTGATGGCACGATTGACGAACTGCTTGATGATGGCTTCGCGCTTGCTGATGCGCAGTTCTCGACCAAGTTCCGTGATGCTGACCATCTGATCGAGTTCGCGCTTGATCATGGTTTCGATGCTGCGGTTCTTGCGTGGCCGTCCGCGGGGATTGCCGGACTGCCCGGCCTTGAATCGGCTATGCTTCGGCGGCCGACAGTAGCCGACCTTCCCATCATCCAGATCCGGCGTTTGATCGTCGCTTTTGCCGCTCATGGCGCCGACTCCCGCTCGACAACATCACAAGGCCCCTCGTGCAGCCGATCGGCCGCGACCACGGCAAAGGTCTGGCCCGTTGCCGCGAGCCGAGCCTCGACACGAGCAACGTCGGCGACCCGCTTCAGAATCGTGTCGCAATAGATCGGATCGAGTTCGATGCCGTACCCGCGCCGACCGGTGCGATCGGCGGCGACCAGCGTTGTGCCGGAGCCAGCAAAGGCGTCGAGGATGATGCCTTTGCGCTTGGAGCAGTCGAGAATGGCATCGGCCACGAGCGCGACTGGCTTCACGGTCGGATGCATTGCGAGGTCGGCCTCTCGCGTCGCACTGAAGACGTTGGCGCCGGCGTAGGTCCAAACATTCGTGCGGTAGCGGCCGTGCCGGCCAAGCTCGACGTTGTTGATGTGGGGCGCCTTACCGCTCTTGAAGACGAACACCATCTCGTGTTGGGAACGATAAAGCGAGCCCATGCCCCCGTTGGTCTTGTTCCAGACGCAAATATTCTTGAGCTCGGCGAACGTCCGGTGGCCGGCGGCAAGGACCTCACCGAGATGACGCCAATCCATGCAAACGAAATGGATCGCGCCATCGGCCGCACGCAGCACGAGGTTGGCAAAGACCCGTTCAAGAAAAACCGTGAACTCCGCTTGCGACATCTCCCCAGAAGCGACTGCGAACTCGCGATGCTTCACAGCACCAAGGCCCGAGACATGGCCGTCGACCTTCACGTTGTAGGGCGGATCTGTGAAAATCATCTGGGCGCGCTCGCCGTCGAGCAAACGCGCCGACGTTTCGAGGTTTGTCGCGTCCCCGCAAATCAGTCGATGCGGTCCGATCTGCCACAGGTCGCCTGGGCGTGTGACTGCCGGGCCGGGCCGAGGTGAAGGCATGACGTCGGCCGCATCAGCCTTGGGCCTGACCTCGCCGAGCAAGACATCGATCTCGGCCATTTCAAAGCCGGTGACCGTAACGTCGAAATCAATCTCGAGCGAAGTCAGGTGCTGCAGCTCGATCGCGAGGATCTCGCGATCCCAGCCAGCCTTCTCGGCCAGCCTGTTGTCGGCGAGAATGTAGGCGCGCTTCTGAGCGTCCGTCAGATGCTCCAGCCGGATCACAGGCACGACTTCGAGGCCGAGCTTCTTCGCGGCAGCAACACGGCCGTGACCGGCGATGATCGTGCCTGTCTTATCGACGAGAACTGGATTGTTGAACCCGAACTCGCTGATACTCGCAGCGATCTCGGCGACCTGCCTCGGGCTGTGTACCCGCGCATTGGCGCTATAGGGCTTCAGGTCGGCGACGGGAACATGCTCAATGGCGAGGCGGCGTGACATAGGTCGGGGCTCCGATCAACAGAGTTCGACCTCGTTAATAATGCGTTCCTCGAGCCTGGGTCATCGACAAGAAATGAGCGGATTTCTCGTGGTGGCCGCCTTAAAACACAGGCGGAAGTCCCTTCTTGCGGATCCTATAGGCAATGTTGCGGATCCTTTCCCAACTCACGTTAAACTCCATCCCGTGCTGAACCATTCGAGCGGCGCGCTCGCTAGGTGGTCCCTGCCACCATTCAGCGTCGCGGATCTTGCTCCAACCCTTCAGCCCTTGCTTGGCTGATCGCTCATTGAGCCAGGCCTCCCGACGCTCAAACGCCACAGCGATGAGCATGTCTCGAAACGCGCGGCTGTAGTTGCGACGACCTCGGCCTCGCTTCTTTTTGGCAGTGCCGTCAAGTCTCGCACCAATATGAGCAAGAGTGAGCGCAGGAACGGGTCGTCCCGCATTCCTTTCCAGTGCAGCCATCAGATGTCGCGTTTCGATCCAGGCTTGCGGATCCTTGGCGAGTGTTGCCTCAATGCGTGAGAACGGGCACCTGTTAAACGGCGCCCGGTTAATAATAGCTGGACTTGCTGTCATGCTATGAACCTCCGAACTCGGCTTTGCATAGCAACTTGCGTGCCATGGATAGGCTCCAAACCGTCCCTGATACGGGGATTAAGATCCCTGCTCCAAGAAACAAAGTCGCTGATATTGTGAGAAATTATCGCTGTTCCAATTCTAGGGAATTCGCCTAGAAAGCCCCCATATTGGGCCGTTTTCGCCTATGCTTTCGGACAGGATGGCGAGAAAACGTCAGAAACTCCCTGTTATTCGGCCCAAGTTGCCGAGACCCGTTCGCGTCAGACTGCCAGCACAGCCATGGTCTAACCCATTGATATTACTGCATATTTTGTCATTTCCGCAGGCGGAATTTCCTCGTACTTTCCGCGCCTTGGCGACATGCATTTCGGGATCACGCGCCGGGCCCGCCGTCTCTCCCTGACGTTCCTCGCCTGTTGGGCCGTTTTATCTCTGTCGGCCATTTTGGGCCGGTCAGACTCGCATCGTATTGGGGGCTTTCGGGGCGCTACGTCGTCTCGATTCCGAGGACTGCCCGCTGGAGTTGCCAGTCGTGGGGAAGGTCTTTGCACTTTGAGAGAAGGCCAGCCGGTGTCAGTCCCTCGGGATGTCGTCCGGCAACAAGAGCGCGGACGATGTCCGGCGCGAGATATGTCAGCCGCATGTGTGCCGATAGGTAATCTCGTTTGATGCCGAGCCGCTTCGCCATCGCGTCGATGGTCTCGTCGCGACCGGACATCAGGGCATCCCGCGTCGCGTGGGCGTCGCGCAAGAGGGCGATCATCTGAGCGTCGGGCTTCGCGTCCACGCCACCCCCGACAACCAATCGGATGCCTTTCCCAGCACGGCGCAGTTTGGCGTCGATGGTCAGCTCGATCGTGCCAGTGTGCTGGCGCCTTCGGCACATTGCATGTGTCGCCGAGCAGAACCGTCGCGACTCTCCGTCGGCTTGAGCAACGCAACGACCTTATCCTCGTCCACAGTAATGGTCTCGACAATGCTGCGGACAACCTCGCGGAGCTTGATCGGTGGCAGGCTCGTCCAGGCCTCGACGAACTGGCTCGCCGTCGTCATGGCAGACCGAACGGCCGAGGCGTCGAGATCGAGGCGTGACAGCGCGTCACCGAGGTCCCGATCGGACGCGAGGAAGGCGCGAAGCCGATCGAGAACCAGCACCTCGATATCGCCTGCGGGAATACGCCGTCCCTTTACGTGGTCGGAACGCGTGCCGGATATGAGTTGCGTCGAGACGTAGTACCGGTAGCGTCGGCCCTTCTTGACAGCATGCGTCGGCGTCATGCGCTGTCCGTCGCCATCCACGATCAGACCGGCAAGCAAACTCGGTTCCGTCGGCAGTCTCGCTCCGAGCGCTCGGGACTGCCGATTGTCGGCCAACTTCTCCTGGACGCGCTGCCAGAGTTCAGCATCGATGATCGCGTCGTGCTGGCCGGGGTAGACCGTGCCCTGGTGCCCGATCTCGCCGCGGTAGATCGGATTCTGAAGCAGTGTATGAAGCAGTGTATAGAGTGCGCCGCGTGAAAATCGGTTGCCACCCGCCAGGACACCACCTGCCCCCTCGCGGCGCTTGCTGACGACGCCGAGCCGGTCGAGTTCGTGACCGAGCAGCCGAACCGACCCGAGCTCCGCATAGCGCTTGAAGATCATGCGCACCGTCTCGGCTTCCATCTCATTGACGATCAGCTTGCGCTCCTTGACGTCGTAGCCAAGCGGGACGTTGCCGCCCATCCACATGCCTTTGGCCTTCGATGCTGCGATCTTGTCGCGGATGCGTTCACCGGCAATCTCGCGCTCGAATTGGGCGAACGAGAGCAGCATGTTGAGCGTCAAGCGGCCCATCGAGGTCGTGTGTTCCCCGTCAGGACCTAGCGGACAGATTGAGCTTATTGCGTAAGGGAGAGTTTGCGGCTCATCGTAACCCCACGGAGGGACACGATGAGACAGCGCAACAAGCAGGCTCCGCAGAGCGCGGAGGAGACGGTCAGAGACATCCGGCGAGCCACCAGGCGGCACTTCTCAGCCGAGGAGAAGATCCGCATCGTCCTCGATGGCCTGCGTGGGGAGGACAGTATCGCCGAACTCTGCCGCAAGGAGGGGATCGCCCAGAACCTCTACTACCGGTGGTCCAAGGAGTTCCTTGAGGCCGGCAAGAAGCGCCTCGCCGGCGATACCGCCCGCGAGGCATCTTCCGATGAGGTCAAGCAGCTGCGCACCGAAGCCCGCCAGCTCAAGGAGGCCCTCGCCGAGGTTGCCCTCGAGAACCGTCTGCTCAAAAAAAGCGTGCTCGCGGATGGGGAGGATATCGAATGAGATACCCCGCATCCGAAAAGCTTGAGATCATCCGCACCGTCGAGACCTCCCATCTGCCGGTCAGGCGCACGCTCGACAAGATCGGCATACCCAAGTCCACCTTCTACGCTTGGCTCGACCGCTATGCGGACGGCGGCTTCGAGGCGCTCGAAGACCGAAAGCCACGGCCAAGGCGCGTCTGGAACCGCATCCCAGATGAGATCCGCGACAGGATTATCGAGCGGGCGTTGGAGGAGCCGGAGCTATCCCCGCGTGAGGTGGCGATCGCCTTCACGGACGCCGAGAAGACCTTCGTCTCCGAGGCCAGCGTCTATCGCATCCTGAAAGCCGAAGGCCTCGTGACCTCGCCGGCCTTCATCGTCATGAAGGCCGCTGATGCCTTTGCCAACCCAACGACAGCCATCAATCAACTCTGGCAGACCGACTTCACCTATCTCAAGGTCACCGGCTGGGGCTGGTTCTACCTCTCGACCGTCCTCGACAACTTCTCCCGCTACATCGTAGCCTGGAAGCTCTGCACGACAATGAGCGCCAGCGACGTCACCGCAACGCTCGAGCTGGCCTTGCAGGCCTCGGGACTTGATCAGGCTGGCGCCGATCGGCGGCCAAGATTGCTCTCAGACAATGGGCCCTCTTACATCGCCAATGATCTGTCCGAATGGCTCGAAACCCAGGGCATGCGGCACACCCGCGGCAAGCCCTATCATCCAATGACCCAGGGCAAGATCGAACGCTGGCACCTCTCGCTCAAGAGCCGTATCCTACTCGAAAACTACTATCTGCCCGGAGACCTCGAGCGCGCCGTCGCCTACTTCGTCGACCACTACAATCATCGCCGCTATCACGAGAGCCTGGACAACATCACGCCGGCTGACGTCTACTTCGGGCGAGGTGCTCGCATCCTGGAGCGGCGACGAAAGATAAAGCAACAAACCATCGAGCACCGTCGCCAACAGCACTTCAACGCAGCAGCATGAGCTTCAACCAGATGGGCCGAACCCTCTCTTAGATCACCCGTTCAAATGTCCCGAAATCCCTGACGACGGACAGTAACCTTATGTCCATGCATTTCGTAGGTTTCACGCATTGTCGTGTGAACCCAAGGATAGATAAGCATTCCCTCGACAGCTCTCGCCTCCGTTGACGACGGCGCTGCATTTCGAAGGCCGACAATTGGGGTCCGCTGCAAGTGACCCAACTCGGACGTCAAGTGACACACGAACCCAGTAGCGGACACGTCTACTCCCGAGAGAAGGCGGCCGCCCCCTGTTGTGGAATTAGTCCGCAATACCCAGATCTCCGAAGTCAACCTTCTTGCTTGCCGGCGGCACTGTAAACGTGAACGTGTCGGTGGAATGCGAAGTATTCTGAGCCCACGTAAACTCGTTCGTCTGCACAGCAGCATCCGGGTCGTCGCTATCGCGACTGACCAGCTTGCATGGAAGAGGAATTTCCTTGGCTTCGAGCCACGCCTCCCACGTTGCCCCATCGGAACCTGCCACCGTATACCGCTTGCACGTTCGCCCTCCGACAGTTTCCGTTCCCGACGCCGAAGCTTGCGCCGTCTCTTGGCCGGTGGCGACGGCTTGAACCGCATCCAGGAACAAAAGCGTCTGGGGCTCGACAACTGTTAGCCCGGTGAACAAGTTTACCGTCGCTCCAAGCGAAGGCTTCGCTGAGGTTTGCGCGTACTTGTTGCTGCTCCGATCCAGAATGGTGAGGGTTGTTCCATCCGAGATGACGAGAAAAGATCCTTTGGATGACGTTGTATCAAGGCGCAGGAGGTTCGGCCGGGCTGCGATGATGCGAGCCTTGCCGTTGAGAAATTCCTTGTCGAGGATTGCGCTGCGTGATGAAAAAGACGTCTCGAAGTCTAGGGGATTGGTGGAAATGTAGGCAGCCAGCTTTGTGAATGCGGCAATAGGATCATCCGATGCCGGCTCGGAACTCGCCGACCCAGCAACACCAGACAAGGTCGCACAAGTCAGAACGACAGCAAGAACCGACTTTCTAAACATCTAATTTTCCTGTGAAACATTGAAAATGCCCTTCATTTTTGGGGCAGGAGCCACATCGGCACAATTGTGAGTGACATTCATGGTTAGCTTGGGTTGCTAGCCGATCAGACCGAAAGCCTTTGAGATCCCACCGCGAAGACCGGAAATCGCGCTCAACTCGAGCGCCAGATGCCCAGACATTGGCGCGCCGCGCTCAAAGGCTTGATCCAGCGCAACCTGGCTCAAGAAAAATAGAATAGGGATCTAGTTGGGTGATATCAAACAAGTGAAGGTTAAGTTGAAAATGAAACATCGTTTTTTCCCGGCAACCGGGATTGTACTCGGCGCTCTTGCGGCGATGGGCCTTCAGGGAGCGACGGGTCCGGCCCAGGCACAGGAGAAAAAGCCCAACATTCTGTTCATCATGGGTGACGACATCGGCATCATGAACGTGGGTGCCTACCATCAGGGCCTGATGGTTGGGGAGACGCCCAACATCGACCGCCTCGCGAAAGAAGGCGCGAGGTTCATGACCTATTATGCCGAGCAGAGCTGCACGGCCGGGCGCACCGCCTTCTCTACCGGGATGCATCCGTTGCGGGCGGGCATGGTCATGCCGCAGCTTCCGGGCGCCACCAGTTCGCTGTTGCCGGGCACGCCCGCGCTGGCAAAATTCCTGCTGGATCTCGGCTACAACACCGGCGAGTTCGGCAAAAACCACTTAGGCGATAAATCGGCGTCGCTGCCAACGGCGCACGGCTTCCAGGAATTCTGGGGCTACCTGTATCACCTCGACGCCATGCAGGGGGTGAGCTTCCCCGACATCAACAAGACGCCAACCGATCAGGCGGTTGTACCTCCCTGCATGAACACCCCGGTTAAAGGCCTCCCCGAGGTCCCCGGTGCGGTGGATCCGATGACCACGCTCTGTATGACCCCGCCACGGCCGGTTCTTTATTGCACGTCCGAGGACGGCACCGAGAAGAACCAGAGCTGCAAGGACATGGGGCCGCTGACGCTGGAACGTTCCAAGACCGTGGACGAGGAAATCTCCGCCCAGGTCATCGACTTCCTCGACCGCAACGACCCCGAGAAGACCAACAAACCGTTTTTCGTCTGGTATAACCCGGCGCGCATGCACGTCACCACCTTGCTCTCGGACAAGTACGCGGACATGCTGGGCGTCAAAGGCGGCAAGGACTGGGGTCCCAACGAAGCCGGCATGAAGCAGATGGACGACAACATCGGCTACGTGCTCAAAAAGCTCGAGGATATGGGCGAGCTCGACAACACCATCGTCGTCTTTACCACCGATAATGGCGCCGAGGCGATCACTTACCCGGATGGCGGTATAACGCCCTTCAGGGGCGGCAAGCTCACCACCTGGGAAGGCGGTATGCGGGCGCCGATGCTCATTCGCTGGCCGGGACACGTCAAGGCTGGCACGAACCCGGACCAGATATTCTCGTCACTGGACTGGGTGCCCACCTTCGTCAATATCGCCGGCGGACCCAAAGGCGATGGCCTGAAGAAGCAGATTGAGGCCGGCGAGTACCCCGGCATCGTCAAAACCACGCTCGACGGTTTCGACCAGCGGGCTTATCTGGAAGGTAAGGCAAATTCGGCCCGCGACACGTTCTTCTACTACACCGGTGCACAGCCGTCGGCAGTACGGTACAAGAACTGGAAGTTCTACTACACGATGGTTTCTTCCGATGCGAAGGAGATCTTCGGCCCCGCAGAGACCTATCACTGGACCATGGTCAACAACCTCAAGCGTGATCCCTTCGAGAGGTCGGTTGCGTCAGTTGATGGTACCCTCATGGGCTACGGCGGCGCACTGGCCGCACCTAGCACGGCGATGATCTATGACTGGAACATCCTGCCCATCGGGCAGCTGCTGTGGCTGAAGGAACTCGAGACGTACAGGACCTTCCCCTCGCTGCAGATACCGGCGAGCTACAACCTGGATAACATAATTCATGCGATGCAGGATGCCAAACACATCAGCCACTCGGGTCACTAGCATTGGCGACAGTGACGAACGCCAATACCGTTGTCACTGCGCGTCGGAACGCCTAACTTTAGCCGCAGGCCCCGCTCCATGGGGAAACATCGGTTGAACGCGTTTCGAGGTGATCTGACACCGCTCCGATTTGAGTGAACAGAATCGAAAAGCCCCGCCATCCGGCGGGGCTTTTTGCTCCAAGAGCGGCCACCTTGTCCGCATTGTGGCCAAAAAGCACAGCCTCAACATCCGGTCGCCTATCACCATTTCTGAAATCTGGTTGCTAAATACTTGTGAAGATATGTGAAGAGGAGCGAACGCGGAATTCGGCAAACGTAACGGTTCTCAGCACACCTGCTGGTTGAGCGCCGGGGGAGGTCTGGTTTTGGCCCATCTCGGTCGTTTTGGCTGTGCAGTCCGTGCGTCCACACATGAGGGTTTAGCGGTCAAGCAAGCGCGTGAGTTCTGCTGCTAGGAGTATACCTGCCTTCACGCAGACATAGCTCAGACGGTCGAGTTTGACATGATCAGAACTCTGCAATCGACTAGGTCCGCTTGGGTGTATAGGATTTCGGACCCGGGGGCCCTTACCGCTAACGGCGCGTCACGCCTTTTTCTGACTTGTCCAAATCTCCAGTGACAGACCGGCAACTTTAGCGCTAGCGTTCTCTCAGGGTCTTTGCCCCACCCCGCCGGTTGTCTGTTTGCGTTCCGGGAGGAGCGAATGGCAGTTCATCGTCCTCATTCGGCACTGGCCGCTCTAGTCTTCCTCATGGGTTCCGCTCCTTGTGCACTAGCACAGGAGATCAACGGGGTCCCCGGTTCTCCCGGTGCGACCACCACGATTGACGGCAAACAGCTTCCGCCGCTCGATCCGGCATTCGGCGGGGTCATCAAGGAGAAGGCGTCCGAGTCGAAACCTTGGTGGCCGCCTCGCGTTGTGCCGCGCAAGGGCGCGCCGAATGTTTTGCTCATCATGACGGATGACCAGGGTTTCGGTGCGCCGAGCACGTTCGGCGGCGTCATCCCGACGCCTTCCATGGACCGCATCGCCCGGGACGGATTGCGATACACAAACTTTCATTCGACATCCCTCTGCTCACCGACGCGAGCAGCCTTGATTACGGGCCGTAACCATCACTCGGTTGGGTTCGGAGTGGTGGGCGAGATATCGACGGGCTTCCCGGGCTACAACTCGATCATCCCGATTGAGAAGGGCACGATCGGTACGATCCTCAAGGAAAACGGCTACGCGACGTCGTGGTTTGGCAAGGATCACAACACGCCCTCGTTTCAGTCGAGCCAAGCTGGCCCATTCAATCAATGGCCAAACGGAATGGGCTTTGAATATTTTTATGGCTTCGTTGGTGGCGATGCCAGTCAGTGGCAACCGAACCTGTTCCGCAACACAACGGCCATTTACCCGTTCTTGAATAATTCCGGCTGGAACATGCAGACCGCGATGGCGGATGACGCTATCCAGTACATGAAGCAGCTGAAGGAGCTTGCGCCCGACAAGCCGTTCTTCGTCTACTACGTGCCGGGTGCCACTCACGCGCCGCATCATCCGACACCCGAGTGGATCAAAAAGATCAGTGACATGCATCTCTTTGACGAGGGATGGAACAAACTTCGCGAAACGATCTTCGCTAACCAGAAGCGGCTGGGCATCATGCCCGAGAACGCGCAATTGACGCCGTGGCCGAAGGGACTACCGGAGTGGGATACCCTCAGTTGGGAAGAGAAAAAGCTCTTCATCAGACAGGCGGATGTCTATGGGGCCTACCTCGCCTACGCCGACCATGAGATCGGGCGCGTCATTCAAGCCGTCGAAGATCTCGGCGAACTCGACAATACCCTGATCATCTACATTGGTGGCGACAACGGCGCGAGCGCCGAGGGCATGCTCAATGGCACACCGAACGAGTTCACGACCTTTAATGGCGTCCCTGTGCCGGTGAAGGACCAGTTTCTCTGGTACCCATTCTGGGGATCGGAACGCACGTTCCCGCATTTTGCAGCAGGCTGGGCGTGGGCGATGGACACGCCATTCAAGTGGGTGAAGCAGGTTCCGTCACACTTTGGCGGGACCGCTCAAGGCGTGGCGATGTCGTGGCCCGGTAATATCAGCGATGTCGGTGGCATCCGCCGCCAGTTTCATCATGTGATCGACATTGTGCCGACCATTCTCGAAGCGACGGGCATCCCGGCCCCCGATGCCATCAATGGCGTCAAGCAGAATCCAGTAGAAGGCGTGAGTATGGCTTATACGTGGGACAAGGCCAACGCCAACGCTCCCACCCGGCACACCACGCAATATTTCGAGATGCTCGGCAACCGCTCCATCTACCACGATGGGTGGGTGGCAGCCACGACACCGGCAACCCTCCCGTGGGAACTCAGTTCCAAAACGCCTCCGGATGTGATCACCGGTTACAACTGGGAACTCTACAACGTGCTGGAAGACCCGACCCAGTTCAACGACCTCGCCGCCAAGATGCCGGACAAGCTCAAACAGCTTCAGGACCTCTTTTACGCCGAGGCGAAGAAGTACAATGTGCTGCCACTCGACAATACCACGCTCGCACGTTGGAATACGCCGCGCCCGAGCCTGACAGCGGGACGGACCGAGTTCACGTATTCGGGTGAGCTGAGCGGTGTGCCCAAGAGTGCGGCGCCGAGTATTCTCAACAAAGCCTACACCATTACGGCCGATGTCGAGATCCCTGAGGGCGGAGCCGAAGGCATGATCGTAACCGAGGGCGGACGCTTCGGGGGCTACGGCTTGTTTCTGAGCAAGGGCGACTTTGGCGTCGGCCGGGGCAAGGTGGTCTTCCTGTATAACCTCCTCGACCTTAAGCGCACGACGTGGGAA
>CAWGTZ010000006.1:0-73101 GCA_963825555.1 uncultured Alphaproteobacteria bacterium | reverse complement strand
CCCATTGCTCGTCACGAGGCCGTTGTTGGTTATGGTGACAGCGTTATCATCGCCTCCCGCAGAAGCGGCGAAAACGCCGTACCGAAGTTCTCGCCCGTTACGGTCGCATCGGTCCCGATCGTGATTGCGACATCTCCAGGTCCGCCGGTCTTCAGGATACCGATACCGGTTCCAAGAAGGCCGCCCGTCGCATCGATAGTGGCCCCGTCACCAATGTCGACGGTGACTTCACCGCTACCGAGATTCCCGCCTGCAATACCCACGAGGTCAGCCGTGACAGTCACACCAGGATCGACAAATGTCGCGGCCGTCCCTGGCCCAAAGGTAAACGTCCCGCCACCAATCAAGGGAGGATCGATGTCGGCCCCGATCGTCAGGGTGGCGTTGCCGCCAATCGATATGGCGGCCGCACCGAAAAGTCCGTTGTCGGCCTGGATCTTCCCGTGCGTGTCGACGTTGACGTCGCCGCCAATTGCAGTTCCCACAACGCCGCTTGCGTTGGTCGAGGTGACGGTGCCTAGAGTTCTCGATCCACACGTTCCCGTTGAGCGCCGTTCCGTAAATGCCGGTCGTCAGTGAGTTAACGGTGCTCTCTCGCCCCTCGATGTCGACGTTCCCGTTCGTTGCGAACCCAAAAACACCGGTCCCTGCGGTATTTGTGATCGAACGTCCCTCCACATCAAGATCAACATTCCCATTTACCGCAATGCCGCCGACGCCATAGTCGCCGTTTGCGGTCACATCGCCCTTGGCGTCAATATCAACGTTGCCTGCAAGCGATGCGCCGACCACGCCACTTCCTGCCGTCGACTGGACGATACCTAAGTCAATCCAGACGTTGCCGCCTGTCGAGGTGCCACTAATGCCGACGGCCACCGACTTAACGGTGCTGCCTTCACCCTCGATGTCGACATTGCCGCCAGCGATGGCCACAACACCGGCTCCGACGTTGTTCGTAATTTCTCGGTTCTCGACATTAATACCCGCGTTGCCGATGCAGCCGCGCCAACACCGAACAACCCGTTTGCGATCACGTTGCCCTTGGCATCAATGTCTACGTTCCCTGCGGCCGATGTGCCGACCACACCGCTGCCGCCAGTTGATGTGACCGTCCCCGAGTCGATCCAGACATTCCCACTAAGGAGGGCCGTTCCCGAGATACCATCGCCGCCGGAATTGACGGTCCCCGTGGCGCTTTCGATATCCACATCGCCGGCTGAAGCGAACCCGACGATGCCTGGGCCATTGGTCGAGGTGACGGAGCCCCCTTCGTTGCTGATGTCGACATTGCCGTCAATCAGTGAAGACCCCGATAATCCAGGTCCGTTCGTTGTGCTGATTGTGCTGCCATCATTATTCACGTCGACGTCGCCACCTGCGACGACCACCATGCCGCCGGAAAAGGCCGTGATTGAATTGCTGTTCGTTGCCGAAGCCTCACCGGTCACGGTCAAAACATTCACGCCCCTCCCAGCAGTCGATGTCAGTTCGCCCTCGTTGACGACAGTGGCGTCCCCCGAAAGCAGATTGATATTGACACTGTTTCCAGCACGATAGATCGACGCGCCGCTGGCGTTGTTCACTTCTGCACTGGCGCTTCCGGCGGCGCTCAATATGTTTACGCCCGCCCCGCCCACGGGAGCGCAGCGCTGCCAATGATATTGTTGTTGTTGACGGTTAGCGACCCGCTGCCCACAACCTGATTGATCGTTATGGCATCGCCGCCTGCATAGACTTGACCGTCATTCGTCACTGTTACATTCGCCGCGCCTGAGAGGCTCGAGATCGTAATGGCATCGTCGGCGGCTATAACCTGACCTGTCGGCGAGATTGTCATGCCGACAGTCCCGCCCTGCGTCAGAGTGTTGGTAATCGCGTCGCCACCTGTGCTGTTGATGACCCCATCGATGGTCCAGACTTGGATGCCATCACTATTCAAAGTGAAGACATTAACCTGATCACCAGCCCCAGCTATCAGGACCCAACGTTCATCACGAAATTCAGGTTCGGACCATTAAACAAATTTACTGCAACTGGCGACGTTCCGACAGCTGCTCCAGTATTGATCGTGACGTCCAAACCTGTTGCGTCGATCGAATTAGCCGTCACGCCGGTGGAAGCGCCGCTACAGACGTACGTGTCAGGACTAGGACCTCCTGCTGTATCCACGACGCAAGCGGCTAACACCGAGGTGACGGCAGTCCCGCCCCGAACGCCGTCGACAGCATCGTGCCAGGAGAAGCCCTGCCCAGGAGCCGCGACCGACTGACCCGTCGGAATCCGTCCAACCCGCCACGTTGTAGCTTAGAAGGCTTCCTTCCCCAACCGAGCGGTCCGCCCCCTCGAATGATCCCCCAGACGACTTGGCAAAACGCTGACGCGACATATGCGATAACTCCCCGAACAACAAGAACGCGACTGCTAAATTTTCGTTAAACGACCCTAGTTGAGCATTAAGAAGCATGTGGCGGCAGAGATGTCTGTCGCTTCGACGCAACACACAAAATTGAACCGTGAGCAATGCTCAGTGCTTCGACATTGACTTCCACCAAAATTGCCGGGAGCGAATCACGATCCAGCATTAGGAAGGTCTTTGTTCAGCCCAATTATGGGGCAGATACTTTCCGCATCGGCAGCCTGCTATTAGCTCAGCCTTTTTACCCGCTTACCTTCTCCTCCGACGACGGAGCTGGTCCTGCAAATCATGCGCGGTGCTCAGAAGTCGTCTGATCGTGAGGTGCGAGGGGCCGATCGGAAGGGATCGCTTCATTCTTTACCTTCAGCAACTGGCGGATTTGCATCACGGCCGTTGGAGCAATCTGCTACGAGCCACAAGAAGCAGAGAGAGCACACCAGACCGGATACCCTGCTGTAGCGCCACCTTGGTCCCCACAGAGCATAACGAACGGACCAAGAATGTGGTGGCGTCCAACGGTCGGACGGTCACTCCCAGACTCCCGCGCTCAATTGGAAGAACGCGCTATTAGCCAGCGGCGATGAGGGCGGCGCAACTGGGCGATCATCGCCTCGCTGGTCGAGACCAATAAGCTCAACGGCGGGAACCCGTACGCTTGGCTCGACGACACGCTGGAGAACCTGGTCAGGAGTTGGCCGCAATCCAGCATCAACGAACTGATGCCCTCGGCCTGCGCGAGATCCGCCGCCTGAGCCGTCAATATGGAGGCGGGAGAGCGCTTGCGGGAGATTTGCGAAAGAGCACCAGTTTCGACTCAGTCTTCGGCTGATGAACCGTCGCGTCCCGGCCCGCTAATCACAGAGCTCAGCCTGTGTTCCACCAGCAGCTCGACGGCTTCCTCAAGGTCCTCCCCGATATGCCGCAGAACCCGCCCTCGGCTCCTCGGGTACGCATGAAGCTCGACCTTCCGCCTGATTGGCAACCCGTCCGCTCCAACCGATGACGTGGGCTGCTGCCAGCGTTTGTGTGTGCCCGATGCCATCCTGTGAACGAGCTTCGCCGCCTGCACTCGCTTGAACTCGGCGTGACTGTCCGGCTGAAGGTCATCACCGATCGCCAGCTCGACAGCCAGCCATGCCGCAACCGGACGCCGAGGATCGACCTCTGCTCGTCTGAGACGCGCCCATGCGGCCCATGCGCGTTCTCTGGGATTAAGACCACGTAGGCGAAAAGCCTCGACCACAGGCCCAGCGCGATTGTAGAGCCCTTGTACTCGCTCGATGGCGTTCTTCACGTAGACGTCCTCGGCGTTAGCCTCGAGCCACCTCTCCGCTACGGCGCGATGAGGCGCGATCTCCTGCATCGCGTAGGAGGCTTTGTAGGGGCTGCCATGCCGCTGGTAGTGGTCGTAGTGCTTTCCAGAAGCGACGGTCCAGTCCCTCATTCGTTGCGGCTCTCGCGGGATGAGGACAGCCGATCACGCGACAGTAGCTGTGCATACTGTCTGGCGAGGAAGCTCGCTCTTTGACCTCTTGTTTTCTCCCGTTTTCGTGTTTCCCACTTTATTCGTCATTCCCTACGAGAGCCTCTCAATTTCTTATGAAGTTCCCTACTTAAGGGGAGCTGGAGGTTATGCCTATAGATATCCTAGAGAGAAGTAATTTAATGAAGATCATTGCCATTATCTATTCATGCACTGAGACCTCTATTCCCTCCCCGCATGTTCTCAAGAAGCCCTCTTCATGACACCCTGAGCCAATTCCAAACTTGAATTTGGAACAAGAATAGCGTCGTGAATTGGCAAGGCCCAGCAACCATGATCTTTAAGTTTTAATAGGACATAGATAAGGATGCTGTTGAGAACGAATTGGATTCATGACCAATCCCAGTGCAGAACATGTCAGCAATCCCACCGTGGTGTTCTTGGATAGCCTGCATGACTCCCCCTCACAGACTGACGTTCCTCGAATGCTGATCCGAGCCCTTGCGGCATTCGATTGATCGGCCCATCTGAACAGCATTGCATTCATCAGCTTCTTGATGGCACTGCGATCTCGCAAGTACCCAGGGATGGCATAGAGGTCTTCCAGGAGGCGGCTCAGCGTTCGCCATGCCGTACAAGATGGTTGGAGACGTTTGCCGTCGTCGAGTTCGATAACCCGCTGACCGCTGATCTCGATCCCAGAGAGGCGCTCACGCTTCTTCAGGTTCTGCCAGAAGCCACCAAACAGACGCTCTCCGCTGTTGAATTGGCCACGCGTGAATATGCGGCGAACTTGGCGATCATTGGCATCTACGACCCGGTCCGGGGCCACGGCGTCATCGAATGAGATGTCGGCCTCAGCCAACCAACGGTTGATCCGTCGGACCTCGTCACGGAACCTGATGGTCTGCTCGTCGTCCTCGTAATCTTGGTAGTCCCCATGGTCCAGAAGTCGGCCTTAGGTCGCTTGAGGATGATGACCTCCTGATGTTCAGATTGACCGAGATCTTCGAAGCTGAGGTCACCCCCCTCAATGCATCGTACCAGAAACTCGCCGGCCTTGATGGTCGTCCTGCGGTTGCCCCCGAATGGATTTAGGTGGCCCAGAAGTTCTCACCACAAACCCCATTTCTGGCGCGGTGAGGCGGTCGAGAACATCTGGGAGGATCTTTCCATAGGCCGGTGGGCGATACCGGCTCTTTCGCCCAACACCTTATTTGATCGCGTGATCAAAACAGCGCCTTTTTCGCCAGTCAGATGGTGATGAATTAGATCGCAGATGATCGCCTCTACTGTCACCTCGAGAGGCGTCTGATCATCCGGCTTGCGAGCCCGCTGACAAAATCTTGAAGTATGTCTCATAATTCTGAACCTGACTGAGAATGTCATTGAAGACCTCGTTGGCCGCCAAGGACCTTGCGGATCGCCAAGGATTGAAATGACGATCCTTCGGCCGCTGTTAGACTGATCCGTTGGATCAACCTCCGGCAGCATTATATTTTCCTGCCACTCAAAGTAGCCACCCCTCAGCGTCGGACCCAAAGATACAGATAAGCCAAGTCGCGCAGGGGCCAATGACGTACCTGAAACTACGACTTGAGGTACCGGCAGACCGTTGCCTTGCCGATCTTGAAGTCCCTCGCAAGGACACTCAAAGGCACTCCATGGGCATGGCGTGATTTCAGGTCGGCAATCTGGTCGGCTTTGACTCGGCGCACAGGCCCTTGTAGACGCCTTCAGACCTGGCCTTCTCGATACCCAGACGATGCCTCTCGCGCCAAATCTCGGTCTTCCAGGTCGCCAAGCTCGACAAGATCAAGAGCATCTTGCCGTGCGGCGTTGCCGTGTTGACGTCCATGTCGAGAACCTTCAGCCCACGCTTGCCAGCATGGATTGTCTCAAGAAGCTCCAGAGCCACTGGGTGTTCCGAGCGAGGCGGTCGGAGATGGCAGACGACCAAGGTTGAACCGGGATGCGCCATGAGCATCTGGAGCGTCAAGTCGAGCTTATCGCGACCCTCCCGCTTCGTACCCAAGGCCTTCTCGGTCAGCGCGACGGAGCAACCTACGGCCTTCAACTGCTCAGCCTGAATGGCGGTAGACTGGTCCTCTGAAGAGGCTCGGGCGTCAGGTAATGCTGGCAACAAGTCGCCAATGGCTGTCTCACTGATCTGTCTCGCTGTGGTATACCCCAACGACACACCTCGGCGACCGATGGCTAGCCATTGGCCACAGGGTTCAGCCTTGCGTCATCGCTGTGACAACTCACGTGTTAGCCTTGCGACGCTGGCGGCGTTTTGTTCTTGTACCGTGGACCAGCGTAACCGGGACATGAGTGCAGCGTCATGACGGTGGAAGATAAGCAAACGGTTCTTTCGGTACTGTTAGCAGCCACGCTGTCGTTCGTGGTGGTCGGAGTGGCTCTCTTTTCCGCCTTGGCTCTGACGGATCGTCCCAGACCCACCCCTGAAAACTCATTGAGTGTTCGGCCCGATAGAACACCCATGTTAAGCAGCCAGCAATCAACGGCCCTCCACCGCCTATCATGTAGTCAGCAAGAGCGATGCTGACCTGATGCTTGAGAAAATAGAACAGGCCGGGATCACTCCCAGCCTCTTCGCGTTCACCTGGTGTCGCCTGGTTTACTTCGCGAGCGCTCGGTTGACTGAGGCTCTGCTAAGGCCCAGCTGTTCGCCTATGGCCCTGACGACCAGGCCCTCAGCCCTCAGCGCCTTCACCTTGGCGACTGTCTCAGGCGTTAGCTTCCCCTCTGGTCCAGGCTTCAGGCCTCTCTTGCGTAACAGGGCCAGGTGCTTTTGGCGTCCCTCACGCGCTCTGTCGTTGATCAGTACAGGCTTGAACTCGCAGAAAGCCGAGAACCATGAAGCAGGCGACCGTGAGGCGTGGTCGTGTCGATTGGCTGGTCGAGAACTTTGAAGTCCACGCCGTGCTTCTCGAACTCAGCCACAATGGCCTTCAGGTCGGACAGGGAGCGCCCCAGGCGGTCGAGCTTGGTGCAGATGACCACGTCCCCCTTCCGCATGGTTGCAAGCATCTTCTGCAGCTGAGGGCGATCCTTGGCGTTCTTGCCCGACTTCAGCTCAGCGAACGCGAAGCAGTCGAGAGATGCCCAGGGCCTTCGCCCGGTCGACCTGCAGCTGTAGACCGCTGTCCTGCGAGGCCGAAGAGCTTGGGCGTAGAATCAGTTTGCCATATAAGATCGATGCTCGTTGTTTCAGGTTATCTTGGATCAATTGAGGCAATAACCTGAGGCATTTCTTGGACACCGTCAACAGGCACATTCAGCAGTGTGACACTTTGTGCCTCAAGTGCTCTACTACCTGAGGCAACTTTCGTGTACCTAGCGTGATCTGCAGGTGAGACGTCGCGAATGCCCCAGGATGCTCCTGAGAGCCACATAGCAAGTCACTGGCGGCAATCTAAGGTGCTAAGTCACCCAAGGAACTCGAACTCAGCTCGGGCTCCCTGAGCGATCCTAGGCGCCAGTCCGTACACCCTCATATCCCCCGGTCACCTTGGGCTACCTAATGATCTGGGTGCGACCTGTGCCTGCGCGGTCTGCCTGTGGTCAATGACCAGGTCGACGCTGCGTCAGCTGTAGGTGCACTTTGGGAAGGCTGTAGGCGCACTTCAAGGGGCCACCGGGGGGTCTGCCGCGCGGCGCCTGTTTTGATTGATATGCGAATTTTTACGGCAAAATAAGCTGATCTCTCCGGTCTTGCCGCGAGATGCAGCATCTGACCTGTTGGTATCGCGCCGCTTTCGCCTGATCTTCCTCAGGTTGCAAGGTAAGCATTGTTTTCGGCAGCACGCAGCAGCAACAGGAGAGACACCAAGCCATCTTTCGAACAAGCCTTCAAGAACATCGACAATGCACTCCGACATGACGCCGGGCTGCACTACTGAGCTGGACTACACCGAGCAGACATCCTGGGTGCTATTGTCCAGCCCCCTCAGTCTGGGCCACTGATTTGCGGTTTCTCTAGCATCGTTTCGGGGACCGGCGGACGCATACTAAGCGCGTGATGCGGTCGGATGTGGTTGTATTGCCGGAGCCACTGAGTGATGACGACCCGAGCCTGGTCGGTGGTGGTGAACCACTTCGGCATCAGGACCTCGTGTCGGAGCGTCCCATTGAAGCGCTCATTGTAACCGTTCTCCCAGGGCGAGCCCGGATAGATCCGGATAGGTTGGATGCCAACCCGAAGAAGCCAGTCCTGGAACGGTCGACGCCGCGAACTCGGGACCGTTATCTGACCGAATGTAGTCCGGCCGGCCGCGCTTGAGCAGCAGCGGATAGAGCGCCCTTCCAACCTCCGCCGAACCCATCTTCGCGGCAACGGTCACGCACAAGGCCTCACGAGTGTACTCGTCGAGCACGGTCAGCATCTTGTAGGACCGCCCATTGCTTAGTCTGTCGTGAACGAAGTCGACGGACCAGATGTGCGTTGGGGTACTGGGGTCTCGCCGGATGATCGACGCATCATGATGGTAGAGCCGCTTGCGGCGCTTGTGCCGGTGCGGAAGCTGCAGGCCTTCCTCGCGCCATATACGCTCGACTTTCTTGTGATTGACCGACCAGCCCTCGGCCCGCAGAAGTTCGCCGACCTTGCGATACCCATAGCGACCATATTGTTTGGCCAGCCGGATCAGGGCGAGGCGTAGGTCATCTTCGTCCTTGGCAGTGGCTTCGAAGCGAAAGGTACTCCGCGCAACCCCGAGAACCTTGCAGGTCCGCCGTTCGGATGTCCCCAGCTTCTGGCGAGCCTGGACGACGGCATCTCGGAGGTCGTCGGTCGTCAGGCCTTGGGTTTTAAAAAATCAAGGCTCTCCTTGAGGATCAACTTGTCCAACTCCAGATCGGCAACAATACGCTTCAGCCGCTGGTTCTCCTTCTCCAGCGTCTTCAACTCGCTCAGCTGCGAGCGGCCCATGCTGCCGAACTTCTTGCGCCAGGTGTAATAGGTCGCATCACTGATCCCGACCGACCTGCAGGCTGCAGCCACATCTGCTCCGGCGGCCAGCTCGACATCAACCTGCCGCAAAATCCTCAGGCAATCCTCATCCGAATGTCGCTTACGAGCCATCGTTCGCTCCTCTCGTGGACCTACATAATGGCCCAATTTAGGGGGCTAAGACACTATTCCTCAAATACCTCGATGACCTTGAGAGGGAGAAGTCACTGGCTGCCAAGCTGGAAGGAAAACCCTACCAGTACATTATTGATCTGCCGCATCGCTGGGAAAGTGGGCCGCCCCCAAGAAGCGCGACGGCAGCTGACCACGATACCGCGCTGACGGGCGATGACCTGATCGACTTTGTCAGTACGGAGCTGTTTCCCTATCTCCGGGGGTTCAAGCAGCGGGCTTCAAGCCCTGACACCATCGAATACAAGATCGGTGAGATCTTCGGCGAGATCAAGAACAAGTTCACGAGCGGCTACAGCCTGCGCGATGCCCTGGAGCTGATGGACGACCTGCACTTTCGCTCCCAGGAACGAAAAGCATGAACTGTCCCACTCTCTACGAAGCCAAGATCAAGAACATGGGCAACGCCGGCCGCAACGGTGGCGAATACTACACGCCGCGCCCGCTGATCCGGGCCATGATCCAGGTGATCAAGCCGAAGATCGGTGAGACGCATCTATGACGGCGCCTGCGGCTCTGCTGGCTTCCTCTGTGAAGCCCATGACTACCTGCGAGCTGGTCCAAACTGCAGCGACGACCAGGACCTCGAAGACGCTGCAAGACCAAGACCTTCTACGGCAAGGAGAAGAAGAGCCTCGCCTATGTCATTGGGATCATGAACATGATCCTGCACGGCATCGATGCTCCCAACATCATCCACACCAACACCCTGGCCGAGAACATCGCCGACATTCAGGAGAAAGACCGCTTCGACGTCATCCTGGCCAATCCGCCCTTCGGTGGCAAAGAGCGTCAAGAAGTTCAGCAGAACTTCCCGATCAAGACCGGCGAGACCGCCTTTCTGTTCCTGCAGCACTTCATCAAATCGCTCAAGGCCGGTGGCCGAGCCGCCATCGTCATCAAGAACACCTTCCTCTCCAACTCCGACAACGCCTCGCAAAGCCCTGCGCAGGAGCTGCTGGAGAAGCTGCAACCTGCACACCGTGCTTGATTGTCCGGTGGCACGTTCCTTGGTGCAGGCGTGAAGACCGTCGTGCTGTTCTTCGAGAAGGGCGCACCGACCCGAAGGTCTGGTACTACCAGCTTGATCCTGGTCGCAATATGGGCAAGACCAACTCCGCTCAATGACGATGACCTGAAAGAGTTTGTAGAACTACAAGCCAGCTTTGCCGATTCAGACAAGTCCTGGTCGGTGGACGTGCAAGACATTGACCACACTACCTTTGATCTGTCGGTGAAGAACCCCAACAAGGCCGAGGAAGCACCCTGCGTGATCCGCAGGAGATTCTTGATGAGATTGCGGCGCTGGATGCGGAGAGTGCGGAGATACTTGAAGGGATTAGGGGGATGCTGTGATGAAAGCTTTGGCCACAGCTACTCTGCGAACTGGATTGCATCAAAGTTCAGGACGGGCCCACCACTCGCCACACAGGCTGTCGGGAACGGGGTCAGTTTGATCCTTACGTAACGTCCAAAAACATTCGCAATGGTACGATGGACTTGACGAACATCGAGTATGTAAGTGCGGACTTCCGCCAAACGGTCTACCCACGACAACCCTGAGTTTGGGGATGTCTCTGCAAAGGATGGGCCAATACCGGCGACATCATGATCACCGCCGATGACCGTTTGCATTTTAAAGTGTCTGCCTCAATCAAGCCGATACCACAGCCTGAGTGCCTCTGTACTACATTCAGAGTCGATGTGGCTTTTGTCGAATCACGGGGCAAATGACCGGTGCTGCGACAAACGCATAAGTATGAAAACGATCAAGCAACGCAAATCCCACTCCCACCACTCCCCGAACAAAAGCGCATTGTCGCCATTCTCGACGAAGCCTTCGAGGGCATCGACAGGGCCATCGCCAACACCGAGAAGAACCTCGCCAATGCGCGAGAATTGTTTGAGGCTTACTTGAAGTCATGCTTGCTTCGCAGTAGGGCGTGACGGCTGGTTCACCACCAAAGCCCAGGATCTCTTCGACACCATCACGCCACGCAAAAAGGTCCAGCGGAAAGACTACCTCGATATTGGCAGTATCCCCGTCGTTTCCCAGGAGTCTGGACTGATCAATGGCTATTGGAATAATCCTGGCGATATCACCCAAAGTGATGGTCCAATAATTGTCTTTGGAGATCATACGCGAGCATTGAAGTACGTCGACTTTCCATTCGTCGTGGGCGCCGATGGAACCAAGCTCCTTCGCGCTAAGTCCCGAGCAAATTCCCGTTGTTTGTTCTTTGCGCTTAGCTCCCTTGAACTCGCTGGCAAGGGATATGCTAGGCATTTTAAGGCACTGAAAGAAGCTAATGTTTCTTTGCCTGGAGATATGGAAGAGCAAGAACAGTTGGCAAGTTGCTGCGGTCGGATGGAAATCAAATGCTCTGCTCTTCAAAAGAACTATGAGCGGAAACTCGGCGCTTTGGCTGACTTAAAACAATCGGTTCTGAAAAAGGCATTTTCGGGCGAACTGAATGCCTCGTTATTGGCCGGGACCCAAGAGGCTGCTCAGTGAACGAAGCCGAAACCCGTGCTGAACTCATTGATCCCGCTCTGAGCGATGCCGGCTGGGGCGTGGTCGACGGCAGTCGGGTTGGACGCGAGCATGTCATCACACTTGGTCGTCTACAAGGCGCAGGGCAACGAGCCACGCAGGACAAGGCGGACTACGTTCTCACATACCGCAACCAAAAGCTCGGCGTCATCGAGGCCAAGCGGCGCGATCTGCCTGACACCGAAGGTCTGGGCAAGCGAAGAAGTATGCCGAGAAACTCAAAGTCCGTTTCGCCTACTCGACGAACGGCGACGGCATCTATCAAGTGGACATGGAGACCGGCGAGGAAGGCTACGTCGCCTGCTATCCTGCTCCAGAAGAACTGTGGAACCTTGCGTTCCCCAGCAGAACACATGGCGGGACCGCTTCTCGGACATCCCGTTCGAAGACAGGGGCGGTCTTTGGCAACCGCGCTATTATCAGGACATCGCAATCAACAATGCGCTCGATGCGATAGCCGATGGTCGCAAGCGAATACTGCTGACGCTCGCCACGGGTACCGGCAAGACGGCCATAGCCTTCCAGATCGCCTGGAAGCTGTTCCAAAGCCGATGGAATTTGACAGGACAGGCGACGCGAAGGCCGCGCATCCTCTTCCTCGCCGACCGCAACATTCTCGCCGATCAAGCATTCAATGCGTTCTCTGCTTTTGATGACAACGCTTTGGTTCGCATTGCACCGGATGTCATCCGAAAACCAGGCCAAGTCCCGAAGAACGGAAGCGTCTTCTTTACGATCTTCCAGACGTTCATGACCGGCAAGGATGCACTCGGGAACCCCAAGCCTTCCTTCGGCGACTACGAGCCTGACTTCTTCGACTTCATCGTGATCGACGAGTGCCACAGAGGTGGCGCGAACGACGAAGGCAATTGGCGTGGCATCCTCGAATACTTCTCGCCTGCAGTCCAGCTTGGTCTGACGGCAACGCCCAGACGTGACGTCAACGCGGACACATACAAGTACTTCGGAGAACCGGTCTACGTTTACTCGTTGAAGGAGGGTATCAACGACGGCTTCCTCTCCCCGTTCAAAGTAAAACAGTTCGTGACGACCATCGATGATTACGTCTACACACCTGACGACACGATCGTCGAAGGGCGAGATCGAAGAAGCCAAGCGCTACACCGAGCCCGACTTCAACCGTGTCATCGTGATAAAGGAGCGCGAGACGTACCGCGTAAAGCTGTTCATGGATAGCCATCGATCAGAGAGAGAAGACGCTGGTCTTTTGCGCAAACCAAGAGCACGCACTCGCCGTTCGCGACCTGATCAACCAAATCAAGACCAGCACCGAGCCCAACTATTGCGTTCGCGTCACGGCCAACGACGGCGCGCTCGGTGAGCAGCATCTGCGAGCCTTCCAAGACAACGAAAAGACGATCCCGACGATCCTCACGACCTCTCAGAAGCTTTCGACGGGCGTCGATGCGCGTAACGTCCGCAACATCGTTTTAATGCGACCGATCCATTCGATGGTCGAGTTCAAACAAATAGTCGGTCGAGGGACGCGGCTGTTCGACGGCAAGGACTACTTCACGATCTACGACTTCGTGAAGGCATATGAGCACTTCAACGATCCGGAGTGGGACGGCGAACCAGCCGAACCCGAGGAAGTGAAACCACGGAAGCCGACCGGCAAGACCACCGGAGGCGAGCGAAAGGTCCGGCCGGAGGTGACGAGGAACCGCCACCGCGTCCTCAGAGGATAAAAGTCAAACTGGCAGACGGCAAAGAGCGCACATTCCAACACATAATGGCGACATCGTTCTGGAGCCCCGACGGAAAGCCGATGTCTGCAGTTCAATTCGTCGAGCGTATGTTCGGTGAACTCCCACGCTTCTTCAAAGACGAGGATGAGTTGAGGCGACTTTGGAGTCAGCCTGATACACGCAGAGGACTGCTAGAGACCTCTCGAGGCCGGGTACGGGTCCGAGCAGCTTTCTAACATCACCAAGATGATCAATGCAGACAAGAGCGACCTCTACGACGTCCTCGCCTACGTCGCGTTTGCACTACCCCCGGTCACTCGCGAGGAAAGAGCGACATTGAGCCGTGCTCGTGCGTTACCGCAGTATGACCCGAAGCTTCAAGCGTTCCTGGATTTTGTCTTGTCGAAGTACGTCGAAGACGGCGTCGGAGAACTCGACACCACGAAGCTGCAACGTTTGCTGATCTTAAAGTATCACACGCTCACCGACGCAGCGGCTGAATTTGGCGGTGTGGAGCCAATCCGAGACGCGTTCGTTGACTTCCAGCAATACCTGTATCGACCCGATATAGCTGATGGGTACCGTTCATCCCGCCAGCAGGACAACACGGGGAGTGATTGGATGAGCTTTGGACAACGGCTTCGATGGTCCGTCAGGATCGTGGTGCCCAGCATTATGTTAGCTTGGGGCATCTACGAACTTGTCGCCATCTGGCAAGCGGGATGGATCTGGGGCGGATACCTATCGGCGATTGCGATGTTTGTCGGTCTGCTGGGCTTGGGCTGGCTTTATGAGGACTTGAGCGAACTGCTCGGCAAGAAGCCTCAGGAGAAGAGCGAGGCCCAATAGCTGTCGTGCTCTGCTTGATTTCCGGTGGCCTCGATGTAAGCCCCTATGCTCAGCGCCACCACAATCAAAAGTCCAAGCGTCTCTTCCATCTCGGAACATCCTCTGTTGCTACTAACAAGCGGCAGAACTGGAGACCGTTGACCTTGTAGGAGACCAAGAGATGCATAGGCTGGAATGTGTTCAAATTGCGATCAATCGAAAGTTGCAGCCTTGTCCTGCAATACATGATGCATTGGTTACGGCGCCGTTGAGTGGTTCAAATATTGGTTCAAATGCGACCCAAGTCATAGTGTAAATTATTGATATAACAATATTATTTGCAGTAACCGGCTTGCGGCCGTAAAGCTGATGCTGACGGAGCGCCAATCGTTAGGAACGCACTCAGCGTCTCGTCAGGTGCGAAAGGTTCAAGCCAGGATAGGCCAGCTTAATCCGGCCGCGCTTCTGAGGCGGCACAGGCGCAGGTCGCTCGTAATCAATGAAGCGACTGTCCTTGAACCAAAAAAGGGCACCGATCATAGACCGATGCCCCAGCCCCAATCGACCAGGTGAGCGGTTAGTTGGTCATCATGTAAAAGTTATCCCATGATCGGCGCTTCGACCGTTTGGCCAAGGCACAGACGAGCCCCTTTCGTCCTCACCGACCCATTGTCCGGGGGGCATGGCGAACCGCTCCTCATGAGCGGATGCTTCCGGCTCTATCAAAATGAGTTTCAAATTTTTGATTCTCCTTTGTTAGTGCCAGTCTCCAGACTAGGACAGTTGGCCACCAAATGTAATCTGGCGTTCAAGATCTGACCAAGGCCCCCCCCCCAAGATTAGGTTCCGACTTGTTGCCGTTCGACTTCGGCTGTCTGACCTGCGGGATGAGCGCCTTGTAGTTCACCTAACGCCGCCCATAGAGTGTCAGGCTTGGTTCACCGTCTAGTTAGGTGCGAAATCTCCAACCCAGGATAGGCCAGCTTCTCCATCGCATCAGCAAGCCTGCGAAGCGAATAGCCCCGGCCATATTTCCCGCTCTCGTCCCGCACAGTGTGGCCCTGAATGGCGTCGTACACTTCCTTTGGGACCTCTGCCTCCCGAAACGCATCTTTGACTGTATGCCGGAATGAATGAAACACCTTCCGACGATCTATAATCCCTTGGGCTCTCGCGTAACGACCCCACCACTGACTAAAAGCCGCCGTCCTTTGGGGCCGCGAAGACTTGAGACCGGGAAAGAGCCACACCTCGCGGGCTGCCCGCTGCTCTTGCACGTATTCCAGAAAGCCAAGCATCATAATCAACGAATGGACCGGAACACGTCTCCTGGACACCTCGTTTTTTAGCCGCTGATCCTCAGCCAAGGTCGCCATGTCGAGGAACCAAATGCCATCCGCTTGTTGCACGTCTTGAACGCCAAGCTGACCCAGCTCCTCTAAACGAGCTCCTGTGAACAACGCCAACAATGGCAGCCACTTTGCAGCTTCACCGCCACCTCCCTTGGGACGCTCTCCCTCGGTGTATATCGGGAACTGAAAGATCATGTTGAGATCATCGATTGAGTAAGGCTGTCGGCTTCCGCCCGAAAACTTCCCGCCCTTCACCTTCAATCCACGCGCAGGGTTGTCGTCCCTGAAACCTTGCTCATCAGCCCACCCGAGCACTGCGCTGAGCGTCCCTAACGCCTTGGCATTCACCGTCTTTGGGCTCAGGCGTTTGAGATTAGGGTCGTGACTCGTCTTCTCCAAGATGGCCGAAATCGACAGCCCTGCAAGTCCCGTTGGCATTCGTGAGGGCATACGCAGCATAGCGTCCTTGAACTCACGGCAATGAGCCCTCGTGATGTCCTTAACGCCGAGATCGCCATGCAGCTCGATGAACCGACGAATGTTGGGAGCGAAGTCAGAGATCGTCTTGGGGGATAGCTGCTGCTTCTCAGCCTTGTACATCTCGAACAACTTCGATAGCGGCGGGTTATCCGATGAAGCTTGCAAAGCGAGTACGGCAGGAACAGCTGGGGTTGGTGGAGTGTCGACGACCTCACCCTGCTGACGTTGCGCGAGTTCACCCAAAGTGCGAACGTACGTCTTTAAGATCGAAGTCGAAAGACGAGCGTAATCTTGCGACGAGTGATCGAGCTTGATGCCCAACTCAGTGAGTAGACGATTGACCTCATCTTTGACCGGTTCGACATTTCCCCGGGCCAGTGATCTCTTCATCGCCTCGCGAACGAACTCTATACTCTCGCCCGCCCTGAGGAACTCCCTGTCTGACATTCCACCATTGCGCTGAACTTCGCCATCACCGAAGGCTGTGGTGCCACCAGCCTCTTCGACCTGCTGTTTGACAGCAATATAGGGATCTTGTCCCCAGCTCCTTGCAGCCGCAAAAACTCATCCTCTTCCAGCAGCCGATGATGAAAGATCGAACAGATCCTGTCGATCTCAACTTGGCTCAGCGACGTCTTGGGTTGAGCATCGCGAAGACGCCGAGCCTCGACCATCTCCTGATCGAACCTGACGCTCTCAACACGAACACGCTCTTCGGCCTTCCGTCGATCTGACGTTCCAAGGCTGAATATCCTCTCCTTCGCTGGGGCGAAGTGAAACTGGAGGTCCCTGGCGATCTTGGCGCGGAAGTAGTAGACACTGCCGCGTCGGTGCAATCGGGTGTGCTTTGCCACGTCGTCCATGCCTCCCGTGTAACACTCCGGTGTAGCAGTCGCGTAGCCTCAACCCTTTGAAAACTGTGGAGATCTAGACCAATCAACGAGTTGAATGATTGGTGGCGGAGAGAGTGGGATTCGAACCCACGGTAGAGTTTCCCCTACACACGCGTTCCAGGCGTGCGCCTTAAACCACTCGGCCACCTCTCCGTGCCCCCGGCTTGGGAGCGGCGCACTATACCCAAGCGCGGCTCCAGCGCAACACGTCACGCCATCGCCACGTTGCCGTAGCAATCAGAGCCTGTCCGGCTGCTTGTCCGGCCTCATGCAAAGCGCGACAGGAAATCCTTGCCGGGCGCGATGAACCCAGGCAAGACCAATGGACTAAACGATCGCCGGGAGACTTTCTGCCCATGGCCGCCCTGAGATTCCTGGCCGCCCTCTGTGCACTCGTGGCCATCCTGGCCCTCGTGTCAGATGCCACCCCAAGCCTGTCGGGCAAAGCGCCGTTCGACGCCACGAGCTTGGAGGCCCACTGGCAGTCGATTTCACCCAGCACGCTCAAGAGCGCGCAGGGAAGCCTGTCGAAGTCCGTGTCACCCACAGCCTGGAATGTTCTGAAATGGCTGGCGCTCGACAGACCAACGTTCGTCCTGTTTGGACTGCTTGCCGCAATTCTCGGCTATGCCGGGCGTCGCCGGCGCCGAATCGACATCTACGTCAACTGAAGGGCCCGGAGATACTTGCCGAGCTCATGGAAGCCGTCTGCCCAACGGGCGTGCGCTTTGCATAGTCCTCCACGATGCCGACCAGCATCAGAATCAGTACCCCTCCGATGAGCGCGAGCATGAATATGCTGTGCGAACGGTTGAGCCCAACCAATTCGGTCTCATCGACCACATCGTTCTGCGTTCCATAGCCGCGGATCCCAAGCATCTTGCGGTGGACCGAGCGGCGCACGCTGCCGCGGTCGATCAGGGGCAGACGCGCGCGCTCGGCGATCTTGGCTGCGATCTCTGGATAGGGGAAGACGGGGTCTTCGTTGGCCTCGCTGACATAGCCGAGCGGTACCACGTTGCCGTCCTTCAGATTGACGCGCGCACCCTTGAGAATAACGGGCACGGCAGCACCGCCGTAGATCTCGCGACGCGTCTCCACCGACTGCACCTGATCGTAGGGAAACTCATAGCTCCGATAGCGCAGCATTGGAGTCGGCCCACGCCCGGCAGGAACTGTCATGCGCACCTTCTCGCGGCCAAGGTGCACGCGCGTGCGAATGGAGTAAATCATCTCCACGAAGATGAGGAACATCAAAGCTGCGAAGATAAGGCCGAATACGATGAGGCCCCAGTTGTCCGCAAGCAGCCCAGCGGAGGCCCGCATGCCGATCATCATCGGTACGCTGGCGAAGAACGGCAAGAGCAGAAGAAAGACGATGCAGAAGATGGTTGTCCTGAGGACGCTGGCACCGTAGTCCACCGGTTCGAATGCCGTTTCCGCCGGCGCATCCGCCGCCGCTTCGGGGGCAGAATCGGTTGTTTCTACCGACGCCCCGCCATTCAAGGCCGCGGACGGCTCGGAAGGTCCGATAGCTGGCACAGCCCCAGAGGGCGCTTCAGAACTCGTCATGGCAGCCTCAACCCCCCGGCCCCGATAGCCGATTGACACCGCGAGCCGGCAAAACCCTTCTTGCGCGACCCGATCGCGGAGAGTTTATCAAGCATGTAGGAAACTGCCACCCCGTTGGCGGAGTATAGCAAGTGTCGAACTCGCGCCCCCTGACAGGATGAGTCCCTATGTTTTTTCAAAGAAAAAAGGTTGAGATGCCCACCCTCGAGACGGCCCTGCCCGGCCGCTCCAATGCGATCCCGACGGCCATGACGCACTTCCTGCTCGGCCGCCCGTTGAAGGGGCCTCATCCCGAAGGATCTGCGGAAGCCATGTTCGGTATGGGCTGTTTCTGGGGCGCGGAGCGCAAGTTCTGGCAACTCGGAGATGGGATCGTGGTCACCGCGGTCGGCTATACCGGCGGGCTGACGCCCAACCCGACCTATGAAGAAGTCTGCACCGGCCGAACCGGACACAATGAGGTCGTGCACGTCGTCTTCGATCCCACGCGCATCCCATACGCTCATCTCCTGCAGGCATTCTGGGAGAGCCACGACCCCACGCAAGGCTATCGCCAGGGCAATGATGTCGGCACACAATACCGCTCCGGCATCTACACATTCTCCGACGAACAATTGACTATGGCCAATGCCTCACGCGCTGCCTATCAGGAGAAACTCCTGGCAGCCGGCTTCGGTTTGATAACGACGGAGATCATCAAGGCGCCCGCGTTCTATTACGCGGAGGACTATCACCAGCAGTATCTGGCCAAGGTGCCCCACGGATACTGTGGGCTTGGAGGAACGGGCGTCAGTTGCCTGGTACCGACGGGCGTGACGGTCACGGGCTGACGCGTGGCATTGCGGGCGCGGAGCGGTAAACCCTACTTCTTCTGCGTCGGTGTCGCCGCCGATTTACTCGGCTTCTGTACAGGCAGCACCATCGTCTCCACGACGTCGCCATCCGCCAGCACGTCCCGGCACTCGGCCGGCAAATCAGCGAGCGTGATTGGCGGCTTCGGCTTCACGGGCTTGACCGGCTTTGTAGGCTTTGGCTTCGGTTTGGGCGGCGCCGTCAGAAGTTTGTACCAATAGTCCAGTTCCTTGCCACAGCCGTCGTCTCCTGAAACAGGCGCCTGGCTCTTGCAGCCGACCGAGTCCTTGGGGCAGCCCATGCGAACGTGGAAATGATAGAAGTGTCCCCAATACGGACGCACCTTGGCGAGCCAGGCCCGCTGCGGTCCAGCAGCCTCGCACAAGGCCTTTTTGATCGCGGGATGGACAAGCACACGCTCGATCTGCGGATAAGATGCGACCCGCCGGACGATCTTCACCTGTCCCTCGCCCCAGACCTTGGGATTGACCGAGAGATTGTCGGACGCCAGCATCGAGGTGGCTGACAGGTTCTCGCGCTCTTTACGGGACAGTTTCCTCGACGGCATCGGAGTGAACCAAATATCGGCATCAAGGCCGACCTGATGGGAGGAATGCCCCGTCAGCATCGGCCCGCCACGCGGCTGCGAAAGATCACCGACCAGCAATCCAGGCCAGCCATCCTCAGCTTGAGCCTCCTTGGCAAACCGTTCGAGCAGCGCGATCAGCTTCGGGTGCCCCCAATTGCGGTTGCGCGAGAGCCGCATCGCCTGCCATGCGGGACCGTCGATCGGCAGTGCCTTTCCGCCTGCCAGACAGCCCTTGGAATAGAAGCCGATGGCGCGAGCTTTCAACGGTATGGCTGTCTTGACCGCGCCGAAGAGCTTCTTGGCCGGCACCAACGGTGGGGCCTTCGCTTCTTCAGTCTCGGCTGTAGTCTTCGTATCCGGCGATGCGGCAGCCTGCTTCGCAGCCGCTTCTGATGCCTCGGGCTTCGACGCGGCCTCCGCCGCCTTCGCCCGGTCAGCTGCGGCGGCAGCGGCCTTGGCCGCTGAATTCTGCCATGGCAAGACTTCGTCGGCCCCCGCATGGTGCAACGTGCCAGCGAGCCCGGCGGCGGCCATGAACACCGCTGCGCATGTCATCAACTTCGGTACCAAGAACTTGATCATCCCATCCGTTTGATCTTCTGTTTATCTTATCCCCGGTATGGGCAAAAATGCGACCCCCCTCGACAGGTTCGCTCTGAAGCCGTCTGACCCCCTTTCGAAGTCGCTGATCTTTATGGAACAAAAGCCGAAGCGCCGTGCGACGCCGAGCCGGCCCGGGACCACCATGGATCGCACGCCCGACATTCTGACGACAGGCGCTCTCAACCGCGATCTCCATTTGCTCATGGCCCACGGCGCGGGCGCATCCATGACGAGCCCATTTCTCGAGACAATGGCACGGCTTCTCGATGAGCGTGGCATCACCGTGCACCGCTTCGAGTTTCCCTATATGGCCGCGCGCACACAATCCGGAGTCCGCCGGCCGCCTCCCCGAGCCGAGACCCTGACCGGTGCTTACTGCGACGCTATTACCGCGTGTCGACGACAGCTCCCCCCAAAGGTCCGGCTTTTTATTGGTGGAAAATCGATGGGCGGCCGTGTGGCTTGTCTCGCCGCCGGCGAAATAAACACGGCGGATACCGTCAGCGGAGTTGTTATGCTCGGCTATCCGTTTCATCCGCCCCGCAAACCGGATAAGTCGCGGGCGCCCGCTCTCAGAGCTCTCACCCGGCCGGCTCTCATCGTACAGGGCACACGCGACCCATTCGGAGGTCCGGACAAAGTGGCCCGGCTCGAATTGCCGTCCTTGATCCGGATCTTCTGGATCGAAGATGGTGATCACGACCTCGCACCACGCAAAGCGTCCGGAGTCACGCATGCAGAGGCGCTGACGCGCGCCGCCGATGCCATCTCAGCTTTCATGAAGGAAAGCCGGCACGGCGCCCAACGCCACGGCCGATCAAATCAGACGGTCTGATGACGTGCGCGCGCTGCCCGTTCCAGCGCCGCACACGTGAGCTTGTCGAGTTCAAGTGCCTCAGCCAGCAATTCCAGGCAGCGCACCTCTTCTGCGCGCACCTCAAGGTCACTTGCCGCCACCTCGGCGGCCAGAACATAAGCCGTCTCGTAAAGACGTTCGGGCAAGGCTGCCTTTATGAGCGAAAGGACCGTCTTCAGCCCATCGGGCTTGGCAAGAAACCGGCCGCAGGCCTGCGCCTCATCGACCAGCCAATCCTTATTGTAGCCCGCGAAGGGCGGCAGTTCCGCCACGATCGAACCGATCCGGCGCAACTCCTCATCGGAAATCTCCCGATCTACCGCCGAAATCGTAATCATCGAAAAAATCAAAGCTTCCTGTGGGGTCAAGCTCTCGGTCGACATCATCTCTCCCGTTGTCGGATTCACGCGGCATCTTCTGCACCTGTGTCTAGGTTTAGATGGTGTCAAGGTGCCAGCCGCGTGACGGACGTAACGCCGCAGTCCCGATCATGAAAAACCCCGGCTCTCACGCAAGAGAGCCGGGGGCACGCACCACCAGGTTGGCTTTGCTAGCGAACGCAGCAAGAATCTTGATGCAGCCTCCTCAACCCGAGCCACTCGGCTCAGGTAAACTTCCAGAATCGGATGGCGGCCGGCCCGAGGATCACGATAAAGAGGACGGGCAGGAAGAAGAGGATCATCGGAACCGTAAGCTTGGGAGGCAATGCAGCGGCCTTCTTCTCGGCATCCGACATGCGGATTTCGCGGTTCTCCTTGGCCATCACGCGCAAAGCCTGGCTAACGGGGGTGCCGTATCGCTCGGCCTGAATGAGCGCCGTCGCCACTGCCTTCACGCCCGGTATGCCCGTGCGCTTGCCAAGGTTCTCGAATGCAAGCCGGCGCTCGCCCAGATAGGACAGCTCGGCCGTCGTCAAAGCGAGTTCCTCACCCAATTCCAGCGACTGGGTCGTAATCTCCTTGGCAACCTTGCCGAAAGCCGCCTCGACAGACATACCCGACTGGACGCAGATCAGCAGCATGTCGAGCGCATCGGGGAATGCCTGCCGGATCGATTGCTGGCGTTTTTGTGCCAGGTTCTCGACGAACACGTTCGGCGCATAGAAGCCAATCACGCCGGCGCAGACCGCCATCAGGAACTTGATCGGCGGCGGATAGGAAAGCTTGGCCAGCAGGAACAGGTAAGCCAATACGACCAGAAATACGATGGGTGGTACGGCCACCCGGAAGAAGATGTAGGCGACCAGCGGAGCCTGTCCCCGCATGCCCGCGGTCTTCAGCTTGTTACGAACATCTTCGCTATCGAACTGAGCGCGCAGATCGAAGCGATCGACGATCTGCTGCATAAAGCTCTTCGGATTCTGCCGAAGACGCGCCGTATTTGCCACGCGTTCCTTGGCATTGAGTTCCTGCAGCCGCAACGAACGTAACTTGTCACGCTCGATGGCCATCAATTTCATGCGCTGGTTCAAACGGTCGCGCTGCAGATACGGCATAGCCAGCGTCAGAACCGTGGCGAATGCCGCTACCGCTGCGAACATCGTTGCCAGAAACTGAGGGCTCATGATCCCGTTTATAATTTCCTGCATGGACCTGCTGCCTTATCATTGTAGTAGAGTGAGTGGGATCAGACCGAATTCAGCACTTTAGAATTTGAAGTTGATCATCTTGCGCATGACGAGAATGCCGCACAGCATCCAAAACGCTCCGCCCAGAAGGAACAGATTCCCGGAAGTCGTCGTGAAGAGCGGCTGGATGTACTCCGGTGTCGAGGCGTTGACCATGAACATCACGCCCGGGGGCAATGAACCAAGCACCATGGCCGACGACTTCGCCTCGGCCGAGAGCGCCTTCACCTTCATTTGCATGCGGAAACGATCACGCAGAACACCCGAAAGGTTCGCCAGCGCTTCCGAAAGATTGCCACCTGCCTGCTGCTGAATTGCGATCACGATGGCAAGGAACTTCACCTCCGACAGCGGCATCCGGACGATCAGCCTGTCGAGCGCCTCGCCCAACGGCACGCCGACGCGCTGTTGCTCGCAGATGTAACGGAACTCGCTGCAGACAGGCTCGGGGCTCTCGCGGGCGATGATCTGCAAGCACTCGTTCAATGGCAGACCCGACTTTACACCACGAACGATAACGTCGATCGAGTTGGCCAGCTCGGCCTGGAATTTCTTCTGACGCCGAGAAATCAGCTTGCCAAGAATCCATCGCGGCAGACCAAACGTGCCGATGATACCTGCCGTAAAGGCGGCCATGTTTGCCATGGATCCATTTACTGAGGCCAACGTGCCGGCGACGCACAGCAGGCCGCAGATAACACTGGCGATCCAGAAGCTGCGCGGTTCGGCATCGAGGCCAGCCTGCTCCAGACGCTGCCGCAGCGTAATTCTCTCGCGCCTCCTGCCGCGCGCTTCCATCTCCTTCACGGACTCGCTGATCTGCTTCTTACGTTGCGCAGAGGTCTCGGCCGCAGAACGCGCCGCTACCTTCTTCGAGCGGTTTTCCGTGACACTGGCGACGCGCTTGTCCTTCTGCTTATCACCGGAAAGATAAGGATACAGCAGTGTGAAAATGACGCCTGCGAACGCAGCCGCAGCCAGAAGTGCCACAAGAATGGGTAACAGTTCCTGATCAACCATGGCCCTCTCCCAAGGGATTGCCGTTGGAGTCGAGAACCTCGGAAGATGCCAGAGCCTGAGCCAGGCGGCCTTCCTCCTTGTAGTACTCCGCTCGGTCCCAGAAGCGCGGACGTGCGATACCTGTCGAACGATGGCGGCCGATCAACTTGCCGTTGGCATCCTCGCCCGTCACCTCGTAGACGAGGATGTTCTGCAGCGTCACCGTTTCGTCTTCCATGCCCAGCACTTCGGTGACGTGGGTGATCTTTCGCGAACCGTCCCTCAATCGAGAGGCCTGCACGATTACGTCGATCGAACCGCAGATCATTTCGCGAATGGTCTTCACCGGAAGCGCGTAGCCGCCCATCATGATCATGGATTCCAGACGGCTGATGGCTTCACGCGGCGAGTTGGCGTGAAGCGTGCCCATTGAGCCGTCGTGGCCCGTATTCATTGCCTGGAGAAGGTCGAACGCCTCAGGTCCGCGGACCTCGCCCACGATGATCCGCTCAGGACGCATGCGCAGACAGTTCTTGACGAGATCACGCATGGTGATCTCGCCCTCGCCTTCCAAGTTCGGAGGACGCGTTTCCAAGCGCACAACGTGGGGCTGCTGCAGCTGGAGTTCGGCAAAGTCCTCGCATGTGATGATGCGCTCGTCATGATCGACGCAGCCGGTAAGGCAGTTGAGCAGGGTTGTCTTACCCGAACCCGTGCCGCCCGAAATCAGCACGTTGCAGCGCACGCGGCCGATCACTTCGAGGATGGTCTTGCCGGCCGGCGTGATGGAACCGAACTTCACGAGGTTGTCGAGCTTCAGACGATCTTTTTTAAACTTACGAATCGTAAGGGCGGGGCCGTCGATCGCAAGCGGAGGTGCAATAACGTTGACACGGCTGCCATCAGGGAGACGGGCGTCGCAGATCGGGCTTGATTCGTCGACGCGACGTCCGACCTGACTGACGATACGCTGGCAGATGTTCATCAACTGCTGATTGTCGGCAAAGCGCACGGATGTCTTCTGCACCTTGCCGCTAACTTCGATGAACGTCGTGGCGGCGCCGTTGACCATGATATCGGCGATGTCGTCACGCGCCAGCAGGGGCTCAAGAGGTCCATAGCCCAACACATCGTTGCAGATGTCCTCGAGCAGTTCTTCCTGCTCGGCGATAGACATGACGACGTTCTTGACCTGAATGATCTCGCTGACGATGTCGCGGATCTCCTCCCGGGCCGCGGCAGCATCCAGCTTGGCAAGCTGGGTCAAGTCGATCGTGTCGATCAGCGCGTTGAAGACGGTTGTCTTAACGTCATAGTATTCTTCGGAGTGCCGACGCTGGGCCTCGGCTGCCTCAGGCACCCGCGCAGGAGGCGCTGCAGGAACAGATGTTTCCTGCGCGCGGGCCGGCGGGGCGGGCGGCTGCCGTCGGCTGCGACTGTTGAGTCTGGACCTGAGGCTGCGGGGGAGCGATACGTCGCGGCCCCGCCTGGTCGGTGGTACGCCTGCCGAACATGTACTTGGTTCCTTACCGCTTCAGTTTCAGCTTCTCGAGAAGAGGCGCGAGGGGCGACTTCTTCTCGACTTTGACTTCCTTGCGATGAGCGAGCGTCATCGCGATCTCGCGGAAGCTCGGAGCCGACTTCGCACGAGCATTCAGCTCTTCGATCATCTGGCCGTTGTTAGAGGCTTGACCGAATGTCTCTGGATCGAAATCGATCACCGCGAGAGCCTTGAGCCCCAGAGCCTCCTCGAACTCGGCAAGTGTAATCTCGGGGCGCTTGGGCATGTTGGCCATGTTGATGACCAGATGCGGCTTTGAATCGTTCTTGCGGGCCTGCTTCAGAAGATCGCAAATGTTCTTGGCGTTCCTCAGGTTGGCAAGATCCGGCACAGCGGTGATCACCACTTCATCGGATTGCAGCAGGACGCGCTTCGTCCACGCGGACCAACCGTGAGGCAGGTCCACCGCGACATACGGCACGTTCTGGCGGGCAACATCAATCACCATGTCGCAACTGTCCGGCGAGATCTCGTAATCGCGATCCAGAACGACGGGAGCGGCGAAGATCGACAGATGCTGGGAGCACTTTGTCAGCAGGCGATCGAGCAGCACCTCGTCCAATCGCTCAGGGGATGCCAGCGCGTCGGCAATGCCCTGCACTGGGTCCTGGTTGAAATCTAGACCCGTAGTGCCGAAGGCGAGATCGAGATCGGCGACGATGACGTCCGACTGCAGAGTTTCCGAGAGCGTCCAAGAAACGTTGTGGCAGATCGTGGAAGAACCCACTCCACCCTTGGCACCGATGAACGAGTACACGTGCCCGACTGGATCAGCCTCGGGGTCGTTATAGAGATTGGACAGGCTTTCCATCAGCTGCGGGACAGCAATGGGCGCCACTAGATACTCGCTGACGCCCCTCTTCAGCAGCTCGCGGTAGAGAATGACGTCGTTGACCCGACCGACGATCACGACTTTGGTTCCCGGGTCGCAGCATTCGGCGAGACGGTCGAGGTCGGACAGAAGCTGTTGCCGCGGCAGAGAACTCTCCACAACAATCAGGTTAGGCGTGGGGCTTTCCTCATAGTGCTGCACGGCTGCCGCTACGCCGCCCATGTGAACGCTCACATGCGCCTTGCTGAGGCGACGGTCTTCAGACGCATCCTGGATCACCTCTGCCAGCTGATTGCTCTCGCAAAAAGCTTGGATAGAAATGCGCGGAATGGGACGTGCGCGTTCGAGAGAGGAATGGACCGTATCCCCGACATCCACATCGACATCCGAGTATCCGACCTGCTCGAGTTCAGCGCTGGTAACGCTGGTATTGGCTTGCCTGATCATGAAACAATAACCTCAGAGCTAGTTGCCGCTGGTATCGACTTTTTCGTCCCCGGATCGCTCGGCGCCGGTGGTTTCACCCTTGATGTACTTGCCCCAGGTCACCAGTCGGCGTTCGGCCGGTCGCGGCGTCATGCTCGCAGGGGTGACCAGGTCGGCAGGGTTTGCGATCATCGCGGCGAGATTCCTTTGCGTTGCGCATCCCATATTCGGGTAGGGCAGGTTACGCGGTTCGCGGGCGAGGTTCGTCGGCCAGTGACCACACTCCGGCCCTTCAGCCACGTAGCGAAGGAACGAAACCTGGATTGGTGGATTGTGCTCACCCTCCGCGTCGAAGGGTTCGACGGACATGGCCGTCTCAGGGATCCCGTAATCTTGAAGAAGCGCACCGATCTCGCGCACCGCCTGGATGGCGGTGATTTCGTTCGATGCGCCGCTGGGAGCCGCGATCACGAGACGACTGTTGCCCGCATCACTAGCCTGGGAACTCCGGGCAAAGGAGATGAGATCAGCACGCTGGCCTGGACTCAATCCTGGCGAGCCCCGCGGCACGGAAATCGTCAGCGTCTGAGGCTGCTGGGACACCAGGATCGGATGCCGCTGGGTCGGGTCGACCAACTCCCATCCCGCAACCCGCGTATGATCTTCGCCATGCTTGCAGGCTGCAAGCGACAGGGCGATCAGCGAGGCAACCAGGATCCGCGACGATGGTTTGCTACGCCACGTCTGGCCGGCAGCGGACTTGAATTCACGACTCGTCATTGTTCTGCTCTCCAGACTGGGCCGTCACTCGACGATGAAGCCATAGTCGCCCTTCAGGTCGCCGGGCGGCGGGGCCGCAGGGTCAGCGCCGTAGATGCGGTTGAAGTGACCTAAGAAAATCCCCTTGAGATCGGTCGCATCGCCCAGGCCGTCGAGCGGCCGTGCCAACTCCTGCGAGCCCACGGGCTTCACGAGATAGGGCGTCACGATCACGACGAGCTCAGTCTCGCGCTTGATGAAGTCCCGGCTGCGGAAAAGCGTTCCGAGAACCGGCACGTCCTTGAGGCCGGGTAGGCCATCGATGTTCTGACGGACATCCTCCGAGATGAGACCCGCGAGAGCCAGCGATCCGCCAGACGGCATCTCGACGGTCGACTGCGCCTCGCGCTTCTTCAGACCGGGAATCTGCAGACCGCCTGGGAAGCCAACAGCACCATTGTTCGATAGTTCGCTAACTTCCGTCTCGATCTTGAGGCTGATGCGACCTTCCGTCATCACCGTCGGCGTGAAGGCAACGCCCACACCGAACTCCTTGAAGGTCACGGAAATGCCGCCCTGATTGTCGACGACCGGAATGGGGAACTCGCCGCCGGCCAGGAACTTCGCCGACTCGCCCGAGATGGCCGTCAAAGTCGGCTCGGCCAGGGTGCGCAGCAGACCAGCCCGCTCGAGAGCACGGACAGCGTAGGAGACTTGGGATATCGCCCACCTGTCCATTGCCCGCTATACCCGAGTTACCAGGAACCCAAGAATGGAAGAATTGACCCAGGATGCTAGCCAGATTGGCAATTGGGATTCGGCAGGCCGCCAAGTCCTGCCGCCCGTTAGAGGCAAAGCATTCTGCGTGAGTAGAGCCGTCGTGAAGCTGCCCGAATTGATGACCGCACCAAGGTTGATACCGAACTGCTTGAGAAGTTCACGCTGAACCTCCGCAACCGTCACCTTGAGCATGACCTGCTCCTCGCCCTCCACGCTGAGGAGGTTGATCACGAGTTCGCTGGGATCCCCATTTACAGCATTCACCCAGACGCCCTGGCTGTCGCCGGACACCTTCGATTCGAACTGAACTGTGACGAACTGCTTGGCGAGTGCCGACGCTCTATTGGCATCCACCGGCGTACGCACCGAGCCTGTGAGAATAACGGTCTGATTGAGCATCTCGACCTTGATGTTCGAACCGGGAATGAGACGAGCCAACAGCGCCTCGAGAGCCGCGGTCTCGCGCTCGACGTAGATCTCCAGCGTGGCGAATTGATCGCCATTCTCGTCGAAGATGAACGCGTTCGACTCACCGAAGCGCCGCGCCACCAGAAAGATCCGGTTGGAGCTCTGGACGACGGCATCCACCGCCTGAGGATTCGAGACCATCACGTCACGAGCCGGGCGAGGAAGCTCAACAAGCGCGGACTTGCCAAGGCCCAGGTGCACCATGCGACGCTTGCCAGCGTCAGCTTCGGTCAACCGGATCAGTGACTGATGCTGTCCAGGCTTGGAGCCAAATTCGGCATCCGAGTATTCGTGAAGCTGGTCGCCCCCCGCAAATGCGGGGCCCATCGAAAGCGCGGCAAACAGCACCGCCACGACGGATGAGAACCGCCATATCACCAGTTTCGACATTGTATTTTCTGCCTTCCGACGAACTGCTGTTAGACTGCTTGATCAGTTCACCCGCACTGCACGTGACCTGACGCCGTAACGCAAAACTCGGATGGCGTTTCCGCTCTTCTTCTTTCCAAACTCATCGTCCTGCTCGGGCCCTCTACGGGAGGGATCGAGATCCGCAATCGAACGCAGCGCCAACGTGATGTCCCCAAGGGAATTTGCCAGCGCCAGCATCTCCGTCTGGCGGGGAGTCAATTCCAGCGTCGCGGTATTCGCGGCGCCCTCGGCGGACTTCTTGCCCTCCTTCGTCTCGATCTGCTGACCGATCGCGAGGACGCGGACATTGCGGAAGAGAGTCTCCGCGGTCGAACTCTCGCCGCCCGTCTTTCCGCGCAGGCGACGTATGAGAATAACGTCGACATGGTCGTTGGGCAGGATGAGACGGCCGACGGCCGTATCTTCCTTGATCTTGGTTGAGATGGCTCGCATGCCAGCCGGGAGGATCGCGGCAAGCACGCCGCCCTGTCCCGCCTTCACGAGTTTGCCCGGCGTAATGGGCTCACCGGCCATGATCGGTGCGCGGGCGATCGCACCGGACAACTGGCGAATGGCGTCTTTTCCGCTCTTGTCTGTGATAAAGCCGCGCGCGGCGTCGTTCGGCCAGGTCTGCCAGCGGAAGAGGCTCTCGTTCGTGATCTGACCGAGCCCGATGTCGGCGCGAGCGACGAGAACCTGAGTCGAATCGACCTTGACCTCGACGACCTTCTCTTCCTTGGGCTGGTTCAACATCCCCCTGACCATCACAAAGGCCAGGAGCGCCGAAACGCCCGCAATTGAGATGCCGATCAACTGAGCTTTTTTCATAGCGCCACTAGCGTCCCTAAGCGCTGGATAGGACCTCTCCCCCCAGCTTCAGGACACAGTCTGCGTGACATTCGTCAATGCGAGGTTAATCCGCGTCGTAAATCGACGCGCCACCCGCGATGCGGCGCCTTAAGTATTTAACTTTATTAACTTTTTTGTCTCGGCTCAGAATAGGAAGGACTTAAAGATCTCCGTGTGGGGATAGATCATGAATCCCCCAGCGGCGATTGCGAGGCCGTAGGGAATCCCGCCGCCGCGCTGATGCAGGCGCATCGCCCACTCCTTGTCAGGCAGAGCCGCCATTGGAATACGCCGATAGGCCAGAATCATCATCGCCAGAATGCCTCCCTTGACTGCAACGAGCAGGATGAAGGGGAGGAGCGACTCCATTCCAACCCACAAGGAGCAAGCAGCGAGAAGCTTGGCATCGCCCCCGCCAAGGAGGCGGAAGGAGAACATGCCAACGCCGATCGCGAGCATGAGAGCGCCCGCCGCGACGTGCATCAGAATTTCGTACATGGAAAGGCCCGAGAAGGGCACGGCAACGAAAAAGCCGACGATCATCGCCAGCGAAATCCGGTTCGGAATCGTCATCGTGAAAAAATCCATCACTGCGGCATAGGCAAGAGCCGCAGGAAAGATCAGGAGGACCGGATTCTCAAACACGCGCCAACTCCACTACAGAACGCTACGCGCCCGAAACTGCCAGAACTTGGTAAACGAACATTTAAATCGCTGGCCCTTTGGGGCACTTCGCTAACGGAAGTGCTTCGACAGCTTCAGCCTCTGAGCTTGATAGTTGGAACCCAAATCCCGCCCGTAGAGCATCTCAGGCACCTCCACCATGCGCTCATAAACCAGCCGGCCGATGATCTGGCCATCCTCCAAGATGAACGGCACTTTGTGCGAACGGACCTCCAGCACAACCCGGGAGCCGTGTCCGCCGGCTGCTGCATGACCGAAGCCCGGATCCATGAAACCTGCATAATGAACCCGGAATTCACCGACCAGAGGGTTGAACGGCATCATCTCCGCAGCATGCGTCGGTGGAATGTGGACCGCCTCCTTGGAGGCAAGAATGTAGAACTGGTCGGGATCCAGAATGAGTCGGCGCGCGCCGCCGGCGCTGATCTCCTCCCAGTAGTCGCCAATTGCGCAACTGCCCGGGGCATCGACGTCGACGACCCCGGTGTGCCGCTTCGCGCGATACCCGACGAGACCCGCAGCATCGCCGACAAGATCGACGGAAAGAGCGATGCCGTCGCTGATGTCTGCTGCGCCGCCAGAGACCAGCGTTTCCTTCGCATGCAGTCGCGCAAGCTCCTCATCGTCTTCTCGTGGGTTCCCGACCCTGAAGCGCAGCTGGGTAAGCTTAGACCCCGTTCGCGCCAGAATGGGAAAAGTCTGCGGACAAATCTCCGCGTAGAGCGGGCCTTGATACCCTGGGGGGATCTGATCAAAGGCCGACACACCATCCGCAATCACGCGGGTGAAAACGTCGAGACGGCCTGTCGAGCTTTTCGGATTGGCTGAGGCGGCGATCGTATCGGGCAGCGCCAGGCTTTCGAGCAGCGGGACGATATAGACGCAGCCCGTCTCCAGAACCGCCCCACGCGTCAGGTCGATCGTGTGCAACTTCAGGTCTTGCAGCTTGTCTGTGACCTTGCCCCCTCGACCGGGAAGGAAGCTCGCCCGGACGCGGTAGGCCTCCCGTCCGAGTCTCAAGTCGACGCTCGCCGGCTGGAGTTGCCCTGCATCCGCCGGCTCAGCCAGCTTCAAGGCCCCGCCGGAGATCAGAGCCCGGATCGCCTGCACGGGCAAAATGCCATTGGTGACAGCTTCGCCCAGCGGGCCGTCCTCGTCCATCGTCGCTTTGGCCGCCATTTTCGCCATGGGTTCCCCTTTTAAAAACGGCTCTAAAGCATGGTTGGCTTGACGCCAAGGGGCCGGAGCGGTATTCCCCCGCCCATCCTCGTGGTGATTTGGCCGGCCGGCTTGCAGCCACGTAAAACAACTCGCTAAAGTGGCCGAGCGCACCCGGAGAACCCGGCGCACGGCTCCTTTTTCGAGGAGAGGTGCCTCAGGGGTCCGGGTTTTTTGTTATGGGGCGTCCGGATCGGGACCGCACGCCACGGGAGCAGACGACAATGACTGGCAAGACGGAAGATGCCGCGATCGCAGCCGAATGGGCGCCTGAGACACAACTCGTACACGGTGGCGTGCTGCGCTCCCAGTTCGGCGAGACCTCGGAAGCGATCTTTCTGACCCAGGGTTTCGTCTACACGAGCGCGGAGCAGGCCGAGGCCCGCTTCAAGAACGAGGACCCGGGCTTTCAATACTCCCGCTTTGCCAATCCCACCGTGTCCATGCTCGAGGAACGGCTGCGACTTCTGGAAGGCGCCGAAGTCTGCCGCGCGATGGCAACGGGCATGGCCGCAGTGAACGCCGCCCTTCTGTCCTACCTCAAGGCTGGCGACCACGTCATCGCAGCGCGCGCTATGTTCGGTTCGTGCCGCTACATCGTCGAGACTTTGTGCCCGCGCTTCGGCATCACCCCCACGCTCATCGACGGCCGCAACATCGAGGAATGGCGCAAGGCCGTGCGCCCGAACACCAAGGCGTTCTTCTTCGAAACACCTGCCAACCCGACGCTCGATCTCGTCGACATCGCTGCGGTCTCCAAGATCGCGAAAGAGATCGGCGCGCTCGTTATGGTCGACAACGTCTTCGCCACGCCGATGCTGCAGCGTCCGCTTCAGCATGGAGCCGACGTCGTTATCTATTCCGCAACGAAGCACATCGACGGCCAGGGCCGCTGCCTGGGTGGCGCAGTCCTGTGCTCGGAGAAGTTCCTCACCGACCACTTACAAGATTTCTTCCGCCAAACAGGTCCGTCCATGAGCCCGTTCAACGCCTGGGTCATGTTGAAGGGGCTGGAGACACTTCCGCTCCGCGTCGCCGCCCAGTGCGCCAACGCAGCTCAGGTCGCAGATCATCTCGCCGGCCAGACGGGCGTCGGCCGCGTCATCTTTTGTGGCCGAAAGGATCACCCGCAGGCTGAACTCGCCGCAAAGCAGATGACAGGCCCCGGCCAGATGATCGCTTTCGAAGTGGAGGGCGGCAAAGAGGGCGCTTTCCGCTTCCAGAACGCGCTCCGACTAATCAAGATTTCCAACAACCTCGGCGACGCCAAGAGCCTCATTACCCATCCGCCCACCACAACGCATCAGCGGATCGGGCCCGCCGCCCGCGCCGAGCTCGGAATAACGGATGGCATGCTGCGCTTGTCGGTGGGGCTCGAGAACGCCAAAGATCTCATCGCCGACATCGACCGGGGCCTGGCCGCGTCGCGCACGGCGTGAGCCCGCCTGATGCGTCACGCACACGGTTGACCGGCAATGGCCGCTGCCTAAACTTGCCTTCCAGAACTTTCGTCAAAGGACGATCTGCTGTGAGCCGCGACTTTCTCTACGAGACCACGACACACGGCGTCCGCATCCGCGTGCGGCCAGAGTATGAAGCCGACCAATCGTCGCCAGACGAAGGGTACTACTTCTGGACCTACACCATCGAGATCGCCAACGAGGGCAAGTTCCCTGTGCAGCTCAAGACGCGCCGCTGGCGCATCACGGACTCGATCGGCCGCACTGAAGAGGTTCGCGGCCCCGGCGTGGTCGGGCAGACTCCCGTCATCGATCCCGGCCAATCCTTTACCTACACGTCCGGATGCCCGCTTTCGACACCCTCAGGCATCATGGTCGGCAGCTACCAAATGGCGGGAGAAGGCGGCCGCCTCTTCGATGTCGCAATTCCCGCCTTTTCGCTCGATAGCCCTTTCACTGTGAAGAGCGTGAACTGAGATGCAACGCGCTGTGCCAGAAGTGGACGAGATTCTGGCGCACCTCGTTGCGTTCGATACGACAAGCCACAAGACGAACATTCCCCTAATCAGCTACGTGAAGGACTATCTTCGCGCACACGGTGTTGCGTCTGAACTCGTCCCCACCGAAGACGGGCAAAAGGCCTCTCTCTTCGCCACTATCGGACCGCGCGATGTACCGGGAGTCGCCCTGTCGGGCCATACAGACGTCGTGCCTGTCGAAGGCCAGGCATGGGAAACCGATCCCTTCAAGCTGACACTAAAGGACGGACGCTACTACGGTCGGGGCACGACCGACATGAAGGGCTTTCTCGCCTGCGTGCTCGCCGCCGTACCCCGCTTAAGGGCGCGCACTCTGACGAGACCGGTTCATATTGCCTTCTCCTACGACGAAGAAATCGGATGCCTCGGCGTTCGCCCGATGATCGCGGAGATGGGGGCTCGGCTGCCGCTACCACGCGTCGTCATAGTCGGCGAGCCAACGGGCATGAAGGTCGTAGATGCCCACAAGGGCCCCGTGCGCTGGCAGATTGATATCGCAGGCCGCGCAGCCCATTCCAGCATGGCGCACCTGGGCGTCAACGCCATCACGTATGCCGGACGGATCCTGGGAGAGATCGCGCGCATTGAAGACGAACTCAAGCGCCACCCGCCGGAGGTCCGTTTCGAACCGCCCTATCCGACCATGCAGGTCACGACGATCGAGGGCGGCACGGCGTCCAATATCGTGCCCATCGCTTGCAGGATCGGCTGCGAAGTGCGCGCCCTCCCCGGCCTAGATATCGATGCCATCGAAGCCCGCCTCAAACGCTTCGTCAAAGATAATTGCCTACCCGAGATGACCGCAATGGCGCCGGAAGCCGGTGTCCGTGTCACACGCACCAACTATGTTCCGCCCTTTGGCGCCGAGGCGGGCTCCGAGGCCGTCGCGCTCGCCCTTTCCCTTGCCGGGCAGAACGAAACCTTCGCTGTGTCGTATGCAACGGAGGCCGGCCTCTTCCAGGACGCGGGCGCGCCCTCGGTTGTGTGCGGACCAGGAGACATCGCGCAGGCCCACACGGCCAACGAGTGGATTGAAGCCGCCGAACTCGAAAAATGCATGGATTTTCTGGACCGCCTCGTCGATTGGGCAGCAGCCTGATGCCGCGCTTGCCATAAAGCCCGCCAGATTGCACTTATTGATCGGATAGGCAGGCCGCCACAGAAGCTGGCCGCCAAGGATCATGACCGGCAGGGGGGAAGCGCCGTGCCTCGCACATCCGTGTCAGACGACTACGTCCGCCAACGCGAGACGCTGCGGTCTCTTGCGTTGGCGCCTGTGGGCAGCGCTGACGAACTCGTCCGCAACGTTTCGCGCATCTACCACGAGGTGTACGAACGCGACCTCGGGCACTATGCGAGCGCGAACTATGCAGCCGCCGCACCCCAGATCATGACCGAGATGTTCGAGCTGCGCACCATACTCCGCGATCGCATCGCGGAATGGCATCCGGCAGGCTTCATGACGCGTGAAGCTCAGCATGCGATCCGTGATGCCCTGCGCGTCCTGCGCTACGCATCCGACATGATGGGAGAGGTCCATTCCGGATTTGCCATTGGCGACACAGAGAGTCCCGTCATCCGCGCCTTCCGCGAGATCTCCTACAATACGTTCGTAAATCCAAAATTCGATACCGGCCACAACCTCGACTTCCGTTCGGGCGATATCCTTCTGGTTCGCGGCATGCATAACAACAGCGCCGCCATCGCCCGCATTGGCGACGTGGATAGCCAGTTCAGCCACACTGCAATGATCCACTTCGATGACAACGGCCAGGGCTGGTTGGTCGAAAGCCTCATCGAATCCGGAGCTGTCATCGAACGTTTGACACATGCGCTCGAGCACCGCCTTGCCCGCGCCATCCTATTACGCCATCGCGATGCAGGCCTTGCCGCGCGCGCCTCCAAGCTGATCTATGATCACGTCCGCCGCTCGCTCGATAGGGGTGGCAAGCCGATCCTCTACGACTTCTCAATGAGTCTTGGCCCGTCCTACAATCTTTTCTGTTCCAAGCTTGTACGCATTGCCTACATTGACGCCAGTCAGGGCACCCTCAAGCTGCCGACTTTCAAGACAAGGTTCGACGCCAGAAACAAGCGTTTCTACCGCCGCATTGGCGTGACGGCCGACGAGTCCTTCGCCCCGGGTGACCTGGAGATCGAGCCCGAGTTGGACATCGTCGCCGAGTGGCAGGACTACCGCTACACCGCCCAGGTTCGCCATCAGGACCTGATCATGACAAAGCTGTTCGAGTGGATGGAGTTGCATGGCTACAGGTTCGAGGAAGACTTCGGTATCCGCCTCGTCGCCCGCCTTGGCCGCCTTGCCACGCGACTTTCCAAGACCACCCAGAACTTCGTGGCAAGCCTCTTTGCACGCATTCCCCCAAACATGCCCCGGCGGACCATCGCCACAATCGTCATGCTGCACAAAACCGCTCAACCACTCTTGGAGGAGTTGCAGCACATTGAGCGGCTGAAGATTGCGACGGAGGGACGACCGCTCCATCCACGCGAGGTGTTCGATCATCTTGAAGATGTGCGCTGGAAGGGGCGCGGCCGGCTCGGCTATCTCGTTGCTCCACGCAAGTGGCGCCGCATGATCGCAAAGCGGCCCTGATCCCCAATCCCGCCCAGCGATCACGTTCCGCAGAACGTCTGGTGCACCACCTCTTCCGGCTTGGGAGGAGAAGTCAGGTCTTCGATGTCCGGCCGGTCCTCAAAGGGGCGGGCGAGCGCGTCGACCAGCCGGTGAAACGGAGCGAAGTCCTCATCCGAAACTGCCGCCCGGATGGCTTTTTCCACTTGATGATTGCGCGGTATGATAACGGGGTTCAAGGTCCGCATGACCTCTGCGATCTCCGCCAGAGGACGCCCATCGACGCCGAGCCGCTCCCGCCAGCGGCTTAGCCACTGCCCGATTGGCCCCGGATCGGTAAAGAGCGCCGTCACACAAGCATTGGCTCCGGCATCGGATGCCGCATCGCAGAGTGCACGAAACGTCAGAGTGAAATCGGCCTCTCCGTTCGCCATCACAGTCAGGAGATCCTGCACCAGAGCGAGATCGCCCTCACGCATTCCTTCCATTCCGATCTTTCGAGCGTAACCGGTCGAGATCGCCTTCTGGAAGAGCGCCGGAAAGGCATCAATCCGGTCTTGCGCCGCCGTGACCGCCTCATCCTTGTCGTTGCCGAGCAGCGGAAGCAAGGTCTCCGCGAAACGCACAAGATTCCACTGGGCGATTGCGGGTTGATTGGAAAAGGCATAGCGCCCGCCGTGATCGATGGAGCTGAACACGGTAGCCGGATGATAGGTATCCATGAACGCGCACGGCCCGAAGTCGATCGTCTCGCCGGCGATCGACGTGTTGTCCGTGTTCATGACCCCGTGGATGAAACCCACCAGCATCCAGCGGGCTACCAGTTCCGCCTGCCGCTCGATGACGGCGGCGAGAAAGTCACGATACCGCTCCGGACCGTTGCCGATCTGAGGAAAATGTCGCGCGATCACATGGTCCGCCAAAAGCTGGACCCCTTCCGCATCCTGACGGCTGGCGAAGAACTGAAACGTTCCCACGCGAATGTGGCTCGCAGCAACGCGAACGAAGATTGCGCCGGGAAGGGGCGTCTCGCGATAGACCCATTCGCCAGTCGTCACGGCTGCGAGCGCGCGCGTCGTTGGAATCCCAAGCGCGGCGAAGGCCTCGCTGACAATATATTCGCGCAGAACAGGTCCGAGGGCCGCACGCCCGTCGCCCGAACGGGAGAATGGCGTGCGGCCAGAGCCCTTGAGATGAATGTCGCGACGGATGCCCGACTTGTCGATCACCTCACCGATGAGTATTGCCCTCCCGTCGCCGAGCTGGGGCACGAAGTTACCAAACTGGTGTCCAGCGTAGGCCATCGCAATCGGCTCGCTGCCCTGGGCGACCGCGTTGCCCGCCAGCACGGCGACGCCCTCCGGTGTCGTAAGCGCGTCCGGATCGATGCCGAGTTCGCGGGCGAGAGCATCGTTCAAGCGGATCAGGCGAGGCTTCGAGACTGCTGAGGGTTGGACACGCGCGTAGAACCGCTCCGGCAGCCGGGCGTACGCATTGTCGAAGGGGATATGCAGGGTGGTAACGGTGCTCATGCCCTTAATATGGGCTGCCGGCCCGGCAAGTTCCACTCCCCACTCCCGTGCCGGAAAAGGCGCTCAGGGCGTCAGACAAAACCCGGCGATGTGGGCCGCCGGCACATACAGCGACGCAAAGCCCAGTCCTGCAATCAAGAGCCCGACAGCAACCTGCACGCCTCGGCTGGCATCGAGGCCCTTGAGCGCCGAAATCCCGAGCCCCGCCGCCAGCACGCCCGGCACAGTGCCGAGCCCGAACCCAGCCATGACTGAAAGACCGCCAGCCGCCGAGGCGGTGATAGAGGCGGTGAAAACGGCCGCATAGACCATCGGGCATGGGTTCAGGCCCCACATGACGCCAAGCGTGACGGGCGCCGCAGCGGTGCCCTTAAGCGGCCGCGTTACATTGGCAACCGCATCCGAAAGGCGGATCATGGCGGTGTCGAGCACGGCGAGACGCGGCATCATCCCGGCCATCGCGAGGCCAGTCCACATCAGAACCACGGCCGCGATCCATTGCAGCGCGCGGTAGTTCATCGTCGTCTCAGGCGAGAGAAACGCCGAACCGAGCAACGCGCCGGTCACACCAAGCGCGCAATATGACAGGATCCGGCCGACCTGAAGCAGCAGGGCATGAATGACACGCTCTGACCCCGTCCCCGGTCCCAGCGCCAGCAGGGCACTGCACGAGATACCTCCGCACATGGCGCTGCAGTGCAGGGTGCTCGCAAGCCCCAACAGCAGTCCGCCCAGGAATGTGATCTCGGTACCGTCCATGCCGGCGTGCTACCTCACTTCTCAGAACGGTCCTTGCCGCCGGATGGGCCCGGCGGCGCGTCATCGATGGCACGCCAGCCCGCGCCATCCAGATCCTCGAACTGGCCATTTTTCAACGCCCAAAGAAATGCGCCGAGGCCTAGTAGCCCTAGGAACAGCGCCGCGGGAATGAGCCAGGCGAGCGAGACCATCAGCAGTTTCCTTGTTCCTTGGCAGAGACTCGATCGAGTTTCAGCCGCATCGACCGCAGGCGCAGCGCATTGCCGGTCACCAGAATTGACGAGGTCGACATGGCGATCGCCGCCAGAAGCGGCGTCACGAAGCCGAGCACAGCCATCGGCACGAAGGCGATATTATACACGATGGCGATACCGAAATTCTCCAGCGCCATACGATGCGCGCGCCTCGCGACCTTTAGCGTTTCGACTACGGAGCCCAGTTTCTCGCCCTGGAAGACGGCATCGGCCGCATTCTGGCTGATGTCGGCTGCCGCCGACGGAGAGAGTGAGGCATGGCCCGCGGCCAGAGCCGGCGCATCGTTGAGGCCGTCGCCAACCATCAGCGTCGTGCGACCGGACGCCTTCAGTTGCGTAAGCCGCGCCAATTTCTCCTCGGGCCGTACACCCCCGCGGAAATCTGCGACACCCAGTGCCTTGGCCGCATCCGCCACCGCATCCGGACGATCCCCTGAAAGGATCTCGATATGATAGCCGGCTGCCTGCAAGGCTCCAACCGTCTCGGCCGCGTCGCTCCTCAGACGATCCTCAAACCGGAAGCCGACGGAGGCACGGCCGGGCCGCGAATACCACAGAGATGCCACCTGACGGGGATCGGTCACCTCGATGCCCGTCCAGCGCGCGGAACCAAGTCGCTCCTCGCCTTCCGGCGTCACGACCGACAGACCCGATCCGGGAACCTCCGTCACAGACTTCTGCGGCTCGAAAGAGATACCACGCGCGCGAGCCGCGCGTACCATGGCCTGCGCATAGGGGTGACGGCTCATAATCGCGAGGCCTGCCGCTCGCGCCAGAACATCCGAGTCGATCGGCTGATCCAGCGCGAGCGAGGGCTCCCCGAGACTGAGCGTACCTGTCTTGTCAAAGACGATCGTGTCGACCTCCGCCAGACGCTCCAGGCCGTCGGCTGCCTTCACGAGCACGCCGTCGCTGAAGAGCCGGCTGATAGCTGCAACCTGGACGGCTGGGACGGCGAGCGCTAATGCGCATGGACACGTAATGATGAGAACGGCGATGGCATTGGTCAGCGCGATCTCCCAACCGAAGCCGGCGACGAGCCAGCCGATGAGAGTCGCCAGACCCAGCACATGAACGGCCGGCGCATAGAAACGAGCCGCACGGTCCGCAAGCCGCACATAGCGACCCCGCGTCTGCTCGCCAGCCATCATGAGACGAGATAACTCGGCCAGAAGCGTGTTGTCCTCGGTCGCGGTCGTCTCGACGCGCAGCGGCGCGCCGGCGTTGAGCGTGCCGGCATGGACCCGATCACCCGCGCCCACGGACGTCGGCAGCGTCTCGCCGCTGATGAGACTTTCGTCGATCTCGCTCGCGCCGTCTATAACGACACCATCCGCAGCGATGCGCTCGCCCGCCGCGACGATCATTTTCATGCCTGGCACGAGCGCACGCGACGGGATCTGGCGAACGGATCCGTCGTCATCAACGATCGTTGCTGTGAGCGCCTTCAGGCTCATGAGATTTTCAGCGGCGCTGCGGGTGCGCGCACGCATGCTCTCGTCCAGCAGGCGCCCGACGAGCAGGAAGAATACGAGCATCGTCGCGGCATCGAAATAGACGTGGGCCGTGCCCCGCATGGTTTGCGCGAAGCTCATCGCGGTGGCGAGCAGGATACCCAGCGAAATCGGAACATCCATATTGAGCCGGCGGCTCCGGATCGCGCCGGCGGCAGAGCGGAAAAACGGCTGGCCGGCATAGGCGATCGCAGGTAGCGCGATCAGCGCCGAGATCCAGTGAAATAGCGTCTTCATATTCTCGTCCATGTCGGACGCGTGGCCCGACCACACCGAAACGGACAAGAGCATGATGTTGGCAGCGGCAAAGCCTGCCACCCCGACCCGGGGCAGCAGCTCGCTGAGGCGCGCGGCATGAACTTCGTCGCGTCCTTCGATCAGTGGGGCCGCGGCAAAGCCCGCTGCCTTGATCGCCACGATAATAAGTTCCGGGGAGGTGATTGCCGGATCGAAGTTCACCGTGACGCGGCGGGCGCTCAGGTTCGCACGCGCACTGAAGACACCGGGCGTCGCCTCCAGCGCTGTCTCGATCGTGCGCAGGCATCCACCGCACATGATGGCTGGAACAGTGAATATCTGTGTTTCACGCGCAGGTGCATGGGCATCCGGGCGGGAGTCCCCGAAGTCCGTGGTCTTTTGAACCTCGGCCTTTACGGCGCCTTCCATAACCGCACCTTGGATTGGTAGACGATCGCGTCATCATCAGCTCCGGCCTTGCGCGCCGTCACCGTGGCGACCCACGTGCCGGGCTCAAGCGCCCCGGCGCCAGCAGAATAACGGCCCGAACCAACCGGCGTAAGAGCAAGCGTTCTGTCCTCGGCATTGGTGGCAGGGCGTCCGACGAGGGCAGTAATCGCGAGACCGTCGACGCCCTTTTCATCCCGGTCGCGGATCGTGACCACGAGATCGCCGCTGTCCTTTTCGAGAGAGGCCGTTTTCGTCCAGCCGAGTTCGGCCTGTGCGCGTTCTTCCGCGATGCGCTGGTTGTAGCCAAGCCCCTTGCGGTACGCGTCGTCAGTCTCAATGCCGCCGAATGTCGAGACCGCCTTGTAAACGAGGTAGGCGTCGGTTGCGATGATGATGGCGAAGAAGCCGACCATCGCGAATAGAACATGCCGTCCGGTGATTTCTTTAGCCATAACAATCGAGGTCAAGGTGCGGGACTCCTGAAGCTTGTATCACGCGTGCTTGCCGAGGTTCCATCCACTTCCGTCACAACTATTCTCAGTGGCGTGGAATCGGCGGGCAGAGCCTTGACGGCTGCAGCCGGCAGGGACGCGAAGATCTTGAGTGCACGAACATCGGATGGCGCAACTTCGATGACCGGATCCGGCGCCTCGAAGCCAACGATGGAGGTCTTCAGGCCATCTATGCCGGTAAGGTCTACCTTGAAGCGCCGGGGAATCTGGCTCTTGTTGGAGATCTTGACCGTGTAGCCGTTGCGAATGCCGCCATCAGACAGAGTGACGAATAGCGGATTGCGGTCCGGAAGCACGCTGACCTCCATGTCGGAACGGCTCATCATCGCCCACAGCATGAGCGAGCCGACGACGGCGATGACAGCCGAGTAGAGGATCGTGCGCGGACGTACCAGACGCAGGCCGTCACGGGGGCCTGCCGTCATGCTTTGCTGGTTGCGTTCGGTCGAGTAGGCAATGAGGCCGCGCGGACGGTCTACCTTGTCCATGATTTCGTTGCAGGCGTCGATGCACAGAGCACACTGGATACATTCCAGCTGCGGACCGTTCCGAATATCGATGCCCATGGGGCAGACGGCCACGCAGGCTTTGCAGTCCACGCAATCTCCCCGGCCGTCCCAGGTTTGGCCTTTCTTGTGCGGCCCGCGCGGCTCGCCGCGCACTTCGCGGTAGGAGATCAGCAGGCTGTCGTGGTCCAGCATGGCTCCTTGGATGCGCGGCCAGGGGCACATGTAGATGCAGACCTGTTCGCGCGCGATCCCGCCCAACAGATAAGTGGAAAACGTGAAAATGGCGACGAAGACGTAGGCGACCATCGGCGCCGTGCCCGTCATCAACTCATGTGCCAGGGTCGGGGCATCGCGGAAATAGAAGACGAGCGCACCACCGGTGAACAGACCAATGAGCAGCCATGAGATGTGCGTGGCGGTCTTCTTCCAGATTTTTTCAAGGCTCCAGGGCTGCTGGTCGAGCCGCATGTGGGCATTGCGGTCGCCCTGCCAGAACCGCTCGACGGCGATCATGAGATCGGTCCACACCGTCTGCGGACAGGCGTAGCCGCACCAAACGCGTCCGGCGATCGATGTGACAAGGAACAGCGCGAGCGCGGAAATGATCAGAAGACCCGTGATGTAGTAGAACTCCTGCGCCCAGATCTCGAGTGGTCCGAGCAGCAGGCGTTGATGCGCGAAATCAATAAGGAAAAACTGATCGGGCAGACCTTCGCCCCTCTCCCAGCGGATCCAGGGGAGCAGGTAGTAGATCCCCAAAGTCACCGCCATCACGATCCACTTCGCGGTTCGGAAGTTGCCGTGGGCCAGCTTGGCGTAGATCTTGGGCTTCTCAGCGTAACTGACCGCGCCCTGCTGCGCGACCTTGTCGACGCTTTTCCTGCGAGATACCGCTTCGACATCATGTTTTTCGACGCCGGGCGCTGCTTCGACGACGAAGTCTTCAGGTTTGAATTTGCCGTTGGTGTCCATGGCATTCATATCTGGAGACTCCGTCGTCTCAGGCAACAGTCATAGTTGCGAACTCGGGAGGACTATTTGCCGCCGCCGAGCGAGTGCACGTAAACGGCGAGCATCTTCACCGTTACCGGATCGAGACGCGGGGCCCATGCGGGCATCGCGCCGCCGCGGCCAGTCGTGACACTCTGGGTTACCGCCTCTTGCGAGTTGCCATAGAGCCAGATGGCGTCCGACAGATTCGGCGCGCCCATTTCCTTAATGCCCTTGCCGTCTTCGCCATGACAGGCTGCACATTGTTCCGCGAACGTCGCCTGACCGCGGGCTGCTGCCTCCTTGTCCACCTCGCCTCCCGAAAGCGAACGCACGTAGTTGGCAACGTCGGCGATCGCAGCCGGCTCCAGAATTCCGTCGAGACCAAACCGCGGCATGGCCAAGTCGCGCGCCTGCTCGTGACCCGAGCGGATACCATAAGCGATCGTGTGCTCGATCTCCTCGACCGTACCGCCCCAGATCCAGTCGTCGTCGTTCAGGTTCGGATATCCCGTAGCACCCTGTGCGCCGCGGCCATGACAGCCGGAGCAGTTGTCGCCGAAGGCTGCCGCGCCGCCAGCCAGGGCAAACTGGAAGAGGTCTTCCTTGCCCTTGATGTCGGTGATGGCCGTGTTGGCGATGCCCTGGCGGTAGGTCTCCTGAGCGGCCTTCGCGGCATCTACTTCCTTCATCACCGCTTCGCGCTGGCTATAGCCGAAATAGCCCTTCGTATAGTCTGTCAGCGTCGGCCAGGACGGATAGACGATCCAATAGCCGAGCGCCCATATACAGCAGGCGTAGAACACATAAAGCCACCACTTCGGCAGCGGTTTGTTGAGCTCGCGCAGGTCGTTGTCCCACACATGCCCTGTCGTCTCGACGCCGGTGACGTCATCGATATGTTTTTCGTGAGCCATTTTCAGATCACCGCGCTTTATCGTGGTTGTCGGTCTCGAGCGGCAGACGTGCCGCCCTGTCGAACTTGGTCTTGTTGGAGGGCCGGAAGGTGTAGATGGCGATGCCGATGGCAAGGCTCATGAAGATCACCAACGCGGCGAGCTGCGACCAGACCTGAGCGTCCTGATAGGTCATGCTGCCTCCTTAGCGCAGGTTCGGTCCGCTTGCGTCGAACTTGGTGAAGTCGACGAGCGTTCCGAGCATCTGAAGGTAGGCAATCACGGCGTCGAGTTCGGTCGGCTTGACGTCTTCGCCGGCCGGCTTGCCGTCGAACTTGCGCACCTGAGCCTTGGGATACCTTGCGACGAGCTCCTTGGCGGCGTCTGTGTCCGGCGCTATCTGCGCCTCCACATCGGCCGCCGCCTTGGCGATCATCTCGTCCGTGTAGGGAACGCCCACGATCTGAAGCGTCTTAAGGCGGTCCGCGACGTTCGCATAGTCGAGCGGAGTGGTCTCAAGGTGCTTGTAGCCTGGCATGATAGAGGCCGGCACAACCGACGTAGGATTGCGCATGTGGTCGACGTGCCAGGCGTCGGAGTACTTGCCGCCGACGCGGGCAAGATCCGGTCCCGTACGCTTGGACGACCACTGGAATGGGTGGTCGTACATGCTCTCCGCAGCCAGCGAGTAATGACCGTATCGCTCCACTTCGTCGCGAAGCGAGCGGATCATCTGGCTATGGCAATTGTAGCATCCCTCGCGGACGTAGATATCGCGACCGGCCTGCTCCAGCGGCGAGTAGGGCCGCATGCCCTCGACCTTTTCAATGGTCGAGGAAAGCAGGAACAGCGGAGCGATCTGCACGATACCGCCGATCGAAACGACGATCAGGATGCCAATGAGAAGGATCAGTGAGTTCTTTTCGAAGATTCCATGGTTCACGGGATTTGTTCCTTCTCTCACTCGGCCGGGGCAGCCGCGACGCCGGAGCGCAGCTCAGGAGCGGCCGCGACGCGCGGCTGATCCTTGAGGTCGACCGGCTGGTCGCCACGAACCGTGCGCCAGACGTTGTAGGCCATCACAAACCCGCCGATGACGAACAGAAGACCGCCGGCGGCGCGGATGATGTAAGGCCAGTGCAGCGCTTCCACAGTCTCGATGAAGGAGTACTTCAGGAAGCCAAGGTTATCGTAGGCGCGCCACATCAGGCCCTGCGTGATGCCCGCCACCCACATCGAGGTGATGTAGAGCACGATACCGATCGTCGAGAGCCAGAAGTGCCATTCCACCAGCTTGATCGAGTAGAGGCCTTCACGCTTCCACAACCAGGGCACGAGACAGTAGATGGCGCCGAAGGAGACCATACCGACCCAGCCCAGAGCGCCGGAGTGCACGTGACCGACAGTCCAGTCGGTGTAATGCGACAGCGAGTTGACGGCCTTGATCGACATGAGCGGACCTTCGAAGGTCGACATGCCGTAGAAGGCAACCGACACGACGAGCAGGCGCACGACCGGGTCCGTCCTGAGGCGATCCCAGGCGCCCGAAAGCGTCATCAGGCCGTTGATCATGCCGCCCCAGGAAGGCATCCACAGCATGATCGAGAACGTCATGCCGAGCGTCTGCGCCCAATCGGGAAGAGCCGTGTAATGGAGATGGTGCGGACCCGCCCAGATGTAGAGGAAGATCAGCGACCAGAAGTGCACGATCGACAGGCGGTACGAGTAGACCGGACGCTCCACGCGCTTGGGCACGAAGTAGTACATGATCCCGAGGAAGCCTGCGGTCAGGAAGAAGCCCACCGCATTGTGGCCGTACCACCATTGCGTCATCGCACCCTGAACACCCGGCATGACCGGATAGCTGTGCGTGCCGAGCAGCGAAACAGGAACGCTCAGGTTGTTCACGATGTGCAGCATCGCAATCGTGACGATGAAGGCGAGATAGAACCAGTTGGCCACGTAAATGTGCGGTTCCTCGCGCTTCCAGAGCGTGCCGAGGAATACCAGCAGATAGGCGACCCATACGATCGTCAGCCACAGGTCCACGTGCCATTCAGGTTCAGCGTATTCCTTGCCCTGCGTGACACCGAAAATATAGCCCGTGGCCGCCAGCACGATGAAAAGCTGGTAGCCCCAGATGACGAAGTACGGCGCCCAGCGGCCCGGCATGCGGGCGCGGGAGGTCCGCTGGACCACGTAGAACGAGGTGGCCAGCAGGACGTTGCCACCGAACGCAAAAATGACCGCCGAGGTGTGCAGCGGTCTCAGGCGGCCGAAGGAAGTCCAGGGCAGATCGAAGTTCAGTGCGGGGAAAGCGAGCTGCCAGGCTATGAAGTCCCCGGCGAGGAAGCCGACCACGCCCCAGAACACGGCAGCGATGGTGGCAACCCGGATCGGGCCATCGAGGTAGCCCGACTTGTCTTCGGTCGGGTGCGTAAAGATGTAGATGGCGGCCAAAACGCTGGCTAGAGCTAGCAAGGCGCCATGCAGGTTCATAACGGGATCTATCCCGGCGAGGGCAAGGTAAGCGCCCATCGCTGCGAAGACGACCGCGCTGCCTATAGCTAGCGCGTTACTCATGGCCGACCTGTCGGCTGCGGTATCAGGCACAATTCTCCCCTCCTTCAATTAGGACCTGGGCCCTCTTGCTGCGGGTCCCAAGGTAACACCTCACTCAATCAATCATGTGCAGATATTCAGCGTTGACCTGGATCAAGGACGTGCACTGCTACAAGCGTAGAGATCGTCGCACCGGGGTCACCGGAAGCAGCAACTCAGTCTAACGGGGCCAGCCGAATGACGAGAAACGTTGAAGTTCCTCCAGGTGCGACTCCAGCAGTGGCCGAGGGCGCAACCTGCCGGGCCCCAGATCCTATTGGACTAATTGCCGAGGAGCATGCGCTTCAGCGCGAGTTGTGTGATCTCCTCGAGGCACTCGCCGACGGGCTGCCCCACAGTTTCGACAATGCGCTTGCAGTTATTGCCGTGTCGATTCTGGAAGGCAGCGTCCCAAGCCACATGCGGCTCGAGGAAGAAGCACTTTTTCCCCTGCTGAGGGAGCGCGTGAGCGAAGACGATCCCCTGCACGCGGCCTTGCTTTGCCTGGAGGAAGAGCATGATCGCGACAGCGCCACGCTTCTGGAACTGACCGACGCCCTCAAGACCGCCGCTGGCGAAGGCGTCGTCAGCAATCCTGACATGCTGGGCTATATGCTGCGCGGCTATTTCGAAGGTCAACGTCGACATATTTCCTGGGAAGACCGGGTCATTTTGCCAACCGCACGCGCCGTTCTCACGCCGATGGACCTCGCCACCGTGCAGTCCTGGATCATGTCCAGCGACCACCCGCGATGCAGCCGCCAATCCGTTCTGGCGATCCGCAATGCCCGCTCCAGCCAATCACTGTGCAGTGGATGCGCAAACTCAGCTCGGCCCTCCAACGTCGTCCCTTTCAACACCAAGCCTCCGATGAGTAATCCATGACACCCGATCTCGTCCGGCGGATGTCGGCGCCCGTGCCGCGGTACACGAGTTATCCGACCGCCCCACACTTTTCAGCATCCGTAGGACCGATGGACTTCGGGGAGGGGCTGCGGCGGCTGACGCCCTCACAGGCCCTCTCACTCTACGTGCACATCCCCTTTTGCGCTCAGTTGTGCTGGTACTGTGGCTGCAATACCAAAGCGACGCGCAATACCGACACTATCCAGCGCTATCTTGAGCACCTACGGACCGAGATCCTGATGGTCGCGGCGCTCGTTCCGGGTAACAAGCCCCTCACCCATATCCATTGGGGCGGCGGCTCGCCCAACAGCCTCTCCGCAGCGCAGATACGCTCGCTGGCTGACACTTTGTGCAAGTCGTTCCATTTCGGCTCTGAGACCGAATTCGCAGTGGAGATCGACCCGCGGTGGCTCGACGACGACCAGATCGCCGCCTTTGCGGACTCGGGCGTCAACCGGGCCTCTATCGGCGTGCAGGATTTCAACCCCCAGGTTCAGACTGCGATCAATCGCGTCCAGTCGGTCGAGATGACGAAGCGCGCAGTCGACGGTCTGCGCAAAGCCGGCGTGGGCGGCGTCAACATAGATCTCGTCTATGGCCTCCCGCACCAGACCCGCGACAGCGTGGCCAACACCATCATGGAAGTCATCAAGCTCGAACCTGACCGAATTGCACTCTTCGGCTACGCGCATTTGCCCTCGCGCGCCAAACACCAGAGCATGATCGACGAGAGCACGTTGCCTGACAGCGTGGAGCGCTTCGCCCAGTCGAGGCGGGCCCAGCGCCTGCTGACCGAAGCGGGTTACGTCACCATCGGTCTAGACCACTTTGCTCGCCCCGGCGACAAGCTCGCATCGGGCGAAATCAAGCGTAATTTCCAGGGCTACACGACCGACAAGGCCGATGCTCTTATCGGCGTCGGCGCCTCGTCGATATCGCAACTGCCCACCGGCTACTTTCAGAATGCGGTGCCGCGCCAGGACTACGAACGCCGGGTTGCGGACACCGGCCTGGCCACCGTTAAGGGCATTCTCTTGACCGATGAGGACAAGATGCGGGCCAGCGTCATCGAGCGCCTGATGTGCGATTTCGAATTCTCGCGTTCCTCCCTGCAGAACGTCTTCGGCCAACGGGCTCAGACCGTCATTGAAGAAGCCGAACAACTCCTTGCATCCGACCAGGAGGGACTCGTTGAAAAGACTCCGGATGGATTCCGCGTCACGCCGCGCGGCCAGCCCTTTGTGCGCGCCATCGCCGCCTGCTTCGACGCCTACTTGGAATCCGGCAACGTTCGCTTCTCGGCCGGCGTCTAGAGAGCGGCATCAAACGGGTCCGGCCTCCACGATGGGGCGACGGACCATGAGGTGAGGGGAGCAAAAGAGGAAAGGGGCCGATCTGATCGGCCCCTTTCTTATTAGAACATCGCGGGATGGACCTTGTCCGGCGGCGCATGGCCGTCGAGAAAGGCCTTTACATTGATGATGACCTTCTCGCCCATCTCAATGCGCCCTTCTATCGTGGCCGAACTCATGTGTGGCAGCGCCACGACGCGATCTGAGGCCAGGAGCTTCGGGTTGATGGCCGGTTCGTGCTCGAAAACATCGAGGCCTGCACCCGCAATCGACCCTGCCTCGATCATGCGCGCCAATTCGTTCTCGTCGATCACTTCGCCGCGCGCCGTGTTGACGATGTAGGCGGTCGGCTTCAGAAGCTTCAAACGACGCGCGGACAGAAGGTGATAGGTCGCTGGCGTGTGCGGGCAGTTGACCGACACGATGTCCATGCGGATCAGCATCTGGTCGAGGCTCTCCCAATAGGTCGCCTCAAGCTCCTCCTCCAATGCCGGCGAGACGCGCTTGCGATTGTGATAGTGGATCTGCAGGCCGAAGGCCTTGGCGCGCTGCGCAACAGCCGTGCCGATCCGGCCCATGCCGATGATGCCGAGCCGCTTGCCGTAGATCCGGTGGCCGAGCATCCAGGTGGGCGACCAGCCAGGCCAACTCGCCTTGGCATCCTTCAGATAGGCCGCACCTTCCGCGACCCGGCGTGGCACGGCAAGTATCAGGGCCATTGTCATGTCGGCGGTGTCTTCGGTCAGAACACCCGGCGTGTTTGTGACCGTGATGGCGCGGTTGCGAGCCGTGTCGAGGTCGATGTTGTCCACGCCCGTGCCGAAGTTGGCGATCAGGCGCAGGTTGGGACCGGCTTGGGAAAGAATGCCCCGGTCGATTCGATCGGTCACGGTCGGCACGATCACGTCCGCCACTTTCGCCGCCTCGACGAGATCGGCGTGTGACATCGGGCGGTCGTCCACATTGAGGCGCGCATCGAAAAGCTCCCGCATGCGGGTTTCGACGATATCCGGCAGCTTGCGCGTGACGATGACAATCGGCTTCCTGGTGCTTGCGGGCATGAATCTATCCGTAGCCAAATAGGGTCGCAGGGGCCGATCAGCGAGCCGAGCCGCCAGCAATCTGCCGGACCCGACCCGCCCTTTGAGCGCGCCCCACTGAGACCTGTGTGTCTAACAGAAGCATTCCGGGAAAACAAAGCTCTCCCGGCCATACGGGATGCCTTGCGCCTGCCACAGCATTATGGTCAACCGGCCGGCACCAGGGGAGGGAGAGTGCGGGTGAGGACTGGTCACGAAGCGGAAGGCACGGATGGGCGCGCAATGGCTCGCCCGATCAAGACGCTTTGCATGGCGCTCTCTGGCCTGGGGATCTTATCGATAGGGCTGGCCGCCTGTTTGGCCGCAGCAGCGCCGGGACGGGCCCAGGGTATCGAAAAGGGACCTATGAGCGGGCTCCCACTGCCCCGCTTCGTCAGCCTGAAATCCGACGAGGTGAACCTGAGAGCTGGGCCGGGCCGCGAATATCCCACGCAGTGGGTGTTCCGCAGAGCCGGGCTTCCCGTCGAAATTATCAAGGAGTTCGAAGGCTGGCGGCAGGTCCGCGACGCGGAGGGCGTGACCGGTTGGGTCAGTCAAGCGCTTCTATCCGGACGCCGGACGGCCCTCGTCCTGCCGTGGGAGCTGAAACCCGATGCGCCTGCGCCCCAGGTCGTACTGCGGGACAATGACAGCGAGAGCGCCGACGCCAGGGCCATGGTGGAAGCCGGCGTAATCGCCAGCATCCACAGCTGCGACAGTCGCTGGTGCGAGGTCACCATCGACGCGTTTCGCGGCTACGTGGAACAGAGCAAGCTGTGGGGCATCTACCAGGGCGAAGTCATCAAATAGAAAAAGCCGGGCGTAAGCCCGGCTCCTGATCAAAAGAAAGGCTGGGTTCGGCTCACTTGCGGTCGGGGACGAGCCGGACGACCACGTCGATGTGGCTGATGCGCATGCCCTCGGGCGGTTCAGGTAAGCCATCGACCCGGATGGACTCTCCCGAGATGTCGATCAGTTCGCCCCGCTCTTCCACGAAAAAGTGGTTATGATTCGAGACGTTGGTATCGAAAAAGGCCTTCGAGCCATCGATCGCCAACTCCCGCAATAGGCCCACTTCCGTGAACTGGTGCAATGTGTTGTAGACGGTTGCCAGGGATACTTGTTCCCCGGCTGCGATCACTTCCGCATGGAGCATCTCTGCCGAAACGTGCCGATCCCCCTGTGAAAACAGAAGTTCTGCCAGGAGCATACGCTGGCGGGTCGGCCGCAGTCCGGCGCTCCGCAAACGCTCCGGAATGAGCTGGTCGTGGTGGTGGTTTTCGTTTTCCACAGCTGTGCAGCCGCCTGATCTTTAGGTATTTTACCGTATCACATGCCAACCGGGCCCCGATGGTACGCGCATTCCGCGCCCTCCAGAGCCCAGCCGTCCTGGTTTTTGGGAGTATATGAGCGTCGGGCCTCGCCCGCAACTGGACGCGGCATCCGGTCCAGCAGGTCCTGGCGGCTTGACCTCGAACCCATTTCCCGTTTGAAGGGCAGGAGATTATCCAAAAGAAGGACCCCGCAAGGCCATCTCGGCACGGAGCGGCGCGTCTTCATGGGCCAGGGGGCACGGCACATTATGGCGGAACGCCGGGGAAGCTACGAATTCGAGGATTTGCTGACGTGCGGGCGGGGTGAGCTCTTCGGCCCCGGCAATGCCCAGCTTCCGCTGCCCCCCATGCTGATGTTCGATCGCATCTCGCACATCTCAGAAGACGGTGGCGAGTACGGGAAAGGTCAAATCGTCGCCGAACTGGCAGTCAAAGGAAACGACCGGCTGAACTGGTTCTTCGATTGCCACTTCAAAGGCGACCCGGTGATGCCCGGCTGCCTGGGCCTCGATGCCCTCTGGCAATTGACAGGTTTCTATTTGGGATGGCTTGGTTTAACGGGGCAGGGACGCGCCGCAGGGGTGGGTGATGTCCGTTTCACAAGGGAAATAACTCCCGAAGTGAAGCACGTGAAGTATGTAGTAAACGTAAAGCGGGTAATCGCGCGCAAGCTGAAGCTGGCCGAGGCCGACGGCGAACTCATCGCCGATGGCGAAGTCATTTACGTAGCAAAGGACTTGCGGGTACTTCTCAAGTCGACCGAAACCTAAGCGATGCCGAGCAGCAATCCACACAAGAGTGCGGGCATCGAACACTTTTAAACGGGGCTCAGAGCGCATGCGGCGCGTCGTTGTCACGGGAATGGGGATCGTGTCCTCAATCGGGAACAACACCCAAGAGGTGGTGGCGAACCTGCGCGAGGCCAAGTCAGGCATCTCACGAGCTGAAAAATATGCCGAACTGGGCTTCAAGTGCCAGGTTCACGGCGATCCCAAGCTCGACTTGGATGGCCTCGTTCCCCGCAAGCCCAAGCAATTCATGAACCCGGGCGTCGCCTGGAATTACATCGCCATGGAACAGGCCATCCGCGATTCCGGCCTGGAACCAGGAGACGTCGTCAACGAGCGCACCGGCATCATCGTGGGCTCTGGCGGCCCGTCAACCCGCGCCATAGTCGAGGCCGCAGAAACGACGATCAAGTCCGGCGGACCCAAGAAGATTGGCCCGTTCGAGGTCCCCAAGGCCATGTGCTCAGGCCCCTCCGCGGCACTCGCCACCTCGTTCCAGATCAAGGGCGTCAACTATTCCATCTCGTCGGCGTGCGCGACAAGCGCCCACTGCATCGGCAATGCAGCCGAGCTTATCCAGTGGGGCAAGCAGGATATCATTTTCGCCGGCGGCTGTGAGGAACTGGACTGGACGCTTTCGGATCTGTTCGACGCGATGGGTGCAATGTCCACTCGCTTCAACGACACGCCCGAAAAGGCGAGCCGAGCCTACGACAAGAACCGCGACGGTTTCGTCATCGCGGGTGGTGCGGGCGTCGTCGTGCTCGAGGAGCTGGAGCATGCGAAGGCGCGAGGCGCCAAAATCTACGGTGAGGTCGCCGGCTACGGTGCAACGTCGGACGGCTTCGACATGGTGGCGCCCTCGGGCGAAGGCGCGGTGCGGTGCATGAAGCTGGCCATGCAGGGGCTCGACGGCAACGGCACCCCTGCGATTGATTACATCAACCCGCACGGCACCGGCACCCCGGTTGGCGACGAGCGGGAGATTCGCGCGATCCGCGAAGTCTTCGGCGACAAGATTCCGCACATTTCGGCGACGAAGTCCTTGTCCGGGCATTCGCTGGGCGCCATCGGCGTACAAGAAGCGATCTTCTCGTTACTAATGATGAACAACGGCTTTGTGTGCGAAAGCGCCAATATCGAGGAGATCGATCCGGCTTTTGCCGATATACCGATCGCCCGCAATCGCATCGATAACATCGCGCTTAACTGTGTGATGTCGAACAGCTTCGGTTTCGGCGGAACAAATGCAACTCTCGTTTTCCGCCGGCACGATGGTTAACGACTAAAGACTAAACGACGTGACGGCGAATCTTTGGCGCGGGACCTTTCCCCTGCCGCGAGGGTCGTCATATATGAGACTGTATAAGCAAGGCGCCGGCTGGTTCGAGATCCGCGGTCGCTCGCTTGGCGCCAATACGAGGCCCCCTATGTCCGATATCGATCTTGCCAAACCCCAACCCCTGATGGCCGGAAAGCGCGGCCTCATCATGGGCGTCGCCAACGACCGCTCCATTGCCTGGGGCATCGCGCGCATACTAGCCGGACAAGGTGCGGAGCTGGCCTTCACCTACCAGGGCGGAGCCTTCGGACGCCGCGCGGTTCCGCTGGCCGAGTCCCTCGGTTCGAAGATCATCGAGGAGTGCAACGTTCTCGATCTGGCGAGCGTCGATAACGTCATCCAGCGCATCAAGAATGAATGGGGCAGCCTCGATTTCGTGGTTCACGCACTTGCCTATTCCGACCCGAAGGAACTGTCCGGCCGCTACGCCGACACCACGCGTGAGAACTTCACCAACACCATGGTGATCTCCTGCTTCTCTTTCACAGAGATCGCCAAACGCGCGGCAGAACTCATGCCCGACGGCGGCTCGATGATCACGCTCTCCTACGGTGGCGCTACCCGTTGGGTGCCCTCCTATAACGTCATGGGCGTCGCCAAGGCGGCTTTGGAAGCTTCCGTTCGCTATCTCGCAGCCGACCTCGGGGCCCAGGGCATCCGGGTTAACGCCCTTTCGGCCGGCCCTATGCGCACCCTTTCGGGCGCCGGCGTCTCCGACGCACGAGCCATCTTCAACTTCCAGCGCGAGAACTCGCCCCTCAAGCGCACGCCGACCCTCGACGAAGTCGGCGGCTCGGCCCTCTACCTGCTTTCGCCCATGTCTGGTGCCGTGACGGGCGAGGTTCACTTTGTCGACTGTGGCTATAACACCGTGTCCATGCCCACGCTCGACGCTCTCAAGGCGGCCGAGCAGGAACATTCGGCGGCCTCGTCTGGTCGCACGCCGGGAGAAGCGGCCGAGTAGGTCCACCACCGCTCACGAGCCAGATCGATCCGGCGCAATCGTTGCCTTGACGGCACCCCCTACGCCGTCGCATTGATCCGGCCCATGATTGGGGTTTTCGATTCAGGGCTGGGCGGGTTGACCGTGCTGAGAGCGCTCGTTGCGCGCTTTCCGCAGGCTTCTTTCACCTATCTCGGCGATCATGCCCACGTGCCCTACGGAAACCGCTCCTCGGCCGAGATCGTCGACCTGACGCGCGCGGGCGTTGAAGCACTTTTCCAGCATGGCGCCCGCCTCGTGCTTCTGGGCTGTAATACGGCGACGGCCGTCGCCGCACGTAAGCTCCAGCAAAATTGGCTACCTGGCACGGAGTGGAAGGCCAAGGGTTACAACGTTCTCGGCATCGTGGCGCCGACGGTAGAAGCCGCCACCCAGACTCCCTGGTCCGTTACCACACCGCAATATCCTCAGAAAAACCTGACCGACACGATCGCAGTGTTCGGAACCATACGAACCGTTATGGCCGGCGTGTATGAGGAAGAGATCCGCAAGCGCTGTCCGAAGGTGACCGTCGTCCAGCAGATCTGCTCGGAACTGGCCGGCGCCATTGAGAACGAGGCGCCTGAAGCGGAACTAGACCGTCTTGTTTCCGAAGGGATCGCCGGTGTCATGATGCAGACCAACGGCGTACCGCCCCATCGCGCGATCCTCGGATGCACGCACTTCCCGCTTGTGGAGCACTTGTTCCGCCGCCACCTGCCACCCGCGACACGCATCCTGTCCCAGCCCGAGATCGTCGCTGACAGCCTTGAAGATTATCTGCACCGCCATCCGCACTTCGTGGAGGGCAACACGGGCCGTGTTCGCCTGCTGACAACTGCAAATGATGCCGATGTCATCAGCGCCCGCGCTCAGGTGTTCTGGCCGGAAGTGCCGACTTTCGAGCGGGCTTAAGGGCTCGCACCGCCCCGTTTTCTAGGGGATTTACTGGCGTCGGGCCGAGACGCCCAGAGCTGCTGGCTTCTGAAGCCACGGGAGTTCGGCCAACTCGTCACCCTGTGGCAGGCTGTCCACAACCTTCACCGTGGTGCCGACATCGACGAGCGTAGCAAGATGCAGAACGTGCGCGTTCATCATGCGGAAGCAGCCCGATGACGCGGCATAGCCGATGGTCTTGGGATCGTTGGTGCCATGAATTCGATAGAGGCTGTTGCCCAGGAAAAGGGCCTTGGCACCTAGCGGGTTCTTGATGCCGCCGAACATCTTTTCCGGCAGGCGCGGATCGCGCTGGCGCATCTCCGCCGGAGGATACCAGTCTGGCCAGTCCGCGATCCGGCTGATCTTTTCGGTACCCGTCCAGGTGAAGCCATCGCGACCTACGGAGATCGGATACTCGTAGGCCTCTTCCGCGTTGAGGGTGAAATAGAGTCGGCGAGCCTCGTTGTCGATCAGGACGGTGCCGGGAACCTCGTCGTTGGGCAGCGCGACGATCTGCGGCGCCTCAGGACGGATCACGGGACGCGGACCACCCTCCATGATCGTTGGGAAAGCCTGGCCATAGCCCGGACCGAATCCGAAAGAGCCGCCGGAATTCGCGCCAGGGTTTGTGCTCTCACCCGGGGTCCGCTTCTTTTCCATGCCCTGCCATTCATGACCGCCGTCCGTCCAGCCGCCCCACAAGCCGAGCGACTGGGCCTCCACCGCCTTTCCACCAAATGTGGAGGCGGCAACCGTCAAGATGGCCAGAATTGCAAAGGGCAAGCGACGCATGACACAGGGGCACTTTCATTCTTCGAAGACGCGACCGCCCCCTTGGGAACAGGGAACACGCCAAGTGAATCCGTTATGGCGAAGGAGCCATCTCTTCCAGACCGACTGGATCGAGCAGCACGAGACCACCCTCCACATTTCGGGTGATCAGGCCACGCTCCTGGAGTTCGTTGAGTGCTATCGCCAGTGTCTCGACATCGAGCCCGAGAAAGCTAGCCACCTCCCCAGATTTCAAAGTTCCGGTCACTGCGTGGGGGTCGCGGCCTTCGCTCTCGTTGAAGTGGGATACGGCAGACAAGAAGGCCGCCACGCGCGCCAATGGAGAGTTCTCCGTGGCACCCACCAGTTGACGCCGGCGGGCCGCGAACTCACGCTCCGTTGCCAAGGCCTGCCTCTCGCGAACCTCGGAAAATTGCTCGCAGAGATCGGAAATCTCGCTAAGCCGGAAAAGTCTCACGCGGCTCGGCACCACCGCCATGGCGCTATGGATGTGATTTTCGAGAAAGCCGAATCCCAGGAAGCCACCCGGGAAAACCATCTCCACTACACGAGGCGGTCCGCTCGGCCGTTGCGCCGTCAGACAGAAGATCCCCGATTCCACCCGATAAACATGGGTCTTGGGATCTCCCTCCCGAAAAAGGGAGTCGCCACTTACCAATGACAACAATGACAGTTCTTTGACGCCAACTTCACCGCGGCCCGCATCGTTTTCAACGACGCCGGCGTCAGAACCCAGAAGTTCGGCTTGGGCCGAAGCTGACGAAGTAAACTCAACCATGACGCAACTCACTAAGGATCTGGAAAAAACACACCCTTTGTTAATCGTTGCCTTTTAGCACCTTTGCTGCGTCTTCTGAAGCCATAATCTCAATTCATATTGACAATCTCTAAAGCGACACACTTCGTTCGCAGCCAAAATTGTGGCGTTTCTTCCCAAAATGCAATAGGTTCCGCTGTTGCAGCGTATGCGGAAAGAAAAATCCGAATGGCTGCATTTACTGCGCTGCACAGGCCTCGGTGCACGCAGTCAGGGCGCGCGAGGCTCGCACCAAGCCATGGGCTTGAAGGGAAGTGATGAAAAAAAGGGTGAGGAGCGTGCCGGCCATCTCCGTGCCGGTCTCCGATACGAGTTCGCGCTCCGGGCGCTCAGTTCTGAGCCAGCAGATAGTAGCGGTTCACCCAGCCGCGCCGGTTCCGGAATTGAACCTGGCACCACAGGTCGATGCAAGGCCCCACCATCCGAACGCCCCGGCCATTAGACGGAATGTTTCCCACGATCGCATGTTCGGACGAGGGTCCGCTGCGCACGTTGAGGACATCCCAGGCCGGTACGCCATAGACACTGAACGTTGACGACGCCGTCGGAGGCGTCCGCACGGACTCTTGCGCACTTTGTGCAGGCGTAACAGGTGCAGCCTTGCGAACCGGCAACGACGCAACGACTGCTCTGGCCGGTTTCTTGGCGGGGACAACCGCCGGGGTCTTCGTCACATTCTGCACGACCGCCTGCTTTGGTGCCGGATTGGCGACCATCAGGGGGGGCGTTTCGGCCTCAGCCAGATTGGCCTGCCGAACTTGCGATTGCAGCGCCCGGGACAATCCGAGCCCAACGAAAAAGAGCCCCCGGTCTGGCATATCCGCCGAGGCCATGCCCAATTCCGCCACAGGCGATTTCCGGCGCACGGCGAGGCGGGGCGGGGATTTCAACACGGGGGGTACGATTGCGGCAGTCGAGAGTCCTAAGGCCTCGGAGGGGGGAGTCTCGATGACAGCTGCTCGGGCCGAGGCCGTGTCCGGCGCACGGGCTTTCGAGCGTTCGGCCGGCATCCTGAACGGACTTTTTTGGCTCTTCCGCGACAACAACCGCGCGTTCCACAATTGTGGCCGTACCGCGCTTGCCATCATCCTGATGCCAGTAGACGCGCTCATCCTTCATCTGCACTGTCATGCATTGCGACTGCGCTTCGAACCAGCGGAACCATTTGTAACAAAGCCGATCGCCCTTGACCCACCAGCGGCCGCGATCCTTGGCGGCTCCCAATACCGATGAGAGTTGGCCGGCTTTTCCCGTCATGAGGCCATCGCCCGTGAAGCGGATCGGAATGGTCGTCCCGAGCGGCGTATCCAACTCCAGCAGAGACCCGGTCACGGCTTCGCGGATTTCATCGCCGCCCAGCTTGACGGCCTCGGCGCCAGCAGCGCCGGGCAGACAGACAATTGTGACGATCATCAGACGACGAAGCAAAGGACACCCGAGACAAAATCGTTGGCAGCCAACCGGACCGTGGGGTCTTCCCACAGAAGTATGGCGGAACATCGAATTTGCCTGAACTTGTATTGACCGTTCGTTACACCCTTGGGCTCCAGCTGGACATTTCCGTCCTGCAAGCCCAAAAACATTGTTGCTAGCGGGACCGAACATAAATCGAACGTGACATGCAGACGGCTCTGCACCCGGCCCTTTGTGCTCCCCGTGATGCACTAACGCGCAATCCGGAACGAAATCTTAAATCAGCAAACATGCCCGCCGGGCAGTCACTCCATATTTCTCGCACCGCGTTTTTGAGGCTTGTCAATTCACTGGTTTAGGGATGTCTATAAACACAAAAGCTGATTTCCAACTGGGAGAAGATCGTTCGTGAAGATAAAATCTGTCGTCGGATTATGTTCTGACCTTGCTCGTCGCAGTTTCGATGGGGCCGAAGAGTTTCGCTGTCGCCCAAGATGCACCAGACGTACAGGAAGCGACGCAAGAAGCCGTATTCAAGAACGAGGAACTCGACCAGATGCTGGCGCCGATTGCGCTGTATCCCGACGAACTCCTCGCCAACATTCTAATGGCATCGACCTATCCTCTCGATGTCGTGCAAGCCGCGCGGTGGCGCAAAGAACCGGCCAACGCCAAGCTTGAGGGCGATGCTCTCACAAAGGCTCTGGAGTCCAAGGACTGGGATCCGAGCATCAAGGCGCTCACGATGTTCCCGGACGTCCTGCAAAACATGAGTGATAAGCTGGAGTGGACGCAGCAGCTCGGCGATGCGTTCCTCGCGCAGGAAGACGATGTCTTCGCCCGCGTCCAGTATCTACGTCAGAAAGCCGATGAAGCCGGCAACCTGAAGACGACGAAACAGCAGAAGGTCACCAAACAGCCCGATCCGGAAACGCGGACCGAATACATCGTCATCGAGCCTGCTGAACCTGATGTCGTTTACGTGCCGGTGTATCAGCCGACGGTTGTCTATGGCTCGTGGTGGTACCCGTCCTATCCACCGTACTATTGGAACCCGTACCCGGGCGCGTCGTTCGTGAATGGCTTTTTCTGGGGTACGGGCTTTGCAGTCGCCAACAATATCTGGGGTTGGAACCGTTGCGACTGGCGCCGCGGTAGCGTTGACATCGATATCAACCGCTACAACAACATCAACGTCAATCGGGCAAAAATCACGAACAATAAGTGGGAGCACAACGCCAAGCATCGCGGACCGGTTCCCTACCGCGACAAGGGCACTCGCGAAAAGTACGCCAAAGACAGAAAGATCAGGGACAAGAACAAGGACTTCAGCGGCTTCGACAAAAGCAAGGTCGGGGATCGCAGCGACGTCGATCGCGTAAAGGACAAGCTGGGAGATCGAGACGGTTCCAAGGCCAAGGACAAGGTTGGTGATCGTGACCTCTCCAAGGCCAAGGACAAGGTTGGCGACCGTGACCTCTCCAAGGCCAAGGACAAGGTTGGCGACCGTGACCTCTCCAAGGCCAAGGACAAGGTCGGCGATCGAGGCGGTGCCGATCGGGTGAAAGACAAACTGGGTGAAGGCGCCGGATCCAAGGCCAAAGACAAAGTTGGCAGCCGCGATGTCTCGAAGGCTAAGGACAAGGTTGGTAGCGGCAAAACCAAGCCGGCGACCAAGAAGGATGTCCCGAAGAAGAGTGTCAAGAAGCCCTCCAAGGCTTCCTCAAAGGCCATGAACGTCAAGCCAAAGTCCCAGGTGAAGAAGCAGACCAATCGCGGCAATGTCAGCCGTAAGTCCTCCGCTTCACACCCTAAGGCGAGAAAAAGCGGCGGAGGGGCTAAACGCGGCGGCGGCGGAGGCGGTCGCAAGGGAGGAGGCGGCGGACGGCGGCGGTAGTGCCAGTGTTCGTCGTGCCGACCACCCCCTCTACTTCTTTCCGCAGCCTTTCACGTCGCCACCATAGACGGAACAAAGCCATGCTTCACCATCATAACAAGCCTCTGACTCGCCGCCCCCTCGCACTGCTCGCCATAGGGTTCGCTCTTGCCGCCTCGACCGCAATCGGCGCGGGACGCGCCTCTGCCCAAGACGATGATTTCGCCAGCTATGGATCCGCCGAGGAAGCTGTCTCAGCACTCATTGAGGCCGTCCGTTCGGATGATCCGGTAGAGGCCATTGTCGAGGTTCTCGGCCCTGACGGCGAGGAGATCGCCAGCTCCGGGGATCCGGTCGACGACGAGGCCCGTCGCGAACGCTTCCTCACAGCCTTCGATGAGAGCCACAAGATCGAACAGGAGGATGCCTCCAAGGCCATTCTCGTCATCGGCAACGACGAGTTTCCCTTCCCGATCCCGATCGTGGCCGAGGAGGGCAAATGGTTCTGGGACACGGATGCCGGCCTCGATGAGATTTTGACCCGACGCATCGGCGAGAACGAGTTGAACACGATCGAAGTCATGCGGACCTACGTCGCCGCACAACTTGAGTACGCGGAGAAGGAACGGGATGGAAAAGGCATACAGTACGCGCGTCGGCTCATGAGCCGCGACGGGCGCAAGGATGGTCTCTACTGGCCAGCCGCGGCCGGTGAGGAGGAAAGCCCGATCGGTCCCCTTATGGCCAAAGCCCAACGGGAAGGCTACCAGGCCCGCAACTCGGGCGAAGGTCAACCAGCCTACCACGGCTATGTCTACCGCATGCTCTACGGTCAGGGCAAAAACGCCGCCGACGGTGCCCGAGACTACATCCTCAACGATCGCATGATCGGCGGTTTCGCCCTGATCGCAACGCCGGCTGAGTACGGCAACTCGGGCATCATGACTTTCATCGTCAATCAGGACGGCGAGGTGTACGAAAAGGACCTCGGACCGGACACGGTAACGGACGCACAGAAAATAAAGTTGTTCGATCCGGATTCGAGCTGGAACAAAGTCGAGACCGAGTGACGTCCACCGATAGGAAAAAAAGACCAGTTTTTTGGCTTCAGCCGAGCGTATGGGAGACGAAATAGGCCGGGCGCGGAAGCTGATGGATCCGCGCCCGGAGCTTTTTTCAAACCGCGCTCGGACACTTGCCTGAGCGACAGACTCTCAAGCTTTCCTGTGCCTGCGGGGCCGAAGAGGCCTGAAAAACACACCAGCGCCTTAAATGCAGTTCCTAACTGAATTGGAATAAATTGGCCTGTCAGCGCGGGCGGCCCAGCTCTATAAACTCGCTGAAAAATTCCGGGGTGGTCTTTGTCCGTTTTCAGACGAGTTTCAGGGTTTGCAGCCCTAGCGGTTTTCGTGCTGTTTGTTGCTGGCTGCGCATCGCGCCCCGGTAGCGAGGTTCTTGAGCCCATCGCCAACGTGCCGTCCTATACCGACAAGGTTCAAGTCCTTGTCGCGACGACTCGCGAGCGCGGCAGCCCCGAAGACCCGAACGCATTCACAGCCAAGCGCGCAAAGGATCTGAACTTTAGCGCGCTGACCGTCTCCATTCCCTCCCAGCACGTGACGGGTGAGATCGAGTGGCCCGACACGACGCCGCCCGATCCCAGCCGCCATTTCATCACGACGGAGCGTCAGTTTCTCGATGCCGACGGTTTCCTGGAACAGATCCGCGCGCGCGCGCGCAGAGGAGGCCCAGAGGCGAACGACGTGCTCGTGTTCGTGCATGGCTACAACACGCTTTACGAAGAAGCGGTCTACTGGCTCGCCCAGATCGTGCATGACTCGGGCTTCAAGGGAACAGCTGTGCTCTTTGCATGGCCGTCTATGGGCAAGGTACCCCTCTACCTCGCCGATCGCGAGGCCAGCACATATTCGCGCGACTACTCTGGAGCAGGCCCTCTTGAAAATGTCGAAAATGCCCGAGGTGAAAGAGATCAATATCCTGGCGCACAGTATGGGCAATTGGCTTGCGGTTGAGACCCTGCGGCAGGCCTCGATGAAAGGCCACAGAGATTTTAATGGCAAGCTGGCCGAGGTCATCCTCGCCTCCCCCGATCTCGACGTGAATGTCTTCCGCACGCAACTCGAAGTCATCGGAAAGCTACCCCGCCCCATGACGGTGCTCGTTTCGGGGGACAACTCGGCGCTGGCGGTCTCGACCAAGCTTGCCGGAGGCGTCGACCGGGCCGGGCGCGTCACGGCAAATGACGCCCGCGCGATTGCGGCCGCCGAAAAATACGATCTGCGGATCGTGGATCTAACTGCCGTGGACGACGGCGAAGGCAATAATCACAGCAAGTACTCGAAATCGGCTCCTGTTATCGCCGCTATTGGGAATCGCCTCAAGAACGACGGTGCCAACAGTCAGGCACAAGTGGGCGTGGTCACAGCAGTCACCAATATCGGTAACAGCTTGCTTCAAGCCCCCGCAGCAATCGTCGCGCCGGCCGCCGCCTCCCAATGAGCTTTAATGAGAAAACCCCGGCACCGCGGGCAAGCGATACCGGAGTTCTCTGAAAAAACTAGCCGTAGATTAGCTGTGAGTTCTGAGGCGCATTGGATCGTAAAACGGCATCCGAACCACTGTCGCCGCATACGTCTCGCCGCCTTCGTGCACTTCGAGCGCCGTCCCGAGCGCCGTATAGCTCTTGTCGATCTGCGCCATCGCCAGAGACTTCATAAGATGCTGGCTGAAGACGGTGCTCGTCACGACGCCAACCTCGCGGCTGCCGATCGTCACTTTCGCACCAGGCTCTATGGCCTTGCTGTGCATGACCTCAAGCCCCGTGATGACAGAGCGCTCCTTGCCCTTGCTTGCCAAGAGAGCCGCCTTGCCGACAAAGTCCGGCTTGTCGAGATCGACCGTCCAGTCGGCCTTCACCTCCCAGGGTGTTGTATTCTCGTGCGGCATGTCGAACGGGAAGAACAGGAGACCGCCTTCAACACGCACGATGTCGAGGCACGTCCACGACACGGGCATCATGCCTTTGTCCTTGCCGGCCTCAAGGATCGCGTCCCACAAGAACCCCGCATCTTCGCGGGAGCAGAAAACCTCATAGCCTCGTTCGCCCGAGTAACCGCCGCGGGCAAGGCGAACGTCCTTGCCGAAGAGCTTCGTGGGCGCATGCTTGAAATAGCCAAGTCCAGCAAGATCCATGGGCGTATGCGGTGACAGGACTTCCAATGAGGCCGGACCCTGAAGAGAGAGGACGTGAGTATCGTCCGGCTCGATCGAAACATCATACTTACCAGCCAATTCCTTGAGTGTGGTCGCAGTAGCCCCGCTACCGTGCGACACACGGTAGACATTCGGCTCCAGGCAATAAATCAGCACATCGTCGATAAGCCCGCCCTGAGCATTGACGATGTTGGAGATATGACTGTCGCCCGGCGCTGCCTTGGTAACGTCGGAAGTCAGCATGTAGTTGAGGCAGTCCGTAGCGCCGGGACCTTTCACCAGCAGAAGGTTCAGAGCCGTCACCTCGATTAGTCCCGCCTTGGAGCGCGTTACAGTCGTTTCGAGATAGGGGTCTGTCGCATAATTCTGCGGAATGGCCATATCGTTCCAGGCCGACGACATGTCAGATCCGAGTGCGACGTGTCGGTCATACAGCGCGGTCTTGCGAGAAAACTCCGTCATTTCTTGTTATCTCCCATTGTTTGGTTCGTTGTATTAGGATTTCACGCGCGTCTTTTCCGGATCGTAGAAGGGGAAACGAACGACGGTGGCTTCGAGGCGCTTCTTGTGTCCGTCGAGCTTGCCGACGGCTACTTGGGTGCCTGGTTCCGCATAGGCCACATCGAGCCGCGCCAGTGCGATGGTCTTCTTCAGGATAGGCGAGCGCATTCCGCTCGTAACCACGCCGATCTCTGCGCGACCGACATAGATTTTGTCACCATGCGCCGCCTTCTCGTTGCCTACGATCTCAAGGCCTACGAGCTTTCGCGCAGGATGCTGGCGCCGACGCTCCAGCGCAGCCTTACCGATATAGTCTTCGTCCTTTTTGGACGGCACCGTGAAGCCAATGCCAGCCTCGAATGGATCGGTGGCCGAGCAGAACTCATAGCCCCCGAAGGCCAGACCGGCCTCAATGCGCACCATGTCGAGGGCGTCAAAGCCGAAAGGCGCAATTCCGTGAGGAACACCTGCGTCCATGATCGCGTCCCAGACCGCGGGTGCATCGGCCGGCGAGCAGAACACTTCATAGCCAAGTTCGCCCGTATAACCCGTGCGCGAAACAATAACGGGAATGCCGTCGTAACCGCCGATCCGCCCGACGGTGAAGCGAAACACGCCCAATTCATCGAGGGTCGGCCGCCCCCCCGCAGTCCAGATGAGAGGACGCAGTGTGTCGCGCGACCTCGGACCCTGAACCGCAACGTTATGGATCTGATCCGTCGCTGTTTTCAGAAGAACATTGGCGCCGATCTTCGCGGCCTGCTCACGAAGCCACAGCAGGCTCGCATCGTCGCCACCGATCCATCTGAAATTGGTCTCACCCAACCGGAACAGCGTGCCGTCGTCGACCATGCCCCCATGCTCGTAGCACAGGGCCGTATAAAAGACCTGTCCGACGGCGAGCCTGCGGATATCCCTTGGAAAGACCGACTGCAGGAACGCCTCCGCGTCGGGCCCTAGGATTTCCAGTTTGCGAAGCGGCGAGAGGTCCATGATCACCACCTTCTCGCGGCAGGCCCAGTATTCATCGATGGGGCCGGCCTTTGTGAAGTGATGCGGAACCCAGTAGCCGCGGTATTCGCCGAACGCCCGCGTCAGCGCGGAAGTTCGAGAATGGAAACCCGTTTCTTTCGTCATCTTGAGAGGGGCGTCGGGAGTCATGCGATATCCAATGGCGCGCTTGAAGGCAGCTGACTTCGGATAGACCCGCACCTGGATCTCGCTAAGTTGCCAGCCATTCGCAGGATCGACGTCGTCGGGACAGGCGGACGCGCCGCAAACCAGATCGGTGAGCGCACGCATCAACACGTAATCGCCGGGCCGCGACCACGGCTCGTCGAACCAAATCTGGTTCTGGTCATCGACGTTGGTGTTGTAAAAGAAGTTGATCGCGGGCCAGCCACGATAGCTCTCGATGCCAAAAGGCGCCATCGCCGCGTTGAAATTGTCCGAGCAGTTCGCATGCCCGAAGTAGCCCACGTCTTCGTAGGTGCGTGCCGTACAGGCAAGGTTGAAGGTATCGTGGCGGCCAACGGTGTCCTGCACCACTTCGACCAGCGGATTGCGGTCGCGGTCGTAGAACCGCGAGGCAAGGCCAGGCTTCGGGTAGGCGAGCCCCGACATTGTCCGCGTCGTCGTCGCGTCCAGGCCCAAGAGCTTGCCCTTGTCGAGTGCCCGGCGCTCGAATGCCAGAAAATCCGAACACTGGCGCCCGGCGATATCGACGATCTGAATGAACTCGCCTTCATGGACCTCGAAACTCAAGGCTGACGCGATGTTGATCCTGAGATCGAGCCGCGGCTCGCCGAGGGGATCAGGCGGTTCCATAGGAGACGGCGGCAAAGCCTTGGCTCGCGAAATCACGACGAGCACGTCGGACGGCGGCGACTGATCCCACACCGACGCAGCCTCCGCCGGCGCCGCGATCACGAACACAACCGGGCGTTCCGCCATGATGGAGAGCGCTTCTCCCGGAGGGGTCCCCGCATCGAACAGTCGGGCAGCCGGTGCCCGCCCGATGTCGAGCCCGCGGCGAAAAAGACCGTAGCGCACTCGGGCCGCATCCTCTCGGTCCGACTCGAGAATGCGCTGCAGTCCGTTCGCGCGGCCCTTGCCCCGTAAACCTAAAGCAGCAAGATCTGGCTTGCCGCCTTGGCCGAAAGCAACGATCTCGATCGGCTGGCCGCCTTCAACCGGCACGATGTCCACGCGATCGTCGCGATCGAGGCCGAAGACGGCGGAACCGCCGCCCTCGACCATGTAGCGCTCAACACCTGCTGCGAGCACCGGCCGGCCTGGTTCCACGAGCTCCGGACGGTATCGGGTAATGAGTGCTGTAGTGGTCATGTGGGCGTCATTCCGCTCAGGCCACCTTTGCCGAGGTCTCACTTGGTGGGTTCAGGAACGCCTCCATGCCGTCGTCCAGCGCCTTCATCCAAGGCGTGTGATGCAACGGCGCCATGTTGCCTGTAATCGTGGAGGGATAGCTCCGGTCGCGATACGTCAGGATGTTCTCCATCTTGTGGTGCTCCCACTCCTTGAAGAGCCGGGCCACCATGTCGACGTCGAGAGGCGGATAGTCGGTTGGGCCAAGGAGATCACGGACATACTCCGTCTGGAAGTCGATCGCCTCAAACGCGTCCGCGATCTGCTCTTCCTTCTGAACCCAGGCATTGATGTCTTTGGCCTGCTCCTGGAAGCCGGGGAGCTTGATGCGCCCCAGGATCACGTCGCGGGCGTACCAGGCTTGCGCATCGAACATGTTGAACGTGTAGTACTGATCCTGCATCCCCAGATAGATCAGCTTGTTGTTCGGCCACCAGAAGAGACCCTTGTAGATCTGCGGCGGATAAAGTCGGTTGCGCGTCTTCAGTCGGAGGCTGTCATCCAGGAACGGGAAGTAATGCAAGTAGCCGGTGCAGAGCACGATGGCGTCAACTTCCTTAGTGGTGCCGTCCTTGAAGTGGGCCGTCTTGCCATCGAGCTTCATGAGAAGCGGCACTTCAGAGAGGCTCTCCGGCCAGTTGAAGCCCATGGGCCGCGTGCGCCAGCTGAACGTCACGGACTTGGCCCCGTACTTGTAGCACTGGATGCCGATATCTTCCGACGAGTAGCTTGACCCGATGCAGAGCACGTTCTTGCCGGCGAATTCATCCGCAGAGCGGAAATCATGCGCGTGCATGACGCGACCGGGGAATTGAGTGAGGCCCGGAAAATCAGGAATGTTCGGCGTGGAGAAGTGGCCGCTCGCGCAGATCACCCAATCGAACTCGGAAGACGAGATAGCGTCCGTCTTCAGGTCCTTCACGGTCACCGTGAATTTCTTGGACTGCTCATCGTAGGTCACCCACTTCACCGGCGTGCGGAACTTCATGTACTTGCGTACGCCGCTGCGCTCCACGCGGCCCTTGATATAATCGTGAAGAACCGCGCGCGGCGGATAGGAGGGGATCGGCCGCCCGAAGTGCTCCTCGAAGGAGTAGTCGGCGAATTCCAGGCACTCCTTTGGACCGTTAGACCACAGATAGCGGTACATGCTGCCGTGGACAGGCTCGCCGTATTCGTCAGTCCCCGTGCGCCAAGTGTAATTCCAGATCCCGCCCCACTCGTCCTGCTTTTCGTAGCAAACGAGTTCGGGAATTTCGGCGCCCTTCTGTCGCGCACTCTCGAAAGCGCGGAGTGCCGCCATGCCGCTGGGGCCGGCCCCGATGATTGCAATACGCTCTGCCATGTCTCGACTGTCCTTCTAGTCCGATGATGGAATGAATTGCGCGTTGTTGTTCTTGGGGAGTTTGCCTGGTCACTCAGGCCAGCATCCCTTGGATGTCGGCGCGCCATCGTCGTACTTGGAAAGCCAATCGATGGTCGTTTGGCGGTAACGGGTCGTTCCCTTGTAATCAGCGATAGGGTCCGGCAACGTCTTGAGCACGCGATGCAGCCGGCGCGCCCACTTCGGAACCGTGACGAGTTCGTTCATCTTGATGAGATAGGCGCGGATCGAGAACACAATCGCGTTCGACCGCGGCAGTCGCCACAGCCCCTGAAGTTCGACACGCAGGTGAACCTTGTCGCCGACATTCTCCGGCGTCACCGTTGTGCGATCCGCACCCCACTTGTGGTAATTTTCTGGGCTCGTATCGAGGCGTGGATTGATCGTCATTGTCCAATTGAGGCGGCGAACAGGCCTGCCCTGCTGAAGATTGAGCAGAAACTTCAGCGCGCGATCAAAGACGCCTACCTCATGCGCAAGCGGCACAGGCGCGTGCCACTCCTTGAAGCTCATGCCGACATCGAAATCGAGCGACCAGTCCGCCTGGGAGGTGACGATACCCGCATCCATCCAGAGATCGCCATCGCGCTGATCAAGCAGGCAGAAGTCACCCTGGCACTGACGCGTGATGTATTCCATGGGACGATACGGCAGCGTTGCGACATCGCCAAAGACGAACTTCTGGTCGATCCCCATCGGGCTGTTGATCCAGTGCCAGTTGTCGCCGTCCCGAGTCAGAGTGAAGTGCTCGGAATAGTCGCGTGCCATTGATGTCATCAAAAGCTCGAGCAAATCCCACTCGGCAGTCAGCATATGTGGCAGAGACTGGCACCGAAGCGGATCTTCCCTCAACACGATCGCCCGGTCGCGCATATCGGAAAGGTAGTGCTCGTCGATATCAATCGGGAACTCGTAGACCGAGCCTTTCGGGCCCGGCACATGCGGCTCGATATTGACCGTGTACATGTAACGGTCTTCCGCGAAGGGGAACGGGAACCGCCGGATCGCCGCCGGACTGTTGGAGAACGTGAAGTCGTCTCGGAACGTCTCGTCCTTGAAGATGAGGCCCATACTGAACTCCCGGTCCACACGGCGGTGCGCGCCGCCATCGTGTTGTCAATTCAAAGATCGAGTACGATGCCCGCACCCTCGATGCGTGAAACGCAGATCATGATCTTCTTGCCCGACTGTCGGTCCGATTCCGAAAGGAAATGATCGTTGTGCTTGATGGTTCCGTCACAAGAAACGACCGCCGTCTCGCACTGCCCGCACGCTCCGCCACGGCATAGGCAAGGCGCATCGACTCCGGCGGCTTCTATGGCCTCCAGCATGCTCTGATCGGAAGGAACGGTGATGGTCTTCTTCGAGCGCGCCAGCTCGATCTTGAACGGCGAGCCCGGCGGCGGCGCGAGAAACCGCTCGAAGTGCACGTTTTCGTCAGGCCAGCCCGCTGCGCGCGCCGAAGATAGGATCCAGTCGATGAAGCCCTGTGGGCCGCAGACATAAAGATGCGTGCCGAGCGGCTGGCTACCTAGCAGCCGCTCGAGCGGCAGAGCTTCGGCCTTGTCATCGAAGTAGGTGTGAACGCGATGCCCGTACAGGCTTTTCAGCCGTTTAATGTAAGCACCGCGCGCAGCCGACCTGTTGGAATAATGCAGTTCGAACGGCAGATCTTCGCGTGTGAGTTGTTCGGCCATCGCGATGAAGGGTGTGATGCCGATACCGCCGGCGAGCAAAAGATGCCGGCGGCCGCGCCGGTCGATCGGAAAGAGATTGACGGGCTGAGAGAGCGTCAGTGTGTCACCGATAGATACCTTGTCGTGCATGTAGATCGAGCCGCCGCGGGAGTCCGGCGTTCTAAGCACGCTGATCTCGTAGGCCGAACCGTCAAATGGCGATCCCATGAGCGAATACGGATTGCGGCGCAGTCGATCGCCGTCGCGCATCGTGACGACCGTGTGGGCACCGCCGGAAAATTCGGGAAGTGGCGCGCCATCCGGCCGAACGAAGCGGAAGCGCTTCACGCCCTCCGCCACGGTTTCGATTTCGGCGACACGTACGGGAAAATCGGTGGAGATAGTCATTCGTAGAGTTTCTCCACGGGGGGAAGCTCACCGGGAGCCTCCGCATCGACACACACGCCCTGGAAGGCACCGAGCCGCCGCGAGTAGTGGTCGCGAACGAACAGGTTCAGGCCACAATGGCTGCATTCGAATGGCGTAGCCGTCACATCGTCGGTGAAGCCCTTGCAATGCACGCACTGCACCCGTCGCTTCGCGGAACCGCGGTGTTCGGTGATGACCGACTTCGGATCGATTCCAACCGCAAGACCTTCCTGGATAACCTGGCCGATGAACGGCTCGGTGCCTGCTGCGTAGAGCCGCGTACCCATGGTCGCGGTCGCGAGCGTGCCGCGTAGGCGGAAAAGTGCCGTCGGGATGGTCGGAAACTCCCACAATGCTTCCGGTTCGAGCTCCTTCAGCTTGTCCTCGTAGCCTTTGCCGGCCGAACCCGTTGCACAAAAGAGTATGGTGGATTTCTGGAAAAAACCCGCAGGTGCTTTTTTGGCCATGTCGAGCACGGCTGCGGCACCCTCGCCTTCGACCGCAATCAGATTGTGCCGCGCGTTTGTATCGGGTGACAGGCCTGGGTACACCGGCCGGCTGATGATGCTTGCGTTCAGCACCTGAAGCCCCCCTCGCTCACGTCTTGGCGTTGGTGAAACCGGCTCGCTTGAGCGGTCACACCGGACACGTTCGCCGTGCTTGTATCCCGATGACGCCCGTTTCTCATCTCTCGGCAACCCCTGTCAGCAATATTTTATTCTTTGTAGTATACAAACAGCGGGCCTCGGCGCAAGCGGCGCATCGCAGGTGCCGACCAAATTTTTGCCCAGGAGAGGTCACTCTAAAGTAGCGTGGCCCTTTAGCGCGCAGTTTGCTCTCCGACAGCCTCGCAAGCGCCTCGCAAAGCACCAAAGATCCTTATTCGTGGGCATTATGGCCTCGCGCTTTGCGCAACCGCCGCGTTCGGCATGATGATCTACATTGTGGGTCCACCAACGCCCCATCTGGCGCTTTGCATCGCAGGCACGTTCATTGACGTGCATGACCTTTCGCGTGCCTATCGCGGTGCAGTCTTCTCTCATGCTCACGCGGTTCGAGTATCTGGGCCAAGTCGGGGCCTCGGGCGTCCGCTCCCGAGGCCCCGCTTGTTGCGCCTGCCGGTTGGGGTGCCTGTCCCCGGCGAGCGCGGAACATGGCTGGCTACGTTTCGCGGATTGGATAAGGGGCGGGCTCCCGATCATGCCATCGAGATGCCCGCCGCCGCAGGGCATCAGTGCCCGTTCTTCTCCACCTTCACGTAGCACTCCTTCTCATGGAGCGATCCGACGATGATCGCAGCCAAAACCGCCACGGCCGAGAGCCCCAGAGCGACCCAGATCGCGACCGGTTCGTTAGCGAACGTGAAGTAGGCCTCGGCCCCTTCCCACGTTGTGATTGGTGATGTGTTCATGATTGCGTCCTTTCGATTTTCGCGTTGTCGAAGACTTGGCTACTCGGCAGGAAGTGCCTTCAAGCCTTCCGGGTAGGCCGAAAGCGGAACCTTGGTCTTATCCAGACCGACGATTTCCGACGAAGGCGGAACCCGCAGCAATCCAAGTCCTTTGAGGATCAGAGAGAGGACGTACCCAGGCACGAACCCGAGCGCCAGGAACACGAGGCCACCGACAAGCTGGCCCATGAACGACACCGGAGGCATGTCGTTCATGTTGGGATAGCCGCTGGCAAACAAGCCCATGGCGATGACACCCCAGAAGCCGGCAACACCGTGGACCGCAACGGCGCCTACGGCATCGTCGATTCCCATCTTCTCGATGAGTTTGCCAGCCATCGGGACAATGATGCCGCCGATCAAACCGAGCAGGAACGCCATCGGCGGATACCAGACGTCGAGACCGGAAGCCGCCGAAATAATGCCGGCCAGACCGCCAGACATCATCCAGAAGGGATCGCGGGTCTTCGCCCAGGCGCCGATCAATCCGCCGCAGAAGCCCATCAGCGCATTGAACGAGAAGGCAGAGAGGGTCGCAGGCTGGCCGTAGATGTTGGTCCACTGGGCGCCGTTGACATAGATGATGCAGCCCCCGAGGAAGCCGAAGAAGCCGACGATAATCAGCATCAGACCGATGACCGTCATCGGCATATTGTGACCACTCAGTTCGTTCGCCGTCCCGTCCGGATTGAACTTTCCGATCCGGGGCCCGAGGTTGATCAACACGCCGAGTGCAAAGGCACCGGCGATGAGGTGGACACAGCCCGCGGCGCCGACGTCATGGAAGCCGAACTGAGCCGTAAGCCAGCCCGACGGATGCCAGCCCCACGAAGCCCCAAGAATCCACACGACCGATCCGAGAACGATGGCGAGGATAATAAAGCCTGACATGCGAATGCGTTCGATAACGGCGCCCGACATGATTGACGCCGTTGTGGCTGCGAACAGTGCGAACGCACCCCAGAAGATGCCCGTCGCGTTGTCCGTCAGATTCGGACCCATGCTCTGGCTCCACGGCAAGCCGGCAGCCGCCGCCTCGTCAACCGTGAAACCTGCAGGGAACGCGAGATAGATCCACCAGCCAAAGAAGAAGAACGTGACCACCACGAAGGCGAAGGCCAGAATATTTTTGATGCCCGAGGCCAGAACGTTCTTGGCGCGCGAGGCGCCCATCTCGTAGGCAAGAAATCCCGCGTGGATGACCATCATCAAGGCGATGCACCACCAATAGAAGATCTCCGAATTGATGGTCCCTGACATACTGGTGGATTTTTCCAGTGCTGCCAGCTTCGCCGTTAGTTCGGCTAACTGTTGCTCCATGTCCCAGCGCTCTCCATTTGAAGCCCCACACGCCACACCCGATGAGCCGAGGTGACCTGGGGATTTTCCCGTGAGGAAAATTACCCCCGTGTCATTCAATGGCAAACGCCGTGCCAAAGGGAGAAAGTGCGAAATTTCAAGGGATTTGGGTTAGAGCGGCCGGGGCGGGAAGATTGGAACGCTTAAGAACCCGCCACGCCGCCCAAAAAAACATCCCCTTATAGCCAGGCACGGCGCCAGGAGAGCCGCAGCATCGCAGCGGGTATAAGGGGGGCTGTTCTGGCG
>CAWGTZ010000005.1:0-36157 GCA_963825555.1 uncultured Alphaproteobacteria bacterium | reverse complement strand
TGGTTCTGCGGGATCATGAATCAGACGTTCAAAAGCCGATGCCCATCTTTGTTCTGATCCTGCGCCCCCTGAGATTGCTCACGAATGGAGGCCGAAGCAGGCTCACGAACCAAACCCTTTGGATCTGAGGTAGGCGACAGCGCCTGACAGGCTCTCCAGTTTCATGTAGTCGCTTTCCGGAATATCGACGCCGGTACGCTTGTTGAGTGCGATGATGAAGTTCAGGAAATCCATCGAATCGATTTCGAACTGATCCCGAAACAGCGCGTCCGGCTCCACGACTTCACCCTCCAGATCGGGCGCGACGCTGAACAGGGACGTGGTGACGAGTTCTCTGAGTTCATTGTCTGTCATAGTGACCCCGGCGTCCGCAAAAGATCCTCCAGATGGTTCAAGAAAAGGGCCGCCCGCCGCCCGTCGCTCACCCGATGATCTCCGCCCACCGCCACCGTCATCACCTTCGCTGCCACGATCTTGCCCTCCACAACCCACGGCCGCTCGGCAATCTGGCCGCAGCCGATGATCGCTACTTGCGGCGGGTAGATGAGAGGCAAAACTGTATCGGCGGTGTTCTCTCCCAGATTGGACAAGGTCACCGTTCCATCAGTCATTTCTGAGCTTCGCAGGCGGCCGCCACGCACCCGCGCGACAAGATCCCTGATCCTTTCCATGATCGCATTGAGGTCGAGTTCCTCAGCAGCCAGAAGCGCCGGTGCAATGAGGCCGCCTCCCCGCATGGCTACGGCAATGCCGAGATTGACGTGTTCGGATGCCTCGAACCGGTCATCAATGAAACGACCATTGAGTTCGGGCGCTTTCTCAAGAGCGCGTGCGACGGCACGTATCAAGCACGCGGCATAGAGCAATCTGTCTGAAACAGGCCGCTTTGCGTTCTCCTGCTCGAGCCAGACGAGCATCGGCGACACGTTGATCGTCGTGCCGACGTAGTAATGGGGAATTTCGCGATGAGACCGGGCCATGGCCGCGCCGATCGCCTTGCGCATTTCATGAAGCAAGATGCCAGACGTCCGAGACGGTTTTTCCTGGCGGGACGCTGCCTCGACCTGATCGATGCCGATGATTCCGTCGGGTCCGGGTGCAACTTTGAGAGGATCAACAGATAGCTCAGCGGCTCTCCGCCGTGCAGCCGGCGTGATGCGGGACGGCGCATGCGGCGGAACGTAGACGGGCTTGGCTGGCCGGGCCGGCGCGGTCGGCTCAGGTGCAGGTTCCGGCTCGGGCGGCTTTATCTTCGGCTCTTGCGATACCTCCCTGGCAGCCGCTTCGCCCTCCTCGCGGATGGTGGCCATCACGGCGCCGACGGGAACCTCTGTGCCCGGTTCGACGAGTAGGCTCTCTATTACTCCCTTCGTGAAAACCTCGATCTCGATGGCGCTTTTTTGGGTTTCCACCACGGCAATGATGTCGCCGCGCTTCACGACATCGCCCGGCTTCTTGAGCCATTCGACAAGCGTTCCCGCCTCCATGTCGGCCCCGAGCGACGGCATGCGAAATTCAATCATCGCCGAAGAACTCCTCTGACGGCGGCGACGATTGTCTCTGCCTGCGGCGTAGCTGCCATCTCCAGGTGGCGAGGATATGGAATGGGAACCTCAGCACTGCAGACCCGCGCGACGGGTGCATCGAGATCGAAAAAAGCCTGCTCCATAATGCGAGCGCTCAATTCTCCGGCCAGGCTACCCGTGCGCCAGCCCTCGTCGACAATCACGGCACGATGCGTTTTGGCTACCGACGCCATGATCGTGCGGTCATCGAGCGGACGAAGCGAGCGAAGATCGATCACATCGCATTCCACGCCCTCCTTCTGGAGAACCTCGGCCGCGGCGAGAGACTTCTTCAGGCTGCCGCCATAGGTAATGATCGTCGCATCGCCGCCGTCTCGCCGATTGGCTGCCCCCTCAATGGGGACGGCGAGATTGCCTTCGGACGAAAGCTCTCCCTCGTCGTTGTAGAGGGCCGCGTGCTCGAAAACGATGACCGGGTCGGGGTCCTGCAAGGCCGTCCAGAGCATGCCTCTGGCATCGGCGACCGTGGCGGGGGCCACGACCTTGATCCCGGGGATATGGGCATACCAGCATTCGAGGCTGTGAGAATGCTGGGCGGCGAGCTGACGTCCCGCCCCCGTCGCCATGCGGATCACAATCGGCACCGAGAGCTGACCCCCGGACATGTGCCGAAGCGTGGCTGCGTTGTTGACGATCTGATCCAGCGCCAGCAGACTGAAATTGACGGTCATGATCTCGACGATCGGCCGCATGCCGCCGAGTGCAGCTCCTATCCCGGCTCCGACGAACCCGGATTCGGAGAGCGGCGTGTCGCGAACCCGCTCCTCGCCGAACTCCTCGATGAGTCCCATGGAGCAAGCATAGGCGCCGCCATATCGGCCCACGTCCTCGCCCATGAGGAAGACCCGCTCATCGCCCTGCAGAGCCTCGCGCATGGCTTCACGCACTGCCTCGCGATAGGTGATTTTGCGCGATCCGCTCATCCGACTGGCCCACGAACGGCAGGCGAGTAGACGTCCCGCGTCAGGTCCGCGACCGGCTCCCATTCAGCCGCCTCGGCAAAGGCGATAGCCTCGTCGATCTCCGCCTCAACCGACCTCTCGATCTCGTCGATATGCTCGGAATGGACGAGACCTATCTCCTGCAGCCAGTTTGAGAACCGCGGGATGGGATCCTTCTTCTTCCACGCGACGACCTCGGCCTTGTTTCGATAGAGTTCGGCATCGAACATTGAATGAGCTCGAAAGCGGTAGGTCTTGTTCTCCATGAATTGCGGTCCGCTTCCGGCGCGGATTGCATCGGCCGCCTTGCGCGCCGCCGCTTCGACGGCCACAACATCCATACCGTCCACTTCCTCAGCCGGCAGGCCGTAGCTGCGGGCGTGCTTCGTGATCTCGACAACGGCCTCGGATCGCTCGAGTGCGGTTCCCATGGCATATCCGTTGTTTTCGCAGACGAAGAGGACCGGAAGCTTCCAGAGAGATGCGAGATTGAGGGACTCATGGAATTCCCCCTCCGCCGCCGCCCCCTCACCGAAGAAACAGCATGTGACGCGGTTGCGCTTCTGCATTTTGTCCGCCAGTGCAACACCAACAGCCAGAGGCAGTGCGCCCGCGACAATAGCATTGCCACCGAAAAATCGCCGGCCGCAATCGAATATATGCATCGACCCGCCCCGCCCACGGCTTGAGCCGGCGGACTTGCCGAACATTTCCGCCATCACTTCCCGGGTGGGCAATCCCCTCGCAAGCGCGTGGCCGTGCTCTCTGTAGGTCGCGAGCACAGCGTCATCAGGATTGAGAGCCTGCATCACACCAACCGCGTTGGCCTCCTGGCCGACGTAGAGATGCAGAAAGCCACGGATCTTCTGCGCGCTATAGAGCTCCGCGCAACGCTCCTCAAAACGCCGGATCAGCAGCATCTGGCGCAGAAGCGTGAGTGCGTGCTCCCGCGAGAGATGCACCTTGCTGTCGGCAACCTTTGTCATTGGCTGCCCTCCAGGGTAGAGGTATCGCCTTCGGGAAGACCGAGCTCCCGCGCCTTCAGCAGCCGCCGCATGATCTTTCCGGATCGCGTCTTGGGCAGATCCTGACGGAAGGCAATGTCGCGCGGCGCCACGGCGGGACCCAAACGCTTTCGTGCGTGAGCCATGATCTCCTTCTTGAGATCTTCGCCTTCCGCAAAGCCTCTATTGAGTCCGACGAATGCCTTCACGACCTCGCCCGCGACCGGATCGGGAAGGCCGATCACGCCGGCCTCCGCAACGGCCGGATGCTCCATCAGCACGCTCTCGACTTCAAATGGTCCGATGAGGTGGCCGGCGGACTTGATGACGTCGTCGGCCCTCCCGACGAACCAGAAGTAGCCATCCTCATCGCAGCGGGCCAGATCGCCCGTGAGGTACCAGCCGTCGGCAAAGCATTTGCGATAGCGCTCCTCCTCATGGAGGTAGCCGCGAAACATCGACGGCCAACCTGTCTTCAGTGCCAGCTCTCCCTCTCGGCCAGTTTCGGTAACGACACGGATCGGTCCATCTGACTTCTCCACGATAGCGGCCTCGATGCCGGGTAGCGGCCGCCCCATTGAGCCGGGCTTGATGTCCATGGCGGCGAAGTTGGAAATCATGATGCCGCCTGTCTCCGTCTGCCACCAGTTGTCGTGAATGGGCAGACCAAGGGCCTCTTGGCCCCACACGACCCCCTCCGGATTGAGCGGCTCGCCGACGCTGGCGATGAAGCGCAGGGCGGAAAGATCGAAGCTGCGGGGCAATTCGTCCCCGACCTTCATGAGCATGCGGATCGCCGTAGGAGCGGTGTACCATACTGTGACCTTCTCGCCGGCAAGAACCCCATACCAGCGCTCGGCATCGAACTCCTCCTCATCCGAGATCAGCGTGCACCCGACACACAGGGGACCAATGATGCCGTAGGAAGTGCCGGTAACCCATCCGGGATCAGCGGTGCACCAGAAGACGTCATCGCGGTGCAGATCGAGCGCAAGCTTTGCCGTCACCAGATGTGCAAGGACCGCGCCGTGGACGTGCATGGCGCCCTTGGGTCGACCAGTCGTGCCGCTGGTAAAATGGAGAATGGCCAAGTCATCCTTCGTCGTCCTGACAATCTCGAATTCGGGCGGTTGCGCGGCCAGCAGTTCCTCAAAGTCGTACCCTGCCTGACCGCCGCCGACGATGATCACGCTCTTGAGGAAAGGAAGTTCAGCGCGGATCGGCGCAATCTTGCGATCGTAAAGCCGCTGTGTCGTCACCAGCACGGCAGGTTCTGCGATCTGCATGCGTGCTTTGACGGGGGTGGGCCCGAAGGCGGAGAACAGCGGGGAGAAGACCGCGCCGCACTTCCAGGTGCCGAGCGCCGTCACGAAAAGTTCGGGGACGCGCCCAAGTAGCGAGAAGACGCATTGGCCCTTTCCAACACCGAGGCTTTTGAGTGCCCCGGCAAAGCGGTTGGAGCGTTCGGCCAGGGCCCGATAGGAGATTTCCTTTGTTTCGCGACCGCGCGCGATGGAGCGCACGGCGATACGATCGCCTGAGCCGGCGACAACGTGCCGGTCCACCGCCTCGTAGGCGATGTTCAAGCCACCATCGGGCAGCCCAGCAAGCTCGCTCCGGGCGGCCTGCCAGGAGAACATCTTTGCAGCCGACGCGAAGTCGGCAAGATTTGGACGCAAGCCCTCAGACGTCTTACTTTTCCTGATGAGGTCCGACGGCATCTGCGCAATCCTCAATCTCCAGATGCCTATCAAAGCGCATAGAGCGCCCCCGGACTTTGACCTCCATCATGCCAGCGTTACCGAACGGTCTCCTCGGATCGACATCGGATGGATGCTAGACCGTGATCGCTTCTGCCGGCTGGGTGAAAGAAAGCCCCAGCGCAGCCGCCACCCCCGGATGCGTGATCTTGCCATGAAATACGTTGAGGCCATTGCGCAGATGCGGATCTTCCCGCATGGCAGGCACGGGACCTTTGTTGGCGAGCGCAAGTACGAACGGCAACGTCGCGTTGCTCAGTGCCATGGTCGATGTGCGAGCCACAGCGCCGGGCATATTCGTCACACAGTAGTGAACCACTCCACTCTCGATATAGGTCGGGGCCGCGTGTGAGGTGGGATGGGATGTTTCGATTGAACCGCCCTGGTCTATTGAAATATCGACGATGACCGATCCGCGTTTCATGGATTTCACGAGGTCTCGACCAACCAGCCGCGGCGTGGCCGCACCCGGAACGAGGACGGCGCCTATCAAAAGATCAGCATCCAGAACGCGATCCTCGATGGCCTGCCGGGTGGACAACAGTGTGGTCAGGGCAGGACCATACCTCTGATCGAGCTGGGAGAGACGATCGAGATCGACATCGAGGCATGTGACCTGCGCTTCCGCACCTATTGCCATGCGAACCGCATTCGAACCCGCCGTGCCTCCACCGAGCACCACGACCTTGGCAGGAGCGACGCTGGCGGTGCCACCCAGCAGGACGCCGCGTCCCCCCGCGGACATCTCCAGGCAATGGGCGCCCACCTGAACAGCCATGCGTCCTGCAACTTCGCTCATGGGCGAGAGCAGCGGCAGCTTACCTCGGGAATCTGAAACAGTCTCATAGGCAATCGCCGTCACTCCCTTCTCCATCAAGGCGCGGGTTTGCTGGTGATCAGGAGCCAGATGGAGATACGCGAAAATGGTCTGGCCCTCGCGCAGCATCCCGAGTTCTGCGGGCTGTGGCTCCTTGACCTTGACGATGAGATCGGCTGCAGCGAACACCTCGTCGGCCGTTTGTGCAATCGTGGCCCCCGCCTTTTGATAGGCCTCATCCGTGAGCCCCTGGGCGTCGCCGGCTCCCGTCTGAACAAGCACGCGATGACCGCCGGCGACGGCCTCGCGCACGCCTGCCGGCGTCATTCCAACGCGGTATTCGTGGATCTTGATTTCCTTCGGGACGCCGATCTGCATGCGCGTTTCCTTCAGTCCGATGACTGCAACGTCTGGCCATCCTTCGGGTTCCACCGGGCACCAGACCGAAATCGGAATAGGCCGCGCGTATCGCGCATGTCTTGCCAGCAATCAACATTCGCTGCGGAGATGGAAAACGAATAAGAAATGGAGGCCACGCGCCCATGGAGCCTTGATGTCGATCAAAGCGGGGATCATGCGCGCAATGGAGACACATGGCCGGCATCCTCTACGCTTGAGAATGTCTGCCCGTCGCCCGCGCGCAGATTACGCATTCAGACCGTCGGCGGCGGATGTCCCATTGGCGACCTATCAAAAAAAGCGGCGTTTCGAAACCATCGAAACGCCGCTCCGTCTTGCTTGCGGTGCCCACCGAGCGTCGGGCATCGAGTTGTTGCGATCAGGCGAGATCGAAGCGATCCGCGTCCATCACCTTGTTCCAGGCGGCAACAAAGTCGGCCACGAACTTCTCTTTGGCGTCGTCCTGAGCATAGACCTCAGCCAGCGCACGCAGCTGCGAGTTCGAACCAAATACGAGGTCGACGCGCGTACCCGTCCACTTCACGTCACCCGTCTTGCGGCAGCGGCCCTCGAATACATCCTCATCCTTCGAGACCGCCTTCCACTCCGTGCTCATATCGAGCACGTTGACGAAGAAGTCGTTGGTGAGCTTGCCCGGCTCCTTGGTGAAAACCCCGTGCTTGGACTGGCCATGATTGGCGGCCAGCGCGCGCAGTCCGCCGACAAGTGCCGTCATTTCCGGCGCAGTGAGCGTCAGAAGCTGCGCCCTGTCGACCAGCATCTCCTCCGCCGACACGCTGTACTTCGCCTTCATATAGTTGCGGAAGCCGTCGGCCTCTGGTTCGAGCACGTCGAAGGACTCGACGTCAGTCTGCTCCTGCGATGCGTCCATGCGGCCTGGGGTGAAGGGGACCTCCAACTTCTTGTGGCCAGCGGCCTTCGCGGCCTGCTCGACGGCGGCACAGCCGCCAAGCACGATGAGATCAGCGAGCGAGACCTTTTTGCCTCCGCTGGCGGCGCCGTTGAACGCCTTCTGGATTCCTTCCAGGGCCCCCAGAACCTTGGCGAGCTGGGCCGGCTCGTTGGCTTCCCAGTCCTTCTGGGGGCTGAGGCGGATGCGGGCACCATTAGCCCCGCCACGCTTGTCCGACCCTCGGAACGTGGAGGCGGACGCCCATGCAGTGGAGACGAGTTCGGCCGTCGAAAGACCCGAAGCGAGGATCTTGGACTTCAGATCGGCGATGTCGTTCGCATCGATCAGAGGATGATCGACCTGCGGGATAGGATCCTGCCAGATCAGGTCTTCTGCCGGGACCTCAGCGCCGAGATAGCGCGACTTCGGACCCATGTCGCGATGCGTGAGCTTGAACCACGCGCGGGCAAAAGCGTCGGCGAATTCGTCCGGGTTGGCATGGAAGTGGCGCGAGATTTTCTCGTAGGCCGGATCCATCTTCATTGCCATGTCGGCAGTTGACATGATGATCGGGACCTTCTTGGACGGATCTTCCGGATCCGGAGCCATATCCTTTTCTTGAAGGTTCTTTGGCGTCCACTGCCAAGCGCCGGCCGGGCTCTTCACGAGTTCCCAGTCGTAGCCGAATAGGACATCGAAATAGCCCATGTCCCACTTGATGGGGTTCGGGGTCCAGGCACCTTCGAGGCCACTGGTGATCGTGTCGCGGCCCTTGCCGCTCTTGTAGCTGCTGAGCCAGCCGAAACCCATCGCCTGCAACGGTGCCGCCTCGGGCTCCGGCCCCACATGAGCAGCGTCACCTGCACCGTGCGTTTTGCCGAAGGTATGTCCACCGGCGGTCAACGCGACGGTCTCGTAATCGTTCATGGCCATGCGCGCAAAGGTTTCGCGAATGTCGCGAGCCGAAGCGATCGGATCGGGCTGGCCGTTCGGACCTTCCGGATTGACGTAGATGAGGCCCATTTGGACGGCCGCCAAAGGGCTTGCGAGATCACGGTCGCCCGAATAGCGCTTGTCGCCCAGCCACGTATCTTCCGCGCCCCAGTAAATGTCCTCTTCGGGCTCCCAGACATCCTCTCGGCCGCCGGCGAACCCGAAGGTCTTGCCACCCATCAACTCGACGGCGACGTTGCCGGCGAGGATCATCAGGTCGGCCCAAGAGATTTTGTTGCCGTGCTTCTGCTTGATCGGCCATAGAAGCCGCCGTGCCTTATCGAGGTTGCCGTTGTCCGGCCAGCTGTTGAGCGGAGCGAAGCGCTGCGTACCCGAACCTGCGCCACCCCGGCCATCGGCGGTGCGATAGGTGCCCGCGCTATGCCAAGCCATGCGGATGAACAGACCGCCATAGTGACCATAATCCGCCGGCCACCAATCCTGACTGTCTGTCATCAGCGCGGTGAGGTCCTGCTTCAGGGCCTTCAGGTCGAGCTTCTTGAACTCCTCTGCATAATTGAACGTCTTGCCCAACGGGTTGCCCGCGGGCGGATTCTGATGAAGAATTTTTAGGTTGAGTTGGTTCGGCCACCAGTCACGGTTCGATCTGGCCCCGAACGTGACGCTGGCAGGGACGCCGTGCATCGGGCACTTGCTGATCTCGTTCATATCAACTCCTCATCGTGGTGCGGGGACACCTAGTCCTTTGGCAGAGGCTCTACAAAATCCGAGCCATAAGGTAAAGCACTTCCATCTGATATTCGTCATCAGATGCGCTTATCGCCAATCCATTATCTCTTAGCCACACGGCGGCTTCCACTGGCCCCTTTTGCGATCCGAGCGCCCCAACTCCGGCGAATTGCGCACCACGTAAGGACTGATGATGCGAACGGGACAGACACTCTTCAATCTCAGAGCCTTGTTTTGCATCTAAAGCTGCCCCGACAAGGCCGCCGCGTTGCCGCCGCTAGCTTTTCACCGTTGAGCCGCACGCGCGAACGCCATCCGAGCCGCTCGACTTTACACCCGCCGCTGCCGTTCGCCGATAGATTCCAACTCGACGATCGACCAAAAGCGCCAAGCCGCTCACAACGACAAAAGGACGGGAACGTCGAATGGTCCAAAACTCCGGGCGCTGCAAAACGTGCCGGACCGCGAAATATTTGAGCCCCACCTCGCTCGACGAGAACGGAGCAACACTGACAGACTGGGAGGTTTGGAGCCCCGCTGTAACTCGCCCACCACACTGTTTTTCGTGTCCTTTTGTTACTTTCATTACCTAGAGATTCGAGAATTTTTGAGGAATAAGGACTTATGTCTGCTCTCAAATTGCAAAACATTCTCAAAGCTGGCACCGGATCCATTTCGCAGCATTTGGCGGCCTGTCTGTTGGGGCTCCTCGCCGGCTACCCTTCGGTGGCCGAGGCTGCGGAGGATGGGAAGGGCTGGTACCTTTTGGGTTCCAATGCATCCTTGGCAGGAACTACGCCGCCTCCCGGCACTTACGTGGTTGACTATAAGGTCTATTATTCGGGCGACGCCTCTGGCAATGCCGCGGCCGGCATCGTTCTCGAGAACGCCACCGTCGACGTTCAGGCTGACATCAAAGTCGAGGCTGATTACTTCATTGATATTCCGACTCTGCTTTGGGTCGCCCCGCAAAAGATCCTCAACGGCAACCTGGGCTTGGGTGTCCTCGTCCCGATCGGCTGGCAGGATATCTCCGCCGACCTGAATGTGAACGGCTCCGTAACGCTTCCTGATGGTACGACACTGACCGGCAACCGGCGTTTCCAAGTGGATGACGACACCTTCAGCTTCGGCGACCCGGTCCTGATGGCCTTTCTGGGATGGAACGAAGGGAATTGGCACTGGAAAGCAACCGGATTGTTGAACGTTCCGATCGGTGCCTATGACCAAGATGACATCGCCAACATGGGCTTCAATCGGTGGGGCTTCGACGCCTCGGCCGCCGTCACTTGGCTCGATCCCAAAATCGGGTTCGAGCTTTCGACCGTCGCTGGCTTCACCTTCAATGGAGAGAACCCAGATACTAATTATAAGACCGGCACAGAGTTCCACGTCGAATTTGCGGCAATCCAGCACTTCTCAAAAGACTTCTCTATTGGATTGGCTGGTTTCTACTACGATCAGATTACCGGCGACAGTGGAGCCGGTGCGAGGCTGGGTGACTTCGAGGGACGCGTGCTCGCACTTGGGCCGGCCGTGAACTACAATTTGCAGATCGGGCAATTACCCGTCGCGACCTCTTTGCGCTGGTATCACGATTTCGATGTCGAAAACCGCCTCGAAGGCGACGCCTTCTTTTTCCAGGCGACCATGCCACTCGTCTTCCCGGGACGTTGAAATCTTTTCGGCAGAGCGAAGGGAGCGGGATTGGTGCAAATCCCCACATCAATGCGGATCTGCGACTTCCGGCGGCGAATTCGCTTGTAGCAAGGTGCACGCCGAGAGTTGATGATCCATGGTGGGGAGACCTTGTGGTTGCGCCCGGCAGTCTTCAACTTCCCTGTGCGCAATTCCTTTAAGAGGCTCCAGGGCAGCCTTTTGCCAGCCAAGGGCCCTCAGATCGTTCATAGAGCCTGCGGTTCTTTGACGACCCGCATGACATCAACTGTCACACTCTTTGATCCTAGCCTCATCACCGCAGCATCATATGAGCGGCCATGCCTCTGACGCGCTTGCGGATCGCCCTAATCTTCCTCTAGGTGGTCAGCGATCACAGCGCGAACGGCAGCACCATGACCGACGCAAATTGGGCGCCTCATGACGGGACTGAACCCTGGCACTCGCTTTCGGCTGAGGAGACGGTCCGCCGGCTGGGCTGCGAGACCCGACGCGGGCTGAGCGACGCGGAGGCAGAGACACGGCGCCGGCGCTTTGGTATCAACGCGGTACGCGAAGAACCTGCGCGTCCCATCTGGTCTATGATCGCAGGCCAGCTCTCCGACTTCATGATCCTCCTGCTCCTGGGCGCCGCCGTGGTCGCTGGAGCCGTTGGCGAGTTGAAGGACAGCCTCGTCATCGTCGTCATCGTGATTCTTAATGCCATCGTCGGCGTCGTGCAGGAATGGCGAGCCGAGCGCGCGCTCCAGGCCCTGCGCGGCATGACCGCCCCGACGGCACGTATCCTCAGAAATGGCGAACAGCGCATCGTTCCAGCCCGGGACATCGTGCCGGGTGATGTCGTTCTACTTTCTGAGGGCGATATCGTCCCAGCCGACCTTAGGATTGTGGAAGCCGCCACGCTCAGCGCCGATGAATCCATGCTGACGGGGGAATCCGTCACCGTCACGAAGGATCCGGACCAGGCGGTACCCTTCGGCGCGGCCCTCGGCGACCGGGCCACAATGGCCTTCAAGGGCACCATCATCACCCATGGCCGCGCCCTCGGCCTTGCGGTTGCGACCGGCATGTCAACTGAGCTCGGTCGAATCGCCGGCATGCTCGGTACGGCTGAGAGGATGCGCACGCCGCTCCAGCGCCGGCTTGCGCACTTCGGACAGGTTCTGGGCGTCGCGGTCCTCGTTCTCTGCGCGGTCATCTTCCTGTTCGGGCTGCTGCGAAGTGAGCCCCCCCTGCTCATGTTCCTTACTGCCATCAGCCTCGCGGTGGCCGCCGTGCCGGAGGCCCTGCCTGCCGTGGTCACCGTCGCGTCGGCGCTTGGCGCGCGGGAGATGATGCGCCACAACGCGCTCGTGCGCGCATTGCCCGCGGTTGAGACGCTGGGTTCCGTAACGACTATCTGCGCCGACAAGACGGGAACGCTCACGCAGAACAAGATGCACGTCGACGTGGTGTCCTCGGGCTGGGAGGCCATTTCTGTAGCAGCGGAGGGCAGCGATGATCCGCGGATCGCTTCGCTGCTCACGGCCATGGCACTTTGCAGTGATGCCGAAGTCCAACCCGACGGCACCCTGATCGGCGATCCAACGGAAACGGCGATCAGCAGCTTTGCGGCTCGAGCGGGTATGGCGCGCCACGAAGTCGAAGAGCGTCTGCCGCGGACAGGCGAACTCGCCTTCGATTCCGATCGTAAGCGCATGACAACCTTTCACCGCAGCGGCGAGGGTCAACTCGCCTGCACGAAGGGGGCGCCCGAAACAGTACTTCCCAGATGTACCTTCCGCCTCGGCCAGCAGGGCGAGCAGGAGGCTTTTGATCCCGCAGAGGTTCTCGAAACAGCCGAGCGCATGGCGGAGGACGGTCAGCGCATCATCGCATTCGCCGAGCGGCGTTGGCCTGATGCGAATGCCGCATCGGGAGATGACGCTGATGAGTTGGAGTGCAACCTGACGTTTCTAGGTCTTGTAGGCCTCATCGATCCACCGCGGCCTGAGGTCCGCGAGGCCGTCGCCCTTTGCCGCCAGGCAGGCATAACGCCCGTCATGATTACCGGTGACCATCCCGCGACTGCGCGGCGGATCGCACTGCGACTGGGTCTCATCGAAGATGGGGGTCCCGTCATCTCGGGGCCTGATCTGCGCGAGATCAGCGATAGCGATCTCATAAAGAGGATCCAGGGAATCCGCGTTTATGCACGCGCCGACCCCGCGCAGAAGATCCGTATCGTCGAAGCCCTGCAGAGCTGCGGAGAGATCGTCGCCATGACGGGCGACGGCGTCAACGATGCCCCGGCCTTGAAGCGCGCCGACATCGGCGTTGCCATGGGCCAGGGAGGTACCGACGTTGCGCGGGAAGCCGCGAACCTCGTTCTTCTCGACGACAACTTCTCGACTATCGTCGGCGCGGTGCAAGCGGGGCGGCGCATCTACGACAATATCCGCAAGTTCATCAAATACACGATGACGAGCAACTCCGGTGAAATCTGGACGATCTTTCTGGCCCCGTTTTTCGGACTGCCTATACCGCTTCTGCCGATCCATATCCTCTGGATCAACCTTGTCACGGACGGCTTGCCGGGGCTGGCGCTGTCCGTGGAGCCTGAGGAAGAGAAGGTCATGCAGCGCCCGCCTCGTCCGCCCGACGAAGGCATCTTCGCGCGGGGGATGTGGCAGCACATCGTCTGGTGCGGCCTGATGATGGGGCTCGTCTGCCTGGCCGCTCAGGCCTGGGCGATCGCGTCAGGACGAGCCGAGACTTGGCAAACGATGGTGTTCACCGTCCTCACACTCTCGCAGATGGGGCATGTGCTGGCGATCCGATCGGAAACCGCGCCACTCTTTTCATCACGCTTTTTTTCAAACCCAGCGCTCCTTGCCGCCGTCGCGCTGACATTTGCGCTTCAACTCGCCGTTATCTACGTCCCGGCATTCAACACGCTCTTCAACACCACGCCACTGAGTGGCGGGGATCTCGCTATCTGCCTTGCACTGTCGGCCATCGTGGCCATGCTGGTCGAGATCGAGAAGTGGCTCATGCGGCGGGGGCTTCTGTACGGCCAACCCAGCGCGAGCCAGTCGTGAAAAAAAAATGGCGCGCCCGGCAGGACTTGAACCTGCGACATCTCGCTTAGAAGACCGACGTGCCACCCCCTCCCCAGCCCGCGGGATCCCTCGTAAGCCACTGTTATTTCTATTTCTTTTGATCAAGAAACCCCGCATAATACCCCCGCTCCCCGCCCCCGCCGCGGTTCGTTGACGGTTCGTGGGCGCGGAGCGACACGGTTCGGCGCGCCGGCCCCGACCACAATTGTTGTAGCTGCATTTACGGAGGACACCGATGCATAAATTCGCCCCGCGCAAGCTCACCGAGGGCTTCGTCGCAGCTCTGCCGCTCGACGGCAGCTGCTACCTCATTCGCGACACCAAGGTGACGGGTCTCATGCTGGCCGTGAACCGCACCTGCAAAAGCTACAAGATCCAGCGCGATCTCTGGCGTGGTCAGCGCGGCCGCCGCCGCCTCATCAAAACCGTGCGCCACACGCTCGGCACCACCGAGGAACTAACCCTCGAACAGGCCCGGCTGAAGGCGGAGGACGTGATCCGCCAGATTAAGCTCGGTATCGACCCGAATGAGCCCCTCGCCGACCAGAAGGCCGAGGGCTGGAGCGTCGACGCGCTCTTCGACGAATACGCCGCCGACATGCGCAAGCGCGAATGCGCGGAACGCACCATCAAGGACATTCTGGAGCGCCGCGACCGCTACCTGCCCGATTGGAAAAAGCTGCCACTCACCAGCCTGACCCGCTCCATGGTGCGCGCCAAACATCACGAACTCACCATCGAACGCGGCAAGGTCACGGCGAACCACGTCATGCGCGACTTCCGCGCGGCCTACAATCTCGCGCTGAGGATCGTCGACAATCCCGATCTTCTGCCCGACAACCCCGTCAAAGCCGTCACCTTCAACCGTGTCCGATCGAGCAACCGCGTTCTCCTGCCCGAAGACCTGCCGGTCTGGTGGGAGAAGATCCAGGCGCTCCCCAATCCCCTACGCCGGGCGATGCACGAACTCGGGCTGTTCTCGGGATTGCGTCCGGGAACCCTTGTGTCCCTGCGGCGGGAGTGGGTCCGGATCGGCGACCGCGCGATCTCAATCCCGAAGATGAAGTCGGGCCGCTCGTTCGACCTGCCGCTGTCCGATGCCATGATCGAGATCGTCACGCGTGCGCTGACTCTCAGCCAGACGCTCTACCCTGGCGCGCCGTGGCTGTTCCCGACACGCTCCGCCAAGGACCAGCGCGCCGTCATCGCCACCCAGGTCTGGCGTGAGAAGACCCTCCCCAGCGAGACCGGCCACATCCTGCGACACACCTACCGCACGATCGCCCAGCGCGAATGCATCGACAAAATCGAGGCCCGGTTGCTGCTCGATCATACCGTGCCGGGGATCGACGGCGTGTATATTCACGAGCGGGCGCTCTTCGACCGCTTGATCGCGGCGCAGGAAAAAATGTCCGAAGCCATCCGCCGGCTCACGCAGCAGCCAAAGACTGACTCAATCTATCTACCGAAATGCCTCGAACTGGCTTAGAGGGCCAAAGTACTTCACATGATATCGTCACCGTCATTAGACCTGCTCGTCGGCATGAAACGACGCTTGCAGGTCATGCATTTCAACTGCCCCTTTCGAGCCAGCCTGTCCTTGTCGGGTGCAAGATTTTGGCTTTCGCCACACTGCGGGCAGACACAATCAAATGGGAAACGCTCAACATAGTCGTCGACTGTTGCACGTCGCTGCGCATCAATTCTGCGCTCGCGCCAATTAGGCTTCGTCATTGAAAGCACCTCGCTTAAGGTGTTGCCAAAAAGTCAGTTGCCATCATCTGCTGATAGCGTAATTTCGTTCCTAAGCCACGCTGCCCAGGCATCATAGCCGAAGGGACCTCACGGTGTGGAAGAGCCGAGACTGCCCGTAGAACGATAAATACAACAAGGCAGGCCTAAGGCAATTCCCAGGACGATTGGCGATCCCCCCCTGAATCACGGGTGTCGCTCGTCTGAAGTTCAGCTGATTGCGAGCGGCACTTCGATCGACAGTCGAGGTACGCTATGCATTGCAAGAACATCTCCCCCACGGACCGTCAGGTTTATCTCACGGCAGCGGAAGTCTCAGCCCTCACCGGCTTTTCGCGAAAGACCCTAGAGCGATACCGATCTCTTCGGCGCGGCCCCCCATTCCTGAAGATTGGTCGATCCGTTCGGTATCGTCTCGCCGACGTTACAGCCTGGCTCGAAGCCGGTGAGGTGCGCTGATGTCCAGTCCATCGCACAAACCCAATGGTACGAGCCGCGACGTAAAGCGTGCAGCTGCTGATCTTCGCCAGCGTGGCTTTCGACTAGTCCGCTTGAAGCCGGGCCAAAAGATCCCGTTCAGCTTGGCTTGGCAGAATGCAGACCCTGCGCCAGACCAGTTCACTGATCAGGATAATTTGGGCGTGCAGCTGGGCCAGAAATCCGGCCATCTCGTCGATATTGATCTCGACATCAGAGAAGCCCGGGAACTTGCAGGACTGCCTTGCTTCTTCGGTCATCTTCCTAGTTTCAGGCGCGCAAGTCTGCCCGCCGATGCACCTGGGCATCGCCTGGTCATCTGCGAAGATGCGCCCGCCGAACGGATCGCATTTGAATTTCGAAGGACCAAAGCGAAAGAAGCTGTAATGGCCGCCGGCTTGCAGAAGTGCATCATCCTCGAACTACGAGCCGGAAAAGGTCAAACCGCTTTTCCGCCTTCGGTACTCGGCGAAGATCAATTAGTCTGGACCGCTGAATTCAATCAGCCGCCGCGCATGAAATGGGCCGAGCTGCGATCCCGCGGCGGTCTTCTAAGTTTCGCGTCCCTCGCTTCAGCTTGCTACCCAATCCGAGGGGGTCGCGACAACTTCTGTATGCAGCTGGCAGGTGCGCTCATCTCCCTCGGAGTTGAAGAGGAAATCGCCGAAGCCATCATCGTTGAGCTGGCGCGCATCCACGGCGATGAAGAAGACCGTTCCGGCAAGGTAAGGGCGGCTGCCAAGAAAAAGAGCCAGGGCGAACCGATAACTACCCTCAGGAGCTTTCTGGCTTTTGTTGGGCTAGAAGCCTGCGAGCGAGAAGTTCGTACTTGGCTCCAGCTGGCTCAAGACGCGCCGATGCTCGCCCCAGGCGAGGATCAAATCGACATCACCAACCCGAATCTGTGGGAGCTCACGCTCCAGATTGAAGCCCTGCTGTTGCGTAAAAAGGTCGGCCTCTACCGCCATGGATCCGATCTGGTTTACCTTCGAACCTTGACAAGCTGCGCACCCGAAGAGGGCCTGTGGCGACCGATGGGAATCCCCGAGCTTGCTGTGGCTACGCCAAAATGGCTCAACCTAGAAGCGAGTCAATTTGCCTGCTTCGTCAGACGGGGCCCAAACGGCCGCCTAACGAAAAGCGCCCCCACGCCAGCCATCATGGAATACCTATCGGTGACCGCCCATACACTTCACTTTCCAGATGTGCTCGGCGTGACCATGACTCCGACCCTCTCACGCGATCTGCCAGGCTATGATCCAGAAACAGGCCTGCTACTCGCCTTTAACGAGGGCGACTTTCCGAGTGGTCCGGCCCACCCGACCAAGGAAGACGCACGGGAGGCGTTAGCGCTCCTTGAACACCCGTTGCGTGAATTTCCGTTCATCGATCGTGTTGCCACTTCCGTCACGCTCTCGGCGATCCTTTGCGGTGTTGTTCGCCGGCAATTGCGCACGTGTCCGCTCCATGCCTTCACAGCGCCCGCTGCGGGGACAGGCAAGACCAAACTGGCCGAAATCGTCGGCATCATTGCGACCGGTGTGGCACCGTCCGGGATCAGCTATAGCCGAAACGCCGAGGAAAACGAGAAGCGCTTGCAGGCTATACTTCGATATTGCGACCCCGTCTTCCTAATCGATAACGTTACTGAAGACCTCGAGGGTGACTTCCTCTGCACAGCTCTCACCCAGGAGACCATCACGTTTCGCCCGCTGGGGCTCAGCGAGAAGGTCTGTGTATCCACACGGTCGCTCTTCCTGGCCACCGGCAACAATTTGGGAATAAGGGGGGATCTCTCACGGCGGTGCGTAATTTGTCGTCTCGATGCGCGAACAGCCAACCCAGAGGAACGGGCTTTTGACTTCGATGCCACGGATGAGGTCATGCGTGACCGCCCGAGCCTTGTGACTGCGGCCCTCACGGTACTAAGGGCGTACATCGCGGCCGGGCGGCCAGTGCCGCTTAAGGCAGTAGGGTCATTCGAAAATTGGAGTTTGGTGCGCGGTGCGCTCGTGTGGCTGGGGTGGCCTGATCCCGCGGACACGATCTCGCTGATCAAATCGGAGGATACGGAAGCCCTAGAACGCGCAACCCTGTTGAGAGCCGTGGCAAGCACCTACCCGCACGGAAGAAGGTTCACGGTTTCAGAACTTGGCGAAAGTAACCCGGTCTTCAAAGCGGTCGCCGAAATCGACCCGCGTGCTCGCCAAAGTAACCAGCGGGTTGGTAGAATACTCCGAAGATTTGAGGGTGTGCCCGTAGAAGGACAGACGCTTAGGTCGTCCCTGAATCGAACCAAAGTCAGAGAGTACTGGCTAGAAGGTAACGCGGAATCGGCTGCTGCGCAGGATACTCCGATGTAACGCGCAGGGGTTCGCGGGGGTTCCCGGGGAGATATCAGGCTGATGGGATAGAACGGTGAGAGTTGTCGTCGTTGCGACGACGTTGGAATCTTTCGATAGGTCTCAGAGCGCCGTAAATATCCTGGCAATCCCCGTCGAACCCCCGCGGTGTTGTAAGAGAACAGGGGCGCACTCCGAGCTGGTTGTGGGCTCTCCGCCCATTCTTCGTCCTCGCGCAGCTTCGCGCCCCCACGACGAACACGGCCCACCCGAGCCGCCCGCCGGCACTTGAGGCTGCCTTTAAAGGGGCTCGTGATCGCAACCGCGGAGCTTTCAGCGGGGAACGGCAATCCGCACACGGGGGATCCCGCTAGACCGACTATTACAATTGTGCCGAAGTACCTGACGTGCAGGACTGCTAAGCGGACTTACTGACGTCCTAAAAAGCACATGAGCATCAGGGAACTCAGACATGCGTTCCGATTCCCCCCTCTGTCTTTTCCTTTGCAAGATCTGCCGAACTGACTGACGTCCTAAAAGGACACGTCAGCAATCCGTCTCCCGCACTCACAACCCTACGGTTCGCCACACGGTTCACGTCCTTTCCAGCCCAGTCATAACTCCCTGAAAACGCATGCCACCATTGGTTTAGAGCCAACGCCTGGCTAGCGGACACCTGAGCCTGAGCGAATTGTAGACGTAGCGGCCAGGTCAGCTTTCGACCACTCACCCTTGTCACGCGATGACCGTCAAGTGTGGTGTTCAACATCAGAGGTTAGCCCGCCGCAGAAGCTTTCTAGTCCAATCAGCATAGGAAGTGGTCATCGACTGCAATCTCAAGATGCGCTCTCACGGTGCGTCCGGCATTAGGGACGGTCACGGGATTAGCCGAATAGCGAGCTTACTGATTTTGTGCCGCCGATTTAATTCATGCGGAGTCGGGACGCTTAGTTCGAAGCACGGAGGCTACCTCCGAGGGCCGCAATACATCACAGGCAGCCCTGAAAAACGTAGCCCAGCATCAAAAGTGACTTCAACACGCATTGCTCGGCGACAAATTCAGCCGACGAAGAAATCAAACCCGGTCAAAGCTCAGCATCAGCACTGGCGGCCCGTCGCCATTCTTTCGCCTCGACTTGATGGCGCTCATGCAACAGGGAGGGCTCACGCGTCTCAGTCACCGAGGGAGTGAGCCATGGCAGATCGTACATCATACGCCGGTTGGGGAGCCTGTTACGACGACGAACTCCATGAGCGCTATGCCGGCAATCATGCTGCAGCGTTCGTGCATGGAGCCGACTGCACGTTCTATCCTGGCGAGCCGATTGGCGGGCTACCGCGGCGGCGCGCCGCCGGCACCCGCAGCAAAGTCCTCGTCATCCTGGCGCTGGCGGGCTGCGGGTGGGGACTTGTGAAGACCGAGGCGACGTGGCGTCCGTGGATGGTCGCTCGTCTCGACGACATGATGGCTGAAGTCGAGCGGAGCCGGTTGGCTACGACGGCGCTAACTGCACCTGCTGATGCAGCGTTGCCCGGTACGCAGCAGCCGGCCCCATTGGAGCCCCTGGCGACCAAAGATATTGCTGAGGTCCCTGGAACGTCGTCCGAACTGCCCGTTGCAACGGATGGCGATGGTGAGACGGCGATGGATGCGCAGGATGCCACCACCAGTTCCGAACCGTCCGACGAAAGCGAAACCAGCAGTGGCGCTCCGGAAAATGGTGAAGCTGAACCTACTCCGCTCCCGCAACCCACAATCGATCCGGGCGATCCCTACCAGAAGCGCGCGTTAGCCGTGGGCCTACATCCGAACCTCTCGCGTGTGCTGCTGTCGAGCATGTCCGACGCCGACTACCGCAACGCAGGTGTTGCTATCCGCAAGGCCATTGACGAGGCCGCCGACACCGACAAATTCATCTGGCCTCGTCAACCCACACCGAAGCTTGCCTTGTTCCATGTGCATTTCGTTGCCGGTGCCGGCCCGGATTGCCGGCGATACGTCGTGACCGTGACGAAGAACGGCTGGACAACCACGGCCCAGCCCATGGAGAAGTGCGGTGTTGAGCGGCCGAGCCGCACCGCGTCATCGGATCTGACAGCTTCACAGGACCGACAATGACATCAAAGCTGAAATGGTAATTTGGCGCGCTGAGAAGGATGAAGCGACGATATTTTATGTCCCTGCAGCTGCCTCATGATTCCTGAGCCAGGTCGCCCCGTCTGGCCGCTTGCCCATATGGGAAGTTGAAGGTCCGCTTTCCCCTTCATAGCAGACCACCCTCAACATGAGCCGCGACTTCGCCTTCGGGCCGATTTTGTTGCAGAAGTGGGTTGAGAGGCCCGGCGAACCGTGATTCCCTTCAGCAGCGGTCGGGTTCACCGCTCGTGACCGCTAGTCACTCGCTTGCCGACATCGAGTAGCGTGGAACAGGAGTCAGCTCAGGGCCAATTTCTGACGTTCCGTCCCGCCCCGAAATCAGTCCCGCTTGCTTGGGCATTCCGAACACGGCGTAAGCCGCTAATTCACGCCCTAATTCCCTTCCGGGACTGCACAAAGCCATTGCGTCTAAATCGATGCAAGACGCCTGCAAAAAAGGCCACGAATGCGGTCACAAGCGAGCCACAAGTGCATCGCATCCAATCCCCCCACACGGCCAATCGGACAAACGAGAAGAAGTCGCCCCCACAACCATCAGGCACTCGCAGCACTACGTTCCCAGCGATGACGGATGGCCTTCTCGATCTCGAGTATGATCAAGAGCAAGATCCCCGCCATTATGACCGGCCAGCCTTCTGCGAGCCCGATCGGCCGCGTTTCGAAGAAGCGTTCCATAAATGGTGCGTAAGTGAACAAGAGTTGCAGGCCTATGACCGCGGCTACGGAAGCCAATACGATAGGCGTTCCCATCATTCCGCGCAAAGTCAATGATGGCGAATGCAAGAACCGGACGCTGAAGAGATAGAACATCTCCATGACGACCAGCGTGTTGACAGCAAGGGTACGAGCCATCTCGATCTCCGCGCCCTGAGCGAGCGCCCATTCGAATACGCCGAAGATGCCCACGAGAAACAGGGCCGACACGAGAACGATGCGCCAAACCAGAAAGCCTGAGAGGATCGGCTCGTCCGATGATCGCGGCGGACGTGTCATGGCGTCGGGCTCGGTCGGCTCGAACGCGAGCGCCAACGCTAGGCAGAGAGAGCTCACCATGTTAACCCACAGAACCTGCAATGGCGTGATAGGTAGTGTCGCTCCGATCAGGATCGCCACGACGATGCTGAGCAATTCTCCGCCGTTGATCGGGAGAAAGAAGGAGATCGTTTTCTTGAGGTTGTCATATACCGTTCGCCCTTCGCGGACGGCGCTGGCAATTGAGGCGAAGTTGTCATCGGCAAGCACGACTTGCGCGGCTTCCTTCGCGGCTTCCGTGCCCTTGATCCCCATTGCCACGCCGACGTCGGCCCGCTTCAGAGCGGGTGCGTCGTTGACGCCGTCGCCCGTCATCGCCACCACGGCTCCATGGGTCTGAAGCGCCTGAACCAGCCTGAGCTTGTGCACTGGGCTCGCCCGCGCAAACACATCGATCTTGTCGACTTGCTCGACGAGCTCCTGGTCGGTCAGGCTTTCGATCTGAGGACCGGTCAAGGCCTCTGACGTATTGTCGAAGCCCAGATGGCGAGCAATTGCGCATGCCGTGACGGCGTGATCGCCCGTGATCATCTTGACCCGAATGCCAGCTGCGCGGCATTCGGCCACCGCCGAGATGGCCTCCTCGCGAGGTGGATCAATGATGCCGAAAAGCCCGAGGAGCGTGAGGCTATTCTCGACATCACTAAAGCGCAGATCCCTGCTGCTCGAAGGAACCTGTCTGACCGCAACGCCCAAGAATTCGCTGCCCGTTACGGGCCATGCCATCCATGCGCAACTGCCATGCGGCCGGTTCAAGCGGTCGATCGCCGGCGGCGGTGCGCTCGAATTTGCACATCTCAAGAATGCGTTCCGGGGCACCCTTGACACAGACGAATGCGTTTCCGCTGTGATCGTGGTGCAGAGTTGCCATGAAGCGGTGCTCTGATTCGAACGGGATGCTGTCTGTTCGCGGGAAATCGTTGCGGATGTGTTCGAGGTCTAGCCCTGCCTTAAGAGCGAGTGTTAAGATGGCGCCTTCCATCGGATCGCCATCGACCACCCAGTCGCCGTTCGCTTGGCGCAGGCCTGCATCGTTGCAGAGAGCTGCCGCGCGGATCGCTTCCACTAGGTTCGGGTTGCTGTCGGGGAAGAATTCGCGGCCGGCAAGGCTGAACCCTCCACGCGGAGCGTAACCGGCGCCGCTGACCTTGAGACTATGCTCGGCAATTGCGATCGTTCCGACCGTCATTTCGTTCCGGGTCAAGGTACCGGTCTTGTCGGAACAGATGACTGAGACGGAGCCTAGTGTCTCGACAGCCGGAAGTCGCCGAATGAGGGCCCGGCGTTTTGCCATACGCTGGACACCGATTGCCATGGCTATCGTCAGAACCGCTGGAAGGGCCTCGGGGATGGCAGCCACGGCGAGGGTGACTACTGCGAGAAACAGGTCTACCGCCGGCTGGTCACGCACCACAATCCCAAAGATAAAGATGGCGACGGCTACGCCAAGGATGGAGAACGTGAGCGTGCGTGCGAACCGAGTCATATGGCGTAGCAGCGGTGTTTCGAGCGGCTCGACCCTGGCCAGCATGCTGCTGATGCGCCCGATTTCGGTCTCGGCCCCCGTGGCCACGACAACGCCGCTCGCTTGGCCGTAGGTGACGATAGTGCCCGAGAATGCCATCGGGCTGCGGTCCCCTAGCGGCGCCCGATCCTCTACGGCTTCCGTCTGCTTGGCGACAGGCACCAATTCACCGGTCAGCGCTGCCTCGTCGATCTGGAGGTTCCTAACGCGCACAAGCCTCAGGTCGGCAGGCACCCGATCCCCTGATTCCACAAGTACGAGATCGCCCGGCACGAGCGTCTCGGCACGGACCGTCTGGCGCAACCCGCTTCTCAGAACGGTGGCTTGAGGAGACAGCATGTGCTGGATGGCGAGGATCGCCTGCTCTGCCCGACCTTCCTGGGCGAAGCCCATCAGCGCGTTAACGAGCACTACCGCGAGGACCACACCGGCATCGGTATAGTGGCCTATGGCCGCCATGATCACGACTGCGACCAGAAGAATCTGGAGCAGGAAATTCTCGAACTGCGCCAGAAGGCGACCCAAGGCGGAGCGCTGAGGCGGCGGCGGCAGGCTGTTGGATCCGTATTGTTCAAGCCTGCGAACGGCCTCGTCGCCCGTGAGACCGTCTACAGGCGTACCCAGCATGGCTGACACTTGCGAATGGTGCATCGCGTGCCAGGAATGCGAGGCTGTAACCGTCACCTCCAATGTTCTGTCTGGAGTCTCATCTGCCATTCGATATCCTTCCTCCAAACTCACGTTCGAGACCGAAGTTCAAGATCGTCGTCTCGTCGGCAATGGCATCGCGGCCGAGTTCCAACCCCGCAAATGCCCGCATCGACTGGATATCATAAAGCGCTTCTTCCGCGCCTGGATCCGACAGCTGGTACGATTGTTCTTGGCAATAGATCCGCAGCATTATGGAAGGCGGAAATGCGCGCCGCCTGTTGTGCGGGCCCATCTTCGTATAAAAAGTGATCGATCACGGTTTCGAGCGCAGACCACCGAACCACCGCGGCCATCTCGGCCAAGAACACGTCGCACTTCGTCAGCTTTTTCTTCGCCGCATAGTCAAGAGATGCAAAGCTCAGCTCGTGCCCGGTCTCGCCCATTGCAGCCCCCTCGAATCAATGACCCCAGTTTTCCATGCTTCGAAGGTTGGTCAGAGGTTCCCTGAATTTGCTGTGTATGACCGGTGACCTTTTCGATTGGACCCGGTTAAGGCGGTTGGCGGTATCTTCTCCGGATCTGCCACCCCTGTCCCATACAATCGGGCATCTCCTACCGCAAGATGGAAGGTCTGGAAGGACATTTTGTTTCTGCCATCTGTGATGGCGTTCAAGGCTGTGAAATCTAGATTTCACATGTTCTGAATTTCCGATGCGCCGGGATTGAAGTTGCCGTTCCAAGACAGCATTTAATGTCGGATAAAATTGGAAGAGTTCTGATAGAGACGGGGGACGCATGGAGCAGGCTGAATCGACAATCAGATATTTGATTGGTCAGTCCCTGTTCTTCGAGGTCGCCGCTCTCCTGGTGCTCGCGGCAGCCATTGGGTTTCTCGGGCACCTTTTGCGCCAGCCGCTGATCGTCAGTTTCATCGCCGTGGGCATAATTGCGGGTCCGTCGGTTCTTGATGTTGCCCAATCGGCAGAAAAAATTGCTCTCCTCTCGGAACTCGGCATCGCTGTCTTGCTCTTTCTCGTTGGATTGAAGCTCGACGTCTCACTGATCCGGTCGATTGGTGTCGTGTCAATGACCACGGGACTTGGTCAGGTGATCTTCACCTCCCTGTTCGGATTTCTCATCTGCCTTCTGCTCGGTTTCGATCCCACAACGAGCCTATACATTTCTGTCGCCCTGACCTTCTCGAGCACGATTATCATCGTCAAACTTTTGTCGGACAAACGCGAGGTCGAACTCACTGCACGGCCAAATCGCGCTCGGCTTCCTCATCGTCCAGGACATCGTTGTGGTCCTGGCCATGATCGTCTTGTCGGCAGTTGGTGTGGGCACGCAGGCGGACGCTTCAGCGCTCGATGTTATAAAGGTGTTCGCGTTCGGCGTTGTGATGCTCTTCGCCGTAATACTGTTCGTACGTTACGCGGCAACGCCTCTCACGGAGCAATTGGCGCGGGCGCCCGAGTTGCTTCTCTTGTTCGCGGTGGCACAGGCCGCCGCATTCGCGGCGATTGGAGAGTATCTCGGCTTCGGTAAAGAGCTCGGCGGCCTTCTGGCCGGCATTTCTCTCGCTTCAACCCCCTACCGAGAGGCGATCGCTGCCCGTCTTGCGCCCTTGCGCGATTTTCTGCTGCTCTTCTTTTTTATCGCTCTCGGTTCCAAACTTGACTTCAGCCACGTTGGATCGAGCTTGGACGCGGCATTCGCTTTGTCGCTCTTCGTTCTGATTGGAAATCCGCTTATTGTTCTCACGATCATGGGCGTCATGGGCTATCGCAAGCGCACCGGCTTTTTGGCCGGATTGACGGTGGCCCAAATCAGCGAATTCTCGCTGATCTTCATGGCCATGGGTGTAACCCTGGGCCATGTCGACACTGCCGCCCTTGGTCTTGTCACGCTTGTCGGTCTCATCACGATTGCCGCCTCGACCTATATGATCACCTACTCGCACGAACTCTACGCTATATTCGAGCCGATGCTCGGGCCGTTCGAGAGCAGGACGGCGTGGCGAGAAGCCGAGGGGGACGGACACATACACGACAGCCGCTATGATGTGATCGTCTTCGGTCTTGGGAGGTACGGACATGCGATTGCCTCACGGGTTCAAAAGAGCGGCCTTCGGATCTTGTGCGTTGATTTCAATCCTGGCGCCGTCCATCAATGGCAGTCGCATGGCGGGGATTCCGTCTATGGCGACGTGACGGATCCTGAGTTCGTCGCCACTCTGCCATTGTCCGGTGCAAAATGGCTCATTTCTGCGATCGCCGATACTGATCCGGGCATAACTCATGATGACATTCGCAAGACCGTAATTGCTGCTGTGCGCGACGCGGGCTTTCAAGGGAAAATAGCCGTCAGAAGCCGCCGCCCCGCCGACAAGGACAGCCTCGTCGCAGCTGGGGCGGATCTGGTGCTCGACCCGTTCCAGGACGCCGCCGACCGAGCCGTCGAGCTCCTGCGTTCCCATGAACAACCCGAGCGGATCGAACCGCTAGTGGCCGACGAACAAAAGGATCTAATCGGCTAGGTCCCGCGGGGGGACATTCCGCAAATTACCAGAGGAGTCATTTGGCCATGAAAGTTATTCTCGCCGCGAGTGATCTTTCAGCCCGATCCGACCGCGCGCTGGCAAGGGCCGTGATGCTGGCACGCCAGCACGGTGCCCGGCTCACAATTCTGCACGTCATCGACGAAGAACTACCCGCGCGTTTGGCCGACCATCAGCGTCTTGAAGCCCAGCAAACTCTCCAAGAGACCATGCATTCACTTCTTCAACCGCATGAAATACCAGTCTCAATCGAAGTGGTGATAGGTGAACACTATCAGTCGATCATCGATCATGCCGAGGCACTGGATGCCGACTTGCTCGTCCTGGGCCAGCATCGTAAGGACATCCTGTTGGATTTATTCCGTGGCAGCACGGGAGAACGAATTATCCGGTTTGGAACACGGCCTGTGCTGGTGGTGAAAACTCGATCAGCCCATCCATATGTCTGCATGCTTGCGGCCATCGACTTCTCACCGCCCGCCCGCAAAGCTGTCGAGGTCGGGCTATCCCTCGCGCCCGAAGCCGAGATCAAATTGGTGCATGCCTTCGACGTACCATTTCGGGGCCTTCAGTCGAGTGGAACATCCATTGACGAACTTGCCAAGAAGCACCAGAGGCAGTTCCAAGACATGGTCGATAGGCAAACCGCCGAATTCATCGCAGGGATGCCCCGCTCGCTTCTGTCCAGCCAGATCATCGCGCGAGAGGGCGCGCCGCCCGGTGTCATTTTATCTGTATCGAAAGAGGTTGGAGCGGATCTTGTGGTGATCGGTACCCATGGCCGTTCCGGTCTCGGACGGTTGCTCCTCGGTAGCGTGACAGAAACGGTCATATCGCGCGCTAACTGTGACGTGTTGGCCGTGCGCGGATGGTAGGCGCCATTGTACCGGGCCGTGCCCTGGCGTGCGGACCGCGGTCAAGGTGAAGACCTGCTTTGATCTTACCCAAGGCTGAAAGGAGAAATGGCCTGGAGGTTTTTGGATGACTTGCAGATATTCACATGAGTACGTTGGTCTTGCAAAGAAGCGCATGGACACCGAAGTTATTGTCCATAGCGACTGCCTGCAATGAATGGGCATTTTGCCCATGACACCATGTCAGTTCGCAATAGGGCGTTTGTGAAGCAGTGAAGCGGAGTTTGCAAAATGCCTGCTAAGATGAAGGCGGCGGTTTTCATTGAGCCCGGCCGGATCATTCTTGACGAGAAACCGGTCCCCGACGTTGGCCCCTTGGATGCGCTCGTTCGCATCACAACAACGACCATCTGCGGCACAGATGTGCACATCCTCAAAGGAGAGTATCCGGTCGCCCGCGGCCTGACGATCGGTCATGAGCCTGTGGGCGTTATCGAGAAATTGGGATCTGCCGTCGAGGGCTTCAGCGAGGGGCAACGTGTGATCGCCGGGGCCATCTGCACATCCGGACACAGCGCTGCAGCGCTGTGCGGGTGCCATGCTCAAGATGGACCCAGATCCAAACACGGTTTCAAGCCGCTTGGTGGTTGGCGGTTCGGCAACACAATTGATGGCACCCAGGCCGAATACGTCCTTGTGCCGGATGCGATGGCCAATCTTGCAGTTGTTCCAGACACGTTGACTGACGAACAGGTCCTTATGTGTCCCGATATCATGTCGACGGGCTTCTCTGGCGCGGAAAGCGGCAACATCCGGATTGGCGACACTGTCGCCGTCTTCGCGCAAGGCCCCATTGGGCTCTGCGCAACAGCAGGCGCCCGACTTATGGGAGCGTCGAAGGTCATAGCCGTCGAGTGCGTTCCAGCTCGCATCGAAATGGCGAAAAAAATGGGGGCGGATCACGTAGTGGACTTCAGTGCGACGGATCCCGTCGCCGCAATCCTATCCCTGACGGATGGCCGGGGCGTGGACGTTGCCGTTGAAGCCCTCGGCACTCAGGCGACCTTCGCGGGCGCGCTCCGAGTTTTGCGACCCGGTGGGACATTGTCTTCCCTCGGCGTGTATTCAAGCGACCTTACGATACCTCTCGATGCCTTTCTTGCAGGTCTCGGAGATCACACCATCCGAACGACATTGTGCCCAGGTGGCAAGGAGCGCATGCGCCGTCTCATGGAGACGATCGCATCGGGCCGAATCGATGCGCGCCCACTTGTCACGCACCGTTTCAAATTGGACCAGATCGAAGAGGCCTATGACCTATTTGCCAACCAAAGAGACGGTGTGTTGAAGGTGGCCATTACACCCTAGTCTGTGGGCCCCGGTATCTACTTTGGATGACAGTTTATGATCAGAGCGTCCGTAGTATTTGAGTGATTGACCAATTCCGATATCAACTCCTAGCGTTGACTGTGCAGTGCAGCGAAATGTCTCAAAGGGGTCAAAATCGACCGTCCGAGCGACATCCGACTGACGGCAGCCTTACCCCCAGCAGAAGTCACGCACCTGTTTGACAGCTAAACCCTCACGAACGGAAGCATGGACTGAGCAGCCAAACGGCCCAGTTGGGCCAGAAGCAGACTCCACCCCACCACCTCACTCAACAACTGATGTTCTGCCTCCATGTCGCTTCGTGCGCCCGACGCTGGGGTAGCCGAGGGATAGCGTGCCGCAGTACCGCGCATATGGTGCGGCGGTACCGCGGCAGAAAGTCGAATGACGAGGTTTCGAAACGTTGGCTAAATTGGAACTTGGTGAAACGTACTGGCAAACATGGTGTCGTGACTTCTGATTCTTCCCTCAAGCACAGCGAACGGCAGATCGTCCTGACTGGTTGAACATCAATGCCTCAAATGTGGGCGAGTGCTCCAGTAGCAGCCGGTCTCAACTGGGCTCTTGCACGTTCCTTCCGATGGCGGTGCTGTTTGGTTGAGGCCGCAGGTTCGAATGCTCTCTCCCGCCGCAGCCAAGGAGATGCGTAGCCGAACGCCAGGCATGATACGTGATCCGCTCCAACTTCCGCACGGCATCGATCCGCGCAAGTGCCTCCGCGGCTGTCAGCTGCCCAGGCGCTACGGACGCGAGGGTGGCGGCGCGGTGGTTCTGCTGGAGGGCACCGAATTCGCGAACCGCGCCTTCCGCCTCGGCCAGCGCTGCGCCAATCTCGGCCGAAATGCTCCAGCCGATGGGTCCGGCCCGCTCGCTGAAGGCGGAATTCCTCTGTGATCGAGCAACCAATCTTCTGCGCGGCGCTCATGGCCTTTTGGCAGAGCGCGACGGCGTGTAAATCGTGCGTAGCACCAGCAGTGGGGTCGGCCAATTCGTCGCCCGCCAGGACCTCCGCAAGCCGCATGGTATGATCTAGCGCGTGCAACGTGCTCGTCATGCGAAGCCGCTCGATCTCCGTTCCAGGCAGCTCCTCCAGTTCGGACAGAAAGTCCTCCACCTTTCCAAGCGTGACGGCCGCTGCCGAAGTACCCTGCGCCATGCTGCCGGATCCGCCCGAAAGCGAGGCGGAAACGTTGCCGGCGGTGGTCTTGAGCACATCCGCTACGACGCGCCGGGCGGCTTCGACGGCAATCACTGGATTGCCGAGTGCGCTTGGATCGAGTGCGCGCTCAAGCGCCGTTTCCTTCGAAGGCAAGAGCCGCTCGACGGTTCGGGTGAACCACTGCGTCGCTGGGAGGAGTACCGCGACACCGATGACGTTGTACGCCGTATGGTAGGCGGCAAGGAGCGTCGTGCCGTCGAGCGAAGAGGTGAGATCCCTCATCAGCGCTACCGTGAACGGGAAGGTAACGATCGCAATAAGCGCCGCGATGAGTTTGAATAAAATATAGGCGAGAGCGAGACGTTTGGCCGTCGCGCTCGCGCCGATCGCCGCCAGCGCCGAACTCGTCGCGGTCCCGATATTCTGTCCGATAATCAAAGCAGCGCCCTGATCCAGGCTCACCGCCCCAGCGTAGAGAGCGGAGATCGTGACAGCGATAGCGGCCGTGGAGGACTGCATGACTGCGGTCATGGCCAGGCCAACCACGATCAGGGTCAGAAGGCCGACCGATCCGGCCGCCCAGTCGACCCCCGGCGCGCCCAGCACTGCTGGCAAGTCAGATGGGTGCAAGCTCTCTGCAAGACCTCCCATGCCCTGCTGAAGAGTGGTCAGACCATAGAGCACCAGTGCAAAACCTGCGAGTGCGCCGCCCGCCGCAGCGATCCGCCCACCAGCCAGCAGCTTGACTAATGCGCCAACGAAGATCATCGGGAGCGCGTAGGTCGAAAGCGAGACGCGCACGCCGATCAACGCCACCAGCCAGCCCGTGCCCGTTGTTCCCACGTTTGCGCCGAATACGAGGCCAAGCCCCTGGGGAAAGGTTAAGAGCCCAGCACTGACGAGGCCTATCGTCGTCATTGTCACCGCGCTAGACGACTGCACGAGCAGAGTAACAATCGCACCCCAGAAGGCGCCGGAAAGCGGCGTGGCAGCTGCCCTGCCGAGGACAGTACGCAGCGCGGATCCGGCCAGGGCCTTCAATCCGTCGGTCATGATTGTCATGCCGAGCAGGAACAGGCCGACACCGCCGAGAATGGCGATTACGGTCGACATCGATGCGAGGTCCTCGCTCATTTTTGTTGTTCGAGTTCCGCCCGCGCCGCCGCGAGATCCTTCATCTGATCTTGCGGGAGCTTTGGATATTCGAGATCGAGATTTTCCACGGCCTCAACAATGGCCGCCGCAACAACGAGGCGAGTAAACCATTTGTTGTCAGCAGGTACGACGAACCATGGCGAAGCCTTTGAAGCGGTGACGCGAATTGCTTCGTCATAGGCCTGCATGTAATCGTCCCAATATTGGCGCTCGCGAATGTCGGATGCAGAGAACTTCCAGTTCTTGTCGGGCTTGTCGAGGCGTTTGAGGAACCTCTTCTTCTGCTCCGTATTCGACAAGTTCAGATAGAACTTGAGGATCACAACGCCCTGGCGCGTGAGATAGTCTTCAAAGCGGGCGATGTCCGCGAGGCGCTCGTCCCAAATGCTTCTTCCGACGAGTTCCGGGGGCATCTTCTGCGCCTTGAGCAGCTCCTGATGCACTCGCACAACAAGCACCTCCTCGTAATAGGAGCGGTTGAAGATGCCGATGCGTCCGCGCTGAGGCACCTTCGTCACGTAGCGATGCAGGAAATCACGCGAAAGCTCCTCGTTGGAGGGCTGCTTAAATGAAAATACATCGCAGCCCTGTGGATTAACGCCCGACATGACGTGCTTAATTGTTCCATCCTTGCCCGCCGCGTCCATTGCCTGGAACACCAGCAGCACGGACCAGGAATCCTGCGCGTATAGAATATCCTGCTCCATCGCGAGCCATTGCGATCCTCGCCGGAGTAACTGCGCCGCCTCCTCCTTGTCCATCTTGAGCCCCAGCGTGTCACCGGGATCGAAGTCCTTCAGCCGAAACCCCTTGCCCTTTGTCACTCGGAACGGCTCCGTGAATTTCCTCATGTCATCTATTATTTCTTTGCGCGGCATTGACTCATTCCTCCAGGGCAATCGACCCTCTTTAAGGTGGACCCGCAAATGCTTGGTAGACACGCCGTAACTATGCTGCCTGCAGCGCTTGAGAGTAAAGAGGTTCACTGCTGTCAGACTCGATCATCGGGAAGGCCCGGGATGCCGAGGTGGAGTGGGAACACCACCGTGACCCAAATCAGTGCGGGCGCAGGCCGCGATGAAAGCTATAGCGGCGTTTAGAACGATGCGGTCAGGAGGAGGAAGGACTTGATTTCGCTGCTTCCCGCGGCCTCGACGAGCTTCTGCCGGACCCATGTCGCCGCGAACAATCTGAACAGCTAGTTGAATCGCTCGTGGACTTAGCCCCCCCACTGAGATGAAGGCGCAAGCGGTGAAGACATCGGGGCTAAAGCTCAGAATGCTTTCGTCCACATCAGAGATGACCGAGCGGAATGACCGAACTCAGATGCGCTTCGGCAGGGGGGCGGCAGTCACGCATCCTCGTACGCTCGCGTATTCGGACCTCCTGCTTCCACCGAGGTGACGGTCTGTTTCAGACTGGGGATCATGCGAATGAAGAGCTTTTCCCCCTCGACGATAAGGAAAAACACGACGCCTCCGGCGATTAGCCACGGCCACACGTACAGCGGTATGGCCTCAGTGTCGAACATTCGTTGTAGCGGCGTGAAGTAGGTGAAGAGGACCTGCAGCACTACCACTGCGCCGATGCCCATCGGGAGATATTTGTTACCCAGGTGCGCATTGATGGACAGCGAGTTGTCGATCAGGTAGCGGCTGTTTAGCAGGTAGAAGCACTGGCCGATGGTGATGGCATTCACCGCGACCGTTCGCGCCAGCGCGTCGGATGCGCCCTGTCCCTTCATCCAGAAGAACGCCCACAGTGTGAAGAGGACCAGCGCCGCCCCGACGAAAACCACCCGCCAGATGCCGAAGCCATTCAGGATGGGTCGTTCGACCGCGCGCGGCGCCCGCGACATCACGTCGGCCTCGTGCGGCTCGAAGCAGATCACCAGCCCGAGCGCGACCGAGGTCACCATGTTCACCCACAACACCTGCGGTGCGGTGATGGGTAGGGTGAAGCCCAGGAAGATCGCCACTGCGATCACCAGGCCCTGCGCGAAGTTGGTGGGGAACAGGAATAGGATCGCCTTCTCGATGTTGTTGTACACTGTTCGGCCTTCCTTGACCGCAGCGGCAATGGAGGCGAAGTTGTCGTCGGCGAGGATCATTTCCGCCGCCTCCTTGGTCACCTCGGTTCCCTTGACGCCCATCGCCACGCCGATGTCGGCCTTCTTGAGCGAGGGCGCGTCGTTGACCCCGTCGCCAGTCATGGCGCAGATCTGCCCGTTCGCCTGGATGGCCTTCACCAGACGCAGCTTGTGCTCCGGGCTCGCACGCGCGAACACGTCGCATTCGCCCACGGCCTCGCGCAGCGCAGCTTCATTCATCTCCTCAATCTCGGCGCCGGTGACGGCCTTCTTGCCGTCGCCGAGGCCGAGCATCTTCGCAATCGCCGCGGCCGTGACGGGATGGTCGCCGGTGATCATCGTAACGCGAATGCCCCCGCCGTGGCATTCCTTGATCGCTTCGATTGCCTCCTTGCGGGGCGGATCGAGCAGGCCGATGAGGCCGATGAATACCAGATCCCGTGGCAGGTCCGCAGGCGTGAGGCCGCCCTTTTCGAGCCCCGGGCTTTCGAGCCACGCGAGCGCGAGCACTCGTTCGCCCTGGCCGGCGAGCTTGTCCGCGATCTTCGCGAAGTGTTGGCGATCAATCGGCGCGTAACTGCCGTCGGCGAGCTGCTGCCGGTCGCACGCCTCCATGACGACCTCAGGCGCCCCCTTGACGAACAGAAGCTCCTTGCCGCCTGGACGCTGATGCAGCGTCGCCATGAACTTGTGCTCGGACTCGAACGGAATCGCGTCGATGCGCGGATAGGCCGCCCGCTCGGCCTCGCGCTGGATACCGAGCTTGTTTCCGAACGGATACAACGCGGCTTCGGTCGGATCGCCTTCGACCTTCCACGTGCCGTCCTGCTGGAAAATTTCAGCGTCATTGCACAGCATCGAGTTGCGCGCGAGGAGTTCCAGCAGCAGGCTGGATTCGGCCTTCTTGTCACTCTCCTTGACTTCACCCTCGGGCGCGTAGCCGTTTCCGGTCACCTGGTACTCGCGCTCGGCCGTTGCGGCCGAGACCACCATCATCTCCATCAAAGTGAGGGTGCCGGTCTTGTCGGAGCAGATCCGCGACACTGAGCCTAGCGTCTCGACCGCCGGCAGCCGGCGGATGATGGCGTTGCGGCTCGCCATGCGCTGTACGCCGATGGCGAGCGTGATGGTGATGAGCGCGGGCAGGCCCTCCGGAATCAACGATACCGCGATACCGGTGATCGCCTGGAACAACTCGACGAAATCCATGCCCGCGACCCAGCGGCCATAGGCGAACACCATCACGCTGACCACGGCGACCGCCGCAGTGATAACATAGCCGAGCTGCTTGATCTGCCGCAGGAGCGGCGTCTCGAGCGCGCTCACGCCGGCGAGCAGCTGGTTGATCTTACCGAGTTCGGTCTGGGCGCCGGTTGCCACAACGAGGCCGGTGGCGCGCCCTGAGACAACCATGGTGCCGGAGAACGTCATGCTCTCGCGGTCGCCGACTGTGGACTTCTCGGCAACGGAATCCGCCGTCTTATCGGCCGGCACCGATTTGCCGGTGAGCGCGGCCTCCTCCGTGCGCAGGTTCTTCACGTCCACTAGGCGCAAATCCGCGGGCACCTTGTCTCCGGACTCGAGCAGGACGACATCGCCGGGCACAAGATCGTCGGCAGGGATCATACGCGTCTCGCCGCCGCGCATGGTGCGCGCCTCCGCCGACAGCATGTTGCGGATGGAATCGAGCGCTTTCTCGGCACGGCCTTCCTGGATGAAGCCCAGCAATGCGTTCAGTAGCACCACGCCAAAGATGATGCCCGCGTCCAGCCAGAGGCCCAGCATCAGCTTCGTGAAGCCGGCGGCGAGCAGCACGTACACCAGGATGTTGTTGAGCTGCGTAAAGAAGCGCGCGAACGAACCGCGCTTCTTCCCTTCAGGCAGGCGGTTCGGGCCGTACTTGGCGAGGCGGTTCGCCGCCTCGGCGGTGTTCAGTCCCTTGGCAGGATCAGCGTCGAGCTGCTTGGCGGTTTCCTGGATCGAGAGGGCATGCCAGGGCGTTTCCGTGCCGGACGGAACTTTCACCGATGCATTCATGCGCCTCACCTCCGTGCGAGGGCGCGATTACGCCCCTGAGAAATCCGGCCGCCGCGCGGGGCGGCCAGTCTAGAAGACCCGCGATGACCGATGACCTGGGCGCCCGCAAAGATGCCGCTGAAGAAGGGCACCAGCGATCAGCCTAGCTTGCACAATGCCACGATCTCAACGAAAACCTGACTCGAAAAACAAAGGCGTGCAGCAGCACGACGCTCAATATACGTGGGCTGGAGCGCTTGGCTCGATCCGGAATTTGATAGGGGCTGGCGCAGTCAGCATCCGCTCGAAACTGGCCTGCCTCAGCGATTTCCGCGCCTACTGCAAGTCCTACAAAGTGGGCAGCAACGAACAGAGACACTGCATGAATGCAAATGGGCCCAAGCTGTCCAAAAAATGTATCAATGCACTTGTGGCCGATGGTGAGATTTCCGCAGCTGAAGTGGCCCGCCGGGCGGCGAGCTTGCCCTAAGTCCCACCCATTGGCTAAGGCCAACAACCAAGGATTTCCTCCGTCCGGTGGTTCGGCCTGACGAAGGCCAGCCCAGGCGCATTTGCCAAGAAGCGGCGGGCCCAGGATGACCCTGCTCATGCAGATTAACCATCCTCGGATTGAGTTGGATTCGCACTGTTTCAGGTGCACTCTAATTTCTTACCGGACCAGGCCATCTACTTAAGTTGGACGCCTACTGCGTGAGGACACCCCAATGATGAAACGGACCAATTGGCACTTGAGCTTTGGAGCGGCGGTCGTCGCCGCCATACTTGCCACACCGGCTCGCGCCATCGACTGCGTTAGAGGACTTCAGCGGGTGAATGGCCAGCTTATCGCAACGCCCTATTGCCAAGACGCCTATTTGGCGGAGGTGGCACGCGGATATGGCCTGAAGGCATCAGCCGAAAAGATCCGCAACAATCCGAACTTCAAAAAACAAATATGCCGCTCTGTTTTTACGGACATTCGTGTTCAGGCTACCTGCGAGCAGGCGGGCGTTCCAGAATATCGCAAGTAGAACCTAGGCAGGCATATCCGGATGCCGGCGCTTACGGTGTGTACGACTTGCCAATTCTGAGAGATCATCGGCTACGTCGGCGATGA
>CAWGTZ010000004.1:20000-185232 GCA_963825555.1 uncultured Alphaproteobacteria bacterium | reverse complement strand
GGGCCTGGCCTGCCTCGCTGCAGTTTTGGCGAGACCCGTTCCCGCGTACGCTCAGGATTTCCTGTCATTCCTCTGGGGCGGCGGCTACCGGGAAAACGTCTCGTTCCCGGCGAGCGTTTCACCGCGCCAGATCATCGTGTCCTTTGGCGACCGCAAGCTCTACTGGGTCTATGCGCGCGGCAAGGCCATCTCGTACCCGATTGCCGTTCCCCGTCAGCAGAGCCGCTGGTCCGGTACCACCTCTGTCTCGCGCAAGGCGGTCAATCCCGGCTGGACGCCGACGCCTGAAATGCGCCGCGAGAACCCCAAGCTGCCGGTCTACGTCCCGGGCGGACATCCGCAGAACCCGCTGGGACCGCGTGCGCTTTATCTGGGCTCGTCCCTGTACCGCATTCACGGCACTGACGCGCCCTGGACCATCGGCACCGCCGTCTCCAAGGGCTGCATCCGCATGTATAACGAGGATGTTCTCGACCTTTATCCCCGCGTGCCCACCGGCACCCGCGTCGTGGTCACCTGGAAGCGTTACCGGGGATAGGCATCCCGGACATTGCCGGACGAATTCGAGCCAGCCCTTCATTCGGGGGCTGGCTCTTTCCATTTTCTAGGCCAGGAGCGTTCTTATTCCCACTCGATGGTGCCCGGAGGCTTTGACGTTACGTCGTAAACGACGCGGTTGACGCCGCGTACCTCGTTGATGATGCGGGTGGCGACACGGCCCAGGAACCCCATGTCGAAGGGAAAGAAATCAGCGGTCATGCCGTCAACCGACGTCACGGCGCGCAAGCCCAGCACGTGATCGTAGGTGCGCCCGTCGCCCATCACGCCGACTGTGCGCACGGGAAGAAGCACTGCAAAGGCCTGCCAGATCGCGTCGTAGAGCCCGGCGGAACGGATCTCGTCGAGATAGATCGCATCCGCCTTGCGCAGAATATCCAGCTTCTCGCGCGTGATCTCGCCGGGAATGCGGATAGCCAGGCCCGGGCCCGGGAAAGGATGCCGTCCGACAAAGGCTTCCGGGAGCCCGAGTTCGCGGCCCAGCGCACGGACCTCGTCCTTGAAGAGTTCGCGCAGCGGCTCCACGAGCTTCATATGCATGCGCTCGGGCAACCCACCCACGTTGTGGTGTGACTTGATCGTGACCGAGGGACCACCGGTGAACGACACGCTCTCGATCACGTCCGGATAGAGCGTGCCCTGCGCCAGGAACTCCGCCCCGCCGATCTTCTTCGCCTCCGCCTCGAAGACGTCGATGAAGAGACGCCCAATCGTCTTGCGCTTGGTTTCCGGATCAGCCACGCCGCTAAGTTCGCCAAGGAACTGTTCGGATGCATCCACGTGCACGAGTGGGATGTTGTAGTGCCCGCGGAAAAGGTCCACGACCTGCTCGGCTTCGGCCTGTCGCATCAGGCCATGATCGACGAAGACGCACGTCAGCTGATCGCCGATCGCCTCATGAATGAGGACAGCGGCCACCGCGCTGTCGACGCCGCCGGAAAGCCCGCAAATGACGCGACCCTTGCTGACCTGGGCCTGGATCTTGGAAATCATCTCGCGCCGGTAAGCGGCCATGGTCCAGTCGGACTTCAGCCCGGCTATCTTGTGCACGAAGTTGGCAATGAGCCGTGCGCCATCGGGCGTGTGCACGACTTCTGGGTGGAACTGCACGGCATAGAAGTGCCGCCTCTCGTCCGCAACGGCCGCATAGGGCGCGTTCTCGCTGGTGGCAATCACCTTGAAGCCGTCCGGCAGTCGCGTGACACGGTCGCCGTGGCTCATCCAGACCTGATGCCGCTCACCCTTCCCCCACACGCCCTCGAAGAGCGGCGATGGTTCGCGCACTTCGAGCATGGCGCGGCCGAACTCGCGGTGATGGCCGCTTTCCACCTTGCCGCCCAACTGCTCGGCCATGGTCTGCTGTCCATAGCAGATGCCGAGTACGGGAATGCCGCTCTCGAAGACAGCCTGGGGCGCGCGCGGGCTGCTGGCCTCCGTCACCGAGGCAGGGCCGCCTGACAGGATCACGGCCCTGGGCGTCAGACGGGCGAAGGCCGCCTCCGCGCTCTGAAAGGGGTGAATCTCGCAGTAAACCCCGGATTCACGCACGCGCCGCGCGATGAGCTGCGTTACCTGGCTTCCGAAATCAATGATGAGGACGCTATCGGTCATGGAGCTCCACTTTTGGGCCGGGGCGCGCCATGGAACCGCGCCACCATGCTCCGGGGTAGACCACCGGGCCGTTGCACCGTCAAGCCGGAGAGCGCCCGCAGCGCCTGTCTATGCCCGGACCAATCGTCGTCCCTGGTGCCCGCTGGGCGCCGCCGGAACCCTGGCGTCTCAAGACCCGGGGTTCAGCCGCAAGACGGCCAGATTGAGAACGCCCGCAAAACTCACCCAGAAGAAGTAGGGCACGAACAGCAACGTAGCTGTGGAGTTCAGCGGCCAGGCCAGCACCATGAAGGCCACGATGGACAGCCAGAGCAGCACAAGATCGGCCAGCGCCAGCCCGATCTTCTTCTCACCGAACATGATCCACGACCAGGCCATGTTGAGCGCCAACCCGAGCCCCCAGATGATCGTCACGACCCCGATGCCCTCCTCCTTCCACACCTGCCAGCCGGCAATTGCGATCATGGCGTAAAGCACCGTCCAGGCGACCGGAAAGAGCCAGTCTGGCGGGGTCCAGGATGGCTTGTTCAGGTTCTTGTACCAGGGGCCCGGTTGGAAGATCGCGCCCGTGGAGGCCGCGGCGATCACGAGACCGAAAAACACTGCCAGCGGAATGTAGCTGCTCATGACGCGATCCAGTTTTGTTGATTTGAAATGTATACGTACAAGAGATGCGATCGGATGCATCCCGGATCAAGGGACGGGGCCTGCGCCCGTATCGCCGGATGCCATCAAGTTGCACAGTTCACTCAAAACGCCGTCCACGTGTTCGAAGATCCAGAAATGCCCCGCGCCATCCAGGCTGTGAAACGTGCAGCGGGGCAGGCGTCCGGCGAGCCATTCGGAGGCGGCTGGCGGCACGATCGCATCCGCCGTGCCCTGCCATATCACCGCCGGGGCGGTGACATCTTCATAACGAACGCCCCAACGGCGCGCATAGATCTCCAGGTCACTCGTGCCACCGCTGCCACCCTGCCGGAAGGCCTCCAGTGTCATGTCGCGTAAATAGCGATTGATATCAGGCCTGGAGAGAATTTTCGCGTCCGGCGTGGAAGCGAGTTTCGGCGCGAGACCGGCGAGCATGTCCGGACCTTTGCGGAAGGCCCAGGCACTGAGGTCTCCTAAAGGGTGCGTCAGCCAGGTTCGAAATGGCAGATGCAGGAAGAAGCGATCCTGCAGGAACTTGATCGGATGCTCCTTGCCTTCGGGGCTTGCAATGTAATCCGCCACCGGGCCCATGGGGGAGACGAGCGCCAGAGCGCAAATGCGTTCCTTCAGCCGTGCGGCAAGCGCCACCGCATAGGGACCGCCTCCCGAGATCGCCAGGATCGCAAAACGCTCCAGGTTCAGAGCATCGGCAACGGCGTTGAGCCATGACGTCCGGCTGGCGAGCGACGCAGACGTGTCGGGCGGCGTCAAGCCATACCCGGGCCGATCCGGTGCGATGATCCGCAGATGCCTCTGCCGTGCGGACTGATCCGCAGCGGCGTACATGAGACGTGAAGCCGGTGCGCCATGCAGCGCCAGGACGGGCAACCCCTCCGGATCGCCGTATTCGGCAAATCCCACGCGCCGCCCATCGGCGAGGTTTAACATTTGGCGGTCCCGCGCCACCGCTCCACTCATGCCGTTCCCTCTCGAATTCCAACATTCATCTTGTCCACACGCCAGCTTCGGTGCATGGACGAAGTGCACGACGTCTGAACTTCCATATAGCTAGAGCGAGGCTGAAATGCTGCTCGTCAAAACGCGCTTGGGGCAGAGCGCCATCGAGGGAATTGGTCTTTTCGCCCTTGCGCCGATCCCGGCCGGCACGGTCACATGGCGCTTTATGCCGGGCTTCGACCAGCTTTTCACCAAGGAACAAATCGCATGCCTGCCACTCATCGCGCGCGAGACAGTTGAGACGTATACCTACCTGCACCCCGAAAGCGGACTCTACGTCTACTGCCTCGACAACGCCCGCTTCATGAACCACGCCGATCATCCCAACACCTCGGGAGTCCACGAGGCAGGTGCGATCGAGGGATATGATGTGGCGACCCGCGATATCGCCGCGGGCGAGGAACTCACGTGCGATTATCGTGTATTCGATGCCAGCCACCACCAGAAGCTCTGGACAGCGGACTGACAGGACAGTCCGTTAGCCCGCGCGCAGACGGCCGCTGCCCGGCAGGCGACTGAGAACGCCCGTCGAGGATTTCGCGGCAAGGCGGCGCTTCAACTTCGTGATGCGTCGCTGCAGATAGGGCGAGAAGTAGCCCTGATAGCGCAGCCACAACTCCGGCCGCTGCCAGTCCTCACCACTGACACGTCCGCGGCACTGGTGCGCTCCGCAGCAGCAGTCGAACTCGTCGTAGGCGGAGCCGTCGCTGGTGGCGTAATCGTAGGTGATTTCCTCCCCGGGGCGGATCTCGCGCAGCGCCACGAGTGCGATCTGGCCGGATAGTCCGGCATTGGGCGCGCAGCTGTGATTGACGTAGTCCGGCGGCTCGCAATCGGTCAGCGAGACCAGATAGTGATTCTCCTCGACCTGAAGCGAATGGCGCTTCACATGCGCGGGCAATTCGGCGAGCCCGGCACCGTCGACGAGCATGCCGCTCCAGACGACGATCAACTCGCCCTTCTGGATGGGCTTCGTCGCAACCACCGTGTGGCCGCCCCGGTCGCCGGCGGTCCGAACCTCACATTTCGGCGAGAGAAACGAGTGCGTACCACTCTGCATAAACGAGCCTCGCATGCGGCAGGCCCGCAGCGCACGTCAGACGTGCCCGCTGTAGGCCGGAACTCTAGTTTGATTTGAGAAGAAAAAGTCGTGTACCTCGCCGCGGGCGCGGCGAGGCGTGGTCCGTCAAAACTCCGTGGCACGGTGGCCATGTTCGACGAGCGTCTCCAACGTCTCTCTGGTGCGGCGGAAGCTGGCCAGGGAGTCGTGACTGCAACGAAAACGAAGCGTGGTGACGTCGCTTGCCGAAGTAGGGACTGTGTGGGTCTTCCCCCGGTGCGGGGCGCGCGCTCACGCACGGCCCGAGGGGAATAGCTATCGCACCCTTGCGGCTTTGCAAGATGTGTCCGAAATTAATTCAGGGGATGTGTTCGGCTCACACCGTTCAGCTCTTCTGCCGGTCCAGGACGGCAATGAAGAAGCCGTCGGTGCCGTGGGAGGCAGGGGTCAGCTGCAGGGTGTCACCCCGCCCGTCGGCCGAAGGCGGGGGCTCGCTGCCGAGCTGCCTACGCCAAACCTCGCCGTAGGGCACCAGCGAGAAGTCCTGAAATTCCGACAGAAATTTCTCAATCGTGTCAATGTTCTCCTGGGGCAGTACCGAGCAGGTGACATACACGAGCCGGCCGCCGGGTTTCACAAGCCCCCGCGCCGTCTTGAGCACGTCAAGCTGTTCGGCCTGACGCTCCTCGACGTTGCGCGGCTTGACCTTCCATTTGCTTTCCGGCCGGCGGCGCCACACACCTGTGCCGGTGCAGGGAGCATCGACCAGGACGAGATCGAACTTGGCGCCCAGTGCAGCCAAAGCAGCCCGGTCGCCTCCCTTCAGGATCTGGACGTTGCGCACACCGGCCCGCTTCACCCGCTCGAAGATCGGCTTCAGCCGGTTGCGATCCTCGTCATAGGCGTAGATCTGCCCGGTGTTCTGCATGCCGGCTGCCAGGGCCAGCGTCTTGCCGCCCGCGCCTGCGCACAAATCGAGCACCTGCATACGGGGACCGGCTCCTGCCAAGAGGGCTGCGAGTTGCGAGCCCTCGTCCTGGATCTCACACCAGCCCGCCTGAAACGCAGCCTCCGCTTCCAGGTTCGGGGTGCGCGCCGTGCCGGCGGGCGCGGGAACACGCACACCGATGGGCGAATGCGCGGTCGGAACCGCGCCGAACTCGGCCAATGCCTTGAGGACCTTCTCCGGCGTAGCCTTCAGCAGATTGACCCGTAGGTCTGCCGGTGCCCGCTCGGCCAGCCGGCGGCCCTCCTCCACGGCTCTCTCACCGAAGGCGGCGGTAAAGCTCGGCCAGAGCCATTCGGGGACGTCGGCCTGGATGTGATCGGGGGCATCGTCGAGCGGCCGTGTCAGCCCGGCGCGTTCCTCCGGCGACAAAGGCTCAGGTGAATGGCTGGTCCCGTCGCACTGGTCGGCCACCGCCTCCGGCTCCATGCGGAACGCGGCGGGGGCAGCCCCGATGGCAAGCGCCCTTGGCGTGTCGGCGCCCATGACCCAGGCGATGGAGGAGCGGCGGCGCAGGGCGTCGTAGACGAGCCCCCCGATGGCGTTGCGGTCGCCCGATCCTGCGAACCGGTGCGCCTTGCCCCAATCGGACAGTGCAATCCCTACCGGCTGATGCCGGTTGACGATCGTCTCCAGGATTTCGATGGCAGCGGCGATGCGCGCGCCGGGTTTCATGTCCGCCTACCCCGCCGCGAAGAGATGCGCACCGAGCTTCACCCACATGGCGAGCAGCACCACATTGCTGAAGATAAAAATCAAAAAGCGGTGCGGAATCTTGTTGTAGGTCGTGTGTATCGCGGCATGCACTACACGGGCAGCCACATAGCCCCAGGCCAGCGCTGTCATGGTTTGATCCACTGCCCCCGAGATGAGCGCCAGGATCACGCCCACATAGAACAGCATCGGCATTTCGAGCTGGTTGTGGAACGCATTGGAGACCACGCCCGCCCGTCCGGTCCACACCGGACGCACGCCGGGGTCCGTGCGCGTAACCTTGCCCGCGCGAACGGCGGCGAACCGCTCCTTCCCCATCCAGAACAGGAGAACGAATGTCAGCCCGGCCTGTACGAGGACAGGCTTCAGAATGCTCAGGTCCGCTGGCATGTCGATGATCCCCAGGGTCAGGCCTTACATCCGGCCAGGATAGTTGGGGCTTTCGCGCGTGATGAGCACCCCGTGTGCATGGCTCTCGTGCATGGACGCGGGTGAGATGCGCACGAACTCCGCCTTCTCGCGCAATTCCTCCAGCGTGCGGGCGCCAGTATAGCCCAGGCCCGCCCGAAGACCGCCGACGAGTTGGTGCAGAACGCCTTCGACCGGACCCTTGTAGGGGACCTGACCCTCGATACCCTCAGGCACGAGCTTCAGCGTATCCTTCACTTCCTGCTGGAAGTAGCGGTCGGCCGAGCCGCGCGCCATGGCGCCCACCGAACCCATGCCACGGTAGGCCTTATAGGTGCGGCCCTGGTAGAGATAGGTCTCGCCCGGCGCCTCGTCGGTACCCGCCAGCAGCGAGCCGATCATCACGCAGTCGGCACCAGCCGCCAGCGCCTTCACAATATCGCCGGAGAAGCGGATGCCGCCATCGGCAATGATCGGGATACCGTGCTTCTTCGCCTCGGACGCACAGTTCATGATGGCGGTCAGCTGGGGCACGCCAACACCGGCCACAATGCGCGTCGTGCAGATCGAGCCGGGACCGATACCGACCTTCACGGCATCCGCGCCGGCATCGATCAGGGCGCGCGTTGCCGCGGCGGTCGCCACGTTTCCGGCCGCCACCTGGACTGCATTCGACAGCTTCTTGATCCGCTCCACCATCTCCAGGACGCGCTTGGAATGTCCGTGCGCGGTGTCGACGACGATAAGATCGCAGCCGGCCGCGATCAGCGCTTCGGTGCGCGCAAACCCGTCGTCGCCGACGGTCGTAGCGGCAGCAACGCGCAGGCGGCCCTCTTCATCCTTGCATGCGTTGGGGTGCTTCTGGGCCTTCTCGATGTCCTTCACCGTGATCAGGCCGATGCACTGAAATTCATCATCGACCACGATCAGCTTCTCGATGCGGTGTTGGTGCAGGAGGCGACGGGCGTCCGCCTGGCTGACGGAGCGCTTGACCGTGATGAGCTTCTCCTTGGTCATCAACTCGGAGACGGGCGTATCGAGGTTGGTTGCGAAGCGCACGTCGCGATTGGTGAGGATGCCGACGAGTTTGCCCTTATCGTTTTCCTTCTTCTTTTCCACCACCGGAATGCCGGAGATGGCGTTCTCCGACATGAGCTTCAGGGCTTCCTGAAGCTTTGCCCCGGGGGCGATGGTGACGGGGTTAAGAACGATGCCGCTCTCGTACTTCTTGACCTGGGTGACATGCGCGGCCTGGTCCTTCGGCTCCAGGTTGCGGTGCAGCACGCCGACGCCGCCCTCCTGGGCCATGGCGATGGCGAGACGGCCCTCTGTCACCGTGTCCATTGCCGAGGAAATGATGGGGATGTTGACCTTGATCGACTTTGTCACCCGCGAGGCGACGTTAACCTGTCCAGGCATGACCTCGGAGGCGGCCGGGACCAGCAGCACGTCGTCGAACGTCAGCGCCAATGCCAAATCGTTGACGATTGGGCTTTTCGCCATGGGAATCTCCTTGTCGCGAGGGTGACATATGGCCTGCTGCGTTGGGCCGGAATCATGTCGGAAGCGCTATATCACCCGCAACCTGACAGGGGAAGTGCGGCCCTGAGCGCATATGCGGCCGGCCCGTCTTGAGATCACCTGTACCGCGTTAGCGGGCGCGAAACAGCAGCGCCGAAAAACACCCTGCCCGGCTGTGCCGTGCACACCGCGCCCGCTGCCACCCGAGCCTCGAGGTTACGAAATACTGTTACATATCAGTCGACCTGATGCATATGGAAGGAAAATTCGATTGGACCTTGGCCCGGTTCCTGGCTATCAAAACCGCGCTAAACACGTGCTTAGCAAGAATGAAACTGGAGGAAATGCTATGAAGACCTGGACCAAGCCCGCCGTTCGCGAGCAGGAAGTCGGCCTCGAGGTTACCTCGTACCTGCCGGCCGAGATCGACGTCATCTAAAAGCGTCGATCGGCTCGCTTGATAAGCGAGTGGTCATCAAACGGCGATCGCTCCCGCGGTCGTCGTTTTCTTTTTGGGTGCCGTCACTGCGTGCCCCGGAAGCCCGTCGCGACAACGTACAGTTCCGCAGAATCGCTGCGGCTCGCGGGCGGCTTCACGTGGCGCACCACACTGAACGACCGCTTCAAGAGGTCGAGCAGATCCTTCTCGGTTCCCCCTTGTAAGACCTTGCAGAGAAACGCGCCGCCCGGTGCCAGCACGTCGCATGCAAAGTGCGCCGCCTGTTCCGCAAGGCCCATGATGCGCAGGTGATCGGTCTTGGTGTGCCCGACCGTCGGCGCAGCCATGTCGGAAAGAACCACGTCGGCACCACCATCGCGCAAAAAACTCTTCAGCTTCTCTTCCGCCGTCTCGTCGGTGAAATCCAATTCAACGATTTCAACTCCGGCCAAAGGCTCCATGCCCAGATAGTCGATCGCCACCACCTGCCCGCGCCCGTTGATAGACTTAACGCGATCAGCCGCCACCTGAGACCAGCCGCCCGGCGCCGCACCCAGATCGACGACGCGCTGGCCCGGCTTCAGGATTCGATACTTGTCGTCGATCTCGATCAGTTTGTAAGCCGCTCGCGACCGATAGCCTTCCCGCTTGGCGGCGACGACGTAGGGATCATTGAGCTGACGTTCCAGCCACCGCGCCGAGGATGTGGTGCGCTTTGCCGCCGTCTTCACACGCACGTGCATCATGCGCTGTCCGCCACCCGGACCCTTCGGAACTTTCTTCTCCGGGCCCTTGCCTGGAGGCCGTCCGCCGCTCTTTCCTTTGCCTGCCATCGTGGACCCTATTCGCCCCTACGCCGTCTGCGGCCGGTGCGGTACGTATTGTCTTCCATCATCAGCGACGACAGGATGCCTTCGCGCAGACCGCGATCGGCCACGCGCAGCCGCTCACACGGCCACGCGCGGATAATTGCCTCGAGAATGGCGCATCCGGCGAGCACGAGATCGGCGCGGTCGTGCCCAATGCACGGTTCCGCGACGCGTTCCGCGTAGCTGCGCGCGAGCAGATCGTAGGTCACGCGGTTGACGTCGGCGACCTGCATCCAGCAACCGTCCACCTGATTGCGGTCGTAGCGGGGTAGACCGAGTTGAATGCCCGCGACAGTCGTAACGGTTCCGGACGTTCCCAGAAAATGAATTGAACTGCCCGCGATCCGGCGGCGGAATTCGTGCCGCTCCTCGAAGGGCGCGATCAGTCCGGAGACATAGCCGACCATCGCCTCGAAGAGATCAGGCGTCACCTCGCGGCCACCGAAGCGCTCGGCCAGCGTCACCACGCCGACCGGCAGCGATGTCCAAACCGCCAGCCCCGATCGGCGCTTCACGTTTTCCACCAACCGGGTCGCCGCGTGTGGAGCGGGGCCGGAGATGCGGCGCAGATCGAGCCAGATGAGTTCCGATGAGCCGCCACCGATATCGAACACCAGCGCATAATCCACGTTCGTGTCGATGAGCGATGCGCAACCCGCCACGGCCAGAATGGCCTCTTCCTCCGGGGTCAGCACTTCGATTTCGAGCCCGACCTCACCTCTCACGCGGCGCAGGAAGTCGCCGCTGTTGGCAGCCGAACGGCAAGCTTCAGTTGCCACGAGACGCGCGCGGTGGGTTCCGGCTCGATTGAGCTTCGACGCGCAGACCCGCAGCGCATCGATCGTCCGGCCCATCGCGGCATCCGACAGGCGACCCGTCTGCGATACGCCCTCGCCGAGCCGGATGATGCGCGAAAAGGCATCGATAACCCGAAATCCCCGTCGCGAGGGGCGGGCCAGCAGCAGGCGACAGTTGTTGGTCCCCAGATCGAGGGCGCCGTAGACCGGGCCGCGCTGGTCACGCCGGGGGCCGACGTCGGCGTGCTGGAAACGCGGTGCGTTTTCTTGGTACCGAAGCGGTGGCGCAGCGTCGTCCTGAGGGGTGCGCTCGGCGCCCGCGGTGCGATGGGGTTGGACCAACCTGTCCGACGGGCCGACGGGCCCATTTTCCGCCTTGTCCGGCTCGTCCGCGAAACCGCTCACGTTATCGTCCCCAGAGCCTGGTCCAGACCGCGGGGCCAGCCCTTAAGCTGTGCGGTCCTCTCATCAGGCGTTCACTGGTTGCACCTTGCGCAGCACTCTAGCAGGTGTTCTCGTCGGGTAAAGCAAAAGCGGCGCGCCCGCCCCGGAACCTGGGATCATGAAAAAAGGACCATTTATCAATTGCCTACGCCGTTTCCTTGGCGGTGCTCTCAGCCTATCGCTCACCGTAACTGTCTTTCTTCCATCCTTCGCCACGGCAGGCCCCACGACGGATCCAGGACGACGACTGATGGCCGCCTACCCGGATCATATTGCGGCGGTTGAGGGCAACGAGATTGTCTGGCGCGACGGCACGCGCATGACCCTCGACGACGGCGAGGGCCAGAAATCATTCGACGCGCTCCTGGCCAATCCCGACCTTGAAGACATCTTCGCCATTCCCTACCCCAAGGGCGAACCGGTTCCGCCCGGCGTCGACATCGATCCCGGACGCGCCCGTCCCGAGGCCTTTTTCGACAAGATGTACGGAGACTGCCGGGCCGGCACCGTGTCTCGGCATCTCGAGGAGGTGGTCTGGCTGCCGTCCAAGAGGGGCAGCAAGCTCAAGGTCACGCGCGTGAACGGGGTGGCCGCCAAGCTGCGTGAGATATCCACCGAACTGGATCAACTCCCCTCTCGCTTCGACGTCTACCTGCTGCCGGTCGCCGGCACCTACAGTTGCAGGACAATCGCGGGAACAAAACGCCTCTCGACGCACGGGCACGGCATCGCCATCGATATTGCGCTCAAGCATGCCGACTACTGGCGCTGGCACGAACCCGATGCATCGGGGCGGCATACGTGGCGCAATGCGATACCCTATGAAATCGTGCGCATCTTCGAGAAGCACGGCTTCATCTGGGGCGGGCGCTGGTACCACTTCGACACCATGCACTTCGAGTACCGGCCCGAACTTCTCCTGGATTGAAAAAGGACGCTGCGGCTGAGCGCAGCGCCCTTGATTTCATCAGGCCGATGGTGTGACGGGTCAGTCGACCACCGAGAGGAATTCCTGCCGCGTAATCGAGTTGTCGCGGAAAATGCCCAGCATGCGGCTCGTCACAAGGTCGGTGCCCGGCTTCATCACGCCGCGCGCCGTCATGCACTGGTGCTCCGCTTTGATCACCACGGCCACGCCCTGCGGCTGCAGCACGGTGTCGATGGCGTTCGCGATCTGCGCCGTCATTTTCTCCTGGATCTGAAGGCGCTTCGCATAGGCCTCGACTACCCGCGCCAGCTTGGAGATGCCGACGACGCGACCCTTGGGGATATATCCCACCCAGGCGCGGCCGATGATGGGCGCCATGTGATGCTCGCAATGGCTCTCGAAACGAATTCCGCGCAGGACGATCATTTCGTCGTAGCCCTCGATCTCCTCGAAGGTCTTGTTGAGGATCTCTTCCGGGTCCTGGTCGTAACCGCGGAAATACTCCTCGAACGCGCGCACGACGCGCGAGGGCGTCTCGATCAGACCGTCCCGCTCCGGGTCGTCGCCGGCCCAGTTGATGAGCGTGCGGACTGCGGCTTCCGCCTCGGCGCGCGACGGCCGCACGATGCTTGGCTGTGTGGCGGGGGCGGGCTGCAGCTTGCTGGTCTTGCTCTTCATGGGACGGCTGGGGGCTCCAATGGGACGTTGGATGTCGACTTGAGGGAGTCTTTCGATTGATGTCCGGAGAATACGTGGGGTGCGCCCCGGTGGATTTACAGGTCGCGGACGGCTTAGCGGGCGCACCGGCTATTGCCGGCCAAGGGTGCCTCGCCGCTCTCTCCGGCAGAAGAATTTAGCATGCCTACCCGCCCATGCCGAGCCACCCGGCCGCATACTCGCTGTAACCGGTTACCGCCGAGGAGCACCTGGACACTCATAGGCTCTGGCCATGCGCGGGACCGCTCGAGGTGATCGAGGGAGGGGAAAACCAATCGAGAGAGAAAAAATGGTGCTGCCGGAGGGGATTGAACTCTCGACCTCTCCCTTACCAAGGGAGTGCTCTACCACTGAGCTACGGCAGCAGCGCGTTGTATCTGCTTGTATCGGAACTTGTTTTCCGATCAGGAAGACCGGCGACGGGGCGAACGTGCGTCCTCCCCTTCCGAAGTCGGCAAATCCAACGGATGACGGCCTCCTGTAGCCCAGCCGGGGTTGGCAGGCAACCACGTTCTGACAGCCCTTCCGGGCCGCCTTGGTCAGACCTGCAGCCGTCCTGCGCTAGGCCTGGTTGGGCGTGCTCCGCGCCAGGATGGCCTTTAGGTCCGCCTTGTCCAGGCCCTGGCCATAGGTCTGCCGTGCGGGCCCGGCAATGCGCGTCGCGATGAAAGCGTCGGCAATAGCGGCCGGAGCCTGCGCGCGCAGGATGGCGGCGGCGGCGAGAACCGCCAGCATCTCCACCAACTGCCGGGCGCGCGCATCGAGCAGACGCGGTTCGTAGAGCACGGCCTCCAGGCGCTGGAACGCTGCCGAAAGGTCCGCATCTCCGCTGCAAGCGCCGCGCAATTCGTCTGTGACCATTTCGGCCACATCGGGCTCACGCTGCAGCACCCGAAGTACGTCGAGCGCCATCACGTTACCCGAGCCTTCCCAGATCGCGTTGACGGGAACCTCCCGGTAGATGCGTGCCAGCGGCCAGTCTTCCACATAGCCATTGCCGCCAAGGCTCTCCATCGCCTCGGCGACGAGGGCCGGCGCTATCTTGCAGACCCAGTACTTGGTGACGGGCGTCATGAGCCGCCGCCACGCCGCCGCGCGCGGATCGCGGACCCGATCGAAGGCACGCGCGAGCCGGAACGACAGGGCTGACGCCGCTTCGACGTCGAGGGCGAGATCGGCGAGCACCTGCTGCATCAGCGGTTCGCTGACGAGCGTCCGGCCAGCCACAAGGCGATGTTCCGCATGATGGAGCGCATAGGCCAGCGCAGGCGCGCATCAGTCCGGCGGACGAAACCGCGCAATCGAGCCGGCAATAGGTGAGCATGTCCACGATCGCGGGGACGCCCCGCCCCTCCTCACCGACGAGCCACCCCCCCGCCTCGTGGAATTCCACCTCGGAAGAGGCATTCGACCGGTTGCCGAGCTTGTCCTTGAGCCTCTGGAAGTGCAGTCCGTTGACGCGGCCGTCGGGCAGAAAGCGCGGGACCAGGAAGCAGGATAGCCCGGCCTTCGCCTGCGCCAGAACCAGGAACGCATCCGACATCGGTGCCGAAAGGAACCACTTGTGGCCGGTCAGATGATAGAGCCCTTCCGATCCGGGAACGGCGGCCGTGGTGTTGGCGCGCACATCGCTGCCGCCCTGCTTCTCCGTCATTCCCATGCCGATCATGACGGCGGACTTGTCGGCGGCCGGCGCAAAACGCGGATCGTAACTTCGCGACAGAATGAGCGGCAGCCAGTCACGCGCGAGGTTTTCTTCCTGCATCAGCACGGGAACGGCCGCGTTGGCCATGGTCAGCGGACAGCAGTGACCCGGCTCCAACTGGGCCGCCAGATAAAGCCCCGCAGATCTCACCACATGGGCGGCGGGCCTCTCCGCGCCACCTCCGGGTCCCAGATGCGCCCAGACCGAGTTATTGAGCCCTTCCGCGCACGAGATGCGCATCAGCTCGTGGTAGGAAGGATGGTACGTGACAACATCCAGCCGGCGGCCGTACCGGTCGTGCGTCTCGAGCCGCGGGAGCGTCGCATTCGCCTCTCGCGCCAATTCCTGGGCTTCGGAGGAACCCGCCGTCAGCCCGAAGGCGTTGAGCGCGCGTGCTGAACCGGCGCCCCCCTCCCGAGCCACCGCCTCCGTCAGAGCGATGTCGGACGCGTAAAGGTTGACGTCCGATAGGGGCGGGACCTGGTTCGTCACGTCGTGTGTCGCGAAGCGGTCGTGCATACGCCTATGGCCTCCCGGCCCGTTCATTAAGCACATCGCAACTGTTCCGTCGCGCCATTTGGGCAACACTGTGGAGAGGCGCTTGCCGGGCGTAGGGCGAGGGCGTATAGACACCGCTTTAATGGCAAGTACAGCTCAGAAGTCCGCGAAAAGCCTCTCACACCGCCACCTTCTCTCGACCGAGAAGCTGACGGCGCCCGAAATCGAATTTCTTCTCGATCTCGCCGATAAGAACGCCAACTCCCCGCCCCAGGCAGAGAAGCGGCGAGAAGTCCTGCGCGGGCGCGCGCACATCAACCTGTTTTTCGAGAGTTCCACCCGCACCCAGGCGTCCTTCGAACTGGCGGCCAAGCGGCTGGGGGCCGACGTCCTGAACATGAACGTGTCGACGTCATCCGTCACCAAGGGCGAGACGCTGATCGACACGGCCATCACGCTGAACGCCATGCGCCCTGACATCATCGTCGTGCGCCATCATGCGGCGGGCGCGGTGGAGCTTCTGTCACAGAAGGTGGACTGCTCTGTCGTCAATGCCGGAGACGGCGCCCACCAGCATCCGACCCAGGCACTCCTCGACGCCTTGACCATCCGTCGAGCCAAGGGGCGGATCTCAGGCCTCACCGTCGCCATCTGCGGCGACATCCTGCACTCCCGTGTCGCGCGATCGAACATAAACGTGCTCAACACCCTGGGAGCGCGCGTCCGCCTCATTGCTCCTTCGACACTGCTGCCGGCGAACCCGGAACGGCTCGGCGCCGAGGTCTTTACCGATATGTGGAAGGGCATCGACGGCGTCGATGTCGTCATGATGCTGCGCCTGCAGCGCGAACGCATGGAAAGCTCATACGTTCCCTCTACGCGAGAATACTTCCACTTCTTCGGACTCGATCACGAGAAACTCGCCCGCGCGAAACCGGACGCGCTTGTTATGCATCCGGGGCCGATGAACCGCGGCGTGGAGATCGCCTCGACCATTGCCGACGATCCGCGCAGCGTCATCCGTGAGCAGGTCGAGATGGGCGTGGCCGTACGCATGGCCGTGCTGGAGGCGCTCGCCATGAACCTTCCCAAGAAATGAGCGGGCCAGACAGATGAGCTTCAACCCCGCCGCATCCACCCGCAAGGCAGGCCCGCCGACGGCCTTCATCAATGCGCGTATCGTCGACCCTGAAACAAACCGGGACGAGCCCGGCGGCCTCTTCATGAAAGACGGTGTGATTGCCGATCTCGGCCCCCATCTGCGCCGGAATGCGCCCGAAGGAGCGAAGGTTGTCGACTGCAAGGGCAAACTGCTCTGTCCGGGCCTCATCGACGCCCAGGTCTTCACCGGCGAGCCGGGATACGAGCATCGCGAGACATTGAAGACGGCGAGCCACTCCGCCGCCGCGGGAGGCGTCACGACCATGATCGTGATGCCCGACACCGACCCCGTCATCGACCAGGTTTCCCTCGTCGACTTCATCCAGCGCCGCGCCCGCGACAACGCCATCGTGAACATCCTGACCATGGCGGCCACGACGAAAGGCCTCAAGGGCGAGGAGATGACCGAGATAGGTCTTCTCAAACGCGCCGGCGCGGTCGCTTTCTCGAATGGCAAGACCAGCATCGCCAATACGCGCGTGATGAAGAATGTGTTGCTCTACGCGCGCGACTTCGGCGCCCTCATCGTGCACCATACCGAGGATCCTTTCCTGGCCGGGGCGGGCGCCATGAACTCGGGCGAAGTCGCGACGCGACTCGGCCTGCCCGGCATCCCGAAGATGGCGGAGATCATCACGCTGGAACGCGACGTGCGTCTCGTCGAAATGACAGGCGGCCGGTATCACGCCGCCACGATCACCTGCCCTGAGAGCCTCGCCATCATTCGCCACGCCAAGGCCCGCGGCCTCCCCGTATCCTGCGGCGTATCGATCAATCATCTGACGCTCAACGAGAACGATATCGGGTCCTATCGCACCTTCTTGAAAGTCCGCCCGCCGCTTCGCAAGGAAGACGATCGCGCCGCAATGGTGGCAGCCGTCGCCAACGGTGAAATCGACACCATCGTCTCCAGTCACGATCCGCAGGATGCCGATGTGAAGCGCCGTCCGTTCGCGGAGGCCGCCGACGGGGCAGCCGGTCTGGAAACGCTTCTCGCCGCGGCACTCCGCCTGCATCACTCCGGCGACGTGGCGTTGCCCACTCTGCTGCGGCCCTTGACCGTCAACGCGGCAAAGCTGTTCGGGCTGCCGAGCGGCCGCCTGCAGAAGGGCGCGCCGGCCGACATCATTCTGGTCGACATCGACGAGCCGTGGGTCGTGAACAAGGACCTCCTGCGTTCTCGCTCGAAGAATTCGCCTTTCGACGAGGCCAAGATGCAGGGGCGCGTTCTCAGAACCATCGTGGGGGGCGAGACGGTCCACGAGTTTTCCGCACCCGACCGGCGGTAAAGTCCGTCATCAATCCGGCGCGATGTTTTCTGAACCCCAAGGCGACGGATCGGGCCCCTTTTGCGCGTTTACCCCTCTGTCAACGGGACAGGAGGGTGCGACCGGGAGGGGCTTTGGCCTCGATTTCCCGCAGTTGCCGCCCTTGCCCTGGCCGAAAACCGCCGTCAGTATGGAGCCGCATTTGGCCCCGTCGCTCGAAAAACGCATGACCGACATCGGATACACCATCGCGCATCTGCCCGGCGATCCGAACGCGCGCTTTACGGGCGGCGACCCTGAAAACCTTATGGACAGCCTCGACGCGAGGATCGATCGCGTTCTGCAGCGTCTACCCTTGCCTTGATCGAGACACCTCCGGAGCCCCGACGCCGATGGATCCCATCTTTTCCCTTCCGGCTGTGGCGGCGCTCGGGTTCGGTTATCTCTTGGGCTCAATCCCGTTCGGGCTCATCCTGACAAAGGCCGCCGGCCTCGGCGACGTGCGCAACATCGGCTCCGGCAACATCGGCGCGACGAACGTGCTGCGCACTGGCAAAAAGGGGCTCGCCGCCCTGACCCTCGTTCTCGACGCATTGAAGGGCACCGCAGCGGTTCTCCTCGCGCATCACTTCGGCGGCGCGCACGGCATCGCGATCCTCGCCGGGCTTCTTGCGGGTCTCGGCGCCTTCCTCGGCCACCTGTTTCCCGTATGGCTGGGCTTCAAGGGCGGCAAGGGTGTTGCCACGTACATCGGTGTTCTGATCGGCGTCCTGTGGCCCGCTGCGCTCGTCTTCTGCGGTGTCTGGCTCGCGCTTGCCGTGGTGACGCGCTACTCGTCTCTTTCCGCGCTGATCGCCAGCCTCGCAACTCCGGCCTACCTTTTTGTCTCCGGCCATCCCGCCGAAGCCCTGCTCGCCGCAATCATGACCGCGCTTCTTCTCTGGAAGCATAGTTCCAACATCAAGCGTCTCATCGCGGGTGAGGAGCCGCGCATCGGTGCCAAAGCGTGACGATCCGGATCTGTTCACACCTGCGCCCCTCCCGGTTGCCATCCTGGAGCCTGCCCAGCGCTTGGCCTGTTTGAGACTGGTCCGCTCCGACAACGTCGGCCCCGTCACGTTCCGCGAACTCATCAATCACTACGGCGGCGCGGAAGAAGCACTGAATGCCCTACCGGAACTGGCGCGCCGGGGCGGCCGCACGATCCGCATCTGTCCGAAGGATCGCGCCGCGCGCGAACTGGAAGCCGCAGCCCGGATCGGCGCGCGTCCGGTGTTCACGATCGAGCCCGGCTATCCCTCGCTCCTCGCCCAGCTCGATGCTCCCCCGCCGGCCGTGTATGTGAAGGGCGACGAGCGGATACTCTCGCGCCCCGCCGTCGCCATCGTCGGCTCGCGCCAGGCTTCTGCTGCAGGTCTCACCCTGGCACGCCAATTCGCGGCTCAACTGGGTCACCGCGGACTTGTGACCGTATCCGGTCTGGCCCGCGGGGTCGACGCGGCGGTGCACGAGGCGAGCCTTGAGAGCGGTACGGTGGCCGTGCTCGCCGGCGGTATCGACTTCGTTTATCCGCCTGAGAATGCCCGGCTGCAGGCTGCCATCGCCGAGCGCGGCTGTCTGGTCTCGGAGATGCCGCCGGGCTTCGAGCCGCGCGCCAAAGACTTTCCGCGCCGTAACCGCCTGATCTCAGGGATGTCGCACGGGGTCCTGGTCATCGAGGCGGCCCGCCGTTCGGGCACGCTTTCGACTGCGCGCCTCGCCGCCGAACAGGGCCGGGAGGTCTTTGCCGTTCCTGGTCATCCACTCGACCCGCGCGCGGAGGGCACCAACTATCTTTTGAAATCGGGAGCGACACTTGTGACCTCCCCCGCAGACGTCCTGGAGGCCTTGAGCCCGATGCTGTCTCATGCCTCGACTGTCGATGTGTCGGAGGAGGCCGCACGCTATCGCGCGAACGCACCGCCTCCGCCACGCCCGCCGCCGCTCATCGGTGGCGGCGATCGGGATCGGGTGCTCGCCGCCATGGCGCCCAATCCCATCCCCATTGACGATCTCGCCCGCGCAACCGACCTTGGTGCGCGCGAGCTACGGGTCATACTCATGGAACTCGACCTCGCCGGCCGTATCGAGCGCCACGGACAGGGACTCGTCTCTCTTCGAGAGGCGCGGCCCGATAACGTAGCCGGCTAAGCCGTCTGAACCGTCACGTCAGCAGACGCTCGGCTCACACAGACGCACCTCGAACTTTTGGTGTGGGCGCGACCGGTTGTAGTCGTATTGGCGGCCGTCGACGCACGAGACCTTGCCCGAGATGGCGATCTCGTCGCCGATCTTTAGCTCGCTGTAGGTCAACACCTCCAACAGGTCACAATTCTTCTCCTGCCTCAGCTGGTTCTTCAAAAGAATCCGCCATCGTGAATCGGCCGGCGGCTGAATATCAGGCTGTTCCTCGCTCGATGCGGCAAACGGCACCGCGGCCAGAAGAGCCGCCGATAACAGCGCCGCAATCGTTCGTTTCATGTTCGTCTCCCTCAACTATCTCTAGCTCCCACCTATGAAGTTGACGGCAGGCCACACCCGAAAACCTTGACGGAGATCAAGGTTCTCGGACCCCAAGGGCGAATAAATGAGCAGTTCGCAAAATCAGAAGAGAAACCGATGACCTCGACTAAGACCACTTCGCCGATCACACTTCTCCGGCGCGTCCGCATGGAACTGGCGCGCGACAAGGACCACCCGGAGGGCAGCCGCAATATCGGCTACGACTTCATCGCTCCGATCGACGACCAGGGTCATATCCTGGAGAAGGCTTTTCACGACCTGAAGAAACGGTGCCGTGTTCGCCGATTCGCCAGTCACGAGGCAGACGATTTGGGGCATCTCGTACGCAAACCGGGCGGCGCGTGGGCATTCCACTACGATGTCCATGGCGATCCCAATCAGGACGAAACCGGTTACCGCCTGCAGACACACAAGTTCATTCCGGGCGAGTATGTCTCGATGCGCGAGCAGGACGGCCAACTGAAGACCTTCCGCGTTATTTCCGTTCTCGAACTCGATTGAGACATCCCTTCGCCGCCTGCTAGCCGAACCGTCCGGAGACAAACAGCATCATGTATAAAAACATCCTCATCGCCGTCGACGGCTCGGAGCTTTCCGAGTTGGCCCAAAAACATGGTCTTGCACTCGCCAAGGCCTTCGGGGCCAAAACCGTGATCGTCCATGTGACGCCACCCTGGTCCAGCCTCGTCGTAGGCGACGCCGTCGTCATGTATCCGCCGGCCGACTATGAAGAGACCATGGCCAAGTCCGCCCAGAAACTCCTCGGCAAGGCCGAGGAAGCGTTCAAGGCGGCCGGCATCCCGTGTGAAACCGTCCACAAGACCGATCCGCAGGCCCATAAGGCCATCGTCGAGACCGCCAAGGACAACGGCTGCGACCTGATCGTCATGGGGTCCCACGGCCGTCATGGGCTTGCCGGTCTGATGCTGGGCAGTGTCGCGACCAAGACAGCGACGCACGCACATATCCCGGTGCTCATCTGCCGGACCTGAGAGCAGCCGCATTCAGCGTGCGGCACCGCTTGGGGATGGTCTAAGGCCGTCGTGTTTTCCAAAAAAACGCGGCTGTCAGCGAATGCGCTGCAGCGCTTCCGTGTGCGCGAGCGACAGCAATCCGGCCAGCGTGGCATGCCCATCGGTCACGGCCATTCGCTACAATTCAAGGAGAAGATCGGCCATGTAGGCCATACGGTCAGCGGCTGCATCCGCCTTCTCAGGCGTCGCCAGTTCACCGCTATACTCGAATGAGCCTTGTTTCTGTTCACTGGGTATGGGCATCAGGACTATCCAGAACTGCGGGGGTATTGTCCGTCTACGTCCATGGCTATCACAACTTTTAGTAGCATCTCAACAAAATTTCACCAGCTTTCAACCAGCCCCTGAACCCTCATTTGAAAGCCTGTGATTTCATAAAGTTACAAATTCTCTTCGGTTCTGGATCTTGACATTCCGGGGCGCCATCCCCTACATCGCGCCAGTTAGCACTCTCTCACGATGGCTGCTAACAATCGCGTGCCGGGGGCTGGTCGATCCCCTCCGGTCGCTACTCCAACCCGCACAAACCGGAGCAGGTTCTCCCATGAAGTTCCGTCCCCTCCACGACCGCGTGGTCGTCAAGCGCGCCGACGCCGAAACCAAGTCGGCCGGCGGCATTATTATTCCCGATACCGCTGGCGAGAAGCCGCAGCAGGGCGAGGTCATCGCCGTTGGCACTGGTGCCCGCGACGAGACCGGCAAGGTCGTTCCCCTCGATGTGAAGAAGGGCGACAAGGTTCTCTTCGGCAAGTGGTCCGGCACCGAGGTGAAGATCGATGGTCAGGACCTCCTGATCATGAAGGAAAGCGACATCATGGGCGTGATGGACAAGTAAGCCGCTTTTCGCCGGCCTTCGTTCATTCCGCTCACCTTCCCCCCACTCTGTATCCACAGGAGCCCAGCCAATGGCTGCCAAAGACGTAAAGTTTTCAACCGAAGCCCGCGAGAAGATGCTGCGCGGCGTCGACATCCTCGCCAACGCCGTCAGGGTCACGCTCGGTCCCAAGGGGCGCAACGTCATCATCGAGAAGTCCTTCGGCGCGCCGCGCACCACCAAGGACGGCGTGACTGTCGCCAAGGAGATCGAACTTGAGGACAAGTTCGAGAACATGGGCGCGCAGATGGTCCGAGAGGTCGCCTCGAAGACCAACGACGTCGCCGGTGACGGCACCACCACGGCCACCGTTCTGGCTCAGTCCATCGTGCGCGAGGGCCTCAAGTCTGTTGCCGCCGGCATGAACCCGATGGACCTGAAGCGCGGCATCGAGAAGGCCGTCATCCAGGTCGTCGCCGAGATCGGCAAGAAGGCCAAGAAGGTCAAGGATTCCGCCGAAATCGCACAGGTCGGCACCATCTCGGCCAACGGTGAAGAGGCGATCGGCCGGATGATCGCCGAGGCCATGCAGAAGGTCGGCAACGAGGGCGTCATCACGGTCGAGGAAGCCAAGAGCCTCGAGAGCGAGCTCGACGTCGTCGAGGGCATGCAGTTCGACCGCGGCTACCTGTCGCCCTACTTCATCACTAACGCCGACAAGATGGTCGCCGAGCTCGACGACCCCTACATCCTCATCCACGAGAAGAAGCTGTCGGGCCTCCAGCAGCTCCTCCCGGTCCTCGAGGCCGTTGTGCAGACGGGCAAGCCCCTGCTCATCATCGCCGAGGAAGTCGAAGGTGAGGCGCTCGCCACGCTCGTCGTCAACAAGCTGCGCGGCGGGCTCAAGGTTGCGGCCGTGAAGGCTCCGGGCTTCGGCGATCGCCGCAAGGCCATGCTCGAGGACCTCGCCGTTCTCACCGGCGGTCAGACAATATCGGAAGATCTCGGCATCAAGCTCGAGAACGTCACCCTCCAGATGCTCGGCCGCGCCAAGCGTGTCACGATCACCAAGGACGACACGACGATCGTCGACGGCGCTGGCAAGAAGAAGGACATCGAGGCCCGCGTCTCGCAGATCAAGGCCCAGATCGAGGAGACAACGTCGGACTACGACCGCGAGAAGCTCCAGGAGCGTCTGGCCAAGCTCGCCGGGGGCGTGGCCGTCATCAAGGTCGGCGGAGCCACAGAAGTCGAGGTGAAGGAGCGCAAGGATCGCGTCGACGACGCGCTCAACGCGACCCGCGCCGCGGTGGAAGAGGGCGTGGTTCCCGGCGGTGGCGTCATGCTGCTGAAGGCTTCGGCCATGATCACCGTGAAGGGCGACAACGCGGACCAGGAGGCCGGCATCCAGATCATCCGCCGTGCGCTCCAGGCTCCGATCCGCCAGATCTCGGAGAACGCGGGCGTCGAGGGTTCGATCGTCGTCGGCAAGGTCCTTGAATCCAAGGGCGCGAACTTCGGCTACGATGCCCAGAACGACGAGTACGTCGACATGATCGAGAAGGGCATCATCGACCCGGCCAAGGTCGTGCGCACGGCTCTTCAGGACGCCGCCTCCATCGCAGGCCTGCTCATCACGACTGAAGCCGGCGTCGCCGAGCGTCCGAAGAAGGACGCGCCGGGTGGCATGCCCGGCGGCGGATGGGCGGAATGGGCGGCATGGGCGACATGATGTAATCGTCCACGCATCGCACACACGAAAGAACGCGCCCCCGGAGATATCTCCGGGGGCGCGTTTCTATGCGCCCGATCTCGAAAAATTTGGCGAGCCGGCCCGGTGGCCCCCTGCGCGTCCTGTTCAGTTTACCTGACAGGTTTCCTCGTACTTCATGCACGCGCTGCCGTTGCCCTGATTACATTGCGCCTGTAGTGAGCTGCATCCGGGCTTTTTCCAAGGCGCCACTTCGAAGCCGTTCTTGTCCGTCTTCCACTGACACTTCCCGCCGCGCATTTCGTAGTTCTTGTTGCAACGGCAAACACCGCTGGCGGAGCGATAGGCGTTTTTCCCGCAGTTCTGGATCGCCACGCATTTGCCCTTGCTGAGCTTGAAGTTCTTGCCGCAGTTCGGCGTCTTCGTCGCCGGCTTCGTCTGCGTCTTCGTCGCCGGCTTCGCGGGAGTCTTGTCGGTTCCCTTCGCAGGGCTGGAGCTCGGCCCATCATCGGCCGCGAGGCGGCGCAGTTCCACCGTGGAGGAACCAGCCACCGGACGGAAGACCTGAAGGCAGTCTCCCGGTCCAGTCGCAATCATCCAGGGATGCGTCACGAATGTATCGATGGTCAGCTGCTCTCCGGAGTTGAGCCCTCCGAAGTCCTTGAAACCGCCCTTGCCGTCGATCCAGCTGATGGAACGATACATGCCGGACGTGTTGACGAAGGTCACCCGCGCCGGGACTTCGGATTTCACCGAACGCAGCGAGCCCACTTCCGAACACGAAAGTTCTTCGGCCACGTTGGCTGCTGGCGTCACCGCCGCGGCCGGCGCTGAACCCGGTGCTGTATTGGACATCTTCTTGAGGTAGGCGCGGGCCAGATCGGCATGAAAGCCCTTGGGATAGTTGGCAAGGAACGCGTTCCAGGCATCGGCGGTGCCAAGCTCCTTCGCACTGTCGAAAGCTGCCACCACTTCGCTCTTCTTCTCGTTGCCGCCGCCTGCGGTATCCGTACCCTGACCGGCCGGCTCCTGCACGCCTGCGTAGTTCCTGCAGGCAGCGATGAAACTTTTCACGTTGTCTCGGCCGCGCACTAGGCTCATCGACGACGCCTTGTAGCCGGGCACCAGATAGTCGAGTTCATCCTTTTCGGTCAGTGCGGTCCACAGAGCATCACCATGCTCGAGCGGGACAACGACGCCGCTCAGTCCACCGCCTTCCCCCTCGCCCGTCGCGCGCCGCACCTGCCCTTTGACCGCATGATCGAACCCGCCTCCTGAGAAGCGAAGGTCCACATCCTGGCCATTAGCAAGCGAGCCGATATCCGCAGCAAACGTGATACTGGAGAATTTGACGCTCGTGCTGGGGGCCGCATCGCAGATGCCGCTCACCTGCACCGCATCCGTCTGCGGAATGCCGTAAACGAGCCGTGCCGTTGCGCGGCCTTTATTATCGGGATCGTTCCCTTCGCTGAATTGCCACTCAAGCCTATCCTCGGCTACAAACCCGCTTGCAGACGGAAATACCAGCGAGACAACAGACGTGCACGCCAGAACGAAAACACTAAGCTTGGCGCACCGCCCCATCAAAAAAAAACCCTCCGGCATTCGAAACGAAAGTCTCAATTCGCACTATAAGAGGGCTGACGATTGGTGGCAACGCTCTCAGCCCTTGCCGAACGGCATTGCCGGAGCAGTACTCCCGTCAAGAGTCATTGGGACTCTCATTGCAAACGGGTTAGGCTTGGCTCGAGCGCGTCGCTATTGCCGCTTGCGAGGCCAGCCTGGATTTTTATCAGATCAATTCTCTGACACAGCTTTTTCTCTACGTGAAGAACTGGTCGTTTCTTCCACTATAAGAAAGAGGGGAGCGCTAATGTCCGATCACCAAGGCTCTACAGCAGGGCACGGTTGCCTGTGCGGGATGCGGATCCTTATTGCGGAGGATGAGTGGCTACTTGCAGATACGCTGGCCGTCCTTCTGGAAGAACAAGGCGCACGCGTCGTCGGTCCGTGCCCGACGACAAAAGACGCGATCCGCGCCCTGAATGATGGTTCCGTCGACTTTGCCATTGTCGACATGAACCTTAAGGATTCATTTTCCGATCCACTCGTAGAGCGCCTCGTGCAAATGGATGTTCCCTTCGCTATCCTGACAAGCTACATGACTTTGCCGACGAATGCCGACGACCGCGCCGTTGGGGTGGTTCACAAGCCCGCCGATTACAAGGCTCTGATAGAACTCGTGAGCGCCTTTTCAGCGGGTGGCAGAAGCAGAGACGTGACCCTATGAGCAGGGGCTTTCTACTGGTTTCCAAACAGTCTTCATTTGAGGTCTTTACGTGAATTTCTACCCCACCGAGCGCACGATCCTCCTGATTGACGGTCCTGACCTACACGGCATTTGCCGATCACTCGAAATCGAGATCGACTACAAAAAGCTCCTGCAGTTCTTTCAACAAAGAACGCATTTGGTCCGTGCCCTTTATTATACGACCGTCGTCGTGCAGGATCAGCATGCGGCCATCCGGCCTCTGGTCGATTGGCTCGAATACAACGGGTTCACCCTCGTCACGAAGCCGGCCAAGGTTACGACCGACGCGGAAGGCCGCCGCCGCGTTTCCAGCAACATGCGTGTCGAAATGGCGGTGGATGCGATGGATCTGGCCGACAAAGCAGATCATGTCGTGCTCTTTACCGGTGATAATTGCTTCCGCCATCTACTGGAGGCACTCCAGCGGCGCGGCAAGCGCGTGTCCATCGTCTCCACGCTCGAACGCGATGCACCCACGGTCGCTGACGAACTGCGGCGGCAGGCCGATCAATTCATCGACTTTCTCGACCTCGAGCCCCATGTGTCTCGCCCTGTCCGGCAGACGCCTATCCCGCGCTCGGCCGAGCGACGTCTCGAAACGCAAGCCGACGCCGCATTTCAGTCCGAACGTCTTCCCGAAATCCAGGGGCTGCCGCGCCGGCCAACCCCCGAGACCACCAAAGCCGGCCCAACGGCAGATAAACCCTCACGCGGGCGGCCTAAGTCCAAGGAGTAGGGACAGCGTCTCTCGACACAAAGGCCGCCGTTAGGCCTGAGACGACTGCCTCCAGCGCTAAGAACCACCCGCCCTGCTTCGTGATAGGCACTGATGCGAGAGAGTGATCGTGGCGCATCTGGGCAAGGTCGCAACGACGGACGCGAAAGCCGGTGCCTCGGGCGCCGGCACGCCGAAGGGCGACCCAGCCGTTGACGGCGCGGAAGGCCCCCCAAATGCCCCCAAAGCGGATTGGTCCGAGAAGCTGGCCACCCTTGTCATCTCATCTCGCTCCCGATCGTTGATCGGGCGTCTGGGTGTCGTTCTGGCTGCAGTCCTGGCTGCCGCACTGATACGGTACTTTTTGTCCGAAGGAGGCGAGCCCCTTCTCTCGTATTCCCCCTTCCACATGGCCGTCGTGATTTCCGCGCTGGTGGGAGGCGTGAGCGGCGCCCTGCTCGCCACTTTCCTCGCCGTCGTCATCACGCATACGTTCTTCTGGCCGGTATACAATGCCCATGACGCCGTCAGCATCGCCACCTTCGTCCTGACGGCGTTTCTCCTCGCGGCGATCTTCGAAGCCCTCTGGAAATCGAAGACCAAGCTCACGCAACTCCAGATCGCCCAGCAGCGTGACGCCAATCTGAAGCTCTTTATCGAACAGGCACCCGTCGCTATCGCGATGTTCGATCGCGACATGCGTTATCTGGCGGCCAGCGATCGCTGGATCGAAGACTATGATCTGATCGGGCGCGACATCATTGGCCGCTCGCACTATGAGGTCTTTCCGAACATTTCAGACCGATGGAAAAACGCCCATCAGCGGGGACTTGCGGGTGAGACGCTCCGCGCCGACGAAGATCCCTACGAACGCGTCGATGGCACCTCGACTTGGGAGCGGTGGGAGATCCGTCCTTGGCACACCGTTGATAACGAAGTCGGCGGCATTACCATCGTGGCTGAGAGTGAGACGCGGCGGGTCGAGGCCGAGCGCGCATTAGCCTCCAGTCTGGCCGACCTGCAACGGGCCCAAGCCTTGGGCAACATCGGCAGCTGGCGCTGGCGGATGGATGTCACCCCCGAAGAGTTCACTGCTTCGGAAACCGCTTGCCGGATTTTAGGCCGGTCGCCGGGCGTACACTTGAACTACGAAGAGTCATTGGCTCTCGTGCACCCTGATGATGTCGAGATGGTCGATGCCATTTGGCGGCAAGCGATGTCGGGCACATCCTACGATCAGGAATTCCGCGTCATTGTCCATGACGACGTGCGATGGGTGCGCGAGCAGGCTTATCAGGAATACGACAAGAACGGAAAGATTATCGGTGTTTTCGGCACCCTGCAGGACATAACCGAAAGTAAGAATGCCCAGGCCATATTGCAGGCCAGCGAGGAGCGGCTGCGCCTCGCGCTGGATGCGGCCCATATGGGCGTATGGGACTGGGATCTGAAAACCGGACAGGACAACTGGAACGACCAGACGTTTCGCCTCATCGGCTTTCAACCGGGCTCTGTACCAACGACGTATGAGACCTGGCGTCAGAGAATACATCCGGATGATCGGACCAGGATCGACGCGGAGTTCAAGAAGTCCCTGGAGCAAAAAAGCGAACAGCACTCCGTTTACAGGGTCATTCTGGACAGCGGCGAAATCCGGTGGATCGAAGCGCGCGGCCGCCTCTTAACAAATCCGGCTGGTCAACCCGTCCGCTCCTTCGGCGTCATGATGGATGTTACGGAACAGAAACGGGCAGAAGAACGCAACACGCTTCTGACCGCTGAGGTCAATCATCGCGCCAAGAACCTTCTGGCGGTGGTCCAGGCCGTGGCCCTTCAAACCGCGCGCGAGGACGACCCCAAGGAATTCGCAGAGAACTTCAGCGAGCGGCTCGCCGGACTTGCTGCCTGCCACGATCTGCTCGTTCACTCCGAGTGGATGGGCGTCGACACGGCAGGACTGGCGCAATCGCAAATGCAGCATTTCGCCAATCTCATCGGGAGCCGTGTCGTCCTCGACGGGCCTCCGGTCGAACTGAACGCCTCGACCGCGCAGACCCTCGGCATGGCCATTCACGAGTTGAGCACGAACGCCAGCAAGCATGGCGCGCTATCTACGACCGAAGGCACGATCCGGTTAAGCTGGAATATTGAGAAAGGCCCCGGCGAGTCATTGTTCGTGATGCGATGGACCGAGCGCGACGGTCCGCAAGTCAAAGAGCCGAAGCGCCGCGGTTTCGGCCAAAAGGTGATGGTCGACATGGTCGAGTATTCCCTGGATGCGACAGTCGCAATGTCCTATTCCCCCGACGGCTTGACCTGGCAGGTCAAGGCTCCGCTGACCCGCGTCTTAGCTGATGGGTTGGCCACCGCATAAGGCCCGGCCCGGTGCGCGCAAAGCCGCGCACGGCGGCAGATCCATTGCCGTCCAGCAGCCGTTCCATCTTCGCCAGTTCGATAATGTGAGAGTGACGGGTCGCCCGTTCGCCAGACGGCGCGGACAGAGGCCGTCAGAAGCCACGCGCAGGAGCCCGATGCCGAGCCTGAAACAAAAGATCCTAGCTCTGGCCTATGGGTTCCTTTGCCATGCGATCTTCCTGATCGCCGGGCTCACGATGGTCGTGGTCATGGGAAGCGGCATGACCCTCGGCCAAGGTTCAGTCCCTGATTCCTGGGCACTGTGGGCCAACGTGCTGCTGCTTCTCCAGCTGCCGACCGGCCATTCCTACTTTCTGACCGATCGTGGCCGGCGCGCACTGAAGCGCTTCGCTCCGTCCTCCATCGCCTGCGACATGGCGCCGACAGTCTACGTCATCATTGCCGCTCTGCAGGTGTTCGCCCTCTTCGCCTTCTGGACCCCGTCGGGCATCATCTGGTGGCAAGCGCAAGGATCGCTTCTGCCGGTGTTCCTGGCACTCTTTGCTTTGAGTTGGGCCTTGCTCGGCCTCTCCACCCTCAATGCCGGCATGGAACTGCAAAGCGGGTTCAACGGCTGGTCAGCCGTCTTTCTCGGTCGCCGCGTCCGCTATCCGGACATGCCGACCACAGGCATGTTCCGCTTCACCCGCAATCCCATCTATGTGAGCTTCGCGCTCACCACCTGGACTGTGCCCGTGTGGACGCCCGACCAGCTTCTCGTTGCCGTCGCGCTGACGAGTTACTGCATCCTCGGCCCGATCCTAAAGGAGGCGCGTTATCGGCGCATTCACGGCAAACGGTTCGAAGAGTACGCACGCCATGTCCCCTATTGGCTGCCGCGCATGCCGCCGGCACCGAACGAGCCAGGCGATCGGCGGAGCGAAATCACACAGCTTTGAAAAGGCCGGCAACGGCGAGACAAAGCAGGACGGCCGCGTTGAGCTGCCACCTTAGCCGCGCATACCACGGCGGGCCGATACCAGACCGAACCCGCGCCAGATCGTAGGCGAGCAGGCCCGCAAAGCCGACCGCGAGAACACCTAGAGAGAGGAGCGGATCGGCCAATGAGGCGCCGAATGCCACGAGCGCGGGCACCACACTGGCCGCGAACCCGGCAAAGCCGGCTTCCCGTCCATCGGGCCGGACCATTTCCAGGCCCCACTGCACGCCACCCATGAAGCTCAGAATAATCATGCCGTAGGCGGCCAGCGAGCCCAGAGCCCAGCCGGACTCGGCGCCGCCCGCAATCGTCAGAGCCGACAGTGCCGCGAACGGCAGGACGCCGGCCCAGCCGAGCCAGAATGCAGAAGCAGGAATTTCTTTCATGGTGCGCCGCTGATTGACTTCACGAGTTGTGAAGTCTCAACGTCGCGCAACGCCATCCGGATCAACCGTTCCAAACGTCGAGGCATGACGTGCGATGCCCGTCCGCGAGGCCGCAATCACCCGACAGGCAAGACTCCCACGGACCGTGGTGGCGTCACGCCCATTGAGACATAGACGCTCATGAGTTCGTCCACGCCGCCCTCGGCCGGCCGTATCCAGGCCTGAGGTACATAGACGAGCGCGCCGCCTACTGGCACTGGCGCCGACGGCACCAGAATTCCTACGTATTTTTCGTTACCAATCGCAACGGGTACCGGCGATGGAAGAAGGGCCAGCACGGCGGCTCCCGGCTCGCCGCCGAAGAAACACCAGACGGGGCTCATGCTCTTCAGGTCACCTCCCTCCTTCATGTCGACAATCGACGTGAATCGCTTGGAGAGATCGTACACGCTGGAAATCACGGGGATCCGCCGGACCATCCGGTCGAGAAGATCGGCGACCCAATCCCCGATGCGCGATTCAAACAGCAGGCCCAGGCCGTAGATCGCGACCAGCAGGACCAGAAGACCGATTGCGTAGGGTGCGAATGACGAAGCGCCGACGCCAATCCCGAGCGAAACGAGAATCTGCCCAATCCAACTGCTCGGCCCGACGTACTGGTTAAGGAGTGACACGACCCAACCCGTCACGACGATCGTTAACATCAGGGGAAGCAGAGCCAGAAAGCCGGCCAGAAAGACGCGCGTGATCCGGCTCATCGAACCTCCGATTGCTTCAAGAGTTGCCGCAGATTCCGAAAACGTGAATCATCTGACGAAAATCATACAGCGTTCGGACGGCAAGCGCCCAGCCCCGTATCCAGACAAGACTTCGGCCCTTGATCGTCAAATCCGATAACGTCGCAACCCCACGCATAAAATGCCCGATTAACAGCCGGGGCATATCGCTGTATGAACCAAAAAAAAATCGGGCTGATCGTAGCCAGTTGGCCCCATTTGTGCGTACACACCGCACAAACGGACCGAAGGCTCGCATGCCTGCAACAGGGACACCCTGAAACCTTGGCCATCCGACCGATAGATCCCGCCGACTTGACCACGGCCCAAAAACTTTTGGCCGAGGGCTTTCCCAAGCGGTCGGCTCAAACCTGGACAGTTTATCTGGACCAACTCCAGAGACTTGGGACGAACGCGGCCGCGGGCGTTCCGCTGGGATATCTCATGACCGACGGGGAACGACGGCCAACGGGTGTGATGCTCACGCCCGCCAGCACGCGCAAGGCCCCCGATGGCGACCGCGCGACCGTCGTCAACCTATCCAGCTGGTACATCGAGCCCGCCCAGCGCTGGCGTGCACCTCTCATGCTGCAAACCATTCTGCGCAAGCACGATGCCATGTTCACCGACCTGACGCCGACCGAGGAAGTCCGCAAGATCCTACCCTCTTTCGGCTTCAAGCCTGTGAACCAGGGCGTCATGATCACCCCGGTCCCGCTCTTCGCTGCCCGGCCGGCTTCGGGGGCGACCGTGCATGACCCGAACCCCGCCGATATGCAGATTCTACCGGAAGACCTGCGAAACCTGCTCGAAGCGCATCGTGGCATGGGATGCCTGGTTGCGATGCTTAAGACCCGAAATGGCACATTCCCGCTCATGTTCCGTCCGCGCCAACTCAAGGGTCTGCCAGCCGCCAAACTGATCTATTGCGATCGTCTTTCTGAGTTGCACGATCACCTGCCCGCGGTGGCCCGATTTCTCGTTCGCCATAAAATCCTTGTTCTGATTTATGACGATCAGGGCCTGGAGAAGCACGCCGGCCAGATGGTCCGTGCGCGTGGCTTGAAGTTTGCTAAGTCCGGAGCGGGCCTCGCGCCCCAGCAGGGCCGGATCGATCACGCCGGGTCCGAGCTTTCGCTTATGGATTTCTGATGTCGACAAGGGAAAAGTCATGAACACGCCGTGCCGCGCTTTGCAGCCTCCCCCTGCCGCCGATACCGCCCAAATCCTGGAGACCATGGCGAAGTTCTTTGCAGAAACACTGCCCGCAGCATCTGTCGGCACGCCGTCGGAAGATCTGCAGCTCCTGGAATCCGGTCTTCTCGACTCCCTGTCGATGCTGCAGCTGACCACCTTTCTCTCCGACGAGTTTGGGATCGAATTCGACGACGAAGACTTCACGGCCGAGAACTTCGCCACTGCCGGCAGCGTCGCAGCCCTTGTTGCAAGTAAGATCTCGCCAGGTATGTAATGCCACCCATTCTTCTGCATGATCTTCTCAAGCGCGACACGAGACATGAGAATCGCATCGCGATCATCGAGGGCGACAGAGAACACACCTATCGGGATCTCGCGCGATCCGTCGATGGGCTGGCAGCCACTCTTCTTGCCGCCGGGCTGGAACGTGGTGACCGCGTAGGCATCCTCCTGCCCAAGTCGTTCGAAGAGTGCGCGGCGATTTTTGCGGCGAGCCGTGCGGGCGGCGTGTTCATTCCCATAAACCCGGTCCTGAAGCCGCAGCAGATCGTCCATATCCTTCGTGACAGCGGCGCACGGTGCCTGATTACGCGGGCCGATCTGGCCGAGCGTCACGCCGGCGACTTGTCCAGCCTGCCGGGTCTCCAGATCCTGCGCGTGGAGGATCCGCTGCCCGATACTGCCAGACTTCCTGCTGCCGCCGGCATCGGTGAAGATCTGGGCGCAATCCTTTACACGTCCGGCTCCACCGGTACGCCGAAAGGCGTCATGCTGAGCCACTCCAACCTCATCGCCGGCACCCGGATCGTGCGCACCTATCTGGGCATAGGCCCGGACGAGCGGATCCTCTCAATCCTGCCGTTCAGCTTTGACTACGGTCTCAATCAGTTGCTCACCACCGTCGAGCAGGGCGCCACAATCGTGCTCGCATCCTTTCAACTCGGCGACCAGATCGTCAACGCGCTGGCAAAGCATCGCATCACGGGTCTCGCCGGCGTGCCGACCATCTGGGCCATCCTCACAAAGGCCGCTCCGGCCCTGCAGAAGACCCGCCTTCCGCACCTGCGCTACATCACGAATTCGGGCGGCGCCGTTCCCCAGGCAACGGTCCGCCGCCTTGGCGAGCTTCTGCCCGACACTCGCATCTTCCTGATGTACGGTCTCACCGAAGCCTTCCGCTCCACGTTTCTGCCGCCGGAGGAGATCCGACGCCGCCCCACCTCCATCGGCAAGGCGATCCCCGAATGCGAGGTCTTTCCCCTCACCGCCGATGGCCGCCGGGCCAAGCCCGGCGAGCCCGGCATCCTCGTGCACCGCGGACCTACTGTCTCGATGGGCTACTGGCGCAGGCCGGAAGACACGGCTCGCGTCTTGCGCCCCAATCCTCTGCGCGATCAGCACGAAGGCGCCGACATTGTCTGCTGGTCGGGCGATCTCGTCACCGAGGACAAAGACGGCTTTCTCTACTTCGTCGGCCGCCAGGATGCGATGATCAAGTCAGCCGGCTATCGTATCAGTCCCACCGAGGTGGAGGACGTGCTGATGAGCACGGGCGCCTTCCGCCAGGTCGCCGTCATCGGCCTGCCCGATGAATGGGTCGGTCAGAAAGTCTGCGCCGTCGGCGTTCCCTTGAATGGTTCTGTGGATACGAAATCTGTGCTCCAGTCGGTGTCGATCAAGCTGCCGGGACACATGCTTCCTGCCCGCATCGATATCGTGCCTCAGCTGCCGCAAACCCCTAACGGCAAGGTCGACTACAAATCCCTCGTCGCGGAGCGGTCTCAATGAGCGTGCGTCTCGCCAGCAGAAAATCGGACGGCCCGCCACTGGCCGACCGGCTCGTCGGTGAGAACTTCGGCGCCAAGGGTGCGCGCCTCGCTGTCGGCGGCTTTCCCGTGGACGAGCTGGTCGCCGCCTACGGTTCGCCGCTCTATGTCTACGATGGCGATTTGATGGTACGCCGCTTCAAGGATCTTGAACGGGCCGTAGCAGGCTTCGCCGGCGTCTACTATTCGATAAAGGCGAACCCGAACCCAGAGGTCGCGTCGCTTCTCGTGGAAGCCGGCGCCGGACTCGAGATCGCCTCCGGAGCCGAGCTGCTTCTGGCGCTCAAAGCCGGGGCAACACCCGAACGCATTCTCTTTGCCGGTCCCGGCAAGGGCCGTCAGGAACTCGAACTGGCGATCAGCCATGGCATTGGCGAGATTCACCTGGAAACGTTCGAAGAGATCGCGAACGTCGCAGCGATCGGCGAACGGCTTTCCCGCACCGTCGATGTCGCAATCCGCATCAATCCCGGCGCCGCCGCCCAGGGCGGCGCCATGCGCATGGGCGGGAAGCCGGCCGCCTTTGGTTTCGACGAAGAGATGATCGACGAGGTTCTGGCAAAGATTTCGTCGCAACCGCATCTGCACCTGTCGGGCATCCATTTGTTCGCCGGCACCCAGATCCTCGATGCCGATGTTCTTCTTTCGCAATGGTCGTACGGCCTTGATCTCGCCGCTGCCGTCGGACGCAAGTGTGGCCGGCCGGTCCAGCGCATCGATCTCGGCGGCGGCCTCGGCATCCCGTATCACGATGGAGATGCGTCGCTCGACCTTGCCCACGTCGCAGCCGGAGCAGCACGTCTCGACGGTGAGCGCCGCGCTGACCCGCTCCTCGCCGGCGCAGAAATTCTGATCGAGCCCGGCCGCTATCTCACAGGACCCGCAGGGGTGTACCTGATGGGCGTGCGCGCCATCAAGACGTCCCGCGGTCATCGCTTCGTCATCGCCGACGGCGGCATGCACCAGCACCTGGCTGCGTCGGGCAATCTTGGTCAGATCATCAAGCGCGACTACCCGATTGTCGCCGCGACACGGCTCGACGAGACCGAGCGCCACCCTGCGACCCTCGTCGGTCCGCTGTGCACGCCGCTCGACACGCTGGGACGCCAAACCAAGCTGCCGGATGTCAGCTGCGGCGACATCATCGCGGTCTTGCAATCGGGCGCCTACGAACTGACGGCAAGCCCCGTCGGCTTTCTCGTCGCATCCGATGGCCGCGGAGGTTCTCGTGCACGGCGGACAACACCGGCTCATTCGCGCCTCGGACGAATTTCCAGGCCCCGCTGGTCAATTTGCCCGTCTGACTGATTACAAAGCCCGCACGACGCTCATCGGCACGTTCTCTGCCGCATTGGAAAATGCCGCCGACGTCGGCAAAATCTGATTCCGGTCAAGTCCTTTGCGTGTCAAGCTACCGTGCGAGGAACGGTCAGAACACGTCGGGGAAACATGTCGACCGCATCGATTTCAGGCAAGACCGATCCAGTCGTCCGTCAGATCACGATTAAGGACGTGGTCGAGGCGCTGGCTGCCGGTCTGCGCGATTTCCAAAAGGCGCCCGGTTACGGCCTCCTGCTCGGCGGCGTCTGTGCACTCGCTGGCATCGCGGTCATCGGCACGCTCTATGCACTCGGCATGCCCTACCTCGCCTATCCGATTGGAGCGGGCTTCGCACTCGTCTGCCCCTTCCTTGCCGCCGGTCTATACGAGGTGAGCCGCAGGCTCGAAATCGGACTGCCCCTCGGCGCGGGCGAGATCTGGAACGCCGTCAAGAGCCGCAGCGAGATCCGCTGGATGGGTTTCATGACGGTGTTCGTGCTCATCATGTGGATGTATCAGGTCCGCTTTCTGATGGCGCTCTTCCTGGGCTACAGCGGCATGATGGCGACGCTCGACGAATTCTTCAATGTCATCTTCAACACGTCCGAGGGCCTCATGTTCCTGGCCGTCGGCAACGTCGTTGGGGCGATCCTAGCAACCATTCTGTTTTCATTGTCCGTCATCTCTTTCCCGCTTGTGCTCGACCGTGACGTCGACTTTGTCACCGCCATGATCACAAGCGTGCGCGCGGTTGCGGCCAATCCCATCCCGATGCTCTTCTGGGCGGCGATCATCGTGGTCCTGCTCGTCGTCTCGGCGTTGCCGTTCTTCCTCGGCCTGCTCATCACGCTGCCGATCCTGGGACATGCCACTTGGCATCTCTATCGCCGCGTCGTGGTTCCCGTCACGGATGCGGACTGAAACGGCAGTGGCGCGTTCAGCCACTTCGGATTTCGACGGCGGCATCCGCAATCCGCCGATAGAGCTGCGCGCGCCGCTGCAACGGCCACCAGTCATAGAGAAACGTTTCCAGCGGCTTCCAGTTCGCCACCCAGCCCAGAATAATGAGGCTCTGGCCGATGAAATCCGCCACCGGTCCCTCCCCGATCCAGCGGGGCAGCATCTGGCTCCCCAGCAGACAGAACAAGAGAACCGGCATTCCGACCGAGAGATAGCGCCAACCGAGCCGGAACAGTTCGCGCCGGTCGCGGTCGGTCCAATCTGCGCGGACCCGGAAATAGTTCGTCAGCGCGCTGGCGAGCCCCCGTTCCTCCGCCCGCCGGGCCTCGTCGGGCGGCATGTGAAGGATGATGCGGATGGCGGAATCGCGCGGTAGCTCGCGTGCCCACCCCGCGATGTGCGCCTCTGCATCCGCATCGAGATCGCGCTCGTCGAAGGGCGAGGGATCGAACGAGTTGAAGAGTTGTTCGATGCGTGTGATCCGCACCTCGATCACGCTCTCTCCGGCCGTGTGATCCGCTGCCATCGCGCTCTCACAGTCCCGCCAGAGCCGGAGCGACGAGCATGCCCGCGAAGCCCGCGGCGATGGCCGCGGCCGACGAGATCAAGAGACGCTCCCCCACCTGCCGGCCGCCCGTCATCCAGCCGAGCACCGCCTTGGACACCGTATTGACCGCAACGACGATCAGAATTGCATTCGCTGCAACGAGAACGCTGGCCGGATCGGACGCCAGCCGCGACATCGACAGCGTAATCGCATCCACGTCCGCAATCCCCGAAAAGGCCGCGAGTGCATAGATCCCTTCGCCCTGCCCATTGCGTACGAGCAGCTTCGCCAGGACCGTGACCACCGTCAGCAAGGCGCCGAACTTGAGCACCGTTGCAAGCTCGAACGGATTTGTCAGCTGCAGCCGGCCTTCCTCGACCCCATTCTCCGCCGCTTGCCGCAGGAAGTAAAAGCCGACGGCCACGAGAACCAGGGCGGCGAGCACGAGCGGCACGACCACATACGGCAGCAGCACTGTGCCCACGGCCGCCACCACCGCCAGCACGCGCACCATCATAGTGGCGGATGAGAAGATAGCCCCGGCAATAAGCGGATCGCGCTTTTCAGGATGCTCGCGCGCGAGTTCGGCCATGGTCACCGTCACGGCCGTCGATGACGCGAGCCCTCCCGCGATGCCGGTCATGATGATTCCGTGACGTTCGCCAATGGTCTTGATGGCGATGTACCCGGCAAACGATATGACGGCGATCAACACCGTCATCAGCCACAATTCGAATGGGTTGAGTGCACCCCACGGATCGATGGCGCGATTTGGCAATAGCGGAAGTAGAATGAAGCTCATCGCCAGCAGCAGCAGCCCCGAGCGCAGTTCCGTCCAGGACAACCGCTGCACCCACGAGTGCAGCACGCTCTTGAACGCCAGGAGTCCGGCGACCGCGACACCCGTGGCGCCGGCGGCGGTCATATCGCCCAGCACCGCAAAAGCGCCCAGTGCGAAGGCGAGCATGGCGGCGACAACGGTCGTGACACCGTATGTCCCTTCATGCTGCGCTTCGCGATAGCGGAAGAGCAAAACGGCGCCGCTGAAAGTTGCAAAGACAATAGCCAGCGCGATCAGGCCGCCGTCACCTTGCGATGAGGCGAGCGCACCCCAGACGCCGCCCAGCAATCCAGCGAGCGCGTGGGTCCTCAGTCCCGCAGCACGTCCCCCTTCGGGCTCGTTGCGCGCCTTCCAGCCACGCTCCAGTCCGATCAGGACGCCGATCGCAAGCGCAACCGAGAGGCGTTGAAACAGTTCGAAGGTATCCATCGACCAATGCTAGAGCGGCAAGATGAATACGGGAACTGACCCACCGCAAATCCTGCGCAAAAATATGAACGGCTCCCGTCGGTATGGACGCGAGCCGTTCATCATAAACGTTTTATCGTTGTGGAAATACCGGCTGGGCTACTCGCTGCCTGTTTCTTCGGACGCGACAACGACCGGGGCAGGCGCACCCTCAGCATCCTGTTCGTCGCGGCGCGGGCGGCGCACGGGACGGCGCAGGAACTCGGGCTGCTCGCTTGCATCCTGTGGCAGGCGGTCTCCGCCGGAACGTTCGCGCCGGCGCGCGGAAAACCCTTCGCCGGCATTGCCGCCCTGTGGACGCTCAAAACGCTCGGATCTGTCACGATCCCCGCGTTCGCGATCCGGCCGGTCACGGTCCGTACGGTCGCGGCCATGCGCTGCTCGCCGCGGTCCTGCCGGTCGAAACGGTCGGACCGATCACCGCGCTCATGACGCTCCTGGCGATCGCGGCGGTCGCCGTAGCCACCCCGGTTATCTTGCTGGAAACCGCGGTCGCGCGGACCCTGATTCTGATAGCGCGGCTGGTCGCCCTGCGTACGCTGGCCCCGGTCTTCGCGCTGCCCCCGGTCCTCGCGCTGGCCCCGGTCCTCGAAACGGCCGGAACCGGCATCCACTACGCGCGGCTGGTCTGCACCGGGCTCGAAGCCCTCTTCGCCACCGCCGTCACCTTCGGGCCCGAAGCTGCCTTCCGAACGGTTCGCATGGCCATTGAAACCGCCACCCGAATAGCCCGGATCGCCGCCCTGGCTTATCTGCTGCTCGCGGTAGGCAAGAATGATGCGGTTATAGTGCTCGGCATGCTGGAGATAGTTTTCTGCCAGCACCGGATCGCCCGAGGACTGTGCATCCCGTGCGAGCGAAATGTATTTCTCGGCGATGTGCGCAGGCGTGCCACGCAGCTTCACATCGGGACCATTGCTCTCGAAGCTTCGCGTCAGCGGATTCTGGCCTTTGCGCTGCTGATTGCCTTGATTGCTTCGGCCGCGGCCTCTGCGGTTCTGCTGTCCCTGCCTCATGGGCTCCAATCTCAAATTGTTATCGAAACGTCCCGCCGCTCATCCGCGTCCGCATCGTGATGCGGTCCCTTGGCGGACTTACAGCAATCCCTAGCGTTCAGCGTTTGACCGCTTCGCCTCATGTGCCGTGCAGCACCGCTCAAGAGCAGCGGGCGCTCGACGTTTTCAAAGCCCCGTTTGTGGGCAGTCCCCCGCGAGCCTTAAGCCCGCGCTCGGAAGCACCCTGTCAAAATCCACACACGACAACCCACAACTTGATCGCTGCATCATCGTGACGGAATTGGCTCGATGGTAGACGGCACCTGCCTCAAGCGGCGCACACCCGGAGCGGACGGTACCAGACCGGCCTAGAGCTCCAATCTCTTGCGTCCCTGGCCCCCAAAAATAGAGAAGCTCTCGTTTGTCTGCCGGACGCGGATATCGGTTTCAGACAGAAGATTACAGTGCCCGCGTCGGGATTCCAACAGTTTTTGCGCTCAGGGTTAGGAATGTGTCAGGAGCGCCACACAGCGGCGATGCCCCCCCAGATCGGGTTTCACGACAATGCGCTTCACCCGCGCCCCCAAAGCGTCCTGAAACAGCCGCGCCACGTCCTCGTCCTGTCCGGCGCCGACCTCCAGCACGATCCAGCCAGAGGAGACGATGGCCGCCGCGGCCTGAGCCAGTTCGCGATAGACGGCAAGTCCATCGGGGCCCCCATCCAACGCAGAGAGCGGATCGAATTTTCGCACCCCCGGTTCCAGTCCGGCGATCTGACCGCTCGGAATATAGGGGGGATTGGAGACGAGCACATCGAACGGCCCCTCAATCCCATCAAGCGAGCGGTGGAGCGCAAAGCGGGCCCGCTCCGCGACGCCGTGACGCTCCGCATTCGCCCGCGCCACCTCAAGCGCTGCGGGCGAGATGTCGGTCCCGAGCCCGGTGGCCGCGGGAAGCTCGGCCAGTAGCGTCACGAGCAGGCAGCCCGATCCCGTTCCCACATCCAGGATACGCAGCGGCTCGGACCGCCCTCCTGTCTCATCGGACCATTGCAGAACTTGATCGACGACCGTCTCCGTATCGGGACGCGGATCCAGCACGTCGGGTGTCACTTGGAAGGTCCGGCCATAGAACTCGCGGCTTCCGCGGATGCGGGAGATGGGTTCGTCAGAGCAGCGGCGCTCTATGGCCCGAGACAGGGCACCGGCCTCATCCGGCGTCAGGGCACGGGCGGCTTCGAGAAGGATGCGCTCGGGCGCAAGACCCGTCGCGATCTCAATCAAGAGCCGCGCTTCGCGTTCGGGATCCTCGATTCCATGCGCCGCCAGAACCGGAATGAGACGGCGTCGGGCCGCGTTGAGCGCGAGCCCCGTGTAGGACGCGGCGCTCGGGGTCTCAACCATTGTTCTCGAAGTCGGCCAGAAGCTCCGCCTGCCGCTGTGTCACGAGCGCATCGATGATCTCGCCCAGACCGGCGCCCTCCATCACCCGCTCGATATTGTGCAGCGTGAGATTGATGCGGTGATCCGTAACGCGCCCCTGTGGGAAATTGTAGGTGCGGATGCGCTGCGAGCGGTCGCCTGATCCCACCTGCGACTTGCGCGCCTCGCTGCGCGCACTGTCGGCCTTCTCGCGTTCCGCCTCGAAGAGCCGCGAGCGCAGCACCTGCATAGCGAGCCGCCGGTTCTGATGCTGTGATTTCTCAGCTGAAACCACAATGATCCCGGTTGGCAGATGGGTAATGCGCACGGCCGAGTCCGTCTTGTTGACGTGCTGGCCGCCCGCCCCGCTCGCCCGCATGGTATCGATGCGAATGTCCTCGGGCCGTATGTCGACATCGACCTCTTCAGCCTCGGGTAGCACGGCGACGGTGGCCGCCGAGGTGTGGATACGCCCCTGGTTCTCTGTCGCGGGCACGCGCTGCACGCGGTGAACACCGCTTTCGAACTTCAATTTGGAGAAGGCTCCGCGCCCGGTGATCGACGCGATGATCTCCTTGTAGCCGCCCAAGTCGTTTTCCGAGGCCGAGATGATATCGCACGACCAGCCCTGCAGATCGGCGTAGCGCTGATACATGCGGAAGAGATCGGCCGCGAACAGAGCTGCCTCGTCACCGCCCGTGCCTGCGCGCACTTCGATGATGGCGCTGCGGTCGTCAGCTGCATCTTTCGGCAGAAGCAGGATCTTTAGATCGTGCTCCTGCTCCTCGATCTGCGGCTTCAGGGTCTCCAGTTCCTCTCTGGCGAGCGCCGCCATCTCCTTGTCGGCACCCGGATCGCGCGACATCGCTTCCAGGTCCGCGATCTCCTGGCGCCGTGTCTTCAGACCGCGGATAGCCTTCACGACGGGATCGATTTCGGCGAATTCCCGCGTCAGCTTGGCGTAGGTCGCGGGATTGGCGCCCAGATTCAGTTCCGCCTGGATGATCTCCCAGCGTTCGAGTAGCTTTTCCAGCTTCTCCTCGGGCAGCGTGCTCATGCGTTCGGGGTGTCTCGGTTCACTTAAAAAACGAAGAAAGGGCGGCTGCCCGCATGGGCGCCGCCGGGGTTCAAGGGGTCTTATAAGCTCAAGACCGCGGCATGGGCAATTTGTCGGTACGCCGCGAGCGCGGATCGTCTGCTTCGATCCATTGATGTCCTTCGCGGACCGTGATGGTCACCTGCGAGAACTGTCCGCTCAAGCTGCGCCAGAGGCCCGATATCGGCGAGGAAATTCCATTGACGGACGCCTGAAGAACGCCGGAAGGCGAGGCCGACGCCACCAGAATGAGCCCCGCCGCGCCGGCCAGAACCCAGCGGACCGGATGCCGGGCGCTTCGTAGATCGCCAAGCAGCTTTCGCGCCGCGCCGCTGGCATCGCCAAAGCGGCCCGTCAGGCGGGCCCAGGCCGGATCGCCTTCACCCCGTGATGTCGGCTGGCTCAACCGTCGCACGATCCGCGAAACCGGATTGGCGGATTGAGGAACGGCCGGCGTCGGCGCCGCTCGGCCGGTCGCCGCCGCGCGCATCCCGTCTGCAATCCGCTCCAACGCGGCACGCGGATCGAGAGACGCCAATGCGATGTAGGCGGAAACGACGCGCGCCGTTTCGGGCCACGCCGGGAGGCGGTCGAGACGCCCCGCTTCCAGAGCCGCGATCACGTCGGCACGTGTTGCGAGCCGATGGGCGACGTCCGGAATGGAAAGCCCGAGATATTGCCTCAACTCCAGGAAGAGGCGCGCGATCTCGGGGTCGCATGCAAGCGGCTGAGCCGCAGAATATCTGCTCCCGGAAGCAGGAGCCGGACGGTATGCACTCGATGACATGGCTGTAGCAGGACGCATGAACTACCGGCTGAACAGTCGCATTACAAAGCCGGCGCGAAAGACGCCGACCGAGGATAGATCGGACATATCCGGGGACGTGTCAAAGCCCAAGATTGAGATAAGTTTGAGTGTTGCGAACGTACCGCGGTCCTGCTCAAATTTCGATGCCGTGTTCTTCGGCAAACCGCGTCAATTCTGTGCGCAGGGAGCCTTTCCCTTCGCGCAAGAACCGTTCGGCGATCTGTTGTACCGCCCCGGCGTGAAGCGCGAGGATCATCGTCTTGACGGGCCCGATCGAGGCCGGCGCCATAGACAGCGTGCGGAATCCCAGACCGATGAGCGCCATGGCCTCCAGCGGCCGTCCCGCCATCTCGCCACATAGCGTCAAAGGCGTCTTGTGTCGTGCGCAAGCCTTCACGAGTTCGTTGAGCACGCGGACAGGTGCCACCGTGAGGCAGTCGTAGCGGCTGCCGACGCGCGCATTCGTGCGATCCGCTGCAAAGAGGAACTGCATGAGGTCATTGGAGCCTATCGACACGAAGTCGACCTTGGGCAGAAGCGCATCGAGTTCGAACAGAAGACTGGGCACCTCGATCATGGCACCAAGCTTCAGCGACGACGGCGGCGGCAAGCCCTTGCGCAGCATCAGCCCCAGTTCCTTGTCGACTTGCGCGCGTACAAGATCGATCTCGGCGGCCTCCGACACCATTGGAATCATGATGCGCAGCTCGCGCCCCGACGCCGCATAAAGGAACGCACGCACCTGCGTGCGCAAGAGCGCCGGGCGATCGAGCGACATGCGGATCGCGCGCCAGCCGATGGCAGGGTTCTCTTCCGTGGTCTGGCGCAGATACGGCAGCACCTTGTCGCCGCCGATGTCCAGCGCACGGAAGACGACGGGCTTGTTCTTCGCTTCGTCCAGCACAGTCTTGTAGGTCGTTAGCTGGCGTTCGTGGCGCGGCAAGGACCGCGAGAGCATGAACTGCAGCTCGGTCCGGAAAAGACCGATACCGTCTGCGCCCGATTCCTCAAGGTGCGGCATGTCGACGATCAGACCGGCGTTCATCTGCAGGGCGATGTGCTGACCGTCCCGCGTAACGGCGGGCGTTGCGCGCAAGGCTTCATACTGCTTCTGACGCCGGGCTCGGAACCGCGCCTTGTCCGAATAGGCGGAGACGACCTCGGGCTGCGGCCGCACATGCACCTGACCTGTCACACCATCGACGATGATCGCGTCGCCAGCGCTCGCGCGCTCCACGATGCCGATGGCGCGGGCCACCGCCGCGATGCCCAGCGCCTTGGCGACGATCGCCACGTGACTCTGCGGGCTTCCGTCTTCCACGACGAGGCCCCTCAGCCGGGTGCGGTCGTAGTCGAGCAACTCCGCCGGGCCCATCGTGCGCGCCACGAGAATCGTGTCCGGCGGCATTTCCGCCGACTCGATCGGACCGCCGGAGCGGCCAGCCAGAATGCGCAGCAGCCGATCGGAAAGATCATCCAGATCGCGCTGCCGCTCGCGCCAGAACGGATCAGGCTGGTGCAGCAGCCGTGACCGCGTGTTGTTCAAAACGCGCTCCACGGCCGCATCCGCCGTCAGCCCGCCTTGGACCGCCTCGCGCAAGCGCCGCTCCCAGCCCTTGTCGTGGGCGAACATCCGGTAGGCATCGAGCACATCCCGGTGCTCGCCGGCCCCTGAAAGCTGCTCGTGCGCGAGCATCTCGTCGAGCGAGATGCGCAGATCGGCAAGACCGTTCTCCAGCCGCCGCATCTCGTGGGCAGGGTCGTCGGCCATCAACTTGGTCACGACGATGCGGGACTCGTGCACGACGACGTGGCCCAGCGCGAGCCCCTCCGAGATCGACACGCCCTTGATCACGGCGGACATGGAACTGGAAATCTCCAGCGCCGCCGATGTTCCCGCGACCGCACCCGAGACGAGCTGCTCGGCCACGACCGTAGCCGTCGCCTCCAGCACCTCTACATCCTCGTCGGAGTATTCCTTCGCCGTGCGATTCTGCACGACCAGAACGCCAAGCACCTGGCCGGAGCGCTGGATCGGCACCGCGAGCAGCGAGTGGTAAAGCTCCTCGCCCGTCTCCGGACGGTAGGAAAACGAGGGATGCGTGGGTGCGTCCGGCTCGTTGATCGTGATGTTGAGTTCCGCGCAGCGCCCGACGAGGCCTTCGCCGCGTTTCAACCGCGTCGCATGCACGGCGCTGATATTGAGGCCCTCGGTGGCGAAGAGCTCCAGCGTCCCGTCCTGACGCTTCAGGTAGAGCGAACAGACGTCGGCAACCATGACGCCCGCGATCTGGCGCACGATTTTGTCGAGCCGCGACTGCCCGTCGCCCGGCTCGGCCATGATGTCGCGAAGGCGCCGCATGATAACGCGCAGCGCCGGCTCGGACGACATCACTCTCGGCTCTTCGCCTCTCATCGTGACCATGCCCTAGCCGTCCGTTCCAACTCGGCGGCAGATACATACCCCTCGATCCCGGCGCGCCGGGATCGAGAAGGATCAGTCTGCATCCAAACCGTAAAGCGAATGCAACGTGCGCACCGCCAATTCGGCGTAGGCCGCGTCAATCAAAACGCTGATTTTGATCTCGGATGTCGAAATCGCGAGAATATTGATGCCCTTCTCCGCCAGCGCGCTGAACATGCGGGCCGCGACGCCCGCGTGGCTGCGCATGCCGACGCCGATGACGGAGATTTTCGCCACGTCGGCCGAGCTTTGCACGGCGAAATGGCCGATTTCGGGCTTGGCGGCCTCGAGCACGGCAAGCGCCCGGTTCAGTTCCGCCGCCTGCACGGTAAAAGTCATGTCGGTCGCCTTGCCGTCGGCGGCGACGTTCTGGACGATCATGTCGACGTTGATGGAAGCGTCCGCCAGCGGCCCGAAGATGCGCGCGGCGATGCCCGGCTTGTCCTCGACCTTGATGAGCGTGACCTTCGCTTCGTCCTTCGCATACGCGATGCCGCTCACGACCTGCTGTTCCACGATCTCGTCCTCGCTGCAAACGGTAGTGCCGATACTATCCAGGTTGTCGAGCCGCACGGGCTGCATCTCTTCCGGTGGCGTGAAACTCGACAGAACGCGGGTCCGGATCCCGTGCACCATTGCGAGTTCCACCGATCGCGTCTGCAGCACCTTGGAACCCGACGACGCCATCTCCAGCATTTCCTCGTAGGAAACCTTTGGCAGGCGGCGCGCCTTCGAGACGATGCGCGGATCAGTCGTGTATACGCCATCGACGTCGGTATAGATGTCGCACACGTCGGCCCTTAGCGCCACGGCAACCGCCACCGCGCTCGTATCCGACCCGCCGCGCCCCAGCGTTGTGACCCGCCCCGAAACCGGCTCCACGCCCTGAAAACCGGTGATGACGGCCACCTCGCCCGCATCGAGCGAGGCTTGGAGTTTCTCCGCCGGAACGTCCAGAATTCGCGCCGCACCATGTGCGTCGCTCGTCTCGATGGGGATCTGCCAACCGGCCCACGACCGCGCCTTGATGCCCATTGCCTGCAGCACGACGGCTGTGAGACCTGCCGTCACCTGCTCGCCTGAAGCGACCACGGCGTCGTACTCTCGCTTATCGTGCAGGGACGAGCACTCGTTCACCCAGGCGACGAGCTGGTTGGTGGCGCCCGCCATGGCCGAAACCACGACCGCCACCTTGTTGCCGGCGTCGACCTCACGTTTGACGTGCGCCGCCACGTTGCGGATGCGCTCCACGTTGGCGACGGACGTCCCGCCGAACTTCATGACCACAGTTGCCATAACGTCTCCAGCCCGGCGTTCGGGTCACGCGACGAATGACCCCCGCGGACGTGGGGGTCTTTCGCGCTGACGATCCGGAGGAAATACTTCCCGGCCATGTGCGGCGGCACCGCCCTCGCCAAGGTCCCGTACGCCTTCAATGCCCGGATTTGGCGTTCTCTTAAAGCCAACGGCCCCCGTCCGCAACCTTGCACTGCCGCATTGACAACCCCCCTTTGGCGGGGGCCAATTGCCTCCCATGCAAACCCCTTCCGAAGCGCCCCGCCCCGGCTCCTCCGAACACAACCTCGACCCGGCGGAAGTCGAGCGCTTCCGGCGCATCGCGTCGGAGTGGTGGGACGCCAAGGGCAAGTTCCGCCCCCTCCACCAGCTGGCCCCCGCCCGGCTCACCTACGTTCGCGACGAGTTGGTTCAGCATTTCGGGCTCAAGGGGAATAGCCTGAAGCCGCTCAAGGGTCTCCGCCTGCTCGACGTGGGCTGCGGCGGCGGACTTGTCAGCGAGCCGCTCGCCCGCATGGGCGCGACCGTGACGGGCATCGACCCCGGACGGGAGAACGTGGAGGCCGCCCGCGCTCATGCCGCGGGAGAGACCGGCTCCGGCGGCTCCCTCCAGCTCAATTACCGTATCGCGACCGTGGAGGAGCTGGCAGCTGAAGGTGCGACCTTCGACGCGGTCGTGTGTCTGGAAGTCGTGGAGCATGTGCCCGACGTAGGAGCGTTCCTGAAAACCTGCGCCGGCCTCGTGCGCCCGGGCGGCGCGCTCGTGCTCTCGACCATCAACCGGAACCTGAAATCCTACGCCCTCGCCATCGTCGCGGCCGAGTACGTCCTTGGCTGGCTGCCGCGCGGCACGCACCAGTGGGAGCGCTTCGTTACACCCGACGAACTTGCGAGCTACGTCACCGCCGCCGGGATGTCCGCGCCCACCTTCAAGGGCCTCACCTATGACCCCCTGAAAGATACCTGGTCCCTCTCCGACGACACCGACGTGAATTATCTCGCGGTCGCGGGGAAAATGGGGTGAGGCGGCGATGCCCCTCCGAACGGCCTGATGTCCCAACGTCGAAAGAAAGATCGTAACGGCCGTTGCGGCGCCGCCGTCGGGAAGGTTCATGAAATCGGCAAAAAACGGACAGCACCTGGGAGAACCAAGTGCTGCCCGTAACACCGGCCTAGCCGATGAAGTGGTGTGACTTCACTGCTTGCCCTGCGAGCCGGCGGTGACCGCCTCCATCACACGGTCCAGATTGAAGCTGCCGGGCTTCTGGCGCGGCGGGAATTCCTTGAAGCTCTGTAGCCACCGCCCGACATACGCACCTGCGGGGGCGATCGCGAACATGTGCTCAAGATACCAGCGCTGGAAGCCCATTGCATTCTCGTGCTCGGCGCGCTCGAAGGGATCCATCCGCAGATTCGCCAAAGTAGGTGCGCGCAGCACTTCGAATGGTTCCTGCCAGACCTTCAGACCCTCTGCCTTCTGCTTCAGGAAGGTGATCTTCCAGTTCCCGTAGCGCAGGGCCGCGACGCTGCCGTCGTCGGTCCAGTAGATGAACTCCTTGCGGGGCCATTCACCGTTGCCCTTGAGCGCAGGACCGAGATCATAGCCGTCGAGATGAACCTTGTAGGTCATGTCGCCGATCTTCCGGCCCTTCAGAAGGTCCTCCTTGGCGGTGGCGTCGCCGGCCGCGGAGACGAGTGTCGCAAACATGTCTTCGTGCGCGCCGATATCATTGACCACCGTGCCAGGCTTGATGACGCCAGGCCACTTGATCAGTGTCGGAACGCGGAAACCACCTTCCCACTGCGTATTTTTCTCGCCGCGGAACATGGTCGTACCGCCATCCGGCCACGTGAATGTCTCCGCACCGTTGTCGGTGGAATACATGATGATGGTGTTGTCATCGAGGCCCAGTTCCTTGAGCTTCCCCAGCACCTGTCCGACATGCCCATCGTGCTCGACCATGCCATCCGCATAAATGCCAAGCCCCGTCTTGCCGTCGGATTCGTCCTTCAGGTGGGTGAAGATATGCATGCGGGTGGAATTCCACCAAAGGAAGAAAGGCTTGTCGTCCTTCTTGGCGCGCTCCATGAAGTCGAGAGCCTTGACGGTCACTTCCTCGTCGATCGTCTCCATGCGCTTCTTGGTGAGCGGACCTGTATCGGTGATGCGACCGTCGGAGAAACTATGGATGACGCCCCGGGGTCCGAACTTTTTCTTGAACTCTGGGTCTTTTGGATAGTCGGGGTTCTCGGGCTCTTCCTCAGCGTTCAAATGGTAGAGGTTGCCGAAGAACTCGTCGAACCCATGATTGGTGGGAAGCATCTCGTCGCGATCACCGAGGTGGTTCTTGCCGAACTGGCCGGTGACGTAACCCTGCGCCTTGAGCAACGTGGCGATGGTCGGATCTTCCTTCTTCATGCCTTCAGGTGCGCCCGGCAGGCCTACCTTGGTGAGGCCCGTGCGGATCGGGGACTGTCCGGTGACAAATGCCGCGCGACCGGCCGTGCAGCTCTGCTGGCCGTACCAGTCTGTGAAAAGCGCGCCTTCATTGGCGATGCTGTCTATGTTGGGGGTCCGGTACTGCATCATGCCCCGGTTATAGGCACTGATGTTGAATTGGCCGATGTCATCGCCCCAGATAACCAGGATGTTGGGCTTCTTACCGGTTTGGGCTTTAGCGTGATCGCCTACGGCAGGCACGAGTAGCAACAAAGCGACCAACCATGCTCGTGAGAGAAAGTGCGAAAGCAATCGATACATATATTTACTCCTCGGTACGACAAGCGGTCATGAAACTGCCTGCAATGGGCACATGGATTTTCCAACATAGCCATGGTTTGTGTCAGATGACAGTGCTCAAGAGGGGCTTAGAACTATTTTGCCGAGAACGTTGAAGCAACGTCTGAGCCATTTCCCAACCAGAGCGATCAATCCGGACGCGAGTAAACCCAATACGCGATCGGGACAATCGCAAATTCCAAAGCCGCATAGAAGAGCAACAGAGATGCCGGTTGCCCGTCGGCGATGAAGCTGATGATGCGGCCGGTTACCAGCCCGCCCGCAAATAGGATCGTTGTCAGTATGGCCGTATTTCTGTGCGCGTCGCTAAAGGCCGAAAAGAGCCAGAAACACCCCAGGGCAAGGTAAAGACACATGACGGCTCTAAGGATGTGGGCGAAGTTGGGATTGAGATCCGTCACCCCCAGAAAGGTGCTCGCAAACCACGCGGGCGATACCCCGTAAAGAAGCGCAATAACTAAAACCATGGCGAATGCCAGGATGAGGTAGGCCTTCTTGATCTGCATTTTCTTTTCTCCCGGTACGACCTAACGTATCGCTCTGGCGCACCTTGGGCGCAAGCTGTTGGTTCACCCGAGTCCGTAACCAAGAACAATCTGCGTATGCTGAGTAGTGGACAGCGAGGCAGATGATGGGTCAGGACCGATAACGGGTGAGGTTTCCAATGCCGCATCCTGGTTCATCGCGTCGTGCGCTTGTCTTAATTCTGAGATGCTTCTGACGCACCCGCGCACTTTATGCAGACTTGGCTTCCCGCGAAATGAAATCTCCATGTCTTCTGCGGGGCTTCTCCCCCACCTTATCCCCGGCGCTCTCCCCTCCCTTACATTTGGCCCATCCGCATCACTGGGGGCGCGTTCTGGAGGCGTCTTGAAGTGCGCGATGCGGAGACGGGCACGGAAGGACGAAGCGGTGCACGCAGCCAACCCTTCCGGCTTCGATCTCAACCGCCCGCCGTAAGGATGGGTCCCGGATGATGTGCCGGTGAAAAGGGGAGACTGTAGCCTGGGATAAGAGCGAGCCCAGCGCGAAGCCCGTGCAGCGGGGCGTCACAGCGCCTTTTCAAAAACCTGCGGACGACCGCGGCTCTGTCGCGCCCCGCTCACCCTATGATGGCGCCTTCCGACTCCTCCTGAGGGGAGCCGGCCGAAAGGCGCGTGGCCGTGTTGCGTACATAGCCTCACGCGCTCTGCTGCACGATGAGCGTCTGGCGCCAATTGTCCGGGGCCTGTCCCGACCATTGCCGGAACGCGCGCGTGAACACGCTCGGTTCCGAGTAGCCCAGCGCCTCGGCCACGGATGCAATCGGCAGGTCGGTGTGTTTCAGAAGTTGGCTGGCAATCTCGTAACGAGTCTCATTGACGAGGGCCCTGAGCGACGTGCCCTGCTCCTTGAGCCGGCGGTTGATGGTGCGCGGATGCAGCCGGAGCGCTTCGCTCAGAACGTTCATGTGCGCCTTCTCGGCGAAGATCGCAGGCAGCAGCAGCCGGCGCACCTGATCCACAAAGTCCGGACCGACGCCGTTCCAATACCCCTGTATAGCGGTGTAGGCCTGACGGTAACGGGCGGGATCCGCACCGGGGATCGGACTATCGATAACGTCCCTGCCATACGTAATACCGAAGTGCCGGCTATCGAATACGACCATCGAGGGCTTGAGAATCGCGCGCACCGCATCCGCAGCCAGAAGGCCATCGGAGCACCCCAGATGAACCTGCGAAGGCCGACGCCCCGAAACCTCACTGGCAAGGCTCGCGCCGATGCCCACGGTCGCCAGACTGAACTGAAGTGTCGGCAGCGCGGAAATCATGCAGCGATAGCCGACGAGAACCTCGCCCTTATGCCGGAGCAGATACGGGTCGTGCTCGATCGCATAGGGCGCGCCGCCGCGCACGAAGCGATGATGGTTTCCGATGAAATCGCGGATGGCCTGGCCAAGAGATGGCGCGTTGCGCATCAGCTCTCCGATCATGCCGAAATGGGCCAGGTGCGCCTTGAGACCGAGGGCCAATCCAAAATGACCAACGCCCGTGGCGTCTGCGCATTCATCCAAGAGACCGAGCACGCTCGCATAGGGCAATGCATTATCGGGGTCGGAAAGGTCCGCCTCGGTGAGATACCAACGCGCGAGGATAGGTTCGGGTTCCGTATTGAGCGCACGAAGATATCCCGGCAGCTCCACCAGTACACCGCATCGCTGGACACCGAAATCAAGACCCTGATCGGGTTTCTTCACCAGCCACCCCATTTTTTAAAAAGACCCATATCTTCGACGCTTGATCGAGAGAGGACGTACCAAAATTATCGGTGTTGTCGCAAAATGCCAATGCCAATGGAATAGGCTTTGGATATTGTCATCTTCGAACTGAGAGACGCGGGTACTTCATGGCGGTCTGTTCGATCAGCCGACCCGATTCCAGTTGTCAGAGCAGAAACGTACTTGGCTGAGCAACGGCTCCCTCGCCGCGGCTTAAAGAAGACCTTTTGCAATGAAGCAACAAACGACACACTCACCAAAACAAATGATCAGATGAACATGGCAAACACTCCCCAAACCTTGAAAAACATGCCTACTCTGGATTTTGTGACCCAGAGCCCCTCTCACCTTCTGCATCGCGCCGGTCAGGAGGCGGAGGAGCTTTTCGCTCGTTCCATCGGTGACCTCGGGATTACCGCACGTCAGTTCGTTGTTTTGTCGGTCGTGGCCGACCGGGAAAACCCCAGCCAAACGACTGTTTGCGAAGTATCGGGCATCGACCGCTCGACGATTGCCGACATCGTGCGCCGCCTCGTCGCGCGTGGCTTGCTGGCCCGCCGCCGCACCCCCCATGATGCGCGCATGTATGCGCTACGGCTCACCGCCGAAGGCATGAGCGTGCTCGAAAAGGCGAACCCCATTGCTCAACAAGTCGATGCCTCTCTCCTCAACGGCCTCTTGCCGTCCGAGCGCGAGGACTTCGTCGCATTGCTGGAAAAAGTCGCCGTTCGTCCCGACGCCACGATGACGGACGCGTGACGCGCTCCGCGAAGAACGAATAAAAACCGGCGGCGCAGATAGCTGCGCCGCCGGCGGCATTCTCAGACGTTCGGCCGGGCGCCAATGCCCGGTCGCCAGCCCGACCCTGTCGCGGGTTATGCGAACTTCGACTTCAGGAAGCCGATAACCAGAGCCGTCAGAGCGCCGCTGACGCCGCCGGTTGCAAAACCCTGAACGATGGCATTGATGTCGAGGCCCGACGTGGCCGCAGCCGTGCCCAGACCGAGCAACGGGCCCAGAACCTGTGCACCGACGGTGCCACCCAGCGCGCCCGCGATCGTGTTGCCGATGGTGCCGAGGCTCACGTTCTTGGCTACGGCACCCGCGGCGTTGCCGCCGATGGCACCGCTCGCGGCCTGGATGAGAATACTTGCTAGATCCATAGTTCAATCTCCCGATTGGCCGTGGACTTATGCCCGACGGCCACGTCTTCCCCTAGAGTGTCCTTCAAGAAAACGCTTATGCGACGCATCCACAAAGGAGGCGTCTGGGCGCGAACCTAACCTGATTTGCAGGTCTTCAGAAGGCGCAACCCGGATCTTGGTTTCAAGAGACCCAGGGGCAATGCCGCGGGACGGCTTCCCACGCACGCATCCGCATGGTTATCTCGCAGTGCACAACCGACAAGTCGTCCAGATACTTCCAATCCAGAACATGCCGCAATGAAAGCCTTCATCCTCTCGTCGAGCCCGCGCCGCAACGGGAACTCCGCAACGCTCGCCGGCGCGGTCCGCGAGGGGCTCATAGCAGCGGGGCACGCGGCAGACCTCGTCTATGCGGACGACTTTCTGAACGGCTTCCTGCGTGACTGTCGCCAGTGCCGGATGCCGAGTGGCGAGTGCGCCATACAGGATGATTTCCGCTCGGTTTTCCTGGAGAAATTCCTGCCTGCCGATGGCTTCATCGCGGCAACGCCCATTTACTGGTATGGCGTCTCGGCCCAGCTCAAGGCTTTCTTCGACCGATCGTTCTGCTACTACGCCGCTTCGTACCCGCGTTCGGCCGAGGTCATCGATGGCATGAAGGGCAAATGCATAGGGCTCATTCTCTCCTCGGAAGAGACATTTCCCATGGTGTCAGGAGGCATCGTCAGCCAGATGCAGGAATACGCGCGCTACACACGGGGTGACTTCGTCGGCATGGTGCATGGGATCGGCAATGCGCGCGGCGACGTCGCCTGCGATCCCGCCGATCCCATTGGTGCCGCACGCCGGTTTGGCGAGACATTTTTCACCCGCCACGCCACGGACTATCACATCGACACCCCGCGAGCCGGCAAGGTGTGGGGCTGACAAGCGCCTGCATTCTCGACGGCAAACTCAGGCTTATGTTTCGCCGGTGCCGTTCGCACCCATCAGTCCGTTCGTCTTGCTTGCGTAGCTGCTCGCATCGAGGTTCGGAACAAGCTCACGCTCATCCTTGGATTTGCGGAGGCTGCCTTCGAGCTGCGCACCCTCAGCCACGCTGAGAGACCGATGCAGGATGTCCGCATCCACTTGCGCTGTCGGATGAACTATGACGACGGCCGCGCGGATTGCACCGTTCACGCCACCGTGCACCTCAATTCTCTCAGCCGCGACCGTGCCGATGACCGATCCCTCGGAGCTAATCGTCACCTCTTTGCCGACTACATCGCCACGTACATCGCCGTCGATCTGCAGCTTGTTCTGCGAAATGATCGCGATGTTCTGGCCGAGTATCGTGAGATCCGTACCGATCACCGAGACGCCCATGGTGCTGGCAGGACCGAATGGCGACTTCGCACCGACAGGCGGCGTCGGTGGAGCTGTTCTAAGCCCCGATCCCATCGACATCATGTTGAAATTCTGGGCGGGCTGCGGATTGGCCATGAAAGGAACTCCCTCGAATACTGTGCCGCGGCCACGGAAGGGCCGCGATGCGGTCATGCGTGCAGCAAATGTACGCGCATTGTCCAAGGGAAACGATCCAAAGCCCTCGGTTATTCCACCGATGACCGCAAGCGACTTTCAGGCCGGAAAAGACGCGTACACTGTCGAATACGCAAGAAAGAGCCTCAGGTGGAGCCGTCAGGGCTTCGCGGACGAAGCGGATTTCACCTTGCCCGAAGATTTTTCAGCGCTGGCGACCTTGGGATCCTTCTTGCCGCTGTTCTTCTTGCCGGCGCTGCTCTTGTCAGCGGTCTTGGAGGATTTTGTTCCCTTCGCGCTCTTTCCCGATTTGGCGGTCTTGGCATCTTTCTTGTCCCCGGCCGACTTGCCGGACTTACCCTTGTCCGCAGTCTTCGAGGACTTGCTGCTCTTCGTGCCCTTTTCAGACTTCGCGGTCTTTGTGTTCTTCTTTTCTTTCTTGTCGGCCTTCTTGCCCGACTTGCCCTTCTCAGCGACCTTTGAGGACTTTTTTGCCGTCTTGCCGGAACTCGCCGCCTTGGATGTCTTTTCCGACTTGGCCGATTTCTGAGCCTTTTGCTTGGTGTCCGTCTTAACCTTCTCGGATTTCTTGACGACAGGCACGCTTTTCTCTGCGTCAGCCTTATTCACATTCGCTGCTGGCTTCTCGCCGCCACCCACGCTCGCCTGATAGCGGTCAATATCGGTTTTCGTGATCTGCCCCTCTTCCACCAGCGCCACGAGACAGGGCGTCGACAAGCCGGCGCCTACGTTCCGCATGCACTGACGCACGCCTGCGCTTCCCGGCGAGTGGGCACTGCAATGGCGGAAGTAGTCGCCCTGACATGCTGCCTTGACCTTTGAGCTGATGGCTTCCGCGGCGCCGCTTGCTGCAGAAAGCGCAGCGAACCCCAGAGCCAGACCGACACAAACGCGGAACGCCATTGAAATGTTTTCTCTTGGCATCTTAATCCGACCGGCTACGCAACTGAAGGAACGAGATCAAAGGGTCATCACGGAAGACTTGCACCTGGTACCCGCATTGGCAAGCCCCAGCCGATCAATGGGACAGAATTTCTATGATTTGGAATGTCTATTGTTGTCGAGCAGTGCCTGCGCGGTCGATGGGTTAAGCGGCGTTAGCAGCCTTATTGAACGCTGGGAAGCCGGGACTCCGGGAACTCCGACCCTCCCTCCACTGGTGCCTCGCGACATTCACGATCGTCCCGTCGAAGCTCACGGAGCTCCAGATATTGAAGGCCAGGGGTGTGGCTCGCTCTCCATCACTCGCAATCGGGCCAGCCGAAGCCCCAGCGCCACGACAGCCCGGTACAGGGCGCTCCGCCGAGGCGGACAGCCCGATACATCAAATCTGCCACGCCCGCGTAGATGAGCGTGACCTCTTCCCGCTCCAGGCCATACTCGGCGGAGAGTGCCTCGGATCGCGCCTCACCGATCCTGCGAACACACTGAGCCAACTCTTCGTCGGCACGACGCCGTGCCTCGAAACTCGTTCGGGCATCAGCCCCAGCCGGTGCGCCGGCATGATAGAGCCGATCGTGAGCCGTACAGCAGCTCTCCCAGGGCGGATGCTCGCCATGGCGCTTGGCCAGGGCGGGAAAAGTCGAGGATGCCATTCGCCATACACTGGAGAGCCCACCGCTGCAGCCGTCACTCACAAACGGTGCGAGCGTGGCGCCCTTGCCCATCTGTGCCGCAAGGAGCCGCTCGTGGCGCCCCAGTTCTAGCTTCATCTCCAATGCATCAAGAACGGAGTCGGATGTGCCCATATCTTCCGCCTGCACGCTCGCAATCCCCGACACCGCGAGGGCAGCGACCATGTAAACGTAAACCCAATTAAAGCCTCTCGATGACATGGCGGACCGCCGGGGGGTTGCCAGGATCATGATGATCTTACAGTTTGGCTCGATAGAAAAGTGACAGCCGTATACGGGAGCAGACCTTGACCATGCAGTGGCGGCCGCGCCTGTCGCGCATGACTATTGGGGCCGGGCTTATGGCGATAGGAGCCGTAGCGCTGGCAGCACCACTCGCTACAGGGACGTGGTCACTGCAAATTCTCAGCCTGTTCCCATTGGCCATCGGAATCGCCAATCTCTACGCGACGGTCTCGACGCCTGATAATCGCACGCGGCCCGGCGCCTATGCCACCAGCGCATTGGCCCTCGCGGCCGCTCTTGTACTGTATATAAGCCCGTCACTCGTCGCGTCCGGAGTCGTGGGTATTCTTCTGGCACTTGTCGTTGCCGATGGGCTATTGAAGCTTGGACAAATAGCTCTGGGTTATTCGACCCAGGCGCCGCGCATCGTGACTTTGGTCAACGGCGCCGCAAGCCTCTTTCTGGCGTTCTGCGGCTGGCTTCTCTGGCGCAAGCTCGGTGTTGACATCGCAATGGGCGTTGTCATCGGCGGCTACACGATTGCGACTGGATGGAACCTCCTGCTTTCGTCTCAGGCACAAGTCACGACCGAAGCCGCAGGCGCACCTCCCCTCGATAGGCATCCAGACTCAAAGATCGCTCTTGGCCCCCAGGATTTGTTTGCTGCCACCAATGATCGCCTTGCTGCAAGCGCGCCCACCATCCGACAAACTGAATTCTATTGGCTCCTGATATGCGGTCTCGTTCTGTTCGTCATTCACCTGAGCCGCATGCAGTCGACCCAGACATGGCTTGGGCTCGTCTCCCCCCTCGTGGCCACACTCGGAGACGCCTTTATGGCCATCGCGCTTGGTGGCTTGCTCGTACTGCCGCTGCGCTTGTTATGGCGCTGGCTCAGCCGTCCCATCGAACGCTCCGCCTGGCGCTTACGTTTTTCCGGAGCCGATTCCGATCTTCAAATGCTACCGCGCTGGATCATCAGACAGTGGACGGATGGTCGATACGCATTCTCATCGGCGCTCGTGAGCGCGCGCGCGTCGCTACCATCCAGCGCGGCTCTCGCACTTCGCCTCGGACTGCCGCTGGCCGTTCTGCTTGCCGCGGTCAACCCGATCTGGGGCTTCAGCTGGTATTTCAATACGGAGAGCTGGGCGAGTGGCTTCTACCAGAAGATCACCGAACTTCGCGTCGACCGCTGGCGCGCCGACATGGTCAAAGCTGTCACAGCTGCCTACAAAGGTGAGCGCGAGGATTTGTTTCGCGTCTCGCCGCCGGGTATCGAGAGCGGAGACTTCAGCTTCCTTGTCATTGGCGACCCCGGTGAAGGTGACGGCTCGCAATACGCCCTCGTCGAACGCTACCTGGATCTGGGACGCCAGGACTTAGTAAAGTTCCTGATCATCTCCTCGGACGTGATTTATCCAGCCGGCGCTATGGTGGACTATGAACGAAACTTCTTCATGCCCTACAAGGGCTGGAAAAAGCCGATTTACGCAATCCCTGGAAATCATGACTGGTTCGACGCGCTCGAAGGATTCAATGCAAATTTCCTGGAGCCCGAAGCCGCCCGGGCCGCGCTAGAGGCACGCGTCGCTTCCGATCTGCATTTGACAAGCACCAATACCCTTCGGATCGAGAATTTACTGAAGCGGGCGGAAGATCTGCGCCGCAATTATGGGATCGATGCGGCTCGGCAGCACGGACCGTTTTTCGATATCCAGACAAGCGATTTCGCCCTGATCGCGATAGACACAGGCATCCGGCGCACTCTGGACGAACAACAGCAGAACTGGCTCGACAGGTCGCTCGCACGATCAAAAGGAAAGTTCACGATAGCCATACTCGGCCATCCGAAGTATGCGGGCGGCAAAGATACGAGCGTCGGTGACCCTGAGTTTGCGGCACTGTACGAGAAGCTGGAATCGGCAGGCGTTCGCGTTCTGATGGCCGGCGACACGCATGCCTTCGAGCACTATCTCCCCGCGTCGAAGAACGCACGCTCCCCAATCCATCATTTCGTGAACGGAGGCGGAGGAGCTTATCTCAGCATTGGCGGCGCATTGGACTGGCCGCAGAAACCTGCCACGACTTCTTGGGAATTTTATCCGCCTCCCGACGCCGTGCGGAACAAGCTTGATGCCGAGACACCGACCTGGAAGCAACCTCTTTGGCAGTGGGTAAAACGGTTTGGGGCGTGGCCGGTTTCCGTGGAGATGCTGTCGGCCATGTTCGATTTCAATCAGGCTCCGTTTTTCCAGAGCTTCATGGAAGTACGGGTAGAACGCTCCAAAGGCCGCGTCGTGCTTGCTCTCCATGGCGCGAACGGCCCCCTCCGCTGGCAAGACATGCATGCTGCGGACATTCCGGATACGCCTCAAGCAAGAGCGAGTGACTTTGTTGAATACGTTATTGAAATGGGAGATTCAGGATCATAATCGGGTTCACTCATTCCCACACATTTTCAACAGGAGCCTCCGATGGCTATGACTGATCAGACAATTCTCTCAGAAGACGACAAGTGGCCGTTGAAGGTGGCGGCCTTCGTTGCGCTTGGCCTTGGTATCGTGGCGCTTCTTTCACCGTTCTATGCAGGCATCGCAGCCACTCTTGTGCTCGGCGCGAACTTCCTCATATCGGGTGTGCTCGAGGCCTTTGCCGCTTTCCGCGCTCAGCGTTGGACTGGCACGATCGGCCTTTTGCTCTTGGCGCTCGTCAGCATCATCGGCGGACTTTTCATATTCGCCCATCCGCTCATCGGGCTCGCCACCGTGACACTCTTTTGTATCGCCGCAATGTTTATGGCTGGCATTGCCAAACTGTTTTGGGCATTCAAAGTGCCGGCTGGCCGCTGGTTTTTGGTCTTGAGCGGTCTCCTGTCGATCCTCGTGGCCGCAATGCTCTACTCAAGCTTCCCCTTCTCCGCCAAATGGGCTTTCGGCGTTCTCGTGGGTGTCAACCTCATCGTAGAGGGGGCCACGCTTCTGGCTTTCCTGAAGCAGGCCCGCTGACGGTCTATAGCCTGGGCCGAAAGGCCTCCTGATCCATTGACGAACCCGTCTGTCCTGTTACGTCAAAGGGAACAGACGGACGGGATCGGGAAACATGGATACGAACAGCGAGCGGGCGGGCGCAGACCAGCCCGCGATCGTCACGGTTCATGGAACCAACGATGCACACCCCGCCGATTCAGGCGAACTATGGTGGCAGAAGACGTCGCCCTTCGCCGAGACTTTGTCCTACGAACTGGCGGCGCGCGGCATTACCTCGGCCGAGATCGTCCCCCACCATTGGTCGGGTGCTAATTCGGACGCAGACCGCCTGGCCGCCGCGCGTGAGCTTGCCAAAAAGCTGAAAGATTTTGCTGCCTCCGGTCGACCCTTCGCTGTCCTCGGCCACAGCCATGGCGGCAATATCGTGATGGAGGGACTTGCCCATGGCACGGCGACCAGCGGACCTAGCAGCGTCGTCTCGTTCGGCACTCCATTCTTTACCCGAAAACTCAAGACGGTACCCTGGATTATCGCCCTTTTTCAGGTTCTCCTCGGGCTCGTCATTACGCCTATTATGATCGGCTATATCGTTGCGGTCCTCGATTCCGAAACGAATAAGAAGGTGGAAGGTGTGATCTTCTTCGGCGCACTCGCGCTCATCGGCGTCGCAAGCCTGCGTGCGGGTTTGCGAAAACTCTTGCATCGTAGGCGTGCAGAACGCGCGATTTCGCGCACCTTCAACAGCCGCCGATGGCTCGTTCTCCACAGTCCGCGCGACGAAGCGATGCGACTGCTTGAGGCGGCTGCGCAGCTTCAGCCGCGCTACGTGACGCTCGCAAACGCAGAACGATCACTCACGGCCTTCGCCTCTCTCGCAGGCGTCCTGGGTACTTTGGGACTGTTCGGCTGGCACGCGCCCTACTTCCTAGAACCGATCATAGCCAAGGTGAAGGCCGGGAACTATGGCTTCGCAACCGCGGTGGATTTTACGTTCATCCTGCTGTTCCCCGTCGTCTTCGGAGCGATTTACGGACTGGTCCGCCTTTTCTCCAAGATTGGCGGTGCGTGGCTTTATGCTCGCGCGGCCAATCTTCTAATTCACGGCGGAGTCGTCGGCGCGGCCTACGGTGGCGACGCCGCATTCAACCTGACGAGTGTTTCGCGCGTGCCGCCCTACGCGCCCGATGCGCGCGAGGCCCGCATCGATGCCCTCAATCTTGGCGGTATTGACGACAGCGCAGTATTTCTTGCCGCCCAGAAACTCTATGACGGCGTCGTCGGGAGCGATGCAGGCGAAGGCGGAATCGGAGATCCAGACTTGATGTGGAAGCGTCTGAGCGATGCGCTTTACCATAACGCCTATATGCGCGACCGCGGCGTCATCGCGGGCGTGGCGGAGCATCTTGCAATCGGCTGGGGATACCGCCGCCCCTAATGCGAAGCTCGGATCGCCATCAGTGATTTGGTCAGGGGCCCAATCCGTTCGCGGTGTATTTCCGCATCCGGGAAGAGTTCGCGCATCTGCCGCGCGTCGATCAACGATGCAGACTGCACGCTCAGCATCGCCTCGTCGAGGCTTGAGCGCTTGCCGCCAAAACCGAGACTGAAGGTCGTCAGCATCCGCCCTCGCACCTGTTCGGGCAGGAACTGGAAGAGCGGGAAGCGGAAATGCGGCTCATAGGGGAACCAAAAGTTGGGCGTCTGCACGTAGTACACAGGCGCCAGACGGCGCACATGCCCGGCCATGAGCTTCATGTTGCTCCAGTTGCCGACATGTTCGATGACAGAGTTGGAGTGCACCAGATCGAAGGAATTGTTCTCAAAACAATCGAGCGCGCAGGCATCGGCCGCGTGACTGACGAACTTGGCACCGTGCACAGGAACCGCCTCGAGATTCATCAGATGGATCTCGACGTTGGCCTGATTGATGAAGTCCCCGGCTATACGCCAATAGTATTCGGTCCCGCCAATGTCGGCGATACGGCACGAACCCTTCCGGCGGATAATGTCCTCGATGAGCGCCCGGATATGGCGGAAGCGGCGCTGGCGGGCTCGGAACGAAAAGCTCTTGCCCGTGAGATAGACCTCATCGACGGTATAGCGGACCCCGCGGTCGGACAGATCGCCAATCTCAGCAGCAGTGGCACTGAAAGATGGATGGGACGGAGACATGATCATCCTATGACGGTTCGAAGCGGACACATCCTCGCCACGCGCAGCCGTGCCGGGACGCACTCCTCATACAGGTCCACCTCCCAACACATTCCGCATTCGGGCGCGTGGAATTGAGCAATTTTTCCCTCAGAATTAGCGATAATCGCGCAATACAATCTGAGGTTGTGTCATAGAACCCTATATTGGTTGACGAAAGGTTTACAGCCCATGCCACCAACCTGCTCCAGCGCCCGATCCCGTTGGTCTCACCCGAGGCTTTTTCTGGGCCTCCACGGAGCCATGTTGCTGACAGCTCAGGGGTTTCTGGCGCTTGCAGGTTTGGCGTTGCCCGCCGCCGCCGATCCCCTGCTCGCGAACTTCCCCTATCCATTTCCGGTCGCGCAGCACACGTTCCGCGCGCAAGGTATGGACCTGAAAATGGCCTATATGGACGTCGCGCCGGCAAAACCGAACGGCAGGACCGTCGTGCTCCTCCATGGCAAGAACTTCTGCGGCGCGACTTGGGAGGGTGTGATCCGAGCCGTGACGGAGGCCGGGTACCGGGCCATCGTTCCCGACCAGATCGGTTTCTGCAAATCAGACAAGCCGCGGGACTACACCTACGGCCTGCACGAACTGGCCGCCAACACACACGGCCTCCTTCGCATTCTCGGAATCGAGAACCCCATTCTCATCGGCCATTCCATGGGCGGCATGCTTGCGGTCCGCATGGCCCTGAGCTTTCCCCTCGAGATCGGAGGTCTGGTTCTCATCAATCCAATTGGACTCGAAGACTGGCGCGCGAAGGGTGTTCCGGAACGCACGCTGGACGAATTGTTCGCCACCGAACGAAAAACCGATGCCGCGCGTATCAAGGCTTATCAGAGCAAAGTCTACTACGATGGAAAATGGCAGCCTGACTACGACCGCTGGGTAAGGATGCTCGCGTCAATGTATGAAGGTCCCGGCGCGGAAACTGTGGCCTGGGCGCAGGCCAAGACCTCGCGCATGATCTTTTCCGATCCCGTGATCCACGAACTTGAGAGCGTCCGTGCGCCCGTCGCATTGCTCATCGGCGAGAAGGATACGACTGCGATCGGCCGCGATCGCGTCGCACCCGACATAGCGGCCACACTCGGGAATTACCCCGAGCTTGCGCGCCAAGCAGCTGCACGCTTCAAAAGCGGCGCACGGCTCAAAACGTGGCCCGAACTTGGCCACTCACCGCACATCGAAGCGCCCGGCGTTGTGCACGCTTATATCGTCGAGGTGCTGTCGTCGTTCTGAGCGAATATATTGTATTCAGGGTAAGCGGCCGTAGCTGAACAGTCCATAGAGCCAAGCCGTTACCACACCCCATCCGGCGAGGATGCACAGCACCGCACCCATGGCAGGCACGTTACCGCCGAGAAACGGCTCGCCGCCCTTGAGTAACGGCACGAGGAGAAACACGCCGATCAGCGCCGGCCCCGTGATCCCGAAGGCCAAACCGCGTAGCGTCATCGAACCCGTCGGCGCATTGCCGAAGATCATTGCGAGGATTGATCCCCACACACCACCCCAGAAAGTTGCGCTCGCGATCTTGGGCAACACACCCGCAAACGGCCCGGTATCGATCGCGTCCATGTTCCATGGTGGCAGCGGGATGACACCGGCATCGAAGAAGGCGCTCTTGATGAGTTCGTGCACGGTCAGAGTTGCAATCGCTCCAGCGATAAATCCAAAAATCAGCGCCTTCAGCGATGTGCCTTCCATTTGGCTGTCCATCTCGTCACTCCCCTGGTCTTCGCTCGTATTATTTCTTGCTGGGCCACGGCATGCGCCCGGTGTCACCACCACACTTCCTAAGATTACCGCCTAATGCACGCACCTGTTCCATGGAGAACAGCGGGAAGGTCGTTTTTCCCGCATGGTGTTTCTCTCATGTCATGCTCGAGGGAGCCCTATGTGCGTTGCAACCGTCGTTCGCATCAGGCCCGCAACGTCTGAGGACTCTCAGGCCCTGGACTTGTTTGAAGAAGCCATCGACATGGTGTTCCGTCAGCATGAACACGACTTGTCATCCGTAGGCAGCAGTGCGGCGGAGGGTGCCACACAGTCGGATTACACAGTCATTCTGGAGTGGGGCGACCGGCCAGTGGCCGCGGCTCGCTGGTCCTGCCAAAGCGACATCAAAGCCTCGCGCTCGGCCAGCCTGGATCGCTTCGTCGTTGACGGTAGATTCCAGGCGGCGGGTTTCGGTCGACGCTTGCTCGCTGCTGTCGAGGAGGACATGCGCGCCGTCGGTTGCCGCCATCTCCACATGACGGCGCCCGTGGACGCCCTCCCAGCGCTGATCCGGCTGGGGTTCCGCCCCACCCGGTTGACGAACCGGATCCTGCGCACAGGCGAGATCACCGCCGCTGTTATGCTCACCAAAACCGCTAGAGATTAGCCCCGGCGACCCAGTCTGCACCTGCTGACAGCGTTAACCCTTCGGCAAGACGATTCGTATGCTGACCATTGACGGTTGCGCTTCAAGATTTCAATCTAGTTAAAAGCCGTACACAAACCATATAGACTGCCACTTCTAATTGTGCCTAAATGCAATCTAGGATGGTAAACCAAGAGCCTTCCGCCGAAATCCGCGGGGCTACGGGTCGAGGATCGGTCGCGTGCGCGTTCGAGCGAGTTCGGAAATTTGCGTCATGCTTGGCTTCGGCAGGCGGCGTCCGGGCCAGCGCTCCGCGCACGCAGCGCGTCATAGTCCCCCATGCTCTCCTTTCCCGTCTCCACCGCCGACAGCTTTCCTCAATCCATAGGAACTTCCCATGGGCAACATCCGTATTGAACGCGTCCCCATTCAAGCGATGAACCTCGGAAAGCTCCGCGCCGACCATCTCATGCTCGTCTACCAGCAAGATCCGCTCGACTACGGCTACTACCAGGATCGCTGGTGGGTCATGGAGGGCACCCGGGACACCAATCCGGATGGGACGGTCACACTTGGCGTAGACGGCGCCGACGGCGTCACGACTCTCTCTGAGGCCAATGGCGGTAAGACAGCCCAGGAGCTGCTCGACGCCATTCGCTATCCGTCCTGGCGCGGATCCCACATTATTCCGTCGCTCGACCCATTCGGCGACTGGCAACTGATGGCAACTGTCGCGCGAGACATCGACAGCGCGCTCTATCCCTACTTCGCCTTCAACTTCGCCTTGAACCCGCTGCCGACGGTCAACTCGTCATCTGTGATCGCGTCATTGCTCTACTTCATCGGGATCGACATCGCCGAGAACATGCCCGACACTTTCCTTACGTTCACAATCGGCACGGGAACTCTTCTCGGCACATCCGGCGACGACCAGCTACAGATGGAGTGGTCGTTCAATACCATCCTATCGGGCGCAGGAAGCGATACGATCGCCGGCACCGACGATGTCAGCCGATACGAGAAACTATACGGCGGCAGCGGAGACGATGTTCTCGTCTGGTCAGAGGGCAGCCACGTCTACCATGGCGGGCAATCAGGCCTGGACTATGCCGACGACGGTATCGATTCCGTCGAATATACCGGCATCGGTACGGTTCGCATCGATGCTGTCGAAGGGGCGGTCCAGCATAGCGTTGCCGACTATTTGGCCATCCACGCCAGCGGCACGGACCAACTCTTTTCGATCGAGAAGATCCGATGGAACCCGACCAGCGACACCATTGTGCTGGGCGAAGGCGTGCAATTCGGCGACACGCGGCTGCTGTTCGAACTCGATGGTGAAACACCCGGCAGTCAGGGCGATACACTTGATTTCAGTGACCAGTCCACGGGACTGCTCGTGGCACCATCCAATCAGACCGACATTGTCCTGATCGGCACTGCAATAGACAACGGCCAGACGTTCTCAGACCGCGGCGGCATCTGGGCCCAATCGCTTGAATGGCTCGTGGGATCGAGGGGCGATGATCACATCCATGCTGGTAGCGGTCTCCTCGGTGTGGAAGGCGGGGCAGGAAACGATATTCTGAGTGGCCGACTTGCAGAGCCACTCCTGGGAAATAGTCCGCAGGGCTACGACATTGAACTTAGCGGCGGAGAGGGCAACGACACGCTCATCTCCGGCAGCGGACGCTCTTTGGCGACCGGTGGCGATGGCAATGACGTCTTCGTGCTCTCAGCTCTTTCGTCGCCCGGCCGTGTTGTGGAATTCGTCATCACCGATGCCGATACGAGCGACAGGCTTTTCGTGCCCTACAACTTCCTCAAACCCGACAGCGCCGGATATGAAAGTTCGGAACTCTTCCCCATCCTGGGCGGAGTATCTCCAGGCTTCGGCGGATCCAGCTTCGAGGATCTGCCCCAGCACATCGGACCCGGTCCGCAAGGCGTTCTCGACCAGGGCGGCTACTTCTATCTCATCTGGCAGACCCAGATGGACCAGATCTTCGTGCCTGACGCATCCGACGGCATCATCGACTTCGCAGGTCATATCTTTTTTAATCGCGACGGCAACGACCTGCTCATCCATGTATTTGCTGGCTTTGCCTATGAGCAGGTCTATTTCGACTATCTCGGTCAGCCGTTCCTCTACACCGATGTTGCCCTTGTTGCCGATTCCGAGGCCGTCATCCGCGTAGTCGACTTTCAGGAAGGCATGCTGGGTATCGAGTTCTACGATCTGGGTGAACGAACCCCCTTCGACTTCGTCAATTTCGCTGGCCCTGGCTCCACCACGCTTTATGAGAACTGGGATGCCATCGCTGCCATCCTCACGAACAATGGCGCTCTCACGGCACCGCTTCCCGCGGAACCCGAGACGCCCATCTTTGATCTGCCTGCAAATGGCCAGCAGGATGAGCGCGAACAACTTGAGGGCACCGACGGAGACGATTTCATCATTGCGGGCCTCACATCGCCTGCCGCGCGCGCGGCAACGGCCAGCGCGGACATGACCTATTCGAGCGGTGCCGATATTTCGGGTGGCGCGGGCAACGACACGCTCATCGGATCGGAAGGCCGCGACCGGATAGATGGCGGGAGTGGCGCCGACGAAATGTCTGGTGGGGCCGGAAACGACAGATATCTCGTCGACAATGTTGGCGATCTCGTCATCGAATCCGCGAACGCAGGCATAGACTCGGTTGCCGCTGGCATTGATTACACTCTCCCTGAAAATGTCGAAAATCTGACCCTCGTCGATGCTGCGATCGAGGGCCACGGCAATGGATCGGCCAATAAAATCACCGGATCCGCGTCCGATAACATCCTCACCGGCGGCGGCGGTTCCGACACACTCTACGGTGGGTTGGGCAATGACTGGCTCGACGGCGGTTCGGCCAGCGATGTCTTCGTCTATATGATAGGCGATGGGATCGACACGATAACGGATGAAGGATCAGCCGACGACGTCGATATCTTGAAACTCAATGGACTGTCGCCTTTCGACGTCGGTCTCTTTGTCTCCGCTGCCGACACCGACGATGCAGTTCTGCGTTTTGCAGATGGCGGGCGCATCGTTCTCAACTCATTCTTCGCAGGCCATTCCATCGACCTCGTCCGCTTCGACGACGGTACGTCCTGGAACCGCGACTTTCTCGTCAACGAGGCCACCGCTGCAGGCGCGCTCCTCAACGATGCGCCGGTTGCTCGCGCGGACGAAGGGTTCTTCACACATCTCAGCGACGTTGTGATTCCAAGATCTGACCTTCTTGCCAACGATTTCGATACCGATGGCGACGAGCTCCAAATCATCGCAGCGGCCACCGAGACCACTGGAGCAAGCGCCACAGTCACCGCTGAAGGCGATGTGAGAATCGCCGTGGCGCCCGGGCAAGCAGGGGCTGTTTTGTTTACCTACACCATCTCCGATAGCCGCGGCGGTACGTCGACCGGTCACGCGGACATCACCTTCCTGGCAAATGCGGCTCCCGTGCTCACCGGCGCGGCGCCCGCCAACCAGGCCATCGAAGCGGGAGGCGCGTGGAGTTTTAGTCTTCCCGCTGACCTGTTCACGGACCTCGACGGTCATTCAATGATCTACACTGCCGGCCTCGCCGACGGCAGCGTGCTGCCCTCCTGGCTGAGCTACGATCCCGATACCCGCACCTTTGACGGAATACCCCCAGCGACATTCACGGGCGAGTTGCAAATCCTGATCACCGCCTCAGACAGCGTCGCCTCCACAAGCACGACGTTCTCACTTACTGTGACAGGTATTAACGATGGCGGGCCGACTACGATTACCGGCACTAGCGGTCGCGACGTGCTCATTGGCACAAGTAGCAACGATGTCATCGATGGGCTGGGAGACGCTGACAGGCTGGACGGCGGTGACGGTGACGATATTTTCCTCGCCAGCGGAAACGCAGGGTTCGATACCTACTTAGGCGGTGATGGCTTCGACACCATACGCGGCAGCAGCGGGGACGATATCATCGGGATCGCCGGACGAACTGGTCTCCTGACCGGCATCGAAGCCATCGACGGCGGCGATGGCTTCGACATCGTGCGTTTGACCGGTGCGGCCAACTCTCTCGACCTCAGCCTGATCACTTTGACCTCTATCGAGCTGATCGATGCGGGCGGCGGCATCGACATGGTCATCGGTTCGGCCGGCGACGACGTGATCATGGGAGGCAGAGGCGCCGACGTCCTATTTGGTGGCGCGGGGAACGATACGTTCTTGTTCACTGGCCGATCCGGCCGCGATGACTATGATGGCGGGGATGGTTTCGACACGATCATCGGCTCCAGCAATGACGACGTTCTCCGCCTGGAAAACGGCTCAGCCAATCTCGTCTCCATCGAGGCCCTCGTGTTCAGCGATGGCTTCGACAAGATCCGGCTCGGTCCTGGTGATGACATGCTGGATCTTTCGAGGCTCGCCGTCAGCGGGCTGGAACAAATTGAAGGGGGCGCTGGCAATGATCGCATCGTGGCGAGTTCCGCTGATGAGACGATCGTCGGCGGCGCCGGGCAGGACATCTTCGTATTCCAAGATAACTTCGGCCACGACACGATTGCAGATTTTCGGTTGAGCCGGGGTGGGACACGCCCTTCCGACAAGATCGACCCCTCTAATCTGGGGTTTGCGACCTTTGGCAATATCCTGGCCAACGCCGGACAGATCGGCTTCGACACCGTTATCAGCGATCCCGATAGCGGCTCGACGCTCACACTCAGCAAGATAAGGCTTTCGGATCTTCACGCAGACGACTTCATCCTTTGATAAATCCCCCGATACGCTATCACCCCGTATGCGGCGTTGAACGGCACGGTCGCGCCGGGAACCGACGCGAGCGGGAGTGCGGCCAGGCAGGCACAGGAGATGGGAGACGCGCGTGGAACCTCGTTCTTGATCTCAGCCTGATGCGCGCGATGTTGCTCGCAGCCGCTTTTCTTGCCGCCGTTGCGCGGATCCCGGACACCGCTGCCGCCGGCTCGTCCACACCCGGGGGCTCCGGAGACTTGCCCACCCGCAGCAGGCGAACTTAGCGCCGTCGTTCGCCTCATCGATCCGTCAACTCTGGCGCTCGCTGACGGCACGGAACTGCTTTTTTCCGGCCTCCTGCCGCCCAGCATCCATGACATCCCGGGAAAGGCAAAAGAACGTCTCCATCACTGGACACCGGAACGCGATGCGCGCCAGGCTCTTGAGCAACTCACGCAAAGCGGTCGGATTCGTCTGTCACAGGACGGTGCCACGCGCGACCGCTATGGACGGCGGGTTGCGCACGCCCATACGGAAGATGCCAACGGCACGCGCACGTGGCTTCAGGGTGCGCTGGTGGAAGAGGGGCACGCCCGTGTGGCGCCGCTCCCCAACCGATTGCACTGTCTCCAGGCCCTCCTGCAGCGCGAGGCCGTCGCTCGCGCGACCCGAAAGGGACTCTGGCAGAATCCGGCCTATGCCATTCGCGATGCGCGCGACACCCAAACACTGACGCAGCTCACCGGCACCTTTCAGATCATAGAGGGTTGGGTGGTGGCAACCGGAGCGTCGCGGCGCGAAGTCTTCCTCAACTTCGGCCGCAATTGGCGATGGGATTTCACAGCCGCCGTCGTCCTGCCACGGGGCGGCGACCGTGCGGCCTTGAGTACGCGGCTCAAAGCCCTCGAAGGCCGTTATGTACGCGTGCGCGGCTGGCTGGTGAAGCGAAACGGGCCCTTCATCGCGCTCGCCGGCGCGGAGGCCATTGAAGAACTGCCCGAAGGTCTCGGCAGCGCAGATATGCGCTAAAGCCAGCGATCGCTGTCAGTGCCAGCAATCAGATACACAAAAAGAAAAACGCCCAGCGCTGAGCGCCGGGCGTTCATCAGAATTCAGGCTAGCGGCAAGGCGGCCTTCAAGCGGCCTGCACTTCCTCGCCTTCGCCTTCCTCGGCAAGTCGACGGCCGCGTGCGCTCTTGGACAGCACCTCCGTGATGCGCTGCACGGCGCCACGGTCATCGAGCTTCTCCACGGCGGCGATCTCGCGGGCCATCCGGTCGAGCGCATCCTCATAGAGCTGACGCTCGGAGTATGACTGCTCGGGCTGGGCCTCGGACCGGTAGAGATCGCGAACAACCTCGGCAATCGAGATCAGGTCGCCGGAATTGATCTTGGCCACGTATTCCTGGGCGCGACGGCTCCACATCGTCCGCTTGACGCGAGCACGGCCCTTCAGAATGTCCATGGCCTTCTTGACGATGTCGTCATCGGCCAGCTTGCGCATACCTACGCTGGCGAGTTTGCCGGTAGGAACGCGCAACGTGAGCTTTTCCTTCTCGAAGTTGATAACGAAAAGCTCCAGCGCCATGCCGGCGATCTCCTGCTCCTCGATGCCGATGATACGGCCCACACCATGAGCAGGATAAACAATGAATTCGTTGGTCTTGAAGCCATGGCGCTGGTTCACGGGCTTCTTAAGTTCCCGCGCCGCCGCTGCCTTCTCGGCAATGGCCTTGGGAGAGGCAGGCGCCTCAGCAGACTTGGCCGGAGCCGTGATCTTGGCCCCCGACGCCGACTTGCCAGCCGCCGCCGGAATTGCGCGAGCCGGAGCGGCCTGCGCCCGGTGCGCCGCAAAAGCAGCCGCAGCAGCCGCGGCCGACTTCTGAGAATTGGCGCGGACTACCGCAGCAGACGCCTTGGCAGCTGGGGCCTTCGCAGCCGGTGCCTTCGCAGCCGGAACCTTTTGGGCAGCCGCCTTGGCGGGTGCAGACTTGGTCACAGCTGGCTTGGCGCGGGCAATCTTTGCCACTGCCGACTTGGCCGCCGACGGCTTGGCGGCAGATGAAGATTTCTTCGCTGGCGCGGTCGCTGACTTGCTTGCCGCAGGCCCCGCGGCGCTCGAGCGCGCAGACGCCTTCGCCTGGCTCGCCTTTTTGGCGGGAGCAGTGGCCTTGGTTGCCTTAGCCTTCGCCGTGGACTTCTTCTTCTGGGCCATGCGCGTCGTCTCACTCTCAAGAATTACTTCGAACAGGTCATAGTCGTCGCCCTCGTCTGAGCCCGGAGGGGGCCGTCGCCTGCGGGCCGCAGGACAACACTCACGGCCAGGGGTCCCCAACCGTTCAGATTTGCATCTTTGGGCGTCTTGGACGCGCCTTCATCCCTTTCCTTGCGATGCCAAGCTCGTACGAACCGCTACAACCGCGGCGCGAGCTTCGAAGCGCGTCTACCTCAGGTGAGAGGAACTGTGGGTCTTTTTCCCCACATTTGTTCTTAATAGGTTCCTCAAAAGGCTCACCTAGAGGGAACCATATCACAATCTTCACAGAAAATGAAGTGTGCCGCAGCGCGGCGCTTTCAGCCACCTTAACAGGTGCACGACACGCGGCTCAATCCGAACACTGTTCATAAGCGCCGGAGGGCGTCAGCTATAATATCCTGCTCCACGGGCGAGGGAACTTAATCGCCTTCGCCAGGATTGGGGGAAAAGTACTTCTCGAACTTCCCTGCCTCGTCCTTCATTGTATCGGCGTCGGCCATGGCCGCCTTTTTCGCCGTAAGGTTTGGCCACTTGTCAGAATACTCACGATTGAGTTCGAGCCATTTCTCCAGACCCGGTTCTGTATCAGGCTTGATCGCGTCGACCGGACACTCCGGTTCACACACTCCGCAATCGATGCACTCATCGGGATGAATGACGAGCATATTCTCGCCTTCATAGAAACAGTCGACCGGGCACACCTCGACGCAATCGGTGTATTTGCACTTAATGCACTTGTCATTGACGACGTAAGTCATGCGTTCTGTCCAAATTCCGCCTCGACGCGGCCGCGCAAGCCGTGCTCAGAGAAGGGTCTATTAACGGCGTCGCGTCGGCGGCACAATGCGAAAAAAGGTGGGGGCGAGGGCCAAACCTTGAAAAGCGTCTGCCATTACTAATGATCCCCCTTCAGACGGTCGATGAGCCGGCGGTCCCGCTTTGTCGGGCGTCCAGTCCCCGCCACCCGCCGGCCGGACGGAACCATAGGACTCGCGGACTCCAACTGTGTCGGCGCCGTGAGATCCTCGAACAGCGCCTTTGCGATCTGAGGCGACCCGCGCCGCTCGCTGATCCCCTTTATCGCCAGCACCCTCACGCGCGGGCCAACCGACGCCGTAATAACATCCCCGATGCGCACGACATGGGCGGGCTTGTCAGTCTTGATGCGATTGACACGGATCTTGCCGGCTGTGACCAGGGCTGCAGCCTGGGTGCGGGTCTTGGCCACGCGCGCGCACCAAAGCCATTTGTCCAGCCTTTGGGTGGCGTTCTTGGCCGCTTCGCGTAATGGCTCCTCACTCATCAGGAACCCTTGTCACGCTGCGCCTGTTCCAGAGCCGACCGTAAGGCAAGCAGCGACGCGAAGGGAGAATCGGGCTCCGAACCACCCTTGCGCGGCGGCGCAGCTGAAATGGCGCGCGGCTGGCCGCGGTCCTCCTTGCGGGGGCGATCCCCACCGCGCCCCTCGGAACGTCGCGCCTCGCCCTGCCGGTCACGATCGGAGCCGCTGCGGCCTTGGTCGGATCGACCCCGGCCTCTCCGGCCCTTACCCTGCCACTCGCGATGGCCGCGCTTGCCTTCGGCGTCCCCGCCGCTGCCTTCTTTAGCTTTGGTGAGAGCAGCCTCGTTCGCGCCGGCCTCGCCGGATGACCCGGCGACGGCATGCCCCGCCGTCGAAGCATCCGTAGCGCCGCCCTTGCTGCGGGCATGGGCGTGGCGATGACGCCGCCGCTGCTCGGTGCGGCCGTGACCCTGTTCCTGGCCTTCACCGCGGTGATGGCGGCGCGGCCGCCAGATCTCCTCGTACTGCACGTCGCCTGCTGCTCCAGCCAATGCGGGGGCCTCGGACTCCGTTGCAGATGCTTCCTGGGGCACGGGCACATCAGAAGCTTCAGCGGGAGCCGCAGATACCTGTTCTGAGGCCTCGGGTGGCGCCGGCGTGGTCTCCGCCTCGACCACAGACGTTGCTTCCTGCTTGATCGAACGGCGCTCCAGCCTAAAGCCCAGCGCCTTCAGAACCTTGCCCAGTTCGTCGGGCGAGCAGCCGAGAATGGACATCATCTCCGGTGTCGCCGTGAAGCCGCCATCGCCTGTGGACCCGTTCGGGCGCTTGCCCTCCGGATCGCGGTTCGCACGCCAGGCAAGCAGCGGCCGGATCATATCAGCGAGACGTTCGAGCATGTCGTAACGGATCGCGCGCGGTCCGCACACATGATAGCCGCAGGCCCGGTAGAACGCTTCGGGGACAGCGGGATCGGCTGCCGCCGATGTCAGCCCCGCGCGGGGCGGTTCGGGCATCTGGTCTGGATCGAGCCCCGCAGCGGTGCCGTTCTTCAAAGTCCACAGCGCCAGAGTCTAGCTCGGCTGCGGCGGGCTTGAGAAGCAAGGGGAAATGGATATTGAAAGCTCCGAACCGTACGCCGTACTTGCGCAGTTGTGAGCGCGCCGTCTGATCAAGGCTCTTCAGCTCGTCGGCGATGACGTCGCGCTTCAAAACGCCAAGGTTCTCCTTGAGGCGAAAGGCGATCCCGCGTGCCAGCCCGGTCACATCCTCCGCCGATGAAAGCTCGACGAGGGGCTTCAGCTTGTCGGTGATCGTTTCAGCAAGCCACGATTCGAGCCGCGACTTAATCTTGTCGCGATCCGCACTGGACAGATGCTCGTCGACCAGGAGCACGACCGAGGGCTTCAACGGATCCTCGCCGGCCTCAAGCTTGGCGATTTCCTCACCGCGCCAAAGAATCTGACCCTTGCGGTCGATCTTGAAAGCGTCGGACTGAGCGGCGGCCACGCGCCGGGCCCGCATGGCGAGTTCCCCGGCCAGAACTTGTGCCGCAGCGCTGCGGGCCGCCTTCCCGTGCACGCCATCGCTCTGAGCGTCTGGCGTGAACCGGAAGCCGCAAAGGCGTCCCACGAAATGCTGTTCGACGTTTACCGCACCGTCGTCTGCGATCTCTGCGCTCAACTCTTCCTTGTCCCGCATACCCTTCATGAGAGCGCTGGTTCTGCGGTCGACGAAGCGCTGCGTCAAGCACTCATGAAGTGCGTCCGAGAGGGCGTCCTCGATTGCGCGAGTACGGCCCTGCCAGTGAAGGGGATCCTTGAGCCAGTCTGACCGGTTGGAGACAAACGTCCAGGTCCGGATATGGGCGAGCCGGGTGGCCAGCGTGTCGATGTCTCCATCCGTCCGGTCTGCAATGGCCACCTGCCGGGCGAACCAATCTTCCGAGATGCGCTGCGTTGGACCCATCAGATCCTTGTAGAGCGTGGCAACCAGTTCGGCGTGGTTCTGGTTCGAGATCTTGCGGTAATCCGGAATCTGGCAGACCTCCCACAGCCTCATCACGGCCTGCGGAGATGTGGCAAGGCGCGCGACCTCATCGTCGTCCGACACCGTTTCGAGTGCGATGACGTCATCGGCCATGCGCGCACGGGTGAGACGCTGCTCAGACGGGAGCGCACGGAGGCTCTCCCGCAGTCGACCAAGCGTGCGGAAATCGAGTTCGCGGTTGCGCCATTGCAGTACGCGCACGGGGTCGAATGTATGCGTCTCGATGCGCTCGACGACATCCGGATCGAACGGCTCGCAGGCACCCGTGACGCCGAACGTTCCATCGTTCATGTGCCGCCCCGCGCGGCCGGCGATCTGCGCCAGCTCCGAAGGCGTGAGGTTGCGGAAATTCTGCCCGTCGAATTTGCGCACGGAGGAAAAGGCGACGTGGTCAACGTCGAGATTGAGCCCCATGCCGATCGCATCAGTGGCAACAAGAAAGTCCACATCGCCCGACTGGTAAAGCGCCACCTGGGCGTTACGCGTCCGCGGCGACAGCGCACCAAGTACGACGGCCGTTCCGCCACGCTGGCGCCGGATCAACTCGGCGATTGCGTAGACTTCGTTTGCAGAGAAAGCGACAACCGCCGAGCGCTGCGGCAATCGCGTAATCTTCTTCTCGCCTGCATAGCTGAGCCGCGATAGACGCGGCCGCGAGATGAAGTTGGCGCCGGGGATAAGATCGTTGATCGCCCCGGCCATGGTTTGGGCACCCAGAAGCAGGGTCTCGCTGCGCCCGCGCGCGTGCAGCAGCCGATCAGTGAACACATGGCCGCGTTCGGGATCATTTGCGAGCTGAACCTCATCGATTGCCAGAAAGTCGACATCGATCTCGCGCGGCATGGCCTCGACTGTGGCCACCCAATAACGCGCGCGCTCCGGCTTGATTTTCTCTTCACCGGTGACCAACGCCACCTTTTCCGCACCCACGCGAGCGGCAATCTTGTCGTAAACCTCGCGCGCCAGAAGGCGCAACGGCAGGCCGATCATGCCGCTCTCGTGTCCGAGCATGCGCTCGATGGCGAGATGGGTCTTGCCCGTATTCGTGGGTCCGAGCACCGCGGTGACATTACGGATGCGGGATTCGAGGTCGCTGACCATCCTGGCCCTCTAGGATAAACGCCTCGTTGCGAGGCGATCCTGGCATTGCATCGCATGGGGGTGAGATCAAGGCTTTCTTGCAGTGGGTACGGCGAAGGCACTTGCGCACAAATGTGAGCGTGATCGAATGGCGGGAACAGGCCGTCCGATGACAAAAATGGGCGAACCTTCGGGGTCCGCCCATTGTTCGGCCTATGATTTTATCCAGGTTCGCTTGGAACCAGTTCAGTCGACGAGTGCAACTTCGGCTCCGCCCCGCGCGCGGATGTCGAAGCGCGTGGCCTCGATCCAGACGCTCCCGGCGATCGTCGGCAGCGCAACCCGAAAAGGCAACCACAGTCCGGCCTTCGGCACGGGACGGAACGCCACTTCGATACCGGAACTCTCGGCCATGGAACGGGTTTCGTCGTTATTACGGTAGCCGCCTATCGGCGTGTAATTCACCCGACACACGAGCCCCTCGACTGGAGCCGTACCAGATGTGGCGGGAACTATTTCCCGTCGGATGGCCGTGAGCTTCACATCGAAACGCTGCTTGCCGTCGAAGAGCGCTAGCTTGCGCCCGCAGGGTCCGCCCTTGCCAGGCCGGCTCAGCGCGACCAAGGCGCTCAGAGGATCTATGACGGACTTCAAATGGGCCGGTGCGAGGGGGACGTAGTCGGATGGAAGGGCAGTTTCCGGCAGCGCCGTCAACCGGTTGACCTCCCCGTCCGAAAATCCGATGCGCACGAGGCCCGAACGGGAATTGCCATTGTAGTCAAAGTTGAAGCCCGACGGCTGGATCCGACTACCGGCCAGTGTTCCGGTTGCGCGCGTCACCCCTTTCCAGTGGATCGCGCCCAAGAGGGCCGAGATTTCCACGTCTGAGGTCGCCACATAGGATTTGCCGGTGAGTCGCTGCTCGGTGCGCACATCCCCGATATTGAACCCATTGAAAGATATGGAATAATGGGCACCGATCTCGACAGGTGCACCAGCCGGGGAGGGATCGGCAAGAGCCTGATGGAGGGACCGTAGCGGAAGATCGGCCACTGCGACGGCCAGGGCCGCAAGCCCCAGAACGCGTGCCAACCGGCTGCAACGCAACAAACTCGACATGGAACACCACACTTACTCAACACCGCGACCCGAACGCGACGTTTTGGTTAAAGAACGCAGGAGCCCAGATCCGGCTCCACGCTCCAAGGTGGGGGAAAAACGTAAAGACTTCCCTTAGGGCCGCGCGATTGCGGGACAGTTGGAAATGAGCGGCGCGCGCGGCGCGAGGCTTGACGCTCCACGGGCGGATAAGTATACGACTGCCATCGCCCCGCCGGGACGCTCCGGCGGGGTCGCGCTTTTTTGGAACATCGCCCGCTGAACGGGCCCGCGCGACCTTCGCACCGGGGGTATAGAGCGCGAGATCGAGGAGATGCGACCCATGACCCGGCGTTGCGAACTGACTGGCAAACTGCCGATGAGCGGCCAGCTCAGAAGCCATGCAGAAAACAAGACCAAGCGGACCTTCCGGCCGAACCTCGTCAACGTCACGTTGATCAGTGAGGCGCTCGAGCGGTCGGTCAGGCTGCGTGTCAGCGCCCACGCGCTGCGTTCGGTTGAGCACAACGGCGGGCTCGATGCCTTCCTGCTCAAGGCCAAGACGGAGCAGCTATCGCCCCAGTGCCAGAAGCTGAAGCGCGACATCGTGAAATCGAAGGCCGCCAACGCAGCCTGATCGTTTCGGCAAGCCGTCGCTTGCAGCCTAATTGAAGCGCGGACCGCAGACCGGTCTGCGCTTCTTCTATTTTACCAGCGGGCGCTCAAGCGAGAACTGCAAGAGCAATGTGCGCTGCAAGACCGGATTGAAGTTGTCGTCGGAAAGGATCGTCAAAACCGTCGTCCCGTCGGACTCCGTATGCACGCCCAGGCCCTCCATGTTGTCGATCTCCTGACCAAGATCGGCCTGGATCAGCGTTTCCCCGTCAAGTACGGCGCCCGGCTCGATCTTGTCTGCCTGGATCAACCGCATCCGCATACGCACACCTTCCAGGATACGAAACCGCCGCTCAAGCAGCAGCAGGCTGCCATCCTCCAACGACGCGGCGGCAGTCAAAGCGAAACCGTCGCGCGAGACGACGTTCAGCTGACGCGCTTCGCCACGCACCCAGATCCAGCCTCTGTGATATCCCGTGCCTTCGTCCGCCTCTTCGGCGAAGGCCACCAGCGCACCTTTGAAACGACCGCCATCGATCGTGGCGAGAGACTCCATTCCGTCACGCCGGCTGCGCTTCAGATCCTTTGGGTTGGCCAGATAGCCCGTCGGCGTGCCGAGACCCTCGCGCGTCAAGGGAAATCGTCCCACACGATGATTCCCCTCGAAGGAAACATAGACCTCACCACTTTCGATGCTCCCGCGCACTAGGGCGAGACCTTCCGCATCACGGTCACGGGAGCGGGCAAGGGGGTTGCCGTTTTTCGCCTTGATGGGACCGATTACGGCCCCATCAACGCCTCGCGGCGCCACGCCCGCGTAGGTGAGCCGCCCCCTGAGCCAAGTCCCCGCATCGGAGACCGCCAAAAATGCGCGCCCGTCCGGACTCATCTCGATGGCCGACCAACCGCCGAAATGAGGCGACGTAGAGGTGAGGACGAGCCCCCCGCGCCAGACGAGCCGGCCAAAACGCATCTTGGACGGAGTCGCCCGGTCAAAAGATGAAATCGGGCGTGCATCAATGGGGATAGGGGATGCCTTGAGGCTCCTTGGCGACGGCTTCACTGCGGCCAGAGCAAGACCGCTGCTCAAGATGATGAGAGCAGTGAAGCCCAATGCCGCCAGCATACGGGGGCCCGGCAGTGTCAGAGGGACTGGAAAGATCAGATGCATGCCGTCAAACAACCATCGAAACACCGGGAGCAGATGCCGCACGCGTCAGTTCCCGAACCCGCACCAGCGCAGACCCTTTCTGATTTTTCAATAGGACTCGTCCGGCGCGTAAGTCGAGAGCGCCAACGCATGCACGCCACCACGCAACTCCTCGGCGATAAGGTCATTGACCATCCGGTGCCGCGCCACACGAGACTGACCTTTAAATTTCGGCGAAACGACGAGTACGCGAAAATGGCTTTCGCCCGTACCGGGCGAGGACCGGTGACCCGCGTGCAGTTCGCTTTCGTTGACCACGTCGAGCCGGACCGGTTCCAGTCCAATCAACAGCTTCTCGCGTATGCGCTCTTGCATCGTCATTCGATCGTCTCACTCCCCAACTTTTGGGTTCAAAAAAAGTGGCCGAAGCCGTCTATGGCCGCGACGCAACACGAGGCCGTGTGCTATGGTGTCCGGCTTGTTACGGCCCGATGACTTGATCATACTCGCGACCATGAAGCTCAACTCGAAATATTTCGATTCCATCCGGGTGGGGACCAAGCGTGCCCGCCAGGAGGAGCAGCGTGCCGGGGGACCGCGTTGCCAGCGCAAGGGCTGCGACCAGCCCGCGACGCATCGTGCGCCCAAAGGACGCGGCCGCGACGGCGAGTACTTCAACTTCTGCGTCGACCACGTCCGCGAATACAACGCCACATACAATTATTTCGACGGTATGTCCGACAGCGAGGTTGCCAACTTCCAGAAGGACGCGCTCACGGGCCATCGCCCGACCTGGAAGATGGCTGCGAACTCCTGGGCGCCAGGCATGCGCGAGGGACGTTCGGGGGACTCCCGGACAGCCGCCGCGTCCGTTGGCCCGGAGGATGCTCCGCCCCCGAACGATGCCAGCGCCTTTTTCGCCTGGCGGGCTCGGCAGTCCCGCTCGGCGCCCATCGAAAGCCGCCGCCAGCTAAAGCCGCTGGAGCGCAAGGCTCTTAATACGCTCGGACTGAAACAGGGGGCCGTCAAGGACGACATCAAGGCGCGCTTCAAGGAACTGGTAAAGCTCCATCATCCCGACGCCAACGGAGGCGACACGCGCTCGGAGGAGAAGTTGCGCGAGATCATCCAAGCCTATAATTATTTGAAGCAGGCTGGTCTCGTTTAGACCCACCGGTCGTATTGACCCATGCGGGTGGGCGCTTGCCCGCGAAAAGCTCTCACCAGAAGAGCGCCGCTGCCCCGGCTCATTTCCGCAATCCGCGTCCTTCCGCGCGCGCGATTGCTCTCCCACCACACGAAGGAAACTCGATGCGCGCGCCGACCACTTCTGCTGCCACCAAAGAAAACGCCGGCCTGCCCGACATGAAGCTGTCGGTGCGCCAAGTCTTCGGGATCGAGTCGGACATGGAAGTGCCGGCCTACTCCAAACCGGACGAGCACGTTCCGGATCTAGACCCGGACTACCAATTCAATCGCGACGTGACGCTCGCCATCCTCGCCGGCTTCAAACATAACCGCCGCGTCATGGTGCAGGGCTATCACGGCACGGGCAAGTCGACCCACATCGAGCAGGTAGCAGCAAGGCTCAACTGGCCCTGCATACGCGTTAACCTCGACAGCCACGTGAGCCGCATCGATCTCGTCGGCAAGGACGCCATCGTTCTCAAAGACGGCAAGCAGGTGACGGAGTTCCGCGAGGGCATCCTGCCCTACTGCCTGCGCTCCAACACGGCGCTTGTATTTGACGAGTACGATGCCGGCCGCCCCGACGTGATGTTCGTGATCCAGCGCGTACTCGAGGTTTCGGGCAAGCTGACCCTGCTCGACCAGTCGAAGGTCATCAAGCCGCATCCCGCCTTCCGCCTCTTCGCGACGACGAACACGATTGGTCTCGGCGACACGTCGGGCCTCTATCATGGCACGCAGCAGATCAATCAGGGGCAGATGGATCGCTGGTCGATCGTGACGACTCTCAATTACCTGCCGCATGACGACGAGGTGAAGATTGTCCTCGCCAAGGTAAAATCGTTCGCCAAAACCGAAGCCAAGCGCAAGCAGGTCGGCTCGATGGTGCGCGTCGCGGATCTCACCCGCTCGGCCTTCATCAACGGAGACCTTTCGACCGTCATGAGCCCGCGCACGGTAATCACCTGGGCAGAAAACGCCGATATCTTCGGCGACGTCGGCTTCGCCTTCCGGGTGACGTTCCTCAACAAGTGCGATGAGCTGGAACGCCCGGTCGTGGCTGAGTTCTACCAACGGGCCTTCGGCGAGGAATTGCCCGAAAGCGCCGCCAACGTTGCCCTTTCCTGACAAGCGCACCGCGGATGACGACTTTGCCCAAACGCAAGGAATCTCCATCAGAGCCGCTGAAACGCGTGCTTGGGCTGACCGTGCGGGCCGTGGCCGGTGATGAGAACGTCAACGTTGATTTCGCACCCGGCAAACCTGCCATCGAGGGCCGTCACGTCCAGCTTCCAGAGCCAGCCCGCGTGCCCTCGACCCGCGAAATCGCCGTCGTGCGCGGATGGGCCGACAGCTTGGCTTTGACGCTTGCCTGTCACGACGAAAAACTCCACCGCAAGCTCGTACCCTCATCGGGCGAGGCGCGCGCCGTGTTCGAGGCTGTAGAGCGCGCCCGCATCGAAGCCATAGGCGCCAACCGGATGGATGGCATGGCGAGCAATCTCAACGCAAAGTGCGAGGACTATTTCTCTCACGGCCGCTACTCACAGGTTACGACACGCGAGGAAGCGCCGCTGGAGGAGGCACTCGCCCTCATCGTGCGCGAGCGGCTTACAGGTCAAGCGCCGCCGGCATCTGCCAAGGCTCTGGCCGACGTCTGGCGTCCCCTTCTAGAACAGCGCTGCGGACAGACCCTGAAGCAGCTCGCCGCGAAGTCCGCCGACCAAGAAGCTTTCGGCCAACTCGTGCGCGATCTGCTGCGCACGCTGGAAATGGCGGAACAGCCCAACGAAGGGGAACGCGACGAAAGCGAGGACGATACGGAGCAGAACCCCGATGGCGGCGAACAGGAGAGCGAAGGAGAGGACGAGACGAACGAGGGCCAGCAGGACGCTGGCGAGGACCGCGAAAGCGAAGGCGAATCCGCCGACACGACCGAGGCCTCCGACGCCGGTGAAATGCAGGACATCGAAATCGACGCGGACGGCGAGGCGGAGAGCGACACGGCCGAGCCGTGGCGCCCCAATCTATCCGTTCTCGATGCCCCGGAGCACTTCGGTTACAAGGTGTTTTCGAATGCCAGCGACGAAGTGGTCGAGGCGGAGAAATTGTCGACGCCCGAAGAACTGGACCGGCTACGAACGTTCCTGGACAAGGAACTGCGCGTTCTCGCCTCCACCGTGTCGCGGCTTGCCAACCGCCTTCAGCGGCGTCTCTTGGCCAAACAGAACCGCGCCTGGGATTTCGATCTGGAAGAAGGCACGCTCGATTCCGCGCGCCTAACGCGCATCATCATCGATCCGATGCACGCCCTCTCCTTCATGCGCGAGCGGGACACGGATTTCCGCGATACGGTTGTGACGCTCCTGATCGACAATTCGGGTTCGATGCGCGGCCGGCCGATCATGGTGGCAGCGTGCTGCGCCGACATTCTCGCCCGCACACTCGAGCGCTGCGGCGTCAAAGTCGAGATTCTCGGGTTCACCACCAAAGCATGGAAGGGCGGGGAAGCGCGTGAGAAGTGGCTCGCCGCCGGCAAGCCGCAGAACCCCGGCCGCCTCAACGACCTGCGCCACATCATCTACAAGACCGCAGACGCTCCATGGCGGCGGGCGAAGCGCTCGCTGGCTCTGATGATGCGGGAAGGCCTGCTAAAGGAGAACATCGACGGGGAGGCCCTGGCCTGGGCGCATCAGAGATTGCTCGCGAGGCCCGAGCAGCGGCGCATCCTGATGATGATATCAGACGGCGCACCGGTCGACGATTCCACGCTGTCGGTGAACACTGGCAACTACCTGGAGCACCATCTGCGCCAGGTGATCCACGAAATCGAGATGCGGTCGCCCGTGGAACTGATCGCCATCGGTATCGGCCACGACGTGACGCGGTACTATCGTCGCGCCGTCACCATCACCGATGCAAGCGAACTCGCCGGCGCCATGACCGACAAACTGGTGGAACTTTTCGAGGAGCGCACCCCTGAGGGCTCGGGCAACCCGCGCGCGGCTAAGCCGCGATCCTTGCATTAAGCCTGCACAGAAGAGACACCGCACCGCGGTCTTATCTCGGCTCAGCCGCTTTCCACGACGGCCTCCGGCGCCAGTTTCTTGATGCGCAGAGCCGCAATTTTATTGCGAGTCTTGCGCAGGATCTCGAAACGATAGCCATAGAAAGTGAACACCTGCCCCGGTTCAGGGATGGTCTGCGCCTCGTGGATCACAAGGCCCGCAAGTGTCGTCGCTTCCTCCTCCGGCAGATCCCAGTGCATGTGGCGGTTCAAATCTCGGATCGCCACAGTGCCGTCGACGTTGACCGTGCCGTCCGGCTGCGGGCGGATGCTCTGCTCGTGCGTATCGTGCTCGTCTGCGATCTGGCCGACGATTTCTTCCAAGATATCTTCCAGCGTGATGAGACCCTGCACTTCGCCGTACTCGTCGACAACGAGCGCCATCTGCGCCTTGTTCTTCAAGAACTGATTGAGCTGCGTCTTGAGACTTGTCGTATCGGGCACGAACCAGGGCTCTTGGGCAAAGCTCATGATGTCGAGCTTGGAGACATCCCAACCCACGCGGCCCAGCGCCGTCAGCAGATCCTTGGTATGCAGAACTGCGACGATGTTCTCCGGCTCGTCCTTCCACAGCGGCATGCGCGTGTACTGCGACTTTAGAATCTCATCAATGATCTCCTGCGGATCCGCGTCAGCATCGAGCGTCTCCATCTTGGTTCGATGGATCATGATGTCAGCTACTTGGAGATCCCTCAGATCGAGAACACCGCCCAGCATCGCCGCATCATGGTGCTGCACGGCGCCTTCCTTGGCTTGCAGATCGATCGTGCCCCGAATCTCCTCGTGCGCAGCCAGAATGTTTGCTTCGTCGTCTTTCTTGGTTGGCGTCAGCTTGAGGACGAGCTTCACGATCATTTCGATAACGAATACGGCCGGACGGAAGACCATGATGAGCAACCGCATTGCCGGCGCCACGGCGAGTGCGATTTTGTCGGGATAAGCAATGGCGTAGGTCTTCGGCAGCACTTCGGAGAAGACAACCACGACGACCGTCAGCACGATTGTCGCGTAGAACACGCCAACCTCTCCGAGCAGGCGGATCAGCAAGCTCGTGGTCACCGCCGAGGCCAGGATGTTAACGAGATTGTTGCCGAGCAGGATCGTTCCGATCAGCCGCTCACGCTCTTCCAGCAGCCGGTTGACCCGGCGTGCCTGTTCGTTGCCCTCGCTCTCCAGCGCGTGCATTCTGGCGCGGGAGGCGGCTGTCAGAGCGGTCTCGGAACCTGAGAAGAACGCAGACAGGAGCAGTAAGAAAATCACGACGGCAAGCGTTAGAATGATTTCGGGAGACATGGTCTTTGCATTGTTTCGATTGACTAGGGATCTGGAGAAAACGAGCAGGCACCACCCCCGCTTGCGCGAAGGGCGGCCGCCTGACACCACTCAAGATACCTTAACATAGGAACGGTAACGGCGGCGTGCATCCGGCCGCCCTCACCGTCGCATGCCCGTCATCGGGCAATTTCTCGCTCCAGAAAGGCGCGAATCTTGGTTGGATCGACATCGCGGGCGACGAACGCCTGCCCGATATCTCGCGTCAGAATGAAGGTCAGCTTGCCTTCGCGCACCTTCTTGTCCTGCCCCATGAGGCGCAGAAGTGTATCAGCATCGGCCTTGCCGCCGGGTATGTCTCTTAGCTGCGTCGGCAGACCGACCGCAGTCAGGTGAGAGGCTACCCGTTCAGACGTCCCTGCCGGACAGAGCCTTTCCGCTTCGGAGAAGCGGAACGCCTGCGCCATGCCGATCGCGACTCCTTCGCCGTGCAACAGCCGGTCGGAATAGCCCGTCCAGGCTTCCAGTGCATGGCCAAACGTGTGGCCGAGGTTGAGGAGAGCGCGATCGCCCGTCTCCAACTCGTCGCGCGCGACAATATCGGCCTTCGCCTTGACGCTCGTCTCGATCGCCTTGGTGAGATCAGGGCCGGAGTTGCCGAATACACCCTTCCAGTTGGCCTCGAGCCAGGAGAAGAAGGCCGCATCACCGAGCAGACCGTACTTGGCGATCTCGGCGTAGCCCGCGCGCATCTCGCGCGGGGGCAACGTAGCCAATACGTCGGTGTCGGCTATGACGAGGCTTGGCTGGTGGAAGACGCCGATGAGATTTTTGCCCTGGGGCGTATTGATACCTGTCTTGCCACCAACCGAGCTATCGACCTGGGCAAGGAGCGACGTCGGGATCTGTACGAAGCGCACGCCACGACGAAGGATACCGGCGGCAAAGCCGGCTAGATCGCCGATGACCCCGCCACCGAAGGCCACGACGAGATCGCCGCGTTCAAGGCCCATTTCCAGGAGCCCTTCGGACAGTTCCGTGAGGCGGGCGAAGCATTTCGTGGCTTCGCCCGCCGGCAGAACAATAGAACCCGCGTAACGCCCTTCGGCCTTGAGCGACGCTTCCAGCGTCGCCAGATGATGCTGGGCGACGTTATCGTCCGTGACGATCCCGCACTTCGCTTTGCCGATGCGCGTGGCGATGAGCCGCCCGGTTTCTGCCAAAAGCCCGGGCCCAATGAGCACGTCGTAGCTGCGCGCACCAAGCGACACGGAAACGGTCTTCTCGGCTCGAGATACGGCGGTCATCGAGTGGACTAGGGTGGGCATCTTCAGACCTATCCCATTAGTGGTGAAACCCAGCGCATATCAGCCCGGCGCCGCCTGCGCCAGCGCCAGCTTGGCCTTGATGGCGGCAAGTGCTTCGTTGACGATAACATCGTGAGGTACATCGCGGCTTTCCAGCGTGATATCGGCCTCGGCGTAGATCGGGTACCGCTTGTCCATCAGATCCTGCATGACGGCCGCAGGATCGGCGGTCTTGAGTAGTGGCCGGGTGTCTCGCTTGGCCACACGGCGCATAAGAACGGGCAAGTCAGCCTTCAGCCATACAGAAATGCCGCGCTCGCGGATCTTTGCCCGGGTCTCCGGGTTGATGAAGGCGCCGCCGCCGGTCGCAAGGACCTGCGGACCGTTGGACAGGAGCCGCGCGATAACGCGCCGTTCCCCATCCCGGAAGTAGGCCTCCCCATGGTCGGTGAAGATTTCCACAATGCTCTTGGCGGCGACACGTTCGATCTCCTCGTCCGCGTCGACGAACTGGATTCCGAGCCGCGACGCCAGCCTGCGGCCAACGGACGATTTCCCGCAGCCCATCAATCCGACGAGGACGATCGAGCGGTCGCCCAGCTGGGCAACGAGACCCTCCAGTCCATTCGGTCCTTTCGGCTCACCCATGACGATGCGCAGCCTCGTGCTCGCGAATCATGCCAAAAATGCAGAAGCGGGGGTCGGATCACGATCCAGCCCCGTCCAATTAAGACCGTGTATTGCCCAACGGCGCCCGGATTTCAAATTTTCGCTCATCTGTGGCACATAAGGTGAGTTGTTTACCGTCCGGAACTCGGGCGGGTCATATTGGCGCCAACTTGAGCGGCCAGAACCTCACCGGAACGGACCAAATCAAGAATGCCAAGTCTTTTTCGCTTTCTCTTCATCGTCGGCGGCCTCGCCGGTCTCGTCACCGCGGGCCTGTGGGTCCTGGCCACGAAGTACGAGCCCGTCCAGCAGGAGGAAGTGAAGGTTGTTCCTGGCGTCAAGATCCGCAACGAGTGAGGTCGCTCCAGGCCATGCGCTCTACCATTCGCTCGCTGGCGCCGCTGACGCTGGCAGCCGCTCTTTTCGCAGGACCAGCATGGGCCGGAGGCATTCCAAGCCCGTTCGGCGAACCTGAAACATCACGCCCGCCGGCTCGAAAGCCGTCAGCCCCCGTTCAAGAGACCCCACCACTCGAGCCGTTCGGCATGCCCTATCCGGCCCCTGCCAAGAGTGCTGCGACTGGAACAATCGACCGCACCGAACTACCTGCGTTAAACCCGCAGGCAGGCCAACCCGCGCCGGGCGGCCGCCAATCTCTGCCATCTGCTCCGCTCGATTCAACCTCGCGCACGGTCATGCGTGAAGAACTGGCCCCTGTGATGGCCGCCGACGGATCGGGACTGCCGCACGAGCTCTGGCGCGGACTGTCGGTCGAAGAAATCGAAAAACTGTTCACTGCGATCGAAATTCCACCGCGCTCACCGGCTCTGCATGAACTGTTTCGGCGTCTGATTACCTCAGACGTGCCGCCACCCACCGGTGGCGCGAACGAGACGCGCTTCACGGCCTTGCGGATAGAGGCACTCGACCGATCGGGTCTTGTCGACGAAGTCGCCTCTCTACTCGCCAAGGAGCCTGGCGGCTACAGCGAGCCCGTCCTCGCCCTTTTCGCCGCACGCACGGCGATCGCACGCGGAGACAAAGAGGGCGGATGCCGCAATGTCGCCGCCATGAATGCGGCATCGGCATCCCTTCCGGCCAGTCTCAAGAGCCAGTCCATACTCATCCGGGCCTATTGTTCGACCATTGCTGGCAATCGGGAGTCAGCGCAGCTCCAGGTCGCGCTTGCACGAGATGAAGGCATTGAAGACTCCGCAGGTCTTGAAGCGATTGACGCGATCGCATCGGGGGCCAAGCCCGCACTCGCCAAAGGCCAAAAGGTCGGTGCTGTAGACTGGCGCATCCTGCAGCTTGGCGGCCCGATCGAGCCCGCCGCCTTGATCGAGACGGCGAAACCTGGACTGCTCGCTGTCATCTCCCGCGATACCAGCACAGACCCCGCCCTGCGGCTCGCTGCGGCGGAGGGCGCAGCACGCTTCAATGCCATCAGGCCCGAGGAACTGGCCTCGAGCTACAGGAGCTATGCGGGTGGAGCGGCCTCCGGTGACCCCAGCGTGCGCCGCGCGGCGCTATTCCAATCCGCCGAGGACGAGCGCACCCCGCTGAAAAGGGCGCGCCTCATCCGCAGCTTCCTGGACGATGCTCGCCGCGATGGCCTTTACTGGCCCGCGCTCCAGATGATCGCGCCGTCTGCCGCCGCAATGCCCCGCGTCCCCGAGATCGGATGGTTTGCAGAAACGGCCATCGAGACGACCATCGCATCAGGCGATTTCAGTACGGCCCGTGCGTGGGCAGAGTTCGGAAACGGTCTCGATGGGCCAGGGCTAAGCGGCGGCAAAGGCTACGATCACTGGCTGGCACTGGCCGATATCGCTGATCCCGCCCTGATGGAAGGCCGATCGCGCTACCTCGGCGCTGTCGAACAAATGGCCATTCAGGGGCGACTTGACGCCGATCTCCTTCACCGACTCGCCACCGTTCTCGACGCACTCCAAGTCCAGGTACCCATCCCGTTGTGGGAAATCGCCAGCCGAGCGCCGCAACCGGCCACCGGCCACCTTCCGGCCACTGGCGTTCTGAGCGAGCTCAGCGACGCCGCCAAGAAGAAAGAATTTGGCCGCACCGTTCTGCTCTCCATGCAGGCGCTTGGTCCAAATGGTGCGCAGGGCGCGCACATTATCTCGCTGGGCGACTCGATCCGGGCGTTGCGGCGTGCAGGCCTGGAGGCGGATGCTCGCCGCCTCGCGCTAGAGGCCGTGTTCGCGGCCTGGCCGCGCACCGTGGACATTTGAGGATTCGTTGCATGAACGCGGCAGGTGATGCCAAAGGTCATAGCCATGTCGCCGCGTTTTTGGAGATGCTCGCTTCCGAGCGGGGCGCATCCGAGAATACTCTTGACGCCTACCGCCGTGATCTCGCGGCGTTCGCAGCCCATCTCGACGACCGTGCGCAATCCTTCTCTTCCACAACACGCGCCGATATCGCTGCTTTCATGGAAGCGCTCGGCCGGGAGGGCCTTTCGGCCAGCTCCCGGGCGCGGCGCTTGTCAGCCGTACGACAGCTCTTCAAGTTCCTCGAAGCGGAAGGCCTCGTCACGGACAATCCCGCCGCCGGCACCAAAGCACCCAAGCGCGCTCGCCCGCTGCCAAAAACGCTCTCCGTGACCGATGTCGACCGTCTTATCGAGACAGCGCGACGCAACACGGAAGGCCAGAGCGGGCGGGATCTTGTACGCACGGTCCGCTTCCACGCCCTGATCGAGATCCTTTACGCAACAGGCATGCGCGTATCCGAACTCGTCTCACTGCCGCGCAACGTCCTCCAGGGGGATCCCCGCGTTCTCACCATAAAGGGCAAGGGCGGCCGCGAGCGCCTGGTCCCGTTGAACGGCGCCGCCCGCGCCGCTCTCGACCGCTATCTGGCACTGGGGTCCAGTCCCGAGGACGGCATATCTCACCAGTTGCCCAACAAGTGGCTCTTTCCTTCGCGCGGTGCCGAAGGCCACCTGACGCGGCAGCGCTTCGCCCAGGATCTGAAAGAGACCGCACTCGCTGCCGGACTTGATCCAGAGCGAGTCTCCCCACACGTGCTGCGCCACGCCTTCGCGAGCCACCTGCTCGATCGAGGTGCAGACCTACGCACCGTGCAGCAACTTCTCGGCCATGCCGACATCTCGACCACGGAGATTTATACTCACGTTCTGGAAGAGCGCTTGAAAAGGATTGTTTTCGAGCATCACCCGCTCGCGCGGCGCGACTAGCGGTCATCGGCGGAAAGCCGCATCCGTGACTTGGCCAAGCCCCTCGCGCAGCGCGTCGAACACACCCGGCTCCGTCATGGCATGACCGGCCCGCTCCACAACCCGCAACTGGCACGAACCCCAGACGCGGGAGATCGCCTCGGCCGCGGCGGGCGGGCAGAGAAGATCATAGCGCCCCTGCACGATGACGCCTGGGATTCCCTGCAGCCGCCACGCTTCCCCGATAAGCTGATCAGGATACAAGAAGAAGCTGTGGGCGATATAGTGCGCTTCCATCAGTGGCGTGGGCGGAAGTCTCGCATCGGGACCCGGCGGCAGCAAAAGGTTCGGCGCCGACGGCACGAGTTCCGACAACGCGCGCTCATAAGCGTGCCAGATATGCGCTGCTGGACCATGCACGGCGGGATCTGGATCCGTCAGCCGTCTCACATAGGCCTTGAGCAGGTCCACGCGCTCGGCCTCGGGCAACTCTGCGACAAAAGCCCTGTGAAGCTCGGGACGAAACCGCTTCGGACCCTCGACGAAGGCCCATTCCACTTCCTCGTCTGTGCCGAGAAAGACGGCGCGCAACACAAGTCCGGCCACGCACTCGGGATGCGCCTGAGCGTAGGCGAGCCCTAGTGTCGAGCCCCAAGACCCACCGACGATGAGCCACCGGTCGATTCCAAAATAGCTGCGAATACGTTCAATATCGGCGATCTGGTGCGCCGTCGTGTTGGCCTCACGCGACAGATAGGGGTGGCTGCGCCCTGCACCGCGCTGATCGAATAAAATGGCGTGATAACGATTGGGATCGAAGAGTTCGCGATGGGCATGCTGGGAACCGCTGCCCGGCCCGCCGTGGAGGAACAATACCGGAATGCCGTCCCTGCGACCGACCTCCTCAACATAAATCCAATGCCCATCGCCCACGCTCAGCATGATGGCGTCGAAGGGACGTTGCGGGGCTCTTGTTTCGCTCATGTCCCGACCGTTAATGCGCACTTGCACCCTCGGCACCGATACCTGTCTCGGAGCGCACGAGCTGTGCTGGATAAGCAGCCCGCTCCGCTTCCGCATTCGCACTGCGGTCGAGACGTGACACGAGCCAGATCGTAAAGAATGCCGCCGTCACCGAGAAGAGTGCCGGGTTGTCGTAGGGAAAGATTGCCTCCTCGAAACCGAACGTCTTCACCCATACCGCGGAGCTAAGGATCACCATCGTGACTGCCATGACCAGCCCGAGAAGACCGCCGGCAACGGCTCCCCGCGTTGTCGTACCAGGCCAGTGCAGGCTCATCAGCAGAACGGGAAAGTTGCAGCTCGCGGCCACGGCGAACGCCAGCCCCACCATGAAGGCCACATTCTGTTTCTCGAACACATAGCCAAGGACGATCGCGATGAGACCGATGACGACCGCTGAGATCTTCGACAACCGGACCTCGGTGTGCTCGGAGACACGATCCCGTGCGATGACATTCACATAGAGATCGTGGCTGATTGCGGAGGCACCGGCGAGTGTCAGACCGGCCACCACCGCGAGAATCGTCGCAAAAGCCACCGCCGAGATGAAACCCAGGAACAGCGATCCGCCGACCGCATTAGCCAGATGAACGGCCGCCATGTTCGTTCCGCCCTGAAGGCCCGTGACCTTGTTGTACGTCCCGTCGACCGTGGTCGCGTAGTAGGCCGGATCGGACATGAGAAGCGTGATCGCGCCAAACCCGATGATGAACGTGAGAATGTAGAAATAGCCGATGAAGCCAGTCGCATAGAGGACGGACTTCCGGGCCGTCTTCGCATCCGGAACCGTGAAGAAACGCATCAGGATGTGCGGCAGGCCGGCCGTGCCGAACATGAGCGCGACCCCGAGCGAGAGCGCGGATACCGGATCGGAGACCAGCTTGCCCGGCGCCATGATGGACTGTCCGCCAGGATGAACAGCGGTCGCCGCCTGGAACATCGCCTCGGGCGAAAAGCCGAAGTGAGCAAGCACCATGAAGGCCATGAATGAGGCTCCGCCCAAGAGCAGACAAGCCTTGATGATCTGCACCCACGTGGTCGCAATCATCCCGCCGAACGCCACGTAAGTGATCATGAGGACGCCGACGATAACAATGGCATAGAGGTAATCGAGGCCGAATAGCAACTCGATGAGTTTACCCGCCCCAACCATCTGCGCGATAAGATAGAAGGCTACGACGGACAACGACCCGACGGCTGAAAGCACGCGCAGCGGCCGCGCAGATAGCCGGTATGCGGCGACATCAGCGAAGGTGTACTTGCCCAGATTGCGCAACTGCTCTGCGATCAGAAACATAACGATCGGCCAGCCTACAAGGAATCCGACCGAGTAGATGAGACCGTCGAAGCCGGATGAGAATACCAGTGCGGAGATGCCGAGGAACGAAGCTGCCGACATGTAGTCGCCAGCAATGGCGAGACCGTTCTGGAAACCCGTGATGCCGCCTCCCGCTGCATAGAAATCGGACGCAGAGGTCGCCCGCGCGGCGGCCCATTTCGTGATACCCAGCGTGGCCAGCACGAAGGCGAGAAACATGACGATGGCAGCTACGTTCAATGTCTGCTTCTCACCGCCCTCGAGCGGGCCGGCGGCCAGAACCGCAGGCGAGAAGGCGATAAGTGCAAGGCCGATGCAGGCGAGGATCCGTCGAGACATCGCACTCACCGGCTGCGCTCCACGATGGAGCGTGTTTCGTGATCGAAAGCGGAGTTGGCCTTGACGACGTAGATTGCCGTCAAGATCAAAGCCGACAAGATAACGATAAGTCCGACTACGAGACCCAGGGTCAGCGTTCCATCACCGATTGGCTCTGCGAGTGTTCCGGGCGCGAAAGCAACCAGCAGAATAAACCCGAAATAGATGACGCACATGAGGATTGCCATGCCCCAGCCGAACCGCGCCCGCTTGCGCACCGCAGCATGAAAGGCAGGATCGGCCAGAATGCGGGTCGTCTGATCCCCGTTGGACGTGGTCACCGATAGTCCTCCCCTTGCGGCCGATCATTGAATGCCCGCCGTGTCGCGGCAGAGCCTAGCTGATTGCCCGGCTTTCGACACCCCACAATCCGCCCTCGAACACGTGGCGGCGCAACATCCAGCCTCAAGACGTGTCATCCCGCTCCAGACCAATTCGCCCTTCGGTCGTACCTAAAACATCGGCCAGCCGAATCTGCGCGGAGCCCGGTTGCAAGGGCTTCTGCTGGCTTTCATGGGGTGCCCAAGCTGTCATTACCAGAAGTTCGAAGGTCGCCGATACGCGCCCGTCCGGATCGGCAAAGCGCTCATCGTAGATGTGTGATGCACGCAACAGAAGGGCGCGGCTCACCGGCACCCGACGGCGATCCTTGAGCACGTTCCCCGCCCCCATGGCCCGCACATCCTGCATAAGCGCGAGGGGCGAGGAATAGCGAACGCGCACGGTATCGGAGTCGACGACGGGCAGAGCAAAGCCGGCGCGCTGCAAAAGGCCGCCAAGATCGCGGACATCGGCGAATGGCGCAACCCGCGGCGACACGCCGCCCGTGACCTCCGCTTCCGCCTCAAGCCATGCGCGGCGCAGTTCGCTCAGCGTCGCGCCGCCGAACAGTCCGCCGAGAAAAAGACCATCCGGCTTCAGGAGACGGCGGATCTGCACAAGCGCACCCGGTAGATCGTTTACGAACTGAAGTGTCAGGCCTGCGATAATGAGATCGAACGACTCATCTGCGAATGGAAGTGCCTCCTCGTCGGCCAGCACACGCAAGCCGCCACACCGGTGCAGGAGCGACAGGCTCGTCTCGGTTTCGATGACCGTCTCAATATCAGGAAGGCGCGCAACACGACGACCCAGTTCCCCGTGATGCGCTCCGAGAATGAGAACGCGCGAAAAAGTGCGCTGGATGAGCGAGAGGCGTTCCTCCACGTCATCACCGAAGCGATCGAGAAGGAATGCATGTTGCGCAATTCCTTCCGCTACGCGATCACGTCGGCGCTGCAAAAGCGCACGATCGAAGATCTGGTGCACATCCGACATCTCAAAACCTCTTGGCGAGCTTTCTGCACCAAAACACTCGCCTAACACGACGAGCGGAGCTAACATAACCTATGGCACGCAGAAACCTCGAGACTGCAAGTGCAGGATCTCTGCGGCGGGGAAGCGCTGGCCTTCGCCGACGGATGCTTGGTGCATGGACACGGATCGGCGACCTCGTTGTGCCGCCCGTCTGCCTGTCCTGTCGCGAACCAATGACGGCACACGACACATTGTGTGCCGCCTGTTGGAGCCGCATTGATTTCATTCGCCCTCCTCTATGCGACCGCCTTGGTCTACCGTTACCATTTGCAACGGGCGACATCACGCTATCAGCCGCAGCAATCGCGGACGCCCCAGTTTACGATCGGGCCCGCGCCGTAGCCCACTACTCCGGTCTCATGCGGCGGCTCATCCACGACCTGAAATTCCACGATCGGGACGACCTCGTGGGTTTGCTGGGCGGGTGGCTGGCGGAAACCGGAAAGGAAATCCTGGCCGGTGCCGATCTTATCGTTCCCGTGCCATTGAGCCGGATGCGGCTTTTGCGTCGCCGCTTTAATCAGGCGGCCCGGTTGGCCCAGAACGTATCCCGCCGTTCCGGCGTCCCTTTTGATGCCCTGTCCCTCCTGCGGCTCCGCTCTACGGCCTCTCAGGTGGGCCTGAGCCGCGAAGAACGGGTTGAGAACGTGCGCGGCGCGTTTGCCGTGCGCGAAGAACGTCGCGGACGGATTGAGGACCGCCGTATCGTGCTGATCGACGACGTGGTCACTACGGGGGCCACCGCCGCGGCCGCCACGCGCGCTCTGCGGCTTGCCGGGGCCACCTCTGTCGATGTCCTGGCTTTGGCGCTGGCCACGGGCGACGGGCTGTCTGACATTTGACAATGCGCTCAAGAGTGAGTCCTGAAGGTTTCGGACTGCGGCATTCCTGGGGTGGCGAAACCAGGCCGCAGCACACTAATATGATATGAATCAGCCGCTGCCTCGGAGGACAACGACCGATATGCAGAAAGTCGTCATTTACACGGCATCTCTCTGCCCCTACTGCCATCTCGCTCGGGAACTGTTGCGCAGCAAAGGGGTGGCGTTCGACGAAATCGACGTGACCGGCAATGCATCGCTCCGCGCCGATATGTCGGCGAAAGCGAGCGGCCGCTCGACTGTTCCGCAGATATTTATCGGCGAGACACATGTTGGCGGTTGTGACGACCTGCACGAGTTGGACCGCCTCGGCAAGCTGGACAGCCTTCTGGCCGCCTGAACGACACCTGATCCGTATTGCTGATCCGGGTCCTCGTCCGCACCGCTTCAAGATCCGCGCCAAACAGCGCGGCGTAATTTAGAGAAGAAACAGCAAGGCCACTCATGTCTCACGCATCCTCCGGCACGACATTCCGCGCCGCACTCGTCCAATTGTGCTCCGGCCGCAGCGTCGATCCGAACGTTGCCCAGGCCGAGGCGCTCATCCGCGAGGCGGCGGCCGGCGGCGCGCACTACGTGCAGACGCCAGAGGTGACCACACTGATGGAACTGGAAACAAAGCGCCTCTTCGCTGCGACCGAGCCTGAGGAGGGCAACCGGGCGCTGCAGCGCTTCCGCGAACTCGCCGCCGAATTGAAGATCTGGCTGCACATCGGCTCGATGGCGATCAAACTATCGCCCGACAAAATCGCCAATCGCGCCTACGTCCTCTCTCCAGCGGGCGACATCGTCGCGCGCTACGACAAAATCCACATGTTCGACGTCGACTTGCCGGGAGGTGAGAGCTATCGCGAAAGCAAGAACTACAAGCCAGGGGAGCGTGCCGTAATCGCATCTCTGCCCTGGGGCGGGCTCGGACTTTCGATCTGCTACGATCTGCGCTTCCCACATCTCTACCGGGCCCTGGCCAAGTCGGGTGCAACGCTACTCGCTGTACCCGCCGCCTTTACGAAGCTGACCGGTGAAGCCCACTGGCACACGCTTTTGAGGGCACGCGCCATCGAGTGCCAGTGCTTCGTGTTTGCTGCCGCACAAGGCGGGCGTCACGAACACGGTCGCGACACCTACGGCCACAGCCTTATCATCTCGCCATGGGGTCAGATCCTGGCCGAAGGCGGCGTTGATCCCGGGGTCGTAACCGCCGACATAGACTTGCAGGCTGTCGAGGATGCGCGCAGCCGCGTGCCCTCTCTGGGGCACGATCGCCCCTTCACCGTCGAAAGCCGGATCGAAGCATGATCAAGTATCGTCTCGTCTGTGCCGCGGATCATGAGTTTGAAGGATGGTTCCGCAGCAGCGGCGCCTTCGACGAACAGTCTGGTGCGGGCATTGTCGCCTGCCCGGCCTGCGGCTCGACGAACGTTCAGAAAGCCGTAATGGCCCCGGCTGTGACAATCCATTCAAGGCGTCCGGGCGACGAGACGCCGCCAGCCGCAAAGTCACGCCCGCCCAGCCAGGCCCAGCACAGCCAACACCTGCGCAACGCTGCCGCAACCTCTAACCTCCCCGCTCAGGCAAGGGAGATCATGCGGCAGTTACGTGCCGAGATCGAGAAAAACGCCGAATACGTGGGCCCGCGCTTTGCCGAAGAGGCGAGGCGTATCCACTATAAGGAGGCGCCGGCACGGGGCATCTACGGCGAAGCCTCGGGCGAGGAAGTGACCGAACTGCATGAAGAAGGGGTGGAGGTGTTCCCGATCCCAGCTTTGCCCGAAGACCAGAACTGAGAACAAGTCGGCCAATATCTCCTGGACATGCACCCTCAGATCCGGGGCTTCTCCAGGCCCAGCGCGACGAGCGTATGCCAGACAGCGGCCTCCACGTCGGCCACCTGGAAGAGGGGACCGTTGTAGCCCGCAGGGGTCCACTGCAGAACGGCCATCACCGCCAGCCAAATCCCGCGGACGTGACCACCGCGGTGAATCACCACCCGGCCCTGCTCATCCAGCAGCACTTCGAATTCTTTCGACGCCAATGCGGGATGCGACTTCAACTGCTCAAACAACAGCTGCTGGAGTTCCTTGTCACTCATCGCAAGGCGCCTTTATGTTCAAACTTTACGCAAATTATTTCGCGTTTTCCGACGCTTATCGAAACGTCGCGGTTTGAGCTTGTGCACGCCATGAGAATGAAAAAGAAGATAAATGCCTCGGTTAGGTTGAAGCTTCGAATACGTCGCTAAATTGTCTGATCTGTACTCACGTTGTGGTCATACGATATGACGTCGGATCGTCTGTCGTGGGATCGCGAGTCTTGGTCCAGATTTTCAGCTCCAAACACGTCAGCGACGTTTCATACGCCGGTCAAAACACGCGCCTAATAATCGTTAATATGCGTTCCTCGCGCCGGGCTGGCCCGGCCTTGCCCAGCAATGTCACCAAGCGCCAACCGGACCCCATATGACCTCAAAGCAGGACCTGCCCAACGCGCCTTTCGACCAGTCGGAGGACATGTCCTCCAACCCATCCGACAATCCCACACTGGGCGATGTGATCGCATTGCGTCTCTCAAGGCGTGATCTCGTCCGCGGAGCGCTGGCCGCCGGCATCGTGTCGAGCGCTATTTCGCCCATGGCCGTTGCGGCCGCGCCGCGACCCGTACAGGCGCAAGCAGCTTCGCCCGAACCGAGCTTCAACTTCCCCGAGGTGGCGGCCGGCGTGGATGAAGTGCACCACGTCGCCGCCGGCTACGATGCCGAGGTGCTGATCCGCTGGGGTGACCCAGTGCTCCCCGGTAGCCCAGCGTTCGATCCGACAAACCCCTCAGGCGACGCTCAAGAGCGCCAGTTCGGCTATAACAGTGACTTCATCGGCTTCATTCCACTTGACGACCGATCGACACAGGGTCTGCTCGTTGTCAATCACGAGTACACTAACGATGAGATCATGTACCCGGGCCTTCAGGGCAAAAACCGCTCCGAACGCGTAAGCGGTCTCAGCGAAGCACACGTTCGCGCCTCCATGGCGGCACATGGCGGCAGTATCATCGAGATAAAGCGAACCGGCGGCCGCTGGCACGTCGTGGGAGGTTCGCGCTACGCGCGGCGCATCACCGCCTCCACGCCCATGGAAATCACGGGCCCCGCCGCTGGTCACGAACTGTTGCGTACGAACGCCGACGCGACGGGCACGCGCGTGCTTGGCATGCTCAACAACTGCGCTGGTGGCGTAACACCCTGGGGCACGTGGCTTACTTGCGAAGAAAACTTCAATTTCTATTTCTGGGGCAAGGAAACGGCGAAGTCATCACCACATTCCGAAGCTCTCGACCGCTATGGTATTCCGGAGGACTACTACCCCTGGAGCCGCTATGAGCCGCGCTTCGACATGGCACAGGAACCCAACGAGTGCCACCGCTTCGGCTGGGTCGTTGAAATCGACCCGCTCAATCCTACGTCCACACCGAAAAAGCGCACCGCTCTCGGCCGTTTCAAGCATGAAGGCGCGGGCAATATCGTCAACAAGGATGGCAGGTTCGTCGTCTATCAGGGCGACGATCAGCGGTTCGACTACGTGTACAAGTTCGTCACGGAAGGGAAAGTCGACCTCGGCAATCGGGCTGCCAACGCCGACCTCCTGGATGCAGGAACGCTCTACGTTGCGCGCTTCGATGCTGACGGCCGGGGGGAATGGATGCCGCTGGTCGCCGCCAACCCCAAACTTTCTAGCTTCAAGGACCAGGGCGAGATTTTGATCCACGCGCGCCTTGCTGCCGATGCCCTCGGTGCCACGAAAATGGATCGGCCGGAAGACGTGGAAGCCAATCCAAAGACCGGCAAGGTCTATGTGATGCTGACCAACAACAAGGAGCGCAAGACAACGGGAGATAACGGCATCGATGCCGTCAATCCGCGACCTGAGAACCGCTTCGGCCACATTGTCGAGATTACACCCGACAACGGCGACCATGCCGCCGCCGGGTTCACATGGGATATTCTCGTGCGCTGCGGCGACCCCGCGATCGCGGAGGTGGGCGCCACATTCAATCACGCGACGTCGAAGAACGGCTGGTTCGGCATGCCAGACAACTGCGCCATCGATGCGGACGGACGTTTGTGGATCGCGACAGACGGCAACAACCTGAAAGCTACCGGCCGAACTGACGGGCTTTATGCGATGGAAACCGGGGGTGCGCTACGCGGTACCTCGCGGTTATTCTTCCGCTGCCCTGTAGGCGCGGAACTCTGCGGTCCGTGCTTCACGCCAGACCTGGAAACACTCTTCGTCGCCATCCAGCACCCCGGTGAATCCGAAGATCCAAAGGCGCCGGCTACATATGAGCAGCCCACCACCCGTTGGCCGGATTTCGTCGACGACCGCCCGCCGCGGCCGAGCGTGGTTGCCATTACGCGCAAGGGCGGCGGAAAAATCGGCACCTGATGGGCTGGCGGCCAGGATGACCCGACCGGATCGCATCGCCGTGCATCACTGACGCAACTCAGCTAGGGTCGCCGGGCGCGCAACCCGGATCACGTACGCGCGAACTCACGCTGCGGGGCCAGCATGCTGAAGTTTCTAGGCGGAATCTTGTTGGGAGCGGCCCTGGCGCTTGGCTACGTGCGCTTCAATCTCGAACTGCCAGCCGCGCTCCAACTACCCGAACGCCTGCGCGGCAATCTCGTCTCCTCTGCCACAGAAGGGGATCTCTACGATCTGTCTCTTGATGCCGAGACGCATCAGCGCGCACTGGAGATCTATTTTGCGAACCGTGCACCCGACGCCGTCAGGATCGACGCTGAAGCGGGACATCCGTTTCTGAAGTCTCTCTACCTTGCGCGCGCCCGCCGCGAAGCCCGGCAACTGGCCATGCTCTGGTCGGAGACAGAACAGGTGCTCTCCCAGCCGGCCCTGAGAGCGGCGCTCGAGCGCAAACATGGCACCACCGAGACGCTGGCACTCAAACGCGCGCTGCTCTGGGAAGGCCTGGAACGGAGGGATTTCCTTAAGCATTGGCTGGAGAGCCACCATGGGCCCCTAACTCCAGACAACCTGAAGCAGGTCCTCGCCCGGGTTGCAGATGAGACGGCCCTGAGCCCTGGACTTCCACGCTGATGCGCACTTCCTCCCACGCCCATCCCTGACCAATGCGGGGGATCTCGCCCCGGCTGCTACCCGCCGGAATGATCAGAGTGCCTGTGGATTATCATGCCGCGAAATTATTGAACGCTGCTCCCCAACCGGACGACGTGGCCAAATCCGGGGCCTTCGCCGTCCGCCTTGCACAAAATCAAGCACGCACGCGGCACGACCGCGCTGCACAAAAGAGATTGCTGCTATGCAGCATTGTGGCTTTTCGATCCATCTCAGGGGCTTACATCATCACTCCAGGTGCGCCGAAACCATCCCCTCAGAGGATGGGCGAGCATTGAGATGATCACGAAAGGACGATCCAATGACCACGAAATTCGCCACTCATGCCGCTGCCGATCTAGTTACGCGCAGCGGCTTTCGCTTCCGCGTCCGCACCGCAGGGCCGGACGACGGCGCAGCACTGACAGCCCTTTTCGATCACATGACCAAGGACGACCTGCGTTTCCGCTTTCTGAGCGCTGTTCGAAAGGTTTCGCCAAAGCAGATCGAGGACATGACCCACGTCGATCATATTCGTACCGAGGACTTCCTGGCTTTTGAACCCGGCAGCACCCGCATTATCGCCAACGCGATGCTGGCGGCCGACAAGAAGCTGGAAGTGGCGGAATTCGCAATCGCCGTCGACAGCGATTTCAAGGACCGGGGCATTGAGGCAGCACTCCTGGAACACGTCACACGGACGGCCAAAGCCCACGGGTTCAAGAAGCTCCAGTCTATCGAAAGCCGCGAAAACCAGACCATGATCGAGGCAGAGAGCAGCCTGGGCTTCAAGGCCCGCGGCATCGAGGGAGACGCCTCGATTGTCATGCTGGAAGCCCAGCTCGACGAGGCGGCCTGATCACGGGCCGCTGGCCCACAGTTCGGAATAAGAAAAGGGAGCCCCACGGGCTCCCTTTTTTTGCAGACCGGGCTAAATTTGCAGGGTCTCACTTCGACCAGAGGATACCAAGGACCTACAAAGCCCTGGTTATCCGTCGAGTTCGGGTCCACAAACAGTTGTTACTGCATCATGTTGCCCCCTTGTCCCGGGGCTCAGCCCAGGTACAAGAAGGCCCGCAGGCCGTGATCCATATGCCCGCCGACCTGGAGATCCCGCGATAATGAACGTGCACGCCAAGCCCGATATGGCTTTCCCCTGCGACGACGCGATGATCCGTCACGATTGGATCCGTGAGGAAGCTTTGGCGATCCACGATATGCCGCTTATGGATCTCCTCTTCCGAGCGCAGACCGTGCACCGCCGGACCTTCGACGCGAACCGCGTGCAGATGAGCCGACTGCTCTCCGTCAAGACGGGCGGCTGCGCGGAGGATTGCGGCTATTGCAGCCAGTCCGCTCACCACGCCTCTGGCCTCAAGGCTTCCAAGCTCATGGAAGTGGAACGCGTGCTTGCTGAGGCCCGCAAGGCCAAGGAAGGCGGCGCCACGCGCTACTGCATGGGCGCGGCATGGCGTGAGCCCAAAGAGCGCGACATGGATTCCATCATAGCCATGGTCGAGGGCGTCAAGGCGATGGGCATGGAGACATGCATGACGCTCGGCATGCTCTCCGACGATCAGGTGATCCGGCTGCGCGATGCCGGGCTCGACTATTATAATCACAATGTTGATACGTCCGAGCGCTTCTATCCGCAGATAATCAAGACACGCACCTACGCTGACCGCCTGAGCACGCTCGAGCGCGTGCGTGAGGCCGGCATGAAGGTCTGCTCGGGCGGCATCATGGGAATGGGCGAGGAACCTGCGGACCGCGTCGACATGCTTGTCACGCTCGCCAATCTCTCCGAACATCCCGAGAGCGTGCCGATCAACATGCTCATCGCTATTCCAGGCACACCGCTCGAAAACACCGAAAAAATCGACCCCATCGCGTTCGTGCGCATAATCGCAACCGCGCGCATCATGATGCCCCGGTCCATGGTGCGCCTGTCGGCAGGCCGCACAGAGATGAGCGACGAAATGCAGGCCATGTGCTTCTTCGCTGGCGCCAACTCGATCTTCTGCGGCGATGTTCTTCTCACGGCCGACAATCCCGGGGAGGACCGGGACGCGGTCCTTTTCAAGAAACTCGGCATGAAGCCAATGGAACTCGATACCTCGGAGGCTGAAAGCCACCAAGGCGCGGCATGCACGATAGCCACGAGCGCGCCCTGAAGGCGCTCGCCGCGCGTGGGCGACTGCGATCGCTCTCGCCGCGACGCGGTATAGACTTTTCATCCAACGACTATCTGGGGCTTGGAACGTCGACCGAGCTTTCTGAAGCTATTTCGGAAGCAATCGCCCGCGGCGTTCCCGTGGGCGCCGGCGGCTCACGACTCTTACGCGGCAACGATCCCGAGCACCAGAACCTGGAAGAGGAGGCCGCCGCTTTCTTCCGAGCAGAGACGGCGCTCTACATGGGCGGCGGCTTTGCTGCCAACACCGCCATCTTTGCTACTCTTCCGCAGCGCGGAGACCTCATCGTCTATGACGAGCTGATCCATGCCAGCGCGCACGACGGTATGCGCATGAGCAAGGCCGAACACATAGCGGCGCGCCACAATGACGTAACGGCATTTGAAGAAGCCATCCGAACCTGGCGTGCAAATGGCGGCGCAGGAAAGATCTGGATTGCGATCGAATCCCTCTACTCCATGGAGGGCGATACCGCTCCACTGGATGACTTCGACCGTCTTGCCCGCGCCGAAGGCGCTATGATGGTCATCGATGAGGCTCATGCGACCGGGGTCTTCGGTCCAGACGGTCGCGGTCTCGGCCACGCACTGGAAGGGGCGCCGCACGTGGTTTCGCTCCACACGTGCGGTAAGGCGCTCGGCGTTATGGGCGCTCTCGTTCTCGCTCCGCGGACCTTGCGCGACTTCCTCGTCAACCGAGCCCGGCCCTTTATCTACGCCACGGCCCCATCCCCGCTGATGGCAGCCGGGGTGCGCGCAGCCCTGAAGCTTACCGCCGCCCAACCGGAAAGGCGCCAAGCCCTCGCCGGGCGCATTTTGCTGTTCGGCCGTCATTTACAGGAACACTGCGGAGTTAACCCTACGGCGACGCAGATCCAGCCGGTCATCGTAAAGTCCGACACACGCGCCGTTGAAATGGCCCACGCGCTGCAGGAACATGGTTTCGACGTGCGAGCTGTGCGCCCGCCTACAGTGCCCGAGGGCACGGCGCGGCTTCGCGTCTCCCTCACCTTGAACGCGAACGAAAAGGATACGACATCGCTTGTCTCTGCCATCGCCAGGGAACTGAAAAGGACAGGCACATGAATCGCCGCTTCGTTGTCAGCGGAACGGACACCAATGCCGGCAAAACGGTTTTCTCGGCGGCACTCGCAGGCGCTCTCGATGCTCACTATTGGAAGCCCATTCAGAGCGGCGTTGCGCCCGAAGGCGACAAGGAGACCGTCAGCCGCCTCTCCGGGCTTGCGCCAGAGCGCATCTTGCCCGAGCGCTACCGTCTCAACGCGCCGCTCTCTCCGCATCGCTCCGCCGAGCTCGACGGCACAACTATCGACCCAGCCCAGCTCGTTCCGCCCGAAGTCGGGGGACCGCTCGTCATCGAGGGGGCTGGCGGATTGATGGTTCCCATCACGAGGCAGTTACTGCAGATCGATCTTTATGCGAGGTGGCAGCTGCCCATCATCCTCGTGTCGCGAACGACGCTCGGCACCATTAATCACACGCTACTGTCTCTCGAAGCGCTTCGCGTGCGCAAGATCCCGCTGCACGGGATTGCCTTCATCGGAGAGGAAAACTCAGACAACATGCGCACGATCGCCGAAATGGGAGAAGCGCGCGTGCTCGGCCGCCTGCCGCATCTGCCCGTGCTCAACGCGCATTCCCTGCGTGATGCCTTCGCGGCCCACTTCCGTATGGAGGATTACGCGTGAGCCGGTCGATCGTCTGGCATCCTTTCACCCAGCACGCAGTTGCACCTCTGCCGGTCAAGGTGGTGGCGGCCGAAGGCGCCTACCTGACCGCCGAGGATGGCCACCGGATCTACGACGGTATCGCGTCCTGGTGGGTCGTGACCCATGGCCACCGCCATCCCCCGATCATGGAAGCGATCAAACGCCAAGCGAACACGCTCGATCAGGTGATTTTCGCCGGTTTCACCCATGCCCCCGCCGAGGAAACGGCGGAGAAGCTTTTGCAGCTCGCCTCCTGCAGCTTCGGCAACGATGAACTGGCTCACGTCTTCTTTTCCGACAGCGGCTCCACGGCCGTTGAGGTGGGTTTGAAGATGGCGCTCGGATACTGGCGCAACATGGGTGAGCCTCGCACGCGTATTATTGCACTAGAACATGCCTACCACGGGGATACCATCGGCACGATGTCAGCCGGCGCGCGCGGCATTTTCAATGCAGCCTACGAACCTCTTCTTTTCGATGTCGCGCGCCTGCCATTCCCCAAGTCCGGGCAGGAGGAGCCGGTTTACGCCGAACTGGAACGCCTCTTGGTTGAGGCGCCAACAGCTGCATTAATACTCGAGCCGCTGGTTCTTGGCGCGGGTGGGATGCTGATCTACCAGCCGAACGCACTCAAACAGCTGCACGCCATCGCCAAACGTCATGGAGCGCTTTTCATCGCCGACGAGGTCATGACAGGGTTCGGTCGCACGGGCACTGTGTTTGCATCAGAGCAGGCCGGCATCACTCCGGACATCCTCTGCGTTGCGAAGGGCATTACGGGTGGATCGATACCTCTCGCGGCCACACTGGCAACGCGTGCAATCTTCGACGCGCATTATTCGACCGACCGATCCAAAATGTTCTTCCATTCATCGAGCTACACCGCAAACCCTCTTGCCTGCGCAGCCGCTTCGGCCAATCTGGACATCTGGCTCACCGAGCCGGTTCTGGAGCGGATCGCATCCCTCGCACGGATGCAGGCCGACCGTCTGGCCCCGTTCTCGGCCGACTCGCGGTTTACCAATGTCCGACAGCTCGGCACGATCACGGCCCTTAATCTGCAAGCCCGCGACGCAGGCTACCTTGCAGGCATCGGCCCGAGGCTCTACGAACAATTTCTCGCGGAAGGCATCCTGCTTCGGCCCCTCGGCAATACCGTTTACGTGATGCCGCCCTACTGCACGACCGCTGCCGATCTCGACCGCGTCTACGCCGCAATGGCCGCTGCGGCCAATGCACTGGGCTGACCGGCCTCACACGAAGAACGCCCACCCGAAGGACCGACATGGGCTCTATCATCCTCGCTACCGGCCATTACGCGCCCGAGCGCCGCGTCGGCAACGCGGAGTTGGAGGCACGTCTGGGCCTCGAGGAAGGCTGGATCTTCCGACGCACCGGTATCCGCGAGCGCCGCTATGCTGCACCGGAGGAAGCACTTTCCGATATGGCGGTAAAGGCCGGCGAGATGGCGCTCTCGCGCATCGGCTTTGATCGCGCGCGCATCGGCCTCTTGGTCCTCGCCACCTCCACACCCGACCATCTGCTGCCGCCCAGCGCACCTCTCGTCGCGCACCGGCTTGGCCTTGAAGGCGCAGGTGGAATCGACATGGCCGGCGCCTGCGGCGGTTTTCTGCACGCGCTTACATTCGCAGATTCATTCGCTCGAATTCACAAAAAGCCCGTGCTGGTCATCGCCGCCAACATTCTTTCGCGACGCACGAACCCGAATGAGCGCGCAAGCGTTATTCTATTCGCGGATGCAGCTGGCGCCGCGCTCATTGCACCCGACGATCGCAAGACGTCCGGCGTACGCGGCGTTCACCTTGCTACCGACGGTGCAAGCTACGATCTGATCCAGATCCCCGCGGGCGGAAGCCGCCGCCCCTTCAGCGCGGTTAACGATCCGGCCGAAACGCTGATGCACATTCGCGACGGGCGCGCGGTCTTCTCCAAGGCCGTCGACATGATGGCCGGAGCTTGCGAGAAGGTCCTGACGCAAGCGGGTCTCGACATTTCCGCCATTCGCTTCTGCATCCCCCACCAAGCGAATGCCCGGATCATCGCTGCGGTACAGAAGAAACTTGGACTGTCGGACGAGGGCCTGCTCTCGAGCGTCACCGACTACGGCAATAGCTCGGCTGCCACGATCCCGTTTACGCTATCGCTCCGAGCGCCGGAGGCAAATCTCCAAAGCGGAGATAAGCTGCTTTTCTGCGCCGCAGGTGCGGGCCTCACAGGCGGCGCCGTCGTCTATGAGCTCTAGACAAACGGCGAAGTGCCCCCTTTTGCATCAGTCGCCGGGCCTTTTACGCGTCTCTGACAGCATGGCATCGCGCGCGTAGTGGTCGACCCGGAAACGAACGCGGTCTCCAAGTCCGTAGTTTCCAGGATCAGCCGGACGCCGCCATTCCTGGCCGTACCGGCGGATGGCCGAAGGGCCGGCGCTTTTCGGCATACGTGCGCCGCGCGGGTACGGACACGATTTCCCGTTCCGGCCAACGAAGCGCCGTCAGATGACCGCCAAAGCAGCAGCCCGTGTCGACGCATAAAGTGTTGTTCACCCAGTCGGCCTCAGGCACCGGCGTATGACCGTAGACGATTGCCGTCTCGCCTTTGTATTCAGCCGCCCAGTGATAACGCATCGGCAGGCCGAACTCGTCCTGCTCTCCCGAAGTCTCGCCATAGAGACAGAACGAACGGATCTTATCGGTGTCGCGGCCGAGCATGTCCTCCTTAAGTCCGGCGTGTGCCACGGCCAACCGGCCACCGTCGAGCCAAAGATGGATCGGCAGGTGCTCGAGAAATGTGCGCACATGCGCCTGGAAGGCCGGCGTCTCCTTCTCGAACTGCTCAGCCGTGCGGTCGAGCCCATGGGTCAGTTTGACCTGGCGGCCCTGCAGCCAGCGCACGAATTTCACATCGTGATTGCCCGGCACGGCAAGCGCGTGGCCTTCCGCAACGAGCCCCATCACCAGGCGCAGCACGTCGGGCGAGGCCGGCCCTCGGTCGACGAGATCTCCGACGAATACAGCCCGCCGGCCTGGTGGTGAATGAACATGCGCACGCCGGCCCTCGCCCCTGCCGAAGAGGCGTGCCTCATAGCCGAGCTTGTGCAGCAGTTCCTGCAATTCGTCCGCGCAGCCGTGCACGTCGCCTATGATGTCGAACGGCCCCGCCACGTCGCGCAGGTCTGGATTGCCGCGTTGGGAAGTTGTTTTAGCCTCATGGTTCATGTCGGTTGGACCATAGCCCCTTTCCATGACAGACGGCACCAGCCAGAGGCAAAAGGGCCCGCGAATTTCGCGGGCCCTTTCAGGTTGTCACCGGGAAGTGGAAATTCCGTAGTGTTAGACCGCCTGCGGGTTGCCTCCAGCGTCTGCACCACCACTTGTAGGACGGTCGCGCCGTTGGGACATGAACTGGTCGAACTCGGCCCGGTCCTTGGCGTGGCGAAGATTCTCCAGGAATTCACGGAACTCGCGCTGTTCATCTTCCAGGCGCTTCAGCGTCGCCTCGCGATACTCGTCGAACGCACGGTTACCGCTCGATCCAAAGGCGCCGCCAAAGCCACGAAATTCGCTCGACTTGCGCTCCATCGTGTCGACCATGCGCGCCGACCAGTTGCTCTTCCTGCTACCGCTCCATCCGCATCCCATTCGTCCACTCCATAGAAGAAAAGCCAGAACCGCGAGCCCAACGGGCCAGAACAGGATGAAACTGATGACCATCAGGCCGATCCATGCCGGACGGCCCCATTCGTCAAGTTTCATGACCATCTCGTTCATTGCACCCACACTCCTCCTCACCGGCAGCGCCCCCGATGGGCGCACCCATGTGAATGTTTATTACATTCACATATGTGGCCCCAGAAGGTGGTCTCGTCAAGGGGTGGGGGGACGGAATTTTGGAGGTCGCACGCTGACGTGGAACGGCAACGGCCGGAGGGGGTGCCTCCGGCCGTCTGACCCGATCGCCGTGAATTTGGTGTGGACTTACTTTGCGGCCGAGCGGCGCGAAACTTCGGCGGCGGAAACTTCACCGGCAGCCACGAGGGCGTTCACGCAGCGGGTGGAGAGCTTCGTGCCGTTGGCGCGCATGCACTGGCGCACGCCGGGGCTCGAGGGCGAATGCTGGCTGCAGTAGGAGAAGTAATCGCCGGCACAGGCCATCTTCACGCGGGCGTTGATGGCGTGGGCGTCCGAGTTGGCACCGGCCAGAGCCGTGAGAGCAACGACAGCCGTCAGAGCGGCCCGGGCGGAGAGGATGGAAGCGATCGGGGTCATGGGTCTTACTCCGGGGTTGAAGGTGGGGTCATCACCGTTTCGATGAGTGGAGTATGCCCGTGCCGACCCCGCCCCGCTGTTCCGGAGGGAACGCTTGAGAAAATTGGCGTTTTTTTTGGATTTGTGTCGGCAGACCGTCTCGTGGGCTTAGGTTGTGGCCGCTGGGATCCCCAGGCCGTCAAGGTAAATGAGCGTCGCCGCCTCCAGCAGATCCTCCGGCGTCATCGGGATGGGCCGGCGGGCACGGTCACCGCGGGCGAACAATGACGCGATCCCGTGGGACAGCGACCAGATATGAAGTGCCATCATCATTGCCGGCGGACGCTTGTCCTTCGGCATGGTCTCGACAAGCGCCTCACAAGCCGTGCGCAGGATACCGAGAGCTCGGTCACCCTCCAACGCCATCTCCGGGTAATCCGCGCCGGCGAGACCGCTTTCGAACATGGCCGAAAAATACGCGGGCTCCGTCCGCGCAAAGTGCAGATACGCACGTCCAACGCGCTCGAACGCGGCGCGAGGGTTTGGCTTACCATCATCCCAAGCCGTCTCCAGCGTCTTGGCAAACGCTTGGAAGCCTTGTCGCGCCACATCGGCGATGAGCGCGTCCCTGTCCCGGAAATGGCGATATGGCGCGGCCGGCGAGACCCCCGCCACCCGCGCCGCCTCGGCGAAGGTGAAGCCTGCTGGACCCTTTTCAGAAATGAGGTCGAGCGCAGCCTTGATCAGGGCCTCCCTAAGGTTGCCATGATGGTATCCGCGCTTCGTGCCCGGTTCGTCGCTCTTACCCCAGCTCATGGCGCGCCTTTTATCTCAAGTCGCGGCCACGTGCACCGCTCACGTTCATCACAGACCGTATTAACGGATGCGACGTGAGGTCGATCTGGCCTACGGTCTCCCCACGGACGGCCAGGGGGACTTCTTCAGGGGGACAAGAAATGTCGGCCACGCTTCTCACCTCGCTCGGGGTCTGCCTCGCGGTCTATGTAGCCCTGCTTCTCTATGCGACTCGTCATGACCGGAAAGCCGCGCAAGGTGACCTCACCGAGTTTTTCGTTTCCGGACGGGACCTCGGCCTGTGGACCACAGTGGCCACGCTCGGCGCCACCGAAATCGGGATAATTACCGTCGCCTTCAATGCGCAGAAGGGTTTCAACGAGGGCTTTGCCGCCTTCCATATCGGCATCGCGGCACTCATCGGCGCGGCCTTCATCGGGCTTACCGGTTTCATAGTGAAACCTTTGCGGCGGACGGGCGTACTGACGCTCCCGGAATACTACGGCCAGCGGTATGGCCAGGACGTACGGGTGTTCGGCGCCACCGTGATGGCGCTCGGCGGCATTCTCAACATGGGGCTGTTCCTCAAGATTGCCTCACTTTTCCTCGTCACGCTCCTCGGTGCGCATAGCGGCGAAACCACCATGACCGCCATGATGATCTGCCTCATCGCCGTTGCAGCCGCCTACACCTGTTACGGCGGCATGCGCAGCGTTATCACCACCGACGTCACGCAGTTCGTCCTCATTGTCATCGGCCTCGTCTCCGCGCTTGGCCTCATGTTGCAGATCTTGCCAGCGGGCGAGGCGGTACGCGTCGTCTCCGAGTAAAGGGCGAGGCGGGCTTCAACCCGCTGGTGAACGAGAATTTCGGCCCTGCTTACGTGCTGTGGATGATCTTCGTCGCAGGCATTGTCTCCTCGGCCGTTTGGCCGACAGCACTCACCCGCGCGCTATGCGTAAAAGATGAGGAGGACGTCAGCCGAGCCTATCTTATCTCGTCCCTGGTCTTCATGGGCCGCATGATGCTGCCGGCCTTCCTGGGTGTGCTTGCGTTCGCCTATTTTACCTTAGAGGGCGATGCGGGAACCGCGGCACTCGCGGTACATGGAGACGACCGCGATCTCGTTGCTACGCCCCTGATGCTGCAAATGGCCCTGCCCGATTGGCTTATCGGCTTCCTGGTCGTAGCCATGTTCGCGACTTTCATGTCGACGCAGGACAGCTATCTGTTCTGCTGGTCCTCGATCATCGCCCGCGACATTCTTGGGCCGCTAACGGGTCGCGTCTCGGATGCGAAGTTCCAAGTTCTGGCGACTCGTATCTTTATCGTCCTCATCGCGATCTACGAAGTCTATTGGGGCCTCTTCTACGAGGGCAAGGAGGATATCTGGGATTATCTCGCTGTCTCAGGTTCAATCTATTTCTGTTCCGGCGTGGTGCTGCTCGCAGGCGGGCTCTACTGGCCGAGGGCAACTCGTCGGGGTGCGATCCTGGCCCTTATCTTCGGCTTTTCCGCCATTGCGGGTCTTGGCCCCATCAAATCCGCACTCGGGCTGGACGACCTCTCGGCACCGGTTATCGGCTTCGCCTCGTTGGCTCTTTCCGTTCTCGGCTTCATTCTGGGGTCGCTCAGCGAGCGCCCTCCTCACGAGCCTTCATTGCAAACAAAAACCCCGGCCTAAAGCCGGGGTTGATTGTTGTTCCTGAAAGGTCAGGAGCACCTCAGCCGTGTGCTGCGGCATAGGCGGCAATATGGCGATCCAGATCGATATAAGCGGGACACGTCGTACCGCAACGGTGCGCGATCTGGGAAAGCTCAGCACGGGCGCGGTCCGGCGCGCCCTTCGTCAGATACGCTTCGCCGAGATAAGCGCGCGCCACGACGAAGTCGGGGTTCCGGTCGAGTGCGGCGGCATAGAACGGCATCGCCTTATCGACGTCGCCCTGCTTACGGGTCGCAAAGCCTATGTAGGTGAGCACCCGCTCATCCTTCACTCGGGTAAGATTGAGATAGATGAGGGCGTCAGCATAGCGGCCGGACTTGGCGAGCCAGTAGCCTGCATAAAATAACTCGTCGTCCGACATGTCCGCACGCGCCGCCCCCACGCAGGCCTGCCATCCAGCCGATCCCTTGGCGTGCCCATCACAAGACGCCTGCACCGGCCCCGCATCCTTCGAGAAGACCTGTTCGGCGGAAGCGGACACACCCATGAACGAGCAGGCGAGGCCAGCGGCCACGAGGAGGCGAGCGGAAGGTAAAAAATTCATCAGGCGTCTCCATTTGCCCCGAAATTCCAAGTTTGCGCATGAACGCAAACCGCCCCCGGGTCTGATCCGGGGCCGAATGTGCCCCAGGGCGCGCGCCGCGCCAAGGGGTCGTTTTTGACGCAAGTCCGGCGCGGGTTCAGCCGTGACCAGCCCTCTTCGACTTGTAGGTGTCAATGTTCGCAGAAAGGTGTGCATACGCCTCGCAGTTTGTGCCGCAGCGGCGTGCGATCTCACTCAGCTGCCCCTCGGCCGCAGGAAGATCGCCCTTCATGAGATAGGCCTCGCCCAGATATGCACGAGCGAGCACGAAATCGGGTTCGCGCGCCAGAGCCCGCTGATAGTATGGCAACGCGGCATCAACGAAGCCGAGATTGCGAGTGGCGAAGCCGGTTGCGTTAAGAATGCGGGGATCTTCGGGATTGTGCGCAGCCTTCAGAATGTCGAGTGCCTCCGCATAGCGCCCCTCGCGCGCCATCCAATAGGCGGCATTATAGATTTCGTCGTCACTTGCCTCACCGTGCTTGGGATTGCATGCGGACTTGTTCTTGTTCTCGGGCTTCGTGCAGTCGACCTTTTTCTTGGGTGGGCCAAAATCGGCCTTGGCTCCAGCGGGCAGCGCCAAGGCGAGGCAAAGACCTGCCAGGAGAGGGCGAAAAGCGTTCATGACTTCATTCTCCGCGGGTTGCGCCGGGGCCAGACCCTGGGTGACCAAGGCCTTGGGTTCCAGCAACCTTAAACGGCCGCGTTAGGACGAACGATCAGCGACCGGCATCCGAAAATACGCGGGCATGAACGGGAACCTGCCACGTTCCGGCCTGAACTTCGGCTAACACTCCGTTCTCCCAAATGAGATCGATGGCTTCCCGTCAGGTCACGAGCCGAAGTCATCACATATGAGGACAACACGAGCGTGCTCTGGTGGCGGCGCAACGAAGGGTTCGAATGGAAAGACTACGTCCGCACGACTGTGCTCGTGCGGCGGCGGCAACGCCGCGAGAAAATCGATGCGGCCGCACATGCGGCTGCAGACGCCCTGAAGGACGCCGGGCGCCGTGGCGTGGCGGCGGGAGCCGCGGGGGCGGATGCGGCCGGCCGCGGCGCCGTTAAGCTCGCCAGTTCCGCAGCGGAACATGCCGGACACGGAGCCCAGCAAGGCTTCTCTGCTATTGTTCATGGCGCCTCGGCACTTCGTCAGAGTATATCAGAACTCTCCGCCCCGATCAGCGCCAGGCTTGCAACTCCGCGCCTGAGCCGGGCCCTCGCCGCTGTCTCCCTGATGTCTGGCGCCGCAATGGCCGTGCGCGCTGCCCAATTCGGTTTCGACGCAGAACTCACTCGGGCTGGCCATCCTCGCGGGGATCTCGGCTGCCCTCTGGGCTTGGCCGCGGTTGTTTTCGCAAGGCGGTTGCGCAAGTGAGCGTACGTTATCGATCCGCACATCGTCCCCCGTTCGCTCCCTACAGGTTGGAAGCTTCGCGGCCGTTACTGGACTGATCCTTTGGTTCGCCGCCCCCGCCCTACAAGACTGGTTGCCGGAACCCGCCTTATCCGCAAAGCCGGCCGTTTCCGACGAGAAACGGCTTTCCGGCAAAGCCCGCGTGACCGGACCCGCGATGCTGCGACTTGCGCAAACCGATGTTCGGCTCGACGGCATCACGATGCTGGAACCCCATCAGACCTGCAGGCGCGCCGACGGCTCGTCTTGGGCGTGCGGCAAAGCCGCCGCAGCGGCCCTGGAAAAGCTCGTGCGCGGGAGCCGCGACGTTACATGCACCCCCTCCGGAACCGAGAGCGACCTGAATTTAGCAATGTGCACGGCTTCGGGGCGAGACATTGCAGCCGAACTCGTTCGTAGCGGCCACGCGTTCGCCGACGGAATTTTCTGGGCGACATATGGTGGCGAAGAAGCCGAGGCACGTGCTGCATCAATCGGCTTATGGGCAGGAGACGGCGAACGTCCTCAGGACTGGCGCGAACGCCTTTGGCAAGAGGCCACCTCTGCCGCTCCGGGTGGTTGCCCCATCAAGGGGCGTACCCAGTTCCGCCGCAAGGTCTACGTCATTCCCGGCGACCCTGGATATGCTGGCATCCGCATCAGAGAAAAACGCGGCGAACGGTGGTTTTGCTCGATCGAGGAGGCAGAGGCGGCCGGTTATCTCCCGCGTTAGCCAAGGGGCTTTACGGTACGCCGCCCAAAAATAAAAAGCCCGCGGTCGGGGGGAGACCGCGGGCTTAACAACATGGCACCTTGGGGGGATGGGGGGGACGGCGCCACGCGTGAGAATAAGGAACACCTTTCCCGGCTATTTCGCAAGATGCGCACAGGAATTTTTTCTTCTACGTGAATAATCTGTAAACTGACGCGATTAATTGCAATTTCGGGTACTGACTAATTTGGGTGCAAAATCGCGCCGGCGAATGCCACCGACTGAGGAGTTGTCAGATCTCAGATTTGGCCTTCGTCTAGTGCTTCGGGCGCGTCAGGATCCGACGGCGACCGTTTCCTCGACCCGCCTGAAATGATCCACAGGAGTGCGAGCGCGCACAGGATCAGCGCAAGCAGAAAGCTTGCGACGACGACCTCGAAGGATACGAACCAGACAGGATCCAGAGGGGCGGATAGGCCTCCGATAGCAGCGCCGAGAGAGGCGAGGAGGGAAACCGGAAAGACATGCCAAGCGAGCGGAATATGCGCTTGTACCCGGCCCGGGTCGGCAACGAAATCAGCCAACAGAAGGAGTCCGCCGGCAATGTAGAGACCAGCTGTAATCTGCCCGAATTGCCTCCGCGAGAGCCCCATCCCGGCTTTAGACCCCTTTCGGCACTGACCGGCGCTAATGCCAACTCAATCCTATTTCCATCTTATGACAAAAGGCGTCATTCGGATTTTAGTTCCTTTCGGCGCGGTGCCGACATTGTTGACAGAACCATACTGAACGTCGGCCAGAACGCCGCCCAGCGACAGATCGGATTTATTTCTGAGGGCAACGCCCTTGCTCTCTCCGGCGAATTGGCCGTCGAACCAGAGACGGACGATGCCGTCTCTCTTGCCGATCGAATTGAGGATCACTTCCTGTTCGACGGCAACCCAACGCCCCAGCGGCCACTGGGTGTTCGTGGCGACGATCTCGGGGTTCACCCACCCGTCTTTCGAGGCGTACTGGAGGCTCACGGTTGCTCTGCCATCCCTCAGCCAGCCGACCCGGGCTGCCGACCCCCCACCCTTCATGGGCTCCCCGCGGGGATCGAAGTCGCGCCCCACGAACAAACTGGGCAGGGATCCTGTCCCTGCGAACTGGAAATCCTCCGGTAGAAACACATGATAGGAAAGACATGCGGACTGGGGCGCCTGCTCGCTCATTTCAAACGGCGACCACTGGAAACTGATGCCGCCGCGCGGAATTGTTGTGTTGAAGCCGCTGCCGGTACCCTTTGCAATGCGGACTTCAAGGACGGGCGAGACCGGAGCGCTCTCGTCTCTGACGATCTCCCCGTTGTCGAGAATGCCCCATTCACTCAGTCCCAGGCGAGCCTGAAGCTCGCTGTCGGACAGCGCCTTGCCCTGTGGCCCAGTCAAGCTGAAACGGGTCGACGAGGGATAGCGGCCCTCGCAGATCTGGGGCGCATCGCTCTCCCTCATCGAATAGATCACCCAGCCCACGACCAGCGTTGCCGCAACGGCGCCGACTAAATTCACAACGAGGTTGGCCGAAATTGCTTTGCTCATTGTTGCCTCATCCTAAGCCGCCGCTGATTGCGAAATACCAGATCGGCGTGGGGCCGGGCTGGGTAGGCCAAACGATCGAGCAGGGAGCACGGCACCTGTTTTCGAAGCGAGCCATGAATTCAAGTGTAAGTGGCATCCCTTAAGATCCACCTTGAGCCGACCGGAGTGCGGTCCGGATGCCCCCGGACGCGGGCCTATCCACACGCCCGCCAACCCGGAAAGGTCACCAGAAGCTCAACCGACACGGTCGCTCTTGCCCCGCAAGAACGGTATGAGATCTGGCCATGCGACCATCACAACCTGCAGTCCCGGACCAAGTTGGTGTCGTCAGAGAAGCAGAAGCCCGTCGACCACCATGCTACTTGCGGTCGCCCCATGGACGTCCTCGAGGAAGACGACATCGATAAACGACGACCCGACCTTTACTGAAAGCATCGAGCCGGCTTCCGTCTCGGTCAAACGCACCACAGATTCCGCGGAGCCACCGCGCGTAATGGCACTAAGGTCAAGCACATCGCCTGAGGAGAGGTCCGTGATGGTGTCAGGACCCAAAGCATTCTTGCCCTTTACGACATCGCGCGTCTCCCACACGAACGTGTCGTTGCCGGCTCCACCCGTGAACCTGTCCTGGCCTTCCATACCGCGGAACCAATCGTCACCATCCCCACCCACGAAAACGTCATCGTCCTTGCCGCCGAAGAAGACGTCATCGAAGGTGGACCCGACGACCTTCTCGATATCGTCGATCCGGTCGTTCCCCATGCCAGTGACTGTCTTCCTCCCGACGTCTACGGAAATTGCTTGCGTCGCGCCCGAATAGTCAACCGTGTCGAACCCGGTGCCGCCGTCATACCGATCATTTCCTTCACCGGCGATGATGACATCGTCCCCGGCGCCTCCGTCGACCCGGTCGTTGCCGGCGCCGCCCGCAAAAACGTTATCGGCAGAATCACCCCACAGTCGGTCGGCCGCCGCCGTGCCGATGACACCTTCGATGTTGGAGAGCCTGTCAATTCCAAAACCAATCGCCGTTGAAGAGGAGAGATCAACCTGGACCCCCGTAGTGCTGGCGGAATAATCGATGGTGTCGAAGCCCGTTCCGCCGTCATAGATATCGTTCCCGGCACTGGCGATGAAGCTATCTGCAAAGCCGCCGCGCTGGAACGTGACATGCATAGTGCCGCTCGTGACGGCGACATCTCCGGTCGTTTCGTGTGCGGTGGCCGTGACTTGGAGTGCAAGGTCCTGCGCCGTCGGCGTGGTCATGCTCAATCCCAGGAGATCAGACGCCTGAAGCGTCCACGTCCCGTCGGCATTGCGAATCCCCGCGGATAGCACGGCGCGGTCCGGGATGCCGGCGATTTGAACACTGAGAGTTTCCGATCCATCCACATCCTGGAGGGCTGCGCTCAGATTGAGCGTCATGGTCTCCATTGCCGCGTACTGATCGCCAAGCAACACATCATTGCCTTGTGTGCCCCTGATCGGCCGCACAAGGGACACCTCAGCATCCGACATGGACATCATGGGCTGGTCGGCAACGGCTGCAACGTCGACCGTTACGACCTGGACAACGCTGGCACCCGAAGGATCGCTGACCCTGACCGTGAAGGAATCCTGGCCGCTGTAGTCTCCAACAGGACGATAGACATAAGCGCCCGTTACTTCATCAAGCGTGACCGTGCCGTTCGCCGGACCTTTTTCGACGACGAAGGAAAGCGCATCGCCTTCCGCATCGTGAGCCTCAACGACGGCCTCCAGCGTACCATCCTCCTCGATTGCAAAGCTCGTCTGCGCCGACGCAACCGGCGCTGCATTGAGCATCGATTGCATCGCCACTGCCTGACCCGAAACAAAAATAGAAACGCCTTCGAGAGCAGAAATCGTCAGCCCGAGCGAAGAGAACGTGAACGTGCCACCCGTCGACTGCGCAGCAAGCGCTGCCTCCGATCCAGCCGCATCGAGCTGGCTAGCGGCCCAGGCATCATATGCCTCGAAATCGGTACGCAGGGCATCGGTAATGTCTGCCTCGTTCAGATGCAGCTCAATGCGATCATTGCCGGTACCCCCGACGATCGTGTCGCTACCATCGCCGGACCTGTAGACGAAAACATCGTCTCCCGTACCACCGAAGAGGCGATCGTTGCCGACGCCGCCGATGATGATGTCGTTGCCGCCGTCTCCGATGAGTATATCGTCGCCAATACCTCCGTCGATGTAATCATCGCCGCCGCCGCCATAGACGCCGTCGTTACCATCCTCGCCGAAGATGCGGTCATTACCGGCGTCACCTGTGAGAATGTCGCTGCCCAAGCCGCCATAGATCTCGTCGTCACCCGCACCGGCGTTAATGCGGTCGTTGCCGCCGCCGCCTTCCATGCGATCGGCGCCAGTTGTCCCAGACATCACGTCGTTGGCGTCTGTCCCAATGATCGTTGCCACGAACTGCTCCCACGCAATTCATTGAAGATAAGATGCGGTTTTATCGGGAAAATGTTTCCAAACTGGCCATGGGTTTGATCGAAATGTATTTAATTCCAGGGGCTTTTTCCCGAACATGGAAGGCGGCTGAAAAATTTGCCGGCAGCGCTCCAATGCGATCCACGCGACAAGTTCTTGTTGACCATAACGCATTACCGGAGGGCCGACGGGGCACATGAAAAACGGGCCGGCCGATGGAGATCGGCCGGCCCATGAAGCCATTTTGAATTGTCGAATGATCTTGGCGCCAGATGCCCCGGCAGCGAACGGCGGCTCACCGGGACAGCAGATAAGCGGAGACCGGTTTTATACCCTCTACCAGGCGATGCCTTCATAGTGCCCGTCGTCGGGTGATTTCCTGAAGAGCCGGGCGAGATCGAGGATCTGCACACCATACGGCCGCTCTGCGACGGCCCTGCGGAACTCCTCCGTCGCATGGCTGACAATCACCACATCGCACTGCGCCATCAGTGCGCGCGCGCTATCCACGGTGAGGGACTCTAGCACGTCCATAAGCGCGGCCTGCGAGGGAACCGCGTTGCGCACGTAGGCGATCTGCGAACGAAGGAGAGGGCCGAAGTCGAGATTGGGATCATAGACCTTGAGCATCTCGCCGCCGGCCATCAGGTCTGCCATCAGTTCAAGCGTGGGGCTCTCGCGCAAGTCGTCGGTGCCAGCCTTGAATGTTACACCCAGGAAGCCCATCCGCTTCCCGGAAAACGGCGCCAGCAGACGCAAAGCCTCCCGGATCTGCGCTTTGTTGGAGGGGATCAGACTGTCGATGAGCGGCACCTTGATGCCGCGCACCCCCGCAATGTGGGACACGGCCCGCACCTCTTTCGGGAGGCAGGATCCGCCAAAAGCGAAACCCGGCTTCAGATAGTAAGGCGACAGATTGAGCTTTGTGTCCTTGACGAAAATCTCCATTACTTCGTGGCTATCGATACCAAGCCCTTTACAAAGCCGGCCGACCTCGTTGCCGAAGGCGACTTTCGCCGCATGCCAGACGTTGTCGACATATTTCACCATCTCGGCCACCTCGATGGACGTGAAGATGACGTTCTTGTCGATCGCGCCATAAATGCCGCTGACGAGCGCCTCTGCACGCGCATCGGATGCACCGACGACGGTCTTGGGCGGAGCAAAGAAATCGGCGACAGCAACCCCTTCGCGCAGGAACTCAGGATTGAAACACACGCCGAAGTCACGCCCAAGCTTGCGGCCTGACGCCGTCTCGATCTCCTGCACGACGACATCGAGCGTCGTTCCCGGCGGAACAGAGCAGCGCAGGACGACCACGTGATAGGCGTTTTTCAGTGCAAGAGCCTGACCGATTGCACGGCTCGCCTGGCGCACATAGGTGAAGTCGCACCCGCCGTCCCTGGCGGTAGGCGTGCCGACGGACAGAAAAGTCACGTCCGTACCGAGCACAGCGGCAATCAAATTCTGTGTGGCATCGATGCGGCCTGCTGCTGCGCCCTCAGCCAGAAGATCTCCGAGCCTTTCCTCGACAATCGGGGAGCGTCCGGAGCGAATGGCACGCACACGCTCGCGCGAGATATCGACGCCGATCATGCGGAAGCCGAGATGCGCAAGACAGGCCATGGAAACGGCGCCGACGTAACCGAGGCCGACGACGCTGATCGCAGGCTTCACCTGTTCCAGCGGCAGCGCTTCAGCGCCTCCGCTCATCATGGCGTCCAACTCGGCCTGGACTGTCATATTCATGCTGCGTTACTCCGCACTCCACCACTCTCTTCGAGCGGGTGCACATTTCAACCGTGCGCGGTGCGGCACCCCTTGGCATCCGTCTGCTGAAAACGAATGCGTGACCTTCGGTGAAGAACCCTGACCACCCTCGGTGCATGATCCCGCCGCGCGAGGCCGACTATGGGGACGAGTTTTCAAGAGACATTGAATGCCGCCCCGCGAATTCCCTGAAAGTTCGGCTCACATGAGATATTCTTTGTGAAGACAGGAAAGCGTATCCGCACAGCGGGAAATGGCGCGTTAACGCTGAAGCCCACCGGAGGCCGATTTTCGCGGCATCTGGGAGGGTCTCTGGAATACAGATATACCTAATTGTGCCCGCAAAAATAGAAACTAGCTATTTACTACAATCTAAAATTGATATTCGTCGTGGATTGGCTGCTCTTTCTGGCCGCCGCGACATGCGGGCGCGGAGTGGGCGACGTCATCAGAAAAGCTTGCCCGGGTTCATGATCCCCTGGGGATCGAGGACCGATTTGAGCTGGCGCATAACATCAAGAGCCGGGCCGGCTTCGGCAGCGAGGTACTTCGCCTTGCCCTGTCCGATGCCGTGCTCTCCAGTGCAGGTCCCCTCCAAGGCAATGGCTCGGAGCGCGAGACGATCGAGATAGGCCACAGCTCTTTCACACTCGGCTGCACTTGTTTCGTCGAGGACGAGGACGGAGTGGAAGTTTCCATCACCTACATGCCCGACGATCGGCGCGATGAGGCCGCTTTCCTTGATGTCGGCGACCGTCTCGTCGAGGCAGTCTGCCAGCCGCGAGACCGGTACACAAACATCTGTGACGATGAATGACCGGCCGGGATAGGCGGCGCGGATAGACCAGAACGCATCATGGCGTGCTTTCCAGATAAGGCGGCGCTCGTCTTCATTTGCCGCTGAGCCTCTCCAGACCCCGTTCTCGTCCTCCACGATCGCGACGAGACGCGTCAGATGTTCCTGAGCGGCAACTGGGGTTCCGGCGATCTCGACGAAAAGCGCTGGTCCCTCGTCAGGCAGTTCGGTACTCGATTGGGTATTGACGATGCGTAACATGAGCGGATCGAGAAGCTCGATGCGCTGCAGGGCAAGCCCTGACTGCACCGCAGCGATGGTCGCGCGGGCGGCCGCAGCAATGCTCGGGAACACTGCAACGCCCGCCAGCACGGCCTCGGGGCGCGGCACGATGCGTAACGTGAGTTCCACGATGATACCGAGTGTCCCCTCAGCGCCGACAAAAAGGCGTGTCAGGTCATATCCCGCTGAGGACTTTCGCGCCCGCGTCGCCGTAGAGATGAGCGTGCCGTCCGCCAGCACGACCTTCATGGCGAGCACATTCTCTCGCATGGCGCCGTAGCGCACTGTCATCGTTCCGGATGCGCGGGTGGATGCCATGCCACCGATGGTGGCCGTACCGGCGCCGGGATCGACAGGAAAAAAAAGACCCGTGTGGCGCAACGCATCGTTGAGCTCATCAAGGGTGATTCCTGGCTCGACTGTGATGTCCAGATCTTCCGCGCCGATGCGCACGATGCGATTCATGCGTGAACAATCGACTGAGACGCCACCGCGTGGCGCGTTCACCTGACCTTCGAGCGACGTACCGGCGCCGAACGGAACAACGGGAACGTGATAGCGGCGTGCTATTTCGACTATTGCCTGTACGTCGCTGGCCGTCTCGGGCCAGACAACCGCGTCGGGCGCCTCCCCAGGCAGAGACGTGAGGCTGCTGGCATGCTGTTCCCGAACGGCACTGATCGTTGAGCAGCGTGGTCCGAAGTATTGGCCCAGCGCTGCGATCGCCTCCTCTATGCGGTCCGCTCGTTCCGTTTCGTCGCCAGGTTGCGAGCCAGCCATCTGAACCTTCCGTCGCGGCACAAGCCGAAGTGCTGATCACTGTTATTTGGAGGCTAAGCCCTTGGCCGTGGCGTCGCAATCGAACGCGAGCAGTCGGCAAACCGGGACGCCATTGCCGCCCCTACCGCCCCGGAATAGGCAGGCCCATCGAAGCCGTCTCTTGTTGCAATTCAGCATCAGTGTTTTCCCCCAAGTGCATGGACTTCCACCACACCTTGCCTTTCATCAGCGTCGGGAGTGAGATACACCACTCTAACGGAGCCGGGGGGTTCCGAACAAATAACGTAGGGGAGTTTTTCATGTTTGGTAGGCTGGTGATGGCGGGGCTCGCCCTCGTGGCGGCCGGCGTCGTATCCGTTGCGCAGGCCCAGGACCTTGTGGGCATCGCAACCGAAACGATCGACGCAAACAGCGACGGCAGCGCATCGATCGACGTAAGCAGAGCGCCGGGTGCATTCCGGGGCATTCGCGTCAAGAACCGCGGCAGCAATCTCTTAGATCTGACACGCGTGCAAATCGTCTACAGCGACGGCTCGGTTCACAACGAGGACCGTCAGATCGACATGAGGCGCGGCGAGCGCAGCCGCGAGATTGCGCCGTCCTCGACCGACAAATTCATCGACAAGGTGAACGTCTCGTGGAGGGCGTCCTCGGGCAGGGGAACTCTTCAGGTTCTCGGCCTGCAGACCCGCGATGGACGTCGGATGGAACGGCCGAAGAGACCGGTGAGCGGCGACATCTCGGAAGCGGAGACCACCCCGACGCCCACGCCGAACCCTGGCAAGCCGATCGCGGACGGTAACGACGTTATGTTCGGCTACCAGAACGTCGGTTTCGGACTCGACCGCGATATCATCAAGGTCGGCGGCGAAATCGGCAAGTTCGATCGCATCCGCATGCGCGTTCTGGGCAATGACGTGCATATGAATCGACTTAAGGTCGTTTACATGGACGGCACGACCGAAGATCTGGCCGTTGATGCGGATATTCGCGCCAACACGCGCACGTCGTGGCTGGACGTAGATCAGAGCAAGTTCATCCGTGAAATCCAGATGAGCTATCGCTCAAAGCCCAACTTCAAGGGACAGGCTCGCATCGAGGTGACGGGGCAGTACGCCGACGGTTGGTTGGGGCCGAGCGGTGAAGGCAGGAAGTACAATCAGGGCTGGGTACTCCTCGGCGCCCAGACAGCCGGCTTCACCGGCTTCGACAAGGACACCATCACGGTAGGCCGGAACGAAGGCGGTTTCAGCAAGGTGCGCGTGGTGGCAAAGGATCGCGCCATTACACTGCGTGAAGTCCGCGTTGTATTTTTCTCAGGACCCGACGAGGTGTTCTCGATGCGCGAGCGTGTTGATCCTGGCAATCCATTCGGCCCGCTCGAGTTCAAGGGTGGCCGTTCGGCGATCAAGGAAATCCAGGCCAAGTACCGCTCGAGGTTCGATCTTGCCAAGGGCCTGAAAAATCTCTTCGAGGGTACGCCAGCCGTTGTAGAGATCTGGGGTCAACACTGAGGTCTGACACCTCTGCACGCGGGGCGACCCCGCGCGAACGTTAAAGCAAGGGCCGCCGCGTGCGGCCCTTGTCCTTTTCTCCTCGGCACGCCTTGCGCGGGCCTCGCGCAATGAAGCCCCCGAGTTTATTCAAAAGACTTGATTCTAAATGGATCGTTGCAGACGAGTCGCGCCTAAGAGCGGCCATGCCTGATGTGGGTCAAACCCGGCAAAGGTAGGCCATAATTCGTTGTTATTCCGATGACCCTCAGCACACTGCGGTGCAGCAATGAATTGCGATGTGAGGCTTCAATCGCACAGCCGAGCCGGTTTCCCCGTTGAAGAATGACGCGCAGGCACAAGAAGCCTCGCTCGGAGATGCGGAATATGCTACGCGCCTTTCCATCGGCGACCATCCTCTAACAGATCTTTCTGGAAACGACACACCTTGCCACACGCCAACGCCGTCGCGCTCGCTGCGCCCCGCCCCAGCACAACCGAAGCTCCCGCAATCGATCCCGCCGTCGAGACGCGCACAGCGCTGAAGACTTCAGCGATGAAGCTTGCGCAGCACTGCGCAAAATTTCGCGGTGCGGACAATCGGCGCGCCGCCATCCAGCTGATCAACACGATCGTGCCATTTGCCGCGATCGTGACGCTGATGTTTCTCACTGTCGAAACGCACTATTGGCTGACACTGCTGCTCGCCATTCCGGGCGGGCTCCTCGTGGTGCGCTTCTTCATCATCCAGCATGACTGTGGACATGGCTCGTTCCTCTCGACCAACTGGGCCAACACCTGGATGGGCCGCGCGATGAGCCTCATCACCGTCACGCCCTACGGCCTGTGGCGGCGCGAGCATGCCCAGCACCACGCCACCTCAGGACACCTGGAGAAGCGCGGCGTGGGCGACATCGATACCCTCACCGTCGAAGAGTGGAATGCACTCTCACCGCTGGGTAAGCTGCGCTACCGCCTCTACCGCAACCCACTGTTCCTGTTCGGTATCGGCGTGCCTTTCTATTTCATGATCCTGCAGCGCCTGCCTTGGTTCCATCCCTACTCCGCACGCGACACCTGGAAGAGCGTGATGGGCCTCAATGCCGGACTAGCCATCTTCTACGGCGCGATAGGTGCCTTCACCGGTTATTCGAACCTCTTCTTCGTCGTCTGGCCGCTGGTGCACGTGGCGGCCGCGGCTGGCGGCTGGCTCTTCTTCATCCAGCACCAGTTCGAGGAAACGGTCTGGGAATCAAGCGACGACTGGACGTTCCAGGTCGCAGCCCTCTATGGCAGCTCGTACTATGCGCTGCATCCGGTGCTGAACTGGTTCACGGGCTCCATCGGCCTGCACCATATCCATCACCTAAACAGCATGATTCCCAACTACCGCTTGCAAGAATGCCTCGCGGGGAGCCCTGAACTGCAGACGATGAACAAAATCACGCTGTGGGAGAGCTTCAAGTGCGCGAATCTCAAGCTGTGGGACGAGAAGAACCGCAAACTCGTCACCTTCACTGAAGCGGCTGCCACCTGAACCGCATCCACGTATCTCATGCGAGATAGCCCCGGCGATATCATCACCCCTCGCCGGGGCCGCTGTTCCATTCAGCATCCCAGATCGTGAAGCCGACGCTACCGCTCGCGCTCATGGCCTCCACGACTGCCATATTGTCGAAGCCGGAAAACCGCTCCTGCATGGCATGAACAAACTCGTGTTCGCCGGGTGCACCCATCGGCACGAGCAGCGTACGCCGCCGGTCGCGGCCCTGCAGCAACCAGTAGAGTTCCGGCGGATTGCTGACGCCGTCGCCCGAAACGAGCCCCACAGTGGCGACGTCCTCCCATGTCATGACCTCCTCCGGCGCACCTGCGCGGGAAACCGAGATCACGTCTGGATCGAAGTCTATGCGCACGTTCACGAACTGCCGGCCCGGCGCATGGCCCTGACCGCGCTCTCTGAAAAACAGCCGCGACAGCCATTCGAGCATGACACCCTCGCGTGGCCACGCAGGCCCGGCGGCATCTGATGAAAACCGCGGAGCCGCGACACCTGTCCGGCAGATTAGGAGCTTTCCGCTCGGAAGGGAATTGTCGCGACACCCCCGACCGCACGATCGCGTTGTTTAGTAACCGCACAGATAAGCCGGTCCCGCGGTGGCAGGGTACGATTCGGCCGCCAATCCGCTGGAGAGACAATGGTTAAGCTGCGGCCTCGCGCTCGAGACCGGGTCGGGCATTACGAACTTCCGCGTCGACCAACGCCTCATACTTGGCGAAGTTCTTTTCAAACATATCGATAAGCGACGTAGCCGTGACGTCGTAGGCCAGCGGATCGGCCCAGGTCTCCCGCGGAGTGAGTAGTTTCGGATCCACACCTGCGAGTGAGAGCGGCACCTGGAAGCCGAACAACGGATCGGTGCGCATCGGCTGGGCCTTCAGCGCGCCCGACAGCGCTGCATCGAGCAGCGCGCGCGTCACCCTGATCGGCATGCGGCTGCCCGTGCCGTACTTGCCACCGGTCCAGCCCGTATTCACGAGCCAGCAATCGACTCCGTGCTCCGCGATGAGACGGCGCAGCAGCGTGCCGTAGACGGCCGGATGACGCGGCATGAATGGAGCGCCAAAGCAGGTTGAGAACGTGGCCTGCGGTTCCGCCCCCATGCCCTTCTCGGTGCCGGCCACCTTTGCCGTATAGCCCGACAGGAAGTGATAGACCGCCTGGGACGGCGTCAGCTTGGCAATGGGTGGAAGAACGCCGAAGGCATCCGCCGTCAGCATCACGATGTTCCGGGGGTGCCCAGCAACGCCCGTACCGCTGGCATTTGCAATAAAGTCGAGGGGATAGGCGGCACGCGTGTTCTCCGTCAGGCGGCCATCGTCGAAGTCGGTCGCGCCCGAGGCAGGATCGACAGCGACATTCTCCAGAACCGTTCCGAACCGGGTAACAGCGGCGAATATCTCTGGCTCGGCCTCTTTGGATAGCCGGATTGTCTTTGCGTAGCAGCCACCTTCGAAGTTGAAGATCCCGCTCTCCGACCAGCCGTGTTCGTCGTCACCCAGGAGCGTACGCTTGGGATCAGCAGAGAGCGTCGTCTTGCCCGTCCCGGAGAGACCGAAGAAAACGGCGCTGTCGCCGTCCTTCCCGACGTTGGCCGAGCAGTGCATCGGCATGACATTCTTCTGAGGAAGGCGATAATTCAGATAGGTGAACACGCTCTTCTTGATTTCGCCGGCATACGACGTGCCGCCAATCAGCACGATGCGGCGCGTGAGATTGACAGCAATCACGGTTTCCGTGCGCGTGCCGTGGTAGTCGGGCGCGGCGCGGAACGACGGCAGCGCAACGATCGTGAGGCCCGGCTCGAAGTTTTCCAGATCCCCGGCACCGGGACGGCGCAACAGATTGCGGATGAACATCGCGTGCCAGGCGTACTCGCAGAAGACTCGGGTCGGCAGCCTGTGGACCGGATCGGCGCCGGCGAAGAGATCCTGGACGAAGAGTTCCTTCAGCTTTGCGAAGGCCAGGAAGTCATGCAGCAGTCGGTCAAACTGCTCTTCCGTCATTGACTTGTTGTTATCCCACCAGATGGCGGGATCGGTGTCGGCGTCACGCACAATGAATTTGTCATTGACGCTGCGGCCAGTGTGCTGACCGGTCTCGACGACGAAGGCACCGGAGGTGGCAAGCTGCCCCTCGTTCCGGCGGATCGCGGTTTCCACCAGTTCCGGCGTGGTATTATTGATCGACAGTTTGCGGCAGGCGTTCAGCGGAAAGATTTCGGACGACATGGAATCCGGGCTCGCTTCTCAAAAAAAGGCTCGTCGCATCCGGGCTGGGGCGCGGGCCTTCACGTTGATATGGACACTTTCCCCGGGGACAGTTCCGGGCCCGGTCGTTGAGTTGCCGGACACTCTGCAATGCCGCCCCTGAACCAACAGCGCTCTACCTGGAGCCAACATCGCCCGGTTTTGCACCGCTCTACTCGAGAGACGCCTCGTTAGGCCTCGAAATACAAGAACTCAACCCATTCCAAAGTATAGGGCAATTGCCAACAACGAATCACGGTTACTCCCCGCTTTTCGACTCCAGCGCGGCCCGTGCGTCCGCCGCAAGGCTTGCCAGCACTTTGCGCGCATCTCCAGGCGTGGCGATCGCGGTCGGAAACGTAACGCGTAGCGACCCGTTCGGCCCCAGCAGATCGAGCCCTTCCGGATCAATCCCGACCATTTTCCAGGCACCCTGCGCCTCCTGCCTGTCAAGCAAGCGCGAAGCAAAGAGCGCCACCGCATCGGCGTGGTCAGCGTTCATATGCTCCACGATATCCGCTTCGGCGGCGATGAGCCCTTCCGCGCCTGAGGTCTCGATCAGTACATTGCGCGCCGTGAGATCGACGATACGGCCGAACCCGCCGACATAGTGCGCCCGCTCGATGGTGAGCGCGTAGAAGGCAAAGTCCGCGAACGCCGCATACATTTCCGCATCAGGATGGCGGGCCAGAAACCGCTGGCGATGAGCAGGGTCCTCCGTGGCCGTTAGACGGCCCATAAGGCTGACGCGGCCGCCAGCGAGCGGATCGCCCTGGGGGCTCGTGCCGTCTATCATGAGACTCGCGCGCGGATCGGCCAGCAGGTTCTGGGTGTGGACGGCGAGTTGAGAGAGCAGCATCAACGGCGTGCCGTCCGAACCCGTCGCCACGGTGACGAGCGAGGCATAGGGACCGCCGGTTTCCCGGTCCAAAGTACCCAGAGCGCCCTTGAGGGCCTGCCGCAGAAGAACGCGTACGGCCGCCGCCGGAGACGCGTTGAGCCCTGAATTTCCTGTGGGATCGGTCATTTTGTCCTAGGTATGGGAGGTTCTTCGCTTTGCCCGGACCTGCCGTTCAGCTAGGGTTCAGACCAAATATCTGACTTTAGCCCTCGCCACAATTGATCCAAGTTGAGGCCATATTGCGCCGTGTACCACATCTGGCGCTACGAGGAACGAAGGACCATGAAAGAAAAGACCACGATTGCGTTGGTCGATGACGAGCGCAACATCCTCACCTCTCTCGGCCTTGCGCTCGAGGCGGAAGGCTACAAGGTTCGCACCTACAATGACGGTGCAGCCGCGCTGGAGGCCCTAACGGAAGACCCTGCCGATCTCGGCATCTTCGATATTAAGATGCCGCGAATGGACGGCATGGAGCTGTTGCGCCGCGTGCGCCAGCAATCGGACATGCCGGTCATCTTCCTGACCTCCAAGGACGAAGAGATCGATGAATTGTTCGGTCTCAAGATGGGCGCGGACGATTACATCACCAAGCCGTTCTCCCAGCGCCTCATCGTCGAGCGCGTGCGAGCTATCCTTCGCCGCTTCGGTCCGAAGGACGCCACGGCCCAGACGCCCGAGGTCTCACGCACACTGGAGCGTGGCAAGCTCAAGCTGGATCCGGAGCGGCATACTTGCCACTGGGACAACCGTCCCGTAACGCTGACGGTGACCGAATTCCTGATCCTGCAGGCGCTTGCCCAGCGACCGGGCGTCGTCAAGACGCGCGACGCACTCATGGACGCAGCCTACGACGATCAGGTTTATGTTGACGACCGTACGATCGACAGCCACATCAAGCGGCTGCGCAAGAAGTTCAAGCAGGTCGATGATGATTTCGATGTGATCGAAACTCTCTACGGCGTCGGCTACAGGTTCAAGGAAGCCTGAGAAGCGCGCTCAGGTCCGGCGCCAACTGCGTATAGACGCGAGGCGGCTAAAGCGGTGGATACCCCCGAGGTTGCCCGCGCGTTCATCCGGCAGGCGCCGCGAGCACGGAGCGAAGAAGCCACGTGACGCTCGATACGGAGCGGATCCCGGCCGCAAGCGGTCCGATGGAAAGTACGAAAGCCGCCACGCGCCGCGGTCTTCTTTTCGTGCGCCGGCTGACACGCGCCAACCCGTTCCGGCGGGCGTCCACGAGCCTTCTTCGCAGAATCCTTCTTGCCAATCTTGTCGGTCTCGCCGTGATGATCGGCGGCATCTACTATCTCAGCCACTACCAGGAATGGCTGGTGGAAGCGAAGAAGGAGAGCCTACGCACTCAGGGCGAATTGATTGCCGCCGCGATCGCGAGCGATGCCCGCATCGAGCAAGGCAGCATCCAGTTCAACCCCGACAAGGCGAATAGCCCGAGCCGGGCGCGCGTACCCTATCGGGACGATGGCTTCGCCGCGCTTCAGTTATCGATCCGGCCGGAGCGCGTTACGCCGATCCTTCGACGCTTGATCCAGCATACGAAGAACCGCGCCCGCATCTATGGACGCGACGGCACGCTCATCGTCGATAGTTCCAACTTTTTGACCAAGGGCCAGCTGACGCGTGCACCGGCGCCGCCGGTGACCGGAAAGCCGAAGAACATCTGGACGCGAATTACAGCCCTGCTGATCGACAAGAAACTGCCCGTCTATCGCGAGATCGGGAACGGAAAGGGGACCGCCTATCCGGAAGTCCGTGCCGCACTCGGCGGAACGGCAACGCCACTTCTGCTTCTCGACGAACATGGCGATCAGCTCGTATCGATGGCGGTTCCTATTCGGCGGGCGAACGCCATACTCGGCGCGCTCCTGCTGTCCACCCGGCCCGGCGATATTGAAAAATCTCTGAGCGAGGAGCGTTCGCGTATCGCAACTCTGGCAATCATCGCCCTGCTCGCCACCTTGATCTCGTCGCTGCTGCTCGCCCGCACCGTTGCCGAGCCGATCCGCCGGTTATCCGATGCAGCCGAGGAAGTCAGCCGCAATATCAATGCCCGCCAGCACCTGCCCGACTACACGGAACGCAACGACGAGGTCGGCCAGCTGGCCCGAGCCTTCCGCGCGATGACGGCATCGCTCTACCGCCGCATCGAGTTGAGCGAGAGCTTTGCTGCCGACGTGGCCCATGAATTGAAAAACCCGCTGACGGCGGCGCGATCAACGGCCGAATCCCTCATCTATGCGAAGACGCCCGAGCAGCGGGACGAATTGGTCCGTCAGATCCAAAACGAGTTGAAGCGACTCAACCGGCTTATCACCGATGTGTCGAACGCCTCCCGGCTCGATGCCGAACTCGCACGCCAGGCCATGGCGCCCACCAAGGTCACAGAAGTCGTGGAAAGCGTCGCGCGCATATTCCGCGACATCCTTTCGGAAGACGACCGCACCGTGAAAGTCACCATTGCGCCCGGCGTCGATCCGGCGAGCCTGAAGGTCAACGGCCATGAGGGCCGGCTCGGGCAGGTGATCACCAATCTCGTCGACAACGCCGTATCTTTCTCTCCGCACGGCAGCACGGTCATGATTAACGTGCGCCAGACGCCCGAGCACGCCGAGATCGTGGTGGACGACAACGGTCCGGGAATCCCCGAAGACCGCCTCGCAATCATTTTCGACCGCTTCTATACCGACCGACCGCAGTCGGAAGCGCTGCGCGGCAAGAACTCGGGGCTCGGCCTATCTATCTCCCGCGAGATCATTCGCGCGCACGGTGGAGAGATCTGGGCCGAGAACCGGCGCGAGCCGGAAGCTGGACCTGATGCCAAGCCGATAGGGGCCAGCTTCATCGTGCGGCTGCCGCGGATCAGCGTGACCTCGCGTGGAGGAACAGGTGCCGGACGGAGATATTGAGATTCGAGTCCATGGCACCGCCATCGCGCTCGGTGGGCAGGCGCTACTGCTGCGCGGACCCTCCGGCTCAGGCAAATCCGACCTAGCGCTGCGGGCACTGAATCTGGGAAGTGGCGCCCACGGCACCGAGCGGTTCGAACTCGTGGCGGACGATCAGGTTCTGATTACAAGGACCGGGCAGGGCCTCGTGGTTTCTCCGCCGGAGCGGCTGGCCGGTCTGATGGAAGTCCGTGGCCTCGGCATTCTACCGATACCCCACCGGCCAAAAGCCCGTCTCGTGATGCTGGCAGATCTCGTGGCACCCAGCACAGTCGAACGTCTGCCGGATCCCTGGCCATTTGAAACGTTGCACGGTGTCAAACTCCCCGTCATGCGTCTTGTGGCCTTCGAGGCCTCATCGCCGGCCAAACTGGCGCTGGCCATTCACGGGGCGCCTTGGACGGGGGACCTGCAAGACGGAACCTGAAAGAGAGAGCCTGACGGCCATGGTAGGCTCCCACACTCCTTCAGCACACGCTGCTTTTGGACCCAACGAAGACGCTTAGGGGCTTTGCCCGGACAGCGAACAGTTGTAAGTCTGCCCGCCGCGATGCGTTCCGTGCTCCTGGCCACCGGAACAGCCGTCTTGGACAGGGAAGTCGGGATGATTGGACTTGTCATCGTCACGCATGGGGGCCTTGCCTCCGAGTTCCGAGCGGCGCTCGAGCACATCGTCGGCCCGCAAGGCCAGTTGGAAACGGTGGCCATCGGCCCCGAGGACGACATGGCCCAGCGCCGAGGAGACATTCTCGACGCGGTAAAGCGCGCCGATTCCGGCGAAGGAGTTATCGTGCTGACCGACATGTTCGGGGGCACGCCGTCGAACCTCGCCATCTCCGTGATGGACGAAGCGCCTGTGGAAGTTATCGCCGGGATCAATCTGCCCATTCTGGTGAAGCTTGCCAGCCTCAGGCGGGAGTTACCCATGTCCGAGGCCGTGAGCCGCGCGCGCGAGGCGGGGCGCAAGTACATCAAGGTCGCGAGCCAGGAACTCTCCGGCGAAAGTTGAGCGTCGCAGCATGCCCGAAATCAAGGACAGCAATCGTCCGGAAGCGGTAGTGACCATCGTCAACCGCAAGGGCCTCCATGCCCGCGCATCGGCAAAGTTCGTCAAATGTGCGGAGAGCTTCGACGCCCTCGTCACCGTCACACGCGACGGCCAATCGGTCGGCGGCTCGTCGATCATGGGGCTCATGATGCTGGCAGCCGGTCCGGGCTCACAACTGCACATCCTCTGCGATGGCCCGGAAGGACCCGAAGCCCTGGAGGCCCTTGTCGCGCTCGTAGAGATGGGATTCGGGGAAGAATTGGCCGAGGAAGGTTGACGAGCCCGTGCATCGGCAGGCGCGCAATCCATCGGACAAAGCTTCAGTGCGAAAGATAGATCTTTGCGATCTTGATCGTGATGTCCTGCATGGCATCCCTAAGCTGCGCTCCGTTCTGGGCAAGATAGGCATAGCTTGAACCCGACGCACAGTTATCCAGCGTCTCGATGGCCGGCATATTCCCACCGATGTGGAACCCGATCGTGAAGACCTCGATGCCACGAGCTTTCATGCCGGCACATAAAATAACGGCCTGCTCGCTCGAAGGCCCATTCGCCGCCACAACTGGCAGCGGCGCGCCGAGCGTTCCCGCAACGATCCCCTTCTCTGAATAGGCGATGTCGTAGGCCCCGCCGCTGATCAAGATGGCGATCTTCTTAAGATCTGGTCTCATGTAATGCTGGGGCTTGCTGCTGTCGGCAAAGAGATCCGCCCAATCCGGGGACAAGAGGTACCACGCCCAGGCAGTGCCCAGATGCCCGGCCCGGCCGCCCCCGGTTTGAAGTCCGTTGATCTTGGAGTTGAGCAAGGCCTTATTGCTGGACGGCGGCATTATGGCCGAGGCGATCGGCGTAGCGCAGTTCGAGAAACGGCGGGTGAAGAGAGGCAGCAAATATCGACCCGGACCGGGAGCTGCGTCCGTATATCTGTCTTCACCGATCCGCTCAACGACGCAGTCGCGCCGGTAGAACACGTCATGGCAGGACCGCAATTCCGAACCGACAAAGCATGCGAAGTCCTCACCTCGAATGGCATTGCTCATCGACGGATCTGCAACGGCCATCAGGAGGTCGTCACTCAATCGAATATCCGATGAAAATGGCGCAATCGCCACTTGGGATGAGTAACGACTTTGATCATCCCACACGAGCAGGTCTATCAGCTGGTTCGCGGCCTCCTTCATGTCCTGAAGATTCTGACCGCTCATAGCAGATGAGACATCGAGCATCAGGGCAATTTCGAGATTGCTACGGGCGTTCCGACCAGCAGCCAAGCGCGCCGTGGCGTGCTCCGTTCCCGAAAAATCGAGAATCGGTAAGCTCTCCAGGCCGATGATCGAGAGAAAGATAGGAGCGATGGCGGCGGAGCCTTGGGCCGTGATACCTAGTCCGTCATCAACCACCCGGAATGAAATCCCGTCGCCACCAAGAACCCGCCGGCTATTGTCGTGGTAGTAAGTCGTGGCGACCGCGATCGCCTCGGCATCTGTCTTCCCGAGCTGCAGAGCACGTCCGCCAGCCAGCAGCGCAGCGTCGACTGCCTGATACGTATCCTGTCGCGCACTCATCCAACGGGCCACGTCGACCGCCGCACCCAACGTCACGATCAATGCAAGCCCGACCACTGCCATAATGACCGAAATGTTGCCGCCGCTGTTGGCGGCAAAGTTTGCGATCTGAGACCGCCCCTGCGATCCACAAGCCGGGCTGTCCCGGCTCGTTCTACGATCGCGACGGCTTTTGGCTGAACAGAACGACATGGATCGCTTCCCGAACGCCTGGGCACGCGATCACCTTGAACGAGCCTTGTTCTGTTCGAAAGCAAAAGTAACCGTCGTTCAATTTGAATAGAATTTTCGCTGTTTCTTTGATGTCTGAAAATGAGGTCGTTATTTTACGACGATTACAGACGGTTAACGCGAATTCTTCGGGAGTGAACCTGTGAGACGCGAGCACATGATCACGAACACGTGATCACATATTCGATCGGCCACATTTCTAGAATGCAAACCATGGCTTCCGATGAGACATAAAGACTTGCTTATATCTTGTTGCGATCCCCCAGGAGCCGGGCTATAGGGACTGCCGAGAAACTCGACCGTCGGATTGGCTTCCGGCCCGTTTGGGCTCTTTCCCATATGCCAGCCGGCTGTCTCGTGCGTGCCAACATCCCGTTGAGGAGCCCTGAATGACTGCCGCCAAGGACTACATCGTCAAAGACATCAGCCTCGCAGACTGGGGCCGTAAGGAAATTTCGATAGCCGAAACCGAGATGCCGGGCCTCATGGCCACGCGCGAGGAGTACGGCCCGAAGCAGCCCCTCAAGGGTGCCCGCATCGCCGGCTCTCTGCACATGACCATCCAGACCGCGGTGCTCATCGAGACGCTGAAGGCTCTGGGCGCCGATATCCGCTGGGTCTCGTGCAACATCTACTCCACGCAGGACCACGCTGCGGCCGCTATCGCAGCTGCCGGCATTCCCGTTTTTGCCTGGAAGGGCGAAAGCTTAAAGGACTACTGGGATTACACTCACAAGCTGTTCGAGTGGCATGACGGCGGCATGCCGAACATGATCCTCGACGACGGCGGCGATGCGACCCTCTACATCCATCTGGGCGTGCGCGCCGAGGGCGGGGACACCGCCTTCCTCGACAAGCCGGGCGCAGAGGAGGAAGAAGTTCTCTTCGCTCTCATCAAGCGCACGCTGAAGGAGAAGCCAAAGGGCTGGTTCGGCGAGGTGGCCAAGAGCATCAAAGGCGTTTCGGAAGAGACGACCACGGGCGTCCACCGCCTCTACGAGATGCAGAAGGCTGGCAAGTTGCTGTTCCCGGCTATTAACGTCAACGACGCCGTCACCAAATCCAAGTTCGACAACCTCTATGGCTGCCGCGAGTCGCTTGTGGATGGCATTCGCCGTGGCACCGACGTGATGATGGCCGGCAAGGTGGCGATGGTCGCGGGCTTCGGCGACGTGGGCAAGGGCTCGGCCGCATCGCTTCGTCAGGCTGGTTGCCGTGTGATCGTCTCCGAGATCGACCCGATCTGTGCCCTGCAGGCGGCAATGGAGGGCTACGAGGTCGTCACGATGGATGATGCAGCCCCCCGGGCCGATATCTTCGTCACCGCCACGGGCAACAAAGATGTCATCACACTGGAGCACATGCGGGCCATGAAGGACCGCGCAATCGTGTGCAACATCGGTCACTTCGACAATGAGATCCAGGTCGCGGGGCTGAAGAACTTCAAGTGGAACAACATCAAGCCGCAGGTCGATGAAATCGAGTTCCCTAACGGCAACCGGATCATCCTCCTCTCGGAAGGCCGCCTTGTGAACCTGGGCAATGCCATGGGCCACCCCTCGTTCGTGATGTCGGCCTCCTTCACCAACCAAACGCTGGCGCAGATCGAACTGTGGACCAACCCCGGCAAGTACGAGTGCAAGGTCTACACCCTGCCCAAGCACCTCGACGAAAAGGTTGCCCGACTCCACCTGGAGAAGATCGGCGCCAAGCTGACGAAGCTTCGCCCCGATCAGGCAACTTATATCGGCGTCGCACCGGAAGGTCCCTACAAGCCCGATCACTATCGCTACTGAGGCCTTTGCGATACGTCACGCCTGGAGCCGGGTTGCACGTCAATCCGATGGCACTCGGCCGCAATGGTTGATCTGGACCAAGGCACGAACGGATTGAGCGGCGCCGTTCCCTTAGGGAGCGGCGCCGTTTAGCTTTTGCGAACTGTGGGCCGGATGCACTGGTCAGTTCGGGCGAAGGTCCGCATAATCAACGGGGCGATTCGCCGGCAGCTCCAACTTGCCTGGCCCGCGTTCTCCATGTTCCCTCGTGTTTCCTGACTTGGCGTGGCGTTAGAGCCGGACGCGGCTCGATTTCATAATCCATTCGACCGTCGGCCGGCGGCCCCCTGGGAGCCCATGCGCAGTATTGCCTCGCGTGCAAGAACGGGAAATTCGCGACTGGAGCTGGCTCTGCTCCTGATCGCCAGCATTGCCTGTGTTCTGGCTCTGACCGCAAACCTTTCCGGTGATAGCGCGACGGCCTTGTCGCCGACGGGCGGCGTCGGGACGCTCATTATGATGGCGATCGCTGGCGTTACCGTCTTTGGTGCCATCGTCATCATTCTGTCGGCGCTGAGTGCCGCTCGCCGCGCCAGCAAGCAACGCGCTTCCGAAATACAGGAACTGCGCCGCCGGCTTGCGGCTGCCGAGTCCTTGATCAAAGCCGAGCCCCAGATACTCGTGCACTGGGAGCAGAGCCGCGGGCTTGATGTCGTGGCCCAGTCGCTCTCGGGCATTCCGGGCCTGCCAAGCAACCAGCAGGAGCTTCTTCGGTTCGGCATGTGGCTTGAGCAGAAATCCGCAGCCGATCTGAAGGCGGCTCTCGATGCTCTTTTCGCGGAGGGCCGCGCCTTCAACATGATCCTGCGCACCGCTGCGGGCGGACACGTTGAGGCGGACGGTCGCGCCGCTGGCAGCCGCGCCATTCTCAGACTGCGAGACGTTGCCGGCTACAAGCGCGACCTTGGGCTCATCCTCGATCATCAGAAGAAGATCGCCCGCGACGTCCGCTCCAGCCGTGCCCTGCTCAACGCTTTGCCCAGTCCCGCCTGGCTGCGTGATGCCAACGGCCGGCTGACCTGGGTAAACACTGCCTACGTCAAGGCCGTCGAGGCGGACAGCGAGACGGAAGTTGTCGCCTCCCAGATCGAGCTCCTAGAGTCGCGCCAGCGGCGGGCCATCGATCGGACCCTCAAGTCCGGAAAGACGTATCAGGAGAAGCTGGGGCTCATCGTCGGGGGCGACCAGAAGACCCATCAGATCATCGCCATCCCACTCGCTGAGGCCAATGCGGGAGTCGCCATCGACGTGGCCGCGCTGGAGAACGCACAGATCGCGCTCGAACGGCAGATGTCCGCCTACCATCTGACACTGGAGCGGGTCGCCACCGCCGTTGCCATCTTCAACGCCGAACGCCGCCTCACCTTCCACAACGAAGCCTACCGCAAGCTCTGGCAGATCGACGAGGAATGGTTGAAGTCCGGTCCTCTCGATGGCGAAATTCTCGACCAGCTGCGCGACCACGACCAGCTGCCCGACACCGTGAACTACCGAGAATGGAAGTCGCGGATGCTGTCCTGCTACACGAACACGCGCGAGATCGAGGACACATGGCACATCAAGGATGGCCGCGTCGTACACGTCTGGGGTGAACGCCGACCCGACGGTGGTGTTACCTACTTCTACGACGACCGGACTGAAAGCCTGGCGCTGGAACGTCGCTACGTGGCGCTGTCGCGCGTGCAGGGCGAGACCCTCAACAGCCTCAAGGAAGGCGTGGCCGTGTTCGGTCCCGACGGGCGCCTGAAGCTGTTCAACAGCGCATTTGCCCAGATCTGGCGCATGTCCCTGCGCCAGCTTGCCAGCACGCCGCACATTGACGAGTTCGTCACGAATGCGCGCATTTTGTTCGATGACGGGCAGACATGGGAAACAATCACGAAGGCTGTAACAGCCATAAACACGGGGCGCGAGCAGCTTGACGGTCAGATGGTCCGCCCAGACAACAGCGTAATCGACTACGCCGCGACACCGCTTCCAGACGGCGCCATGTTGCTTACCTTCGCCGACGTGACGGACGTGCGGCGCTACGAGCGTACTCTGCAGGAGCGTAATGAGGCACTCGAAGCAGCAGACCGCCTCAAGAACCAATTCATAGGGCACGTCTCGTACGAGCTCAGAACACCGCTCACCAATATCATCGGCTTCGGCGAACTCCTGGCGAGCCCCCTTATGGGTGAACTCAATGTTCGGCAGAAGGAATACCTGGGCCACATCGCGCAGGAGTTGAAGTCCCTGCTCTCTATCATCGACGACATTCTGGATCTCGCAACGATCGACGCCGGCTCTCTCGAATTGCGACTGTCAGTGATCAAGCCGAGCGACATCATCGATGCCACCATCCTGGCGCTGCGCGAACGCGCGGTGAGTGCCGACCTCACCATCGACGTCGCGCTGGACCAGCAGGATCGGACCTTCGAGGCCGACGAGGCCCGCGTGCGGCAAATTCTCTACAACCTCATGTCAAACGCGATCGGGTTTTCCAAACCCGGCGGGGGCGTCAAGCTGGAGTGCTGGCGGGAGGACGGCTATATCATCTTCGCCGTGGAAGACCAGGGGATCGGCATCCCCTTCGAGCAGCAGAAGCGCGCCTTCGAGCGGTTCGAAAGCCGCAGCCAGGGGTCAGACCATCGCGGTGCGGGCCTGGGCCTTTCCATAGTCAAGAGCCTCGTGGAGTTGCATAAGGGCCGGGTAAGCCTGGAGTCCAAGCCTGGAATCGGAACGCGGGTCACGGTACGGTTGCCCGAGCGCGCCGCCCGGCCGCTCGACATTGGACAGCAGAACCCGCGCGCCCTTCCCCATGCCCACTCGGATAAACAGGCAAGTTGACGAGCCGGCACTCTGCCGGCTTGCCGAACTAGTCGCTCTCAAAATCCGCGTTGGAGACACCATCGCGCTTCACGGCGATCTGGGGGCGGGCAAGACCACCTTTGCACGGGCGCTCATCCGTGCCGTTCTGGGTGATGCGCAAGGCGAGGTCCCCAGTCCGACCTTCGCGCTCGTGCAAACTTACGACACGCCGCGCCTGGATCTCGCCCACATCGATCTCTACCGCCTTTCGCACGAAGACGAAGCGCGCGAACTCGGCATCGAGGAATTGGCCACGCGCGGCGCGGTGATCATCGAATGGCCAGGGCGCGCGCCGTCACTTCTTGGGGTCAACCGTCTGGACATCATGCTCACCGAATGCGCGGACGCCGATCAGCGCGACATCGCCCTTGAGGGTCATGGCACATGGGATGAGCGGCTGCACCGCCTTGATGAGATAGAGGCTTTTCTTGAAGCCGCACCTGAGGCCGACGGTGCGCGCATCGCGTATCTGCAAGGCGATGCCTCGGCACGAGCCTATGCGCGTCTAACAGAGACGAAAGAACCGCTCATTCTCATGGACTGGCCACCGCAGCCGGATGGCCCGCCCATCAAGAACGGCTTGCCCTACAGCCGCATCGCCCATCTGGCCGAAGGTACGGCCGCTTTCGAGAGTGTGGACCGCCTGCTCGCTTCTGCCGGGCTCGTCGTCCCCGGCATCCATGCGACGGATCATGCGCGCGGGCTCATGCTCATTGGCGATCTCGGCGACCGCGTGTTCGGATCCGAGGTTGCGAAGGGACGACCGCTGGAGCCCATGTGGACGGCGGCAACCGACGCACTCGTCGAATTGTGCAGGATCGACGCGGCATGTGTAGAAGCCTGGAACGCCACCGAAGGCCGGGCTGCACCGATCCGCACCTACGACCGCGGCGCCTATGAGATCGAGATTGCGCTGCTTCCAGACTGGTACTGGCCGCTCATGTACGGTGATGTCATTCCGGAAGGCCCACGTGCGGACTTGGAGGCGGCGTGGCGTCCGGTTCTCGACCGCATCCTCGCCGATCCCCATCGCAGTCTCACCTTGCGCGATTATCACTCACCCAATCTTTTATGGCTGCCCGAACGCGGCGGCCAATCTGCCGGACAAGTGGGCATAATTGATTTTCAGGACGCCCTCGTGGGCCATCCAGCTTTCGATCTCGTCTCCCTGCTGGAAGATGCCCGCCTCGATGTCGCCCCCGAAATCGAGGACCGGCTTTTCGCACACTATGTGGCGGCAGTTCGCATGCGCGAACCGGGCTTTGACGAGGCAGCGTTCCGCTTCGCTTATGCGGCGCTCGGTGCCCAGCGCAACACCAAGATTCTCGGCATTTTCGCAAGGCTGTGGAAACGGGACGGCAAGCCCCAGTATCTGCGCCACATTCCGCGGCTATGGCGCTATCTGGAAAGGAACCTGAGCCATCCGGATCTGGCCCCTCTGGCAAACTGGTATGCGACCCACTTCCCACCGGAGGTGCGCACCGCGGCGCCGGCGGCCTGACGGGCGAGACACTGCGGTGCGACCAGCGAACCGGTCACCAAGACGGAGTAACATTTCGTGATCGATACTGCGATGATCCTCGGCGCCGGGCTCGGAACACGCATGCGGCCTCTGACCGAGATGGTGCCCAAGCCCCTCGTCCGCCTCGACGGACGTGCGCTGGTCGATCATGCGCTCGATCGGCTCGAAGATGCGGGTATCACCCGCGTCATCGTGAACGTGCACTATCGGGCCGACCAGCTAGAGGCGCATCTGAAGTCCCGCACGCACCCCGAAATCCTCATTTCGGACGAGCGCGCAGAACTGCTCGACACCGGAGGCGGTATTGTGAAGGCACTGCCTCTCATCGGCGGCAAACCGTTCGTCATCCACAACGCGGACACCGCGTGGATCGAGGGTCTCGGTGGGGCGATCCCGCGGCTCATGTCGGCATGGAATCCGGACGAGATGGATTGCCTGATGCTGCTCGCGCTGGCGGCCACGAGCATCGGCTACGACGGCCATGGAGACTTCAACATGGAGCCCTCCGGCGTGTTGTTGCGACGGCCGGAACGGCAAGAGGCGCCCTTCGTCTTCGCGGGCGTCTCGATCGCGCATCCGCGTCTTTTCGACGATGCTCCATCGGGCCCGTTCTCTCTGAACAGGCTATGGGATCGCGCGATTACTGCGCGGAGGCTCTATGGCGCTCGGCTTGACGGCATCTGGATGCATGTCGGCACGCCGGAGGCGCTTGCAGCATCCGAGGAGCGGCTGAAGTTCGAACATGCCCGCTGAGCCTTATAGCACTACAGCCCCGCGCCGGCGGATCTATACCGTCCCTGCCGGTCGCCCATTCCTGCGGTCGCTCGCGGAGGCGCTGCTCGCCGGCAACCTGCCCGCACGCGGAGGTCCGAAGCCGAGCCCGGTCGATCTCACCAATATTACCCTTTACCTCCCGACACGGCGCGCCACGCGTGCCCTGCAGGACGCCTTTCTGGCGGCGGCCAGCGGCCGGGCCATGCTGCTTCCCGCGATCCTGCCCATCTCCGAGGGGGACGAAGATCTTTCACTGATCACCGAGGCCGCGCGCGGGGAGGCGGGCACCGTAGCCGGAATCGGCCCCGCCATCAGCGAGATGCACCGGCGTCTGGCGCTCACACAGCTTGTGCTGCGCTGGTCGGAAGTCATGCGAGCCACAGGCGACGATGGCAAAAGCGCGCTCGATCCCTACGCCGCGGCTGGCTCGAGCACGCCCGCACAGGCCGTGATTTTGGCCGGTGAGCTCGCTCGCCTCATGGATATGGTGGAGACCGAGGGTGTCAGCCTCGAAGGACTCGCTGCACTCGTACCTGAACTCTATTCCGAACATTGGCAGAAGACGCTCGAGTTTCTGCAGATCGTGACTGCCTATTGGCCGGCTCATCTCGAAGAACAGGGTCGGCTGTCGCCCGTTGCCCGACGCAACGCCGTCATCGCGGCCGAGGCCCGGCAACTCCGCACCAGCCCGCCCCAAGGTCCCGTGATCGTCGCAGGCGTCACGGGCTCAATCCCGGCGACGGTAGAACTGATGCAGGCGGTGGCGGATTTGCCCAACGGCGCCATTGTGCTGCCGGCGCTGGACATGCATCTCGACGAGCCAAGCTGGCAGGTGATTGTCCCGGATCATGCGGAACATCCTCAGCACGGGCTGGCCAAACTGCTTGCGTCCCTGGGTCTGGAACGGCGCGACGTGACACTGCTGCCAGGCGCAGCACCGGACGAACGGCAAACAGCCCGCGAGAAGCTGATCTCCGAGGCGCTCCGGCCCTCACGCACGACGGCCCTCTGGTACCAATACGTCGAAACGCTGAAGGACAAAGACAAACGCAAACCGGCACTCGATGGTCTGAGCCTCATCGAGGCGCCCACCGGCCAGGATGAAGCGGAAGCGATTGCACTCATCATGCGGCACGCGGCCGAAACGCCCGGACGTACGGCCGCACTCGTGTCACCCGACCGCCGGCTCGCCCGCCGCGTCGCGATTCGCCTGGAAAGTTGGGGCATCCGCGTCGACGACTCGGCAGGCCGGCCATTTGCCAAGACAGTCCCGGGCGCGTTCCTCGAACTCGTCATCGCAGCCCATTGCGACGGCTATAAACCAGCGACGCTGATGGCGCTCTTGAAGCATCCGCTAACACGCCTCGGGCGCGATCCCTTCACCATTCGCCGGGCGGCCCGCGCGCTGGAGATTGCAGCCTTTCGCACGCCCTACCTTGGCCAGGGGCTGGACGGTGTCGCCGCCGCGATCGAGCAGGCGCACCACGAAACCCGTACCGGCGAGCGGCAGAACCGCGCCGTGCGGCGGCTATGGGCGGAGGACTGGGAAGCGATCCGCGACCTCGTTGCCGCACTGAAAGACGCGCTCGCACCGCTTGAGGACGTTACCAAGAGCGGCGCAGCGGCGCCCATCGCCTCGCTCGCCCGCGCCCATGTGGCCGCCGCGGAAAAACTGGCACGCCTGCCTGCAGAGGACGAGGACGCGGCGCCGTCCTCGCTTTGGCAGGGCGAGGCGGGCGAAGCCGCGCAGCGCTTCTTTAGCGAGATTCTGGACGATACTCTCCCGGAACTCACGGTGCGTCCTGCAGACTATGCAGACCTCTATCGCAGCCTGATTACCGGCATCAACGTGCGCCCGCGCGTACCCGTGCACCCTCGCCTCTTCATATGGGGCCCGTTCGAGGCGCGCCTGCAGCAGACAGACGTCGTTGTACTCGGCTCGCTAAATGACGGCACGTGGCCGGAGTCGGCCGATCCCGGACCGTGGCTCAACCGGCCCATGCGCACCGAACTGAAATTGCCTTCACCAGAGGAGAAGATCGGCTTCGCCGCGCACGATTTCATCTCTCTGCTCGGCGCACGTGAGGTTATTCTAACGCGCTCGGAAAAGGTCGACGGCGTTCCGACCGTCGCCTCACGCTGGCTTTTGCGCCTGCAGGCTCTGCTTGACGGCGCTGAGGCACGCGCCGAACTCCAGCCAGACCAGTCATGGCTTGCCTGGGCCCGGCAACGCGATGACATTGTCCGCCGACCGCCGGCCGGCTGCCCCGAGCCGCGCCCATCCATCAGCTTGCGTCCACGCAGGCTCTCAGTCTCGCGCATCGAGAAATTCATTGCAAACCCGTACGCGATATTTGCCCGCGAGATCCTCGGTCTCGAAGCGCTCGACGAGCTTGGCAAGGAACCCGGGCCATCTTTGCGCGGCAGTATCATCCACGAAGCGCTCTCGCGGTTCACAAAAGCGCATCCAGCGTCGCTTCCTGGAGACGTTCGCGGCGAGCTTATCCGTATCGCGCGCGCAATCCTCGACGACTATCGCACGCACCCGCGCATCGCCGCCTTCTGGGTTCCTCGCTTCGAGCGATTTGCCGATTGGTTCGCCGCCACCGAGCCGCAGCGCCGGCAAGGCATCGAAATAGTCATCGCGGAAACGACAGGCAGTGCCGTCTTCAACGCTCCGGGCGGAACCTTCACCCTGACGGCGCGGGCCGACCGGATCGATGTGGGCCAGAGTGGCCTCGTCATCACCGACTATAAGACGGGCATTCCGCCGAACTCCAAAAGAGTGATTATGGGCCTCTCCCCACAGTTGCCGCTGGAAGCTGCTATTGCTGCGGACACCGGCTTCGCCAACGTTCCAGCGGGCTCCGTCGCGACGCTGCGTTATATCCGCGCCTCGGGCGGTGATCCCCCGGGCGAGCAGGCAGACATCAAGACAGACGATTTGGCGGTGCTAGCGGCAAACACACTCGACGGCCTGAAGCGCCACATCGCCCACTATGACGATGAGAAGACGCCATACCGGCCACTCCGCCGAAAAGGCTTTTCCTATGACTTCGACGAGTATGCACATTTGGCCCGTGTTGCCGAATGGTCGGTAGTGGACAGAGATAGCAGCGACGAGGGCGAGGCATGAACCCCATTCCTGGCCCCGTCGAAATTGACGCTGAACTTACTCGCACCTCGGGCGCTCAGAGTGCCGCCTCCGATCCGGATGCCTCCGTCTGGGTCAGCGCCAATGCTGGGACGGGCAAGACGCACGTGCTAACAATGCGCGTCCTGCGGCTTCTGCTCTCCGGAACGGCACCAGAACGCATTCTGTGCCTCACCTACACCAAAGCCGCGGCATCTGAGATGTCGAAGCGCGTCTTTGCCGAACTCGCCAAGTGGGTGATGCTGGCAGACGACGATCTGGCCGGGGCATTGCGCAAGCTTCTGTCGCGGGATGCCACCAGCAACGAGATGGCCCGCGCCCGCACGCTCTTTACCGCCTCGATCGAGACCCCGGGCGGCTTCAAGGTACAGACGATCCACGCCTTCGCCGAACGCCTCCTGCAGCGCTTTCCATTGGAAGCTGGCGTGACGCCGGGCTTTGCAATTCTGGACGAGGTCATGGCACGCGAGTTGAAGCGCAACGCCATTGATGAGGTGCTGACTGAAGCCGCCGGTCAGCCGGATGATCTGCTCGGCATGGCTTTGACCATCGCGGTGGCGCACGCGGCCGACGACCGTTTCGACGAAATTCTCGACGAAGCACTTCAGCATCGCGACTGGCTGGACACCGCCATTCGCCTGCCCACGTTCAAAAAGGGCATAGAGCGCGCGGAGGGCCTTCTGCGACAGCACTTCGGGGTGCGAGACGGCGCAATGAGCGGAGAACTGATGGCCGCCGCGGCCATTGTTCTGTCTGATGCCGACTGCCGGCACCTTTCGGACTTGTTTTCTACAGGCGGAAAGCGCGACGGCGACCGGGCATCTCTCCTGCGCGAGATCGCGGCCACATCGGCTCCAGCCGCGCGCAGTGACCTCCTCAAGAAGCTCTTTTTCGACAGCAAGGGCGAACCGCGGACAAGCTTCGCCACGAAGGGCGTGGCCAAGGAGTACCCGGAGACGGAAACGAAGCTCGCTCACGCACGCGACCGTTTCGTGTCGTTGTGGACCGAGATGAAGGGCGCGGAGCTTGTCGAAGCCACGATCGCGCTCTACCGCCTCACCGACGCAGTTTTACAGCGCTACCAGGACGCCAAGGCGCGCCGTGCAGCGCTCGATTTCGAGGATCTTATCGGGCGCACGCGCAACTTGCTACGAACCCGAAGCTCGGCGGAGTGGGTGCTATACAAGCTCGACAGCGGGCTCGATCACCTGCTCGTCGATGAAAGCCAGGATACGAGTCCGTCGCAGTGGGACGTGGTGGGCGCGCTGGCGCAGGAATTCTTCGCCGGAAGCGGAACGCGCGATACGCCGCGCACGATTTTCGCCGTGGGCGATGAAAAGCAGTCGATCTACTCGTTCCAGGGCGCCGCGCCCGAAATGTTCGCGCGCAAGGGCAGCGAATTCAGGCAGCGCGCGGAATCTGCCGAAGCGACATTCCGGAAAGTCGATCTCAACGTGTCGTTTCGAACGACGGCACCGGTTTTGGCAGCCGTTGACAAGGTCTTCGCGGATCACAGTCGCACCCCCGGCGTTCCGACGGGCACTTCAGGCATTCGTCATATAGCCAAGCGTATCGGACAGGCAGGCTCGGTCGAAGTCTGGAGGCCCGAAGCTTATGCCGATACGGAGACGGCCGATCCCTGGTCACCGTTGGAGGAAGCGCCAACGACAGTGCCTTCACTGCGGCTCGCAAACCGGATTGCCGACACCATCAAAGGGTGGATTGACAGCAGGACGATGCTGCCCTCCGCCGGTCGACCCATCCGCGCGGGCGACGTTCTGATCCTCGTCCGCAAGCGCCGTCCATTCGCTGGTCCCATGGTGGCGGCGCTGAAGGCGCGCGGCGTGCAGGTCGCAGGGGCTGACCGGCTGCAACTTGCGCAACACATCGCCGTACAGGATCTGCTTTCGGTCGGCCACTTCCTTACGTTACCCGAGGACGACCTGTCGCTCGCAGAGGCCTTGAAAAGCCCTATCTTCAATCTCGATGACGAGGATCTTCTGCGCATTGCCAACGGCCGGCGCGGCACCCTGTGGAAGGCGCTTCTTGAGAATGCTGGTGCCGATGCGCGTTATGCCGACGCCGCCGAGACATTGAAGCGCTGGCGCAAGGCAGCGGACTTCACGCCACCCTATGAATTCTGGGCGAGCCTGCTCGATCGCGATGGCGTTCGCGCCCGCCTTATCGGGCGGCTCGGCCCCGATGCGACGGATCCTATCGACGAGTTCTTGAACCTGGCTCTCACCTACGACGACAAGGCGCCAGCATCATTGACGGGCTTCCTGCATACGCTCACGTCGGAGGACCGCGAGATCAAGCGCGATACCGAGCACGCGCGCGACGAAGTGCGCGTCATGACGGTGCATGGCGCCAAAGGACTTGAGGCGCCGATCGTCTTCCTGCCCGATACCTGCGCGACCGGCGCCAATGCCAACCGCGGCGGGCGGCCGATTCGTCTCGATGGCCTGAGACTGCCTGGAGATGATACTGCGTCCGCCTTCGTATGGCCGGTGAAGGGCACCACCGCGCTTGAACCCGTGCGACATGCGCGTGGCTCCCTGGAACAACGCGATGCGGAAGAACGCGATCGCCTGCTCTACGTTGCAATGACGCGCGCACGCGACAAACTCATCATCGCCGGCTTCGAAGGCAAGAAAGGGCGAGCGCCCGGCTGCTGGTACGACACCGTTTGCACCGCACTGGGTGCCGATCCGGATGCTCCTGGCGAGGACATCGTGATCTACCTATCCGAGACGAAACAGGCGGCGGACACTGCTCCCGACGCCAAGGATAGTGCGCGGGTCGTCACCGAAACCGCACAGCCCAGGCCCCTATGGGCGGAGCGGCCTGCCCCGCGCGAACGCACGCGGAGTGTGCCGCTCGTACCTTCACGTCTCGCCCCATACGAGATCGACGAGGAGGGGGAGCCCCTGCCGGCCGACCGGCCAGCCGATCCGTTCGCCGAGCCGCCAGCCCCCAGCCCCAGAAGAACCGGCAGTGACGCGACAAACGGTGATTGCTTTCTACGCGGCTCGCTCACGCACGCACTTCTGGAGCACCTTCCCACGATTGCATCCGCAGACTGGCGCGCAGCCGCGGATAAATTCCTCGAAGTTCGGGCGCCGCAACTGCCCGCGCGCTCGCGCTACAGCATCGCGAAGGAGGCTCTTGCCATTCTCAACGATCCGGCGTTTGGCATGCTGTTCGGGGCCGGGAGCCGCGCGGAAGTGCCGGTCGTGGCGGAAATTCCCCACCCGTCGGGACATGGCACGCCGCTGCGCCTCACAGGTCAAATCGACCGGATTGCCATCACGGACGAGGCAGTACTCATCATCGATTACAAGACGAATCGCACGTGTCCCACGACCTCCGCCGAAGTGGCGGAGGTCTATCTCTACCAGCTCGCTGCCTACCGCTTGGCGCTGGAGCAAATCTTTTCCGGCAAACCCGTGCGCGCCGCCCTTCTGTGGACGGAGGGACCGCAGCTCATGGAGATTCCTGCAGAAATTCTCGATGCCTACAGTCGGCGTCTGTGGCAGCTGGACCCAGCCCACCTTGACGCCGCCGCATCCCGTTCTTAAGTCTTCCACCCGAACCGAAGCCGTCTGCCGTTACCGGGAGCCGGCTAAAACAGAGAGTTTTCCATGGCGAACACCCCCAACGTTTCCGACAGCACGTTCGACGAAATCGTGCTCAAGTCCACGGAACCTGTCGTTGTCGATTTCTTTGCCGAGTGGTGTGGCCCCTGTAAAGCCATGGCGCCCGCGCTCGATCTCGTGGCCGCCGAGATGAAGGGCAAGGTCAAGATCGTGAAGGTCGATGTCGACAAGAACCCCGGCATCACGCAGAAGTATGGCATCCAGGCCATGCCGACGCTCATCGTATTCAAGGGCGGCGAGGTTAAGGCCCGCCATTCTGGCGCAATGGTGCAGAAGAAGCGGCTGGAAGATTGGGTCAACGGCGCCATCGTCGCCTGAGACGCACAAGACAGCTTCGAATAATCGAGGACCGCGCGGGGCAACGGCGCGGTCCTTTTCTTTTTGGCCGAAGACGGGTTCAGTTGCCTTGGACCTCGACGCCCTCCTGCCGCGCCAGTACGTGGCCGGCGAGGTAGAGCGAGCCGCAAACGAGCACGCGTTTGGGTGAGGGATCGAGTAGCTCGATGCGCTTCAGTGCTGCCTCGACCTCATTAGCGGTGTCGGCTGGAATGTCGACGCGACGCGCCACCTCGGCAAGAGCTTCTGGCGCGAACGGCGCTTCGTGCGCACCTGGGATAGGCACGGTCACGATATGACGGACGAGACCACGGAACGGCAACAGGAAGCCCGTTGCGTCCTTCAGGCCCATCATGCCGACGATCAGATAAAGCGGCTTGGGACTGCGCTCCTCCAGATCGGCGAGCGTCTGGGCCAGAAAGGCGCCGGCTGATGGATTGTGTCCGCCGTCCAACCATAGCTCCGACCCGCGATTGAGGAGTTCCGGCAGCGGACCACTGTCGAGCCGTTGCATACGGGCTGGCCAGCGGGCTGTGAGTAGGCCACGCTCAATCGCACTTTCCGCCTGACGCAACTGATCAAGTTCCAGCGCGGCGGCAACGGCAGTGCCGGCATTAATGATCTGATGCCGACCAACGAGTGCCGGCAGAGGCAGATCAAGCACGTGGCTCTCGGTCTGGACCACAAGGCGGCCGTTCTGCTCGAAAGCGTCGAAATCCTCACCCCACACGACAGTGCGGGACCCGGTCGCACTTGCCGTTTCGCGGATCACGTCAAGGGCTTCCGGCACCTGTTGCGAAATAACGGCGGTTACGCCGGGCTTCAGGATGCCGGCCTTCTCGGCAGCAATCTTTGCAATGGTGGCGCCCAGTTTTTCTGCGTGATCCAACGAAATGGGCGTGATGACCGTAAGTGCCGGTCTCTTCACGACATTGGTCGCATCGAGTCGCCCGCCGAGCCCAACCTCAAGCAGCAGAACGTCGGCCGGCGTTTCGGCAAATGCGAGGAACGCAGCGGCCGTCGTGATCTCGAACTGCGTGATGTCGTCGCCGTCGTTGACGGCCTGCGTGCGTGTCAACACATCGACGAGCTGATCCTCGCCGATGGGACGGGAAACGCCGTCGGTCCCAGCCAGCTCGATACGCTCGTGGAATCGGACAAGATGAGGAGAAGTGTAGACGTGGACCCGGTGGCCCGAAGCCATCAGCATCGCCCTTAGGAATGCCGTTGTCGAACCCTTGCCGTTGGTCCCAGCCAAATGCACGACAGGCGGAAGCCGCTCTTGCGGATTGCCGAGCTTTTCCAGCAGCCGTTCGATGCGGCCCAGAGACAGATCGATGAGCTTCGGATGGAGAAGCTTAAGATCGGCGAGGAGCTTGTCGCTCTTCTGCATATCGCGCTCGTCTCTGGCGGCCCGTTTTGGCCGATGATCTGGGGTTCCGGATTTCTACGGGGATTTGTAATCCCTCGGACCGCCGGTGCTCCGCAGTTAGCCGGCCATTTCCCGTGCGGCTGATCGTCCCTCGCGGGCCCGGCCTTTGTCCGGACTGGCGAGGGACCAGATAAGCGCCGCGCCTCAGGTCGAGGCTGCGTCGCCCCCTTCGTTTTTCGCCGTCTTGCGGATATCGGCGTCCGACGCCGCATCCGCACTGTCGACCACGGAGAATATGCCCTCCGCGTTCGCGACCGCGTCAATATCTACGGCATTATTTTCAACCGCGGCGGCGCTCTTGAGTTGGCCATTGCGGACAGACCGTCCATCTACTGCCTTGGCGTTGGCGCCACTCTTCATGAGGATCCGGCAGATGCGCGACAGCGTCTCGCGCATCTTGTGGCGATGTACGACCATGTCGATCATGCCGTGCTCCAGCAGATACTCGGATCGCTGGAAGCCGTCCGGCAACTGTTCGCGGATCGTCTGCTGGATGACGCGCGGACCGGCAAAGCAGATGAGCGCGCCGGGCTCGGCAATGTGAATATCTCCCAGCATAGCATAGGAGGCCGTGACGCCGCCTGTCGTCGGATCGGTGAGGACGACGATATAGGGTAGACCCGCCTCGCGCAGGCGCTGCACGGCAATCGTCGTGCGCGGCATCTGCATCAAAGAGAGAATACCCTCCTGCATGCGCGCGCCACCTGAGGCAGCAAAAAGGATGAATGGCGATTGTTTTTCCAACGCCCGCGTGAGCCCAGTGATGACGGACTCGCCGGCCGCCATGCCGAGCGAACCGCCCATGAAGTCGAAGTCCTGCGCGGCAGAGACAACGAAGAGGCCATCGAGCGTGCCTTCGCCAATCAGTACCGCGTCTTCCAGGTTCGTCTTGGCCTTGGCATCCTTCAGACGGTCCGTGTAGCGGCGGCCGTCACGGAACTTCAATGGATCCTGCGGCACGACGGGAACGGGCACGACATCGAAGGTGCCGCCGTCGAAAAGCGCGGTCAGGCGCGGCCTGGCGCCCATGCGCATATGATAGCCCGAGCCGGGGACGACGAACTGGTTCGTCTCCAGGTCCTTGTAGAAGACCATCTGCCCGCTTTCCGGGCACTTGACCCAGAGATTGTCAGGGACTTCGCGCTTCGTCGTCAGGAAGCTGCGGATTTTCGGCCGGACGACGTTGTTGATCCAGTTCACGCTCTTCTCGCTCCTCACCGGTGCCGAGGCGTTGATGACACGGGTGTTCATAGCACGACGCGCGCCGTTCGTTGCCAGACCGCGCGTCGCATTCTGTGGGCAGTTTCAGGCACCCGTGTGGTCCAAAGCCCACGACTCGTCAGGCGAGCCTCACGCCACCTTCAGGGCCCCGCTCAGACTTGCAACGAGTTGTAGGACCCCGGAGACCGTACCGCCAGTGGCTTTTCCGTCCTGATCCAGGCTTTCGGCAATACGGTTGACGAGGGCCGAGCCAACCACAACACCGTCCGCGTGGCTCGCCAACTCCTTGGCCTGCTGAGGGGTTTTGACGCCAAAGCCGACAGCGACGGGCAGGTCCGTAGCCCTCTTGATGCGGGCCACATGGCGGCCGACATCACTGGCGACGGGGGCAGCAGCCCCGGTAATGCCAGTGATCGAGACATAATAGACGAATCCGGAGGTGTTGTTCAGCACAGCGGGCAGGCGCTTGTCGTCCGTGGTGGGCGTAGCGAGCCTGATGAAATTCAGCCCGCGGGAGAGCGCCGGCACACACAATTCGTCGTCGGCCTCGGGCGGTACGTCCACGACGATCAACCCGTCGACCCCGGCCGCTACCGCATCGTCGAGGAACTTCTCGTTCCCGTAAACATAGATCGGATTGTAGTACCCCATCAGCACGATGGGCGTCTCGTTGTCCTGCTGACGGAAGTCGCGCACAAGCTGCAGCGTCTTCTTCATGTTCTGCCCGCCCCTCAGCGCGCGCTGGCCTGAGGCCTGAATCGGCGGGCCGTCGGCCATCGGATCGGAGAACGGCATGCCGAGCTCGATAACATCAGCGCCAGCTCCCGCGAGCCCATAGAGGATGGCCCGCGACGACTCAAGGTCCGGATCGCCGGCTGTGATGAACGTGACGAGCGCGGGGCGCCCTTGGGCCTTCAGCAGGGCAAACCGCTTCTCGATGCGTGTCTCGGTCTTCATCGGTGCTCCTTAGGCCGCTCTCCCACGCGATAGACGGTCGGGAAAAGCGTTGGTCCTCAGATCTTCATGCCCAGCGCCTTGGCGACGGTGAAAAGGTCCTTGTCGCCGCGGCCGCACAGATTCATCACAAGCAGATTGTCCTTGGCCAGCGTGGGCGCGAGCTTCATGACGTGGGCGAGCGCGTGGCTCGGCTCGAGTGCCGGAATGATCCCTTCCATGCGGGTGCAGAACTGCAGGGCCTCCAGCGCCTCCTTGTCTGTGATAGAGACGTAGTTCACACGGCCGGTATCCTTCAGCCACGCGTGCTCGGGGCCGACGCCGGGATAATCCAGGCCGGCGGAGATCGAATGGCCTTCCAGGATCTGGCCGTCATCGTCCTGCAGGAGATAGGTACGGTTGCCGTGCAATACGCCCGGCGAACCGCCGTTCATCGAGGCAGCGTGGCCGTTGGGCACCTCCAGACCATGACCTCCTGCCTCCACGCCGTAGATGGCAACGCTCGTGTCGTCGAGGAAAGGATGAAAGAGGCCAATGGCGTTCGAACCGCCGCCAATGCAGGCAACGAGCGTATCGGGAATGCGGCCTTCGAGCGCGATCATTTGCTCGCGCGTCTCATCGCCGATGATCGACTGGAAGTCCCGCACCATCGTCGGATAGGGATGCGGACCAGCCGCCGTACCGATGAGGTAGTAGGTGTCCGTAACGTTGGTGACCCAATCGCGCAGCGCCTCGTTCATGGCGTCTTTCAAAGTGCCCGCACCCGCCGTGACAGGATTGAGCTTTGCGCCGAGCAGCTTCATGCGCGCCACGTTCGGCGCCTGGCGCTCGACGTCGGTGGCGCCCATGTAGATCTCACACGGCAGACCGTACTTCGCGCACACGGTGGCAACCGCTACACCGTGCTGGCCAGCGCCGGTTTCTGCGATGATGCGGCCCTTGCCCATGCGCCGTGCGAGAAGGATCTGGCCGAGGCAGTTGTTGATCTTATGCGAGCCGGTGTGATTGAGCTCGTCGCGCTTGAAATAGATCTTTGCGCCACCGAGCTCGTTCGTCATGCGCTCAGCGAAATAAAGCGGACTGGGCCGCCCCGCGTAGTGTGCGTTGAGCTGATCGATCTCCGCCTGGAACGATGGATCTGCCTTCGCATCCGCGTAGGCCCGCTCCAGATCGAGAATAAGGGGCATCAGCGTTTCGGCGACAAAACGGCCGCCAAACATGCCGAAGAAGCCCTTGTCGTCGGGGCCCGTCATATAGCTGTTGAGCTTGGCTTCTGCGCCCTTGCCGGTAATCGTTGCCATGTTGATCTCTCGCGTTGTCAGCCGTCGTCCGCCACGCCTTCGGACCTCTGATTAGCCCCCTTCGCGTTCCGAAGAAAGCGGCGGATCAACCCAGGGTCTTTGACGCCAGGCGCTGTTTCGACGCCGGAGGAAACGTCCACGATGGCCGCGCCCGTCAGGCGGATAGCAGCGTCCACGTTCTCCGGGTTGAGACCACCCGCCAGCGCAAAGGGCGTTCGCCCCCGGATCGCCTCCAGGATATGCCAATCGAAGGCAAGACCGTTGCCCCCCGGCAAGTCCATGCGCGGATCGGGCTTCGCATCGAACAAGACGATGTCGGCGCACCGGCCCGGGGCGAGATAGGAAAGTCCCGCGGCAACGTCCTCAGCACCTGAGACCGGAATGGCCTTGATGATGGGCCGTGCCCAGCGCGCCCGCACCTCGGCGACCCGATCGGCCGTTTCGTGACCGTGGAGCTGCAAAAGATCGGGATCGACTGCGCGTACGATCTCGTCGATGCTCCGATCGTCCGCATCCACGATCAGAGCTACGACTTTGCATGGCCCACCGCGCGGCACACTTTCCCGCAGCTGCCGGGCCTGCTCGATGCTGAGATGCCGCGGACTCTTCGGGAAGAAGACCAGGCCTACATAGTCCGCGCCTGCCTCGCACGCTGCGGCGAGGGCCGTTTCGTCCGTAAGTCCGCAGATTTTTACCGCCGTATTCATTTTGTGCGAAGTCCAGGAGGGGACCCCGGAACCGGGACCCCAACACGGGATAGGTCAGGCCATGGCAGCGGTCTTGTGGAAAGTGGACTTGGGTCGCGAAAGTCCTCGAATTTCCGAGCGTGCCTCAGACGCGTTTCAGGCAGCTGCGCGATCGGCAGGAGCAGGCAGTTCGGAGCCGCGCTTGGCCACGCGTGCATCCCGCTCGTGTGCGAGCCTTTCTGCTTCCGCTTGCCATCGCCGCACCTCGGCGCCTCGACTCCGCGCCTGCCGACGATACCGACCCTGGCTCATCCACGTTGCGAACCCGCCGAAGATTACGCCCAGGATGGCTGCACAAAACAGATAGACATAGAACGGCAGCGCCAGCGAAACGATCGGCGTCTCGGGATTGAAGGGATCCAGCACCATCGTCACAGTGTGGCGATTGGCAATAGCCAGCGTAACCAGCAGCGCAGCGGCCGGAAAAGCGACAAGCAGCGTGACAATGCGTTTCAGCACGATCGGGCCTCGCGTTTCGATGGCGGAACCGCCCGAGTTTCCACGACGGTACTGGCGTTTCAGCCGGTAGCCGTATCGCCGGGATTGTTCAGACGGTCGCGAAGTTCCTTGCCCGTCTTGAAGAAGGGCACGAATTTTTCCTCCACCGGCACGGGCGCTCCTGTGCGGGGATTGCGACCCTGACGCGCCGCGCGGTGTTTCACCGTAAAGGCGCCGAAACCGCGTAATTCAACTCGGTCTCCGCGAGCCAGTGCATCGACGATCTCGTCGAAGATGACGTTGACGATACGCTCCACATCACGGTGATAGAGATGCGGGTTGGCATTCGCGATCTTCTGGATCAGTTCCGACTTGATCACGGGCTCCCCCGAAAGGTTTGTTTTTCCTCAGTTTTCGGAAGGTTGCCAAACCGAAATCAAGCCGTCAAGGCCAAGTGTGCCGAACGCCCCCGAACGAGTGACGATTTCTGCCATCTGCCCCCCCGCCGGGCCGAAAATACCCCGTGCGAGCCCAGAAACGGAGCCGGAAAGGCCCCAGACGCTGTCCGAGGCAGGCTTCCAGTCGATGATCTTGAGGTCCTTTTCAACGCCGCGCTTTTCCTCCAGCCAGCGCGTGGCCTCCCTTTCCCCGCCGATCTCATCAACCAGCTTGTGAGTGAGCGCCATGCGGCCCGAAAATACGCGGCCCTGGCCCAGGCCCGGCACGTCGGCCACCTTAATGCCCCGGCGGCTCTCCACGAGCGCGGTGAACCAGTCGAAGCCATCGTCGATCATCTCCTTAACGACGGCGAGAGACTTTTCGTCCGCAGGGGCGAAGGGTGAGGGCGACGCCTTGAGTTCACCGCTCTTGACCTCATTCATCTTGACGCCGATCTTGCCCAGCATCTCGTTGAATTCCGGCCACTGCATCAGGACACCGACCGAGCCGGTAATCGTGTTGCCGCGGGCCACGATATGATCCGCGGCAAGACCAACGATATAACCAGCCGAGGCAGCGACCGTGCCGAACTGCGCGACCACCGGCTTCTTCTCGGCAATCGAGCGAATTTCCTGAAAAAGCGCCTCACCGCCGGTCGTCGTGCCACCCGGGCTGTTCACGAACACGAGCACGCCCGAGACATTGTCGGAATTCTTGATCTTGCGCAGCAACTCCATCTGCGCGCGATCGTCCATGATGGTTCCTTCGATGACAACGCGCGCGACGTGCTTGCTGGCCAGAAGTCCACTGACCTTGTCGCCCGACATCAAGTAGCCGCCGATAGCGACAGCGAGGCCCGCAATGGCGAGGCCTCTCCAAAGACTGAGACGGCGGCGAAGCTGCCGTCGATCCAGAACAATCTCGGTTTCCAGCGACATCCTGGGTTTACTCCGTCGTTCGTCTACCGCGGCCAGTGCCGCCCACAACCTTTATGAATTCAGAACGCTAAGAAAGCGTAGGCAGAACAGACGTCAACACCGTTGCTCTTATCCTAAACCCTTAATGTAACGAAAAAGCGCGGCGCTATCGAGGCGCCGCGCTTCATTTCGTATCGCAACGAAACGGCGTTAGACGGAGTGTTTACTCCTTGTTTTCGCCGTCCTCCTCATCATCACTGTCGGCGTTGCGCTTCTTGATGGCGGCTTTGAAGATGTCACCAAGCGAGGCGCCCGAATTTGACGAGCCGTACTGGGCGACGGCCTGCTTCTCTTCCGCAATCTCGAGCGCCTTGATGGACACCGTAATGCGGCGGGCCGCCTTATCGGAGGAGATCACCGCGGCATCGACCTTCTGGCCGACTGTGAAGCGCTCGGGGCGCTGCTCGGAGCGATCACGCGACAGATCGGAGCGCTTGACGAAGGTGGTGATGTCACTGTCGGCAATCTTCACCTCGATCCCGTTCTCCTGAACCGCGACCACCTCGCAGGTGACCGTGTCACCCTTCTTGTAGCGCGAGAGCGTGTCGGCCGGATCGCCCGCAAGCTGCTTGATGCCGAGCGAGATGCGCTCCTTGGAGCTATCGACGTCAAGCACCATGGCCTTGACGTTATCGCCCTTCTTGTACTCCTTGATGAGCTCGTCGCCGGGCTTCGACCAGTCGAGATCCGACAGGTGCACCATACCGTCGATGCCGTTGTCGAGACCGACGAACAGGCCGAACTCCGTGATGTTGCGGATCGGACCTTCGACGACCGACCCCTTCGGATGCTGGGCGAGGAATGCATCCCAGGGGTTGTCCTGGGTCTGCTTGAGGCCGAGCGAGATACGGCGCTTGGCGGGGTCCACCTCGAGCACCTGAACCTCGACCTCCTGACTCGTCGAGACGATCTTGCCAGGATGAACGTTCTTCTTGGTCCAGCTCATTTCTGAGACGTGGATGAGCCCCTCGACACCCGGCTCCAACTCGACGAACGCACCATAGTCCGCAATGTTCGTGACCGTGCCCTTGAGCTTCGCGCCGACCGGATACTTGGCCTCGATGGCCGACCACGGATCCGACTGGAGTTGCTTCATGCCGAGCGAGATACGTTGCGTCTCGGGGTTGATGCGGATGATCTGCACCTTCACCGTGTCGCCGACGTTGAGGATCTCGGAGGGATGGTTCACGCGGCGCCACGCCATATCCGTGACGTGCAGCAAGCCGTCGATGCCGCCCAGGTCAATAAACGCGCCGTAGTCGGTGATGTTCTTGACGAGGCCGTCGATGACCTGGCCCTCGGCGAGCCGCGAAACGATGTCGGCGCGCTGCTCGGCGCGGGTCTCTTCCAGAACCGAACGGCGAGAGACGACGATGTTGCCGCGGCGGCGATCCATCTTGAGGATCTGAAACGGCAGCTGCTGGTGCATCAGCGGACCGACGTCGCGAACCGGACGGATGTCCACCTGCGATCCAGGAAGGAACGCAACCGCGCCGTCGAGATCGACCGTGAAGCCGCCTTTGACCTTGTTGAAGATCACGCCCGTGACCTTCTCAGCCTTCTCATACATGCGCTCAAGGCGGGTCCAGCTTTCCTCGCGCCGAGCCTTGTCACGCGACAGGACAGCTTCGCCCAGCGCGTTCTCGACGCGCTCCAGATAAACCTCGACCGTGTCACCCACGCTGAGGTCGCCGGGCATGCCCCCAAGGCCAAACTCCTTCAGCGGCACCCGGCCTTCCATTTTCAGGCCGACGTCGATGATCGCGAGGTCCTTCTCGATACCGACGACCTTGCCCTTGACGACCTGGCCTTCGAACACGTCTTCCTTGGCGAGGCTCTCGGCGAGCATCGCGGCGAACTCGTCACGCGAGGGGTTCATCTCTTTCGAAACTTCGGCGGACATCCAGTCTCCTTCGAACAATGTGCGTTATGGCCGGAAGCGGGGGTTGGCCCGCAACAGCACCAGGTTGATGAAAAACCGACATGACCCCGAGCGCGCGTATGCGCGGCCAGAGGGCGAGATGCCGGCGGGATGTTTGATCTGCTGAGTGATGCCGCCGTGATGGGCTTTAGTTGCCCTGCCAACACGTTTCGAGCGGCCCGCGTTGGAGCCCCTCCGTTGGCCGACCTTCCTCATGGTCGATCCGACAGCGGCGTCAGATAACGCGGGTTCTAGCGGAAGTAGCGGCAGGTGGCAAGGGGGCCAAGCCGCATGCGGAGCGCCGGACGGGCCTATGAGCCGGCCATATGCGCACCAATGATCTCGATTGCCGCCGCGAAGGCCGCCTCGGCGTCGAGGGTCGTTGTGTCGATCGTCACCGCGTCCGGGGCTGATTTCAGCGGGGCAATGGCGCGGGCGCTGTCGCGCTCGTCCCGGGCGCGGATGTCGGCCAGCAGCTCCTCGTAGGTGGCGGCATCGCCCCGGCCCTGGTGCTCGAGGTAACGGCGGCGGGCGCGCTCTTCCGCCGAGGCCGTGACGAAGATCTTGATCTGGGCATCGGGGCACACGACGGTGCCGATGTCGCGCCCGTCGAGCACGGCGCCGGGAGCCTGCCGGGCGAAATCGCGCTGATACTCGAGCAAGGCCGCGCGCACTTCCGGAATTCGGGCAACAACGGAGGCCTTGTCGCCGGCTGCGACGCCGCGCAGGACCGGATCGTCGAGGGAGGCCGGATCGAGGCTGCGCGCGGCGGCCAGGGCCGCCCAGCGGTCGTCCAGGCGAAAACCCCGCGCCGTCACGTCCCGCGCCACAGCCCGGTAGAGCAGTCCGGTGTCGAGCACGTGGTAGCCAAACTGCGCCGCGATTTTTTTGGCGAGCGTGCCCTTGCCCGAGGCTGCCGGCCCGTCGATGGCGATAATCATGCCTTTTCCCCCGCGTTCCCTCTGTGCCCACTGCCCGAGGCAGCGCAGCAGGTCAAGCGTGCGGGAGGCACATGCGGCGGGAGAGTACCGGCGATCACTCGCCGAGGACTTCGACTTGCGCCGCCTGATCGGGAATCATGCGGACACGATAGCGGGCGCTTTCGCAAGTGAGGATCCATTCCGGCTCATCCGGCTTGGAGGCCTCTTTATCAAGCACAGCATTTTGCGGTTTTTCGCAAGCGAAGCCCTGCTTGCGAATTTGCGTGGCGATGATGTCCTTGGGAACTTCCTCCTGAGCCTGCACCTGCGGCGGCGCAACGAGGTTTCCCGCCAGCACGACGAGACCAACGGCGCTCAGGATCTGGATTGTCCTCATGGCCGGCACTCCGGAGTGAAGGGTTCTAGCCTTTCTGGATGGTGCCTGAGTGTGCCGTTTTCGGCAATGCAGGATCGCGCGCGTCGTTACCCGGCAGATCGCTCTCATTGCCCGGCTTCAGCACGCCGCGTACTGAGCACCTAGGCGTTCCATCAGGTTGCGGAATTCGGGAAAGCTCGTAGCGATCATGGCCGTGTCGTCCACCATGACCGGCTTTTCGCTCGCAAGCCCCATGGTCAGGAACGCCATGGCAATGCGATGATCAAGGTGAGTTTCAACTTTGCCTCCCCCCGGCACCTGCCCCGTGCCATGGACAATGAGCGTGTCGCCATCGACGGTCGCGCGGACGCCGTTCGCCGCAAGCCCCGCTGCCGTAGCAGCGAGCCGGTCGCTCTCCTTGACCTTCAACTCGGCAAGGCCGTCCATGCGCGTGGCGCCCTCGGCGAATGCGGCCACGGCGGCGAGTACGGGATATTCGTCGATCATGGACGGCGCGCGTTCAGACGGCACATGAACTCCCTTGAGTTTGGAGAAGCGCGCCCGGATATCAGCGATAGGCTCTCCGCCTTCCTCGCGTTCGTTGAGGAACGCGATATCGGCACCCATCTCCTGAAGTGTCGTGTAGAGGCCCGTGCGCGTCTCGTTGACAAGCACGCCTTCCACCGTCACGTCCGACCCCGGCACCAGAAGTGCAGCACAGATCAAAAAAGCGGCCGAAGACGGGTCTCCGGGCACCACGACGTCGCGGCCCTGAAGCTCCGCGTCGCCTTGTACGGTAATGCGCGTCTGGCCGTTCTTCTGTTGCGTCAGCACATCGGCGCCGAAATACCGAAGCATGCGCTCGGTATGATCACGGGTCGGCTCTTTCTCCACAACTGTCGTCTCGCCTGCCGCCATCAGGCCGGCGATCAGAATGGCGCTCTTCACCTGGGCGGACGGGACGGGTAGGACATATTCGATCGGCACAAGGTGCGATGAGCCCTCGACGGTGAGAGGAAGGGTGTCCCGGTCCTCGCGGGTGAGGAGCCCCATCTGCCGAAGCGGCTTCAGGACGCGGCCCATTGGCCGGCGGGAAAGTGAGGCGTCCCCCGTCATCGTAACGGTGATGTCGTGGCCGGCGACAACGCCCATCATAAGCCGCGTCCCCGTGCCCGAATTGCCGAAATCAATGGGACCGTCGGGCTGCTTCAGACCCCCGGTTCCACGGCCGAGAACAGTCCAGGTATCGCCCGATTTGGTGGCTGGCGCACCCAACGCTGTGACAGCTTTGGCCGTGTTTAAAACGTCTTCGGCCTCAAGCAGCCCCTTGACCATGGTGGTGCCGGTCGCCATGGCCCCGAAAATCAGCGCACGGTGGGAGATGGACTTGTCGCCCGGAACCCGGACGCGCCCGAAGAGACCGGTGGCCTTTTTCGCCATCAGTGGAAGAGGCTTGACCTCCTCGACGCTCAAGTTCGACACGCTTTCCGCCTCTCGACGGGCCTGGCCGGAGGCACCAGAGACCCAGCAATATTTTTGACCCCGTGCCGACGGATAGAGCCGAGGGCGCGTCCCCTGTCAACGGGCCGCAGCCCCGCCCGCTGGCCTCGCCCCGCCTTGGAACGGGCGCCCCGCTGCTCTCCCGGGTTGCATGCGGCAGGATTTGCTTTTGACAGCCGCGGTTCACTGTGGCAGACCGCCATCCTTCCAATTCATTGCCGGGGTTTTCCATGTCGACCAAAGCCGCGCGCGGGACCAAGCGCACCTGCCAGAGTAACGAGTGCGGCGCCCGCTTCTACGATCTCAATCGGGAACCGATCGCGTGCCCGATCTGCGGGACCATCTATCAGATCGCGCACTCGACGCTGCCGCTGGCGGCCGTGATAGCCGAGGAAAAGGCGCCGCGTAAGCCCAAGAAGGAGCTGACTGCCGAGAAGGATATTTCGGATGATTCCAGCTCGGAGGACGGTGACGAGGCGTTGGCCGAGATCGAGGATGCGGAGGACATTCCGGCCGAGGACGACGAGACCTTCCTCGAGGAGGAAGAGGAAGAGGGCGGCGATGTCTCCAACATAATCGGCGGCCCGGTGGACGAGGGCGAGGAAGAGATTTGATCCCGCATTCGGTTGGGCCGGAGATTTTTGCACCCTTGGCGGCGACTTGCCACTTGCAGTTTCATTGAGCAGGGAATAGGACACGGGTTCGTTCGGGTGCCGTTGAAAAGTTCGACCCCGTGCGACGACGACCCAGGTTTCAGGGGCCATAGCTCAGCTGGGAGAGCGCTTGCATGGCATGCAAGAGGTCAGCGGTTCGATCCCGCTTGGCTCCACCAAATTCATCAGCGAAAAGCTGGAGATCCCGCCCCCGGCACGCGCCGCAGGGGCGGGTCGTTTTCCACCGTTCAAAATCTCCACACCCGTGAGGCTCGCATGCCCCTCCTGCGCGTAGATCTCTATGAAGGTCGCACCGATGCTGAGCTGAAAACGCTGCTCGATGCACTGCACCGCGCGATGCTCGCCGCCTTCAAAGTGCCCACGCGGGACCGCTACCAGATCGTTACCGAGCACAAGTCGTCGCGCATGATAATGGAGGACACCGGGCTCGACATCCCACGCACGGACAAGTTCGTGTTCATCCAGATTACGACACGGCCGCGCTCGCGCGAGATGAAGGAGACGTTCTACACGCTCGCGGTGGAGGAACTGCAAAAATGCTGCGGCATCTCTCCATCTGACGTCATGATCAACATGGTGACTTGCTCGGACGAAGACTGGTCATTCGGGTTGGGGCGCGCTCAGTTCCTGACGGGCGAGCTCTAAGGCAAAGAAACTGATGAAAAAAAAGGCCGGGCAAGCCGCCCGGCCTTTCCTTTTCAATGCCGTGCTGGCGATCAGAACCGCGCCCGCACAGTGACGAAGGCCTGCCGCGGCGCGCCGGGCGAGATATTGTTGTTGTTGTGCGCAGCCGGATAGTACTCCTCGTCGAAGATGTTCTCGACGTTGACCTGCGCCGACCAGTTCTCGTTGAAATCGAAGAAGAAGGCCGCGTCCACGCGCGTGAACGAGGGAAGGACGACTGCGTTGTCGGTGTTGGCAAAACTCTCGTCCTGATGGATGACACCGAGGCCCGCACCAAACATCTGCGTTAACTGGTAGCGGTTCCATAGCGAGTACACATTGTGGGGGACCCACGGCACCTCTTTCCCGGTCAGGTCGCCCCCGTCGATCACCTCAGCGATCTGGTGCCCCCAACCCGCAGAGATCTGCCACTGGTCCGTGACGTATCCCGTCAGCGCAAGTTCGCCGCCTCTCGTCCGCGTCAGACCCACTTGCTGGCCGCTCTGCGGCCCCGTCGTCACGATCTGGTTAGAGCGATCGAGCTGGAAGATTGCGCCGGTGAAGAGGAGGCGCGGAGCCACCCACCATTTGAAACCGATTTCGTCATTCTGAAACTCTTCAGGCTCCAGTGTATCGCCGTTCACAAGCTGCAGATTGTCGAACTGATCACCTGCGCTTGGCAGGAAGGAATTCGACGTACTGATGTACACCGACAGCGTTTCCATGGGCTTGAAGACAGCGCCGACGCGATGGGACCACACATCGTCCACCCGATCTGCATCGTTGTTCGGATTGAGCCCATCCTTATAATCTACATCAAAGCGGTCGAAGCGAAGCCCGCCGATCAACTCGAAGTACCTCGTGATCTCGAGTTGATCCTGAACATAGCCGCTGTAGGTGTCCACATCAGTCGATCGGCGACGCGTCGGATTGTCGAAATCAACCGGAGCAAAGCTCGTCGGATTGCTAAAGGACACCGGCCCCAGAGGCACGCTTGGAACATTCCGCCAGCTTTCCGTTTCCTGGAACGCGAATTCGGTTCCGGCTGCGAGCGTGTGCCGGATGCCGCCGCCCATGTCCCAACGATACGTCACGTCGGTCTGATTGATGAGGCTCTGCCGCTCCGCATTGTTCGCGTAGGCATCAAGTGCGACCTCGCCCACGGGCCCGACCTGGCTGTTTGCAAATACGTTCTGATAGTATTTGTCGTAGCTAGCGATGAACGTGTGATTGCGGAAGTTCAGGCCATAATCCGTGCGATGTTCGATCGTCGCCGTGGCGGTGTGCCCCTCAAAATTCGAGAAGCTTTCATTCGGGTTTCCAAAGAAATCCTCGATGGGCCCGCGCGATGGGCGACCATTGAACGACGGTACGCCGCGATCAACCGTGCGGTCGTCCTTATAGTACTCGTAGCTGAGCGAGATTTTCGTGCGATCGTCGATCTTAAACGCTGCGGTTGGATTGATGCCGTAGCGCTCGAGTTCAAAGAAGTCGCGAAAGTTCTCCGAGTCCTCATACATCGCGTTGAGGCGAAACGCGGCATCCGGCGAGATCCTGTCGCCGACATCGATCGTCGCGCGTGCGCGTTCGAACATGCCAGTGTTGAAGGTTACCTCGCGCACACGCTCACCATCCGCCTTCTTGGTAACGCGGTTGACGACACCACCGCCTCCACCGCGGCCAAAGATCATGGCCGCCGGACCCTTCAAGACCTCGATGGTCTCGACGTTGTAGAGATCGCGGAAATACTCTGTGTCGTCGCGAACGCCGTCGACGAAGAAGTCAGCAGTCGTTCGCTGCCCGCGGATGGTAATCGCATCACGATGACCTTCGCCCTGTGCCACGGCCACGCCCGGCACGTAGAGAAGCGCCTCGCCGACCGTCTGACTGCCGCGGTCTTCGGCCTGCTGCTTGGTGATGATGGTGATCGACTGCGGAATGTCGATCAGCGGTGTGTTCGTCCTGGTGGCCGTGGATGTGCCGGTGGCGATGTAGCCGTCGATGCCTGTCGTGCCGGTGCCGGGAACGCCGGGTGCATCGGAGCCGACGCCAACCGGTCCGCCATCTGCACCAGCCACGGCCGACGGTTCGGCATCCTCGGGAGGGACGACATCTGGCACGGGAGCTGGCGCAGGCTTCTTCGCTGCGGTCTTTTTCTTCTTTGCAGCAGGTTGCGTTGTCGGCTGCGGCTCCGCGGTCTGCGGAGCGGCCTCGGGCTCCGGCTCGGGCGGCGCAACGACTTCGATTTCGGGAAGTGTGGGCTCTTGCTCCGTCAGAGCCTCTTGTGCCGCAGCGATTGACGAGCAAGCCACAGTCACCAGTGCCACGGTCGAGATAGAGGCGGCGAGGACTGCAAAGTGAGACGTGAATTGACTACGGGAAAAGCTCCCGCGGGACATACTGCACTTCATCGGTTCCCCCAATGGTCGAGAGTCAAGATCTCGAGATCAGGCGCCCGGCACTAGCCGGACGACGTCGCAGGCGCGACGCAAGCTCAAGAAGCCAACAATCCCGATTTGAGTCAAACGCGATAGTTTTCAACGATTCAAAAGTGGACTTCGATACTCAAGAATAACGAGAAGATACGCGATTCCACCATCCAACGCCTGAGAAGAATCCCCTGAGGTGCGGCAGTCCGGCAACGCTTTTCCTGTCGAGACGGCCCAGCGTCAGAGCGACTTCACGAACTTCACGAGCGCCGCGCGTTCGTCAGCATCGAGCTTCGCATAGGCGTCCCGCGCCTTTTGCGCTTCCCCTCCGTGCCAGAGGATCGCCTCCTCGATGTTACGGGCGCGCCCATCATGAAGGAGGAGCGTATGCCGGCTGACGGCACCCGTGAGGCCGATGCCCCAGAGCGGCGGCGTGCGCCATTCCCGGCCATTGGCTATTCCTTCGGGCCGATTATCAGCGAGCCCTTCGCCCATGTCGTGGAGCAGGAGATCCGTATAGGGCCAGATCTTCTGGTTGGAGAGGTGCGGTTGCCCAGGTACGGTGCCAGTCATGGTGGAGGGCACGTGGCACGACGCGCAGCCGATGGTGTTGAAAAGCGATTTGCCGGCGAGAACCTCGGGGTCATCCGCCCGGCGGCGGGGAGGCACGGCAAGGTTCTGTGTGTAGAACACGACGAGGTCGAAGAGTTCCTTCCCGACCTCGTGGCCGTCCTGGCGCGCGCTATTGCCATTTGGCGCGTTCAGGCAAACGGTTTGGGTGCTCGTACAGTCTCCATAGGCTGCGGGCATCAACGGATTGGCGATGCCGATGTCGCCGGCAAAAGCTTCCGCGCTCTGCTGCGCAATGCTGGGATTACCGGCCTTCCATCCGAAGCGGCCAAGGACGGCCTTTTGATCGTCGATGGACCATACTTCGTTGGCGCGGCCGGAGATGCCGTCACCGTCGCGATCATCGGGATCGGCGCGCGACCGGATAACGTCCTCGGGAATCGCTTCAAGAAGACCGAGACCGATCATCTGGGGCGCAACGCGGGGTGAAAGCATGGTCTCGGGGTGAAGCGCGCCGTAGCCCAATTCCACCACACTGTACTTTGGCTCGCGCAAGACGACGCGGGTGCCATCGCCAAGCTCGACGATTTTGTCGGCGTAGTCGATCCGCATGTGGCCTTCTATCGGAACACCCTGCACTGCGAAGTTCTGCAACTGCGCGCCGTAGGTCGGTTCCGAAATGAAGTTGACACGGCGTTGTGCGATAAGCCGCTTCTCCTCTTCGCTACGGGGCGGAATGGAGAGCCTCAGAAACATGGAGACGGCTGTTTCTTCGGGCCAGTTCGCCGCTGGCGGATGCCCGCGTCCATCCTTCAGGTGGCAGTTCTGGCAACCCCGCGCATTGTAGAGGGGGCCAAGACCGTCGGAGGAATCCGTCGACGATGGGGCCGTCACCCAGAATTTGCGGAAGATCGAATTGCCGATTCGGAAACGGCCTTCATTCTCGAAGCTGATCCCCTGTGACGGTTGTGAGAAGGCATCTCTATTGACACGGCTGCGGCGCGTGGTGGCACCGCCACCGGGACTTTCCTCGCCCGGTTCGAGCGTGGTGGAGGCCGCCAGTTTCAAAATCTTCTCGCTCGGGGCCTCGCCGTTCGTCAGTTCCACGAAATCGCTTTGCGCAGATACAGCCAGCGCGCCACCTAGCGCAGTCGGCAGCACCGCAGCGAAAAAAAAGAGAATCTGACTGTCGCGTTTTTTCATAATCTCATCAATATGTTGGGATGACTCTCCGCGATCAATTGCGTTTCACAGAACCGGCCCCGTCAGGAGGTGACGCTCAAGCGCACCCCAAGGACAGCGGCGGACGACAAGAGTTGCGTGCCGCGAGAGACCGGTACGGTTGAAAGCGGATCCTCAGACATACTTGCCAACCGGCATACGGGGCCAAACAGCTACGATCACGAACGCATAGACGATCTCCAAAGCAGCTTCGTAATTGCGCACGAACGGCAATCCTGCATCGCCATCGACGGATCAGGTATGCATTCCGGCAAATCATCATCGGCCCGGGAACCGGATGCAAAGAGAAGAAAAATCGCCGCGATCGTGACAGCGATCGTCCCTGCAATGGGGAGGGCGGTGCGCTTAAGGCGGTGCCGGATCGCGATCCAGCTCTTGTTGGTGCGTTGCTCCCCTCCCATGACGCTCCCTAACCCTTATTCTCTTCGAGAACTTGGTCAGGAGAATCAAGACTGTCGGATCCCATGAAAGCGATACCTTCGATACCAAGCAGCTGAATGGCTTCCTCGAACGCCTTGGCCTGGACGGCGAGCGCATCGATGACAGCCTGGACCACCGCATTTCCCTCAGGATTGTCTTCACCGATCATCTGATCGTAGGCCTCGACGGTCTTGGCGCGCTCGACCATCGCGGACATCAGCTTCATGGTCTCGTTGATCGATCCCCGAACCTTTCGATCGAGTTCGGGAGATTTCGCTTTCACGAGATCCGAAACGCTCGGTCCTGAGACCTCGGTGCCGTCGCGGCGCACGTAGTGACCCTCGAAGATGTTTCGAATGCCGACGGCGTTGAAGTAGTGGGAGAAGTGAGTGTTGTCCGAGAAGCAGTCATGCTCCTCCTCTGGGTCATGGATGAGAAGGCCGAGCTTCATGCGCTCACCGGCAAGCTCGCCGTAGGTGAGACTGCCGAGACCGGTGAACAGCGCCACAAGGCCAGCATTGCCGTTATCCTTCATCACCTCGCGGCGTGCGATACCCGTTCCGCTCCAGTGCCCAGCCATTAGCTTTAGCTGTTCGACGAGAAGATTCGTTACCACTCTCAGGAATTCGCCCCGGCGATCACAATTGCCACCGGTGCAGTCATTCACGTCGAAATCCGTTGCAGGTCGAGCCCCGGCGCCCGGCCTGGTACCGTTCAGATCCTGGCCCCACAGCAGAAACTCAATCGCGTGATAGCCCGTCGCGACGTTGGCCTCGACACCGCCCGCTTCATGGAGAGAGCGCACAAGCAGTTCCGGCGTAATCCGCGACGCATCGATCGTCTCACCGGCAATCTTCAATTCGGTATTGGCAATGACGTTGATCGCATAGGCCTCGTTCTCCGAGCTGTCGGACTCGGTATAATCACGCGAGACATAATCGATCAGCCCTTCGTCAAGGGGCCAGGCGTTGACCTTGCCTTCCCAGTCGTCGACGATTTTGTTTCCGAAGCGGAAGACCTCTGTCTGCATGTAGGGCTCGCGCGCCTTGACCCACGCCGCGCGCGCTGCGGCGAGGCTCTGCTCGGAAGGCTTGGTCAGAAGAACCTCGACGGCCGCCTGCAGTTCAACGGCCGCGGCGTGACTATCGGCGTAGCTCGCCTGCGCTATATCAGCGTAGATCGTGATCACGGCGGTGGTCGATGGCACGTCAGCACGAACAAGAAGGGGTTGCCCTGCAATAAACAGAGCGGCCAAGCAGACCCACATGAAACGCCG
>CAWGTZ010000004.1:0-17500 GCA_963825555.1 uncultured Alphaproteobacteria bacterium | reverse complement strand
CTCCCGGATAGTACTCCCAGGTATTCGGAGTTTACTTAGGTTTGGTAACCCTGTGGGGGCCCCTAGCCCATGTAGTGCTCTACCCCCTGGGGTATTCATCCGAGGCTCTACCTAAATAGATTTCGCGGAGAACCAGCTATTTCCAGCCTTGATTGGCCTTTCACCCCTTGCCACAGCTCATCCGAGGCTTTTTCAACAGACACCGGTTCGGCCCTCCAGCAGGTGTTACCCTGCTTTCAGCCTGTCCATGGCAAGATCGACTGGTTTCGGGTCTAATCCGACGAACTGAACGCCCTGTTCAGACTCGCTTTCGCTACGCCTACAGCTATCGCCTTAAGCTTGCTCGTCAGACTAAGTCGCAGACCCATTATACAAAAGGTACGCCGTCACCCTTGCGGGCTCCGACTGTTTGTAGGCATCCGGTTTCAGGTTCTATTTCACTCCCCTAGTCGGGGTGCTTTTCACCTTTCCCTCACGGTACTGGTGCGCTATCGGTCGGTAAGGAGTACTTAGGCTTGGAGGGTGGTCCCCCCATGTTCAGACAGGATTGCACGTGTCCCGCCCTACTCGTGTCTTCAACTCGGCATTACCTGTACGGGGCTGTCACCCGCTGAGGCCCAACTTTCCAGATGGTTCCAGTTGTCCTTGTTGAAGCGCTGGCCTAGTCCGCTTTCGCTCGCCACTACTCGCGGAGTCTCGGTTGATGTCCTTTCCTCCAGGTACTTAGATGTTTCAGTTCCCTGGGTTCGCTTTTGTAACCCTATGTATTCAGGTACAAATACCTTCTTTGATAACCGGAAATCCGAAACCGGACGTCCCGAGGGATCCCCGAAGCCGACCGGCCTCGAAGTTCCAGTTATCGAAGGTGGGTTGCCCCATTCGGAAATCTGCGGATCAACGGTTGTTCGCACCTCCCCACAGCTTATCGCAGCGTACCACGTCCTTCATCGCCTCTTACCGCCAAGGCATCCACCAGATGCCCTTAGGTCACTTGATTGCTCTCATTAGCAATGCCCACCTGTGCTTACCCGACATCGAACGCCCGGAGAAGGACGCCCTCTGCTAGGCCACACTCGGCTTGGTGGACACTACTCAGAAAGACCAGAATTTCATCAGGATAAACCCGGCGCCATAGCCGCTCTCACGAGCAACCCCAGCCCTTCCACGTCTTGAACCTTGCGGCACAAAACGCTCTCGGGTGACGCCGGCGGAAGCCAGCGTCCCAGGTATATCCCCTCTTTACGATGTCATGGATCTAACCGCCGTGGCCTTGGCCAGGCGGAAACTTTTTCTCTTCGACATGGATGCGATCACAGCGACAAGCGCGCGAACAACAAGGATGGTGGAGCCAGACGGGATCGAACCGACGACCTGAAGCTTGCAAAGCTACCGCTCTCCCAGCTGAGCTATGGCCCCAATCCTTTCCGGATCGTGCGTCACTCAAACTCCCAACCCAACATCGTGCCGCCCAAAGCGAGACAATGGTGGGCCTGGGAAGATTTGAACTTCCGACCTCACGCTTATCAAGCGCGCGCTCTAACCAACTGAGCTACAGGCCCTTAAGCGTGCATCCATGTGAAGAAAGAGAAACGAAGGCGGCGGCGCCCCGCGTATTATTCTAAGATTCAGAGCGATACCGTCTCTGAACCCGATATTCTAATGAGAGTGAGAGTGCTTTAGCGATCTCAAAGAGACCAGCATCTACTCGCTCATCCTTAGAAAGGAGGTGATCCAGCCGCAGGTTCCCCTACGGCTACCTTGTTACGACTTCACCCCAGTCGCTGACCTTACCGTGGCCGGCTGCCTCCTTGCGGTTAGCGCACCGTCTTCGGGTAAAACCAACTCCCATGGTGTGACGGGCGGTGTGTACAAGGCCCGGGAACGTATTCACCGCGCCATGCTGATGCGCGATTACTAGCGATTCCAACTTCATGAGGTCGAGTTGCAGACCTCAATCCGAACTGAGACGGCTTTTTGCGATTAGCTCCCCATTGCTGAGTGGCTGCGCATTGTCACCGCCATTGTAGCACGTGTGTAGCCCAGCCCGTAAGGGCCATGATGACTTGACGTCATCCCCACCTTCCTCCGGCTTATCACCGGCAGTCCCACTAGAGTGCCCAACTTAATGATGGCAACTAATGGCGAGGGTTGCGCTCGTTGCGGGACTTAACCCAACATCTCACGACACGAGCTGACGACAGCCATGCAGCACCTGTCCCACTGCCCATTGCTGGGACGAATCCATCTCTGGAAACAGTCAGTGAATGTCAAGAGCTGGTAAGGTTCTTCGCGTTGCGTCGAATTAAACCACATGCTCCACCGCTTGTGCGGGCCCCCGTCAATTCCTTTGAGTTTTAACCTTGCGGCCGTACTCCCCAGGCGGGATGCTTAATGCGTTAGCTGCGCCACCGACAAGCAAGCTTGCCGACGGCTAGCATCCATAGTTTACGGCGTGGACTACCAGGGTATCTAATCCTGTTTGCTCCCCACGCTTTCGCACCTCAGCGTCAGTACCGGACCAGTGAGCCGCCTTCGCCACTGGTGTTCTTCCTAATATCTACGAATTTCACCTCTACACTAGGAATTCCACTCACCTCTTCCGGACTCAAGACTTGCAGTATCAAAGGCAGTTCCGAGGTTGAGCCCCGGGATTTCACCCCTGACTTACAAATCCGCCTACGTGCGCTTTACGCCCAGTAATTCCGAACAACGCTAGCCCCCTTCGTATTACCGCGGCTGCTGGCACGAAGTTAGCCGGGGCTTATTCTCCAGGTACCGTCATTATCGTCCCTGGCAAAAGAGCTTTACAATCCGAAGACCTTCGTCACTCACGCGGCATGGCTGGATCAGGCTTTCGCCCATTGTCCAATATTCCCCACTGCTGCCTCCCGTAGGAGTCTGGGCCGTGTCTCAGTCCCAGTGTGGCTGGTCATCCTCTCAGACCAGCTACTGATCGTCGCCTTGGTAGGCCATTACCCCACCAACTAGCTAATCAGGCGCGGGCTCATCTATCGGCGATAAATCTTTCCCCCGAAGGGCGTATGCGGTATTACCTCAAGTTTCCCTGAGCTATTCCGTACCGATAGGAAGATTCCCACGTGTTACTCACCCGTCTGCCACTCTCCTTGCGGAGCGTTCGACTTGCATGTGTTAGGCCTGCCGCCAGCGTTCGTTCTGAGCCAGGATCAAACTCTCAAGTTGAAAGTTCGATTTCTGGATCGGCTTGGAGGTATCTCCAAGGATATTACTGCGTAACGGGCACCTTCACACTCTGACATGCATCCGTTGCCGGACACATATCATGGTGATGGCTGAAACGCAGATATCGCCAGAGTATCTGTCGACCTAAAGCCCGTGAGGGCTCGAGATCTCGCCAGGACTCCGCCGCCTGCGTTTCTCTTTCTTCCGAATTCAATTGTCAAAGAGCAAACCCGACGACGACTACTCGAGCCAATCCTGTTAGAATGGCTTTCGAGACAACAGGGCTCCTGCCGGGTGGACCCGGTAGAAGACCGAGGTTTCGAGAAGAGCGATGCCCGTCGTGGGCGGCGAAGCACTAGCGTGCCCCGACAAGGAACCAGTAAACAGGAACGCCGGGTCGCTGTCAACACCTACCTTAAAAAAATCTTTGCTCGCTCGTGCGAGAAATTACAACCTCATGATTCAAAAGCATTTATATGGTTTTCCACAGGCCGCGCGCCGCCGATTTTACGCGCTGCAGCATGGTGCAAATAGCGCCTGAAATGCGTCCGCCAGGGGCCGGTACAGCCCGTCCGCGGGTTCCCAGGGTAACCAAGACCTAACAGAAAGTGGGGGGCCGCACGCAAGAAGCCCCCACCGCTGCCACAAAACAGCCCGATAAATCAGGACTTTTCGTTGACCGCAGACGCGCATCACTGAACAGTCTGCTTAAGGCCGGATCGGGACGCCGATACGGGGGAAAAGAAAAACGATTGCGAGGACACGCACGCCGACCGGGAGCACTAGGTCCCCGAGCGGAGGCGAATGTCTTGGACTTGAGAAGGGCTGAAGCCGCGTGGCTCATAATCTGAGACATCGACCGCGCACCCGCCCGGGGGTCCGATCCCTCGCCATGCGCCACCCTGAACAGCAAGGCGGCCTGCCTCATCTCTATCGCGGATCGCGTGGTCGCACCGCACGCGCCGACGTCTACACGTCCGATCATGCGGACCCGCGCCGTTCCGGTCGTTTCCGCTGGCTACTAAGCACCTGTCTTGCGGCCGCCGTCGGCACGCTCGCCATCGTGGTTGTCATCTACGGATCAACGGATCCGCGCGATCAGGCGGAGAGCCTGTTGCCGGCACTCGATCGCATCCGCATCGACGCCAATGTCGCCCCGATGCCCGCCCCCCATCGGCCCGACGACGGCCTGAAGTGGGCCGTCGCAAAGACAGACCGGCTGCAAGTGACAACGGGCGCTACGTCAACTCGCTTTATCATTCACGAGACCCTGAAGCAGCGCCGCAATGGCCGCGAATACATTTACGCAAAACCCTACGTGCGCATCGTCTCGCGACTAGCGCCAGTGCCTGCGAACTATGCCGATGTCATCCCCCCCTTCAATCCGCTGAAACTTTATGCGGACAACAAACCCGCCGGCAGCAACCAGAATGAGGACGGAGAACGAGAACGATCGGATGTCTCTGTCCGGGTCGTGGAACTCCTCGGCGGCTTCCTGCCCGGTGAAGATGGTCAGGAACTCGATGCTTCCGAAGTCGACGAACTCGTTGCCCGGATCAACAACGAAGAGGCTCAGACTGCCAACGAACCTGCCCCGGCTTCAGATGCGCCCCAAGCCGGCGCAGGGAACGAGGCGCGCCCGCAAGTCCTTGCCGCTCCGAATACAACGGTGCTGGTGAAGTCGGTCGTAGAAGCCGAAGAGCCCGACGACGAACTGGAAAACCGCGAGGTGCGCGTCGTCAAGGTTGGAAACAAGGACAACTTGGCCAAGATCCTCGCCGGCGCAGGCGCTGGAACGTGGCTCATCCGGGAGATGCTCGAACCGTCGAAAACGATCTTCCCCGAGGATGCGATCAAGCCGGGACAGGAAGTGCACATCACGCTCGTGCCGTCACTGGATGATTCCAGCAAGATGGAGCCTGCGAGATTCTCCGTCTTCGGTGATGGACACGAACATCTCATTACAGTGAGCCGAAGCCCCGCAGGTGAATTCCTCGCAAGCGCGGAGCTGCCGCAGCAGCAGGCCTTCGTGAATACGTCACTCAGTGCAGCCGACACTGCAAACTCGACGCTCTATGCGAGCCTCTATCACGCAAGCCTTGTCCAGAACGTGCCTCCCGAGACGATCCAGCAGGTTCTTAAGGTGCACGCCTCTGAGACCGATTTCCGCCGCCGCCTGCGTGCTGATGATACGGCCGAGTACTTCTTCGACCTGAAGCAGGAAAATGGGACCGAGGGTCCACCGGGCGAACTCCTCTATACCGCGCTGACGAGTTCCGGTGAAACTTCGACATACTTTCGCTTCCGCACCTCCGACGGGGTCGTCGATTTCTATGACAAAGACGGCAACAACTCGCGCAAGTTTCTCATGCGAAAGCCGATACGCGGCGATGATCTGCGTCTCACATCGGGCTTCGGCGTGCGCTTCCATCCGCTTCTCGGCGTGCGCAAAATGCATACGGGCGTCGACTGGGCCGCCCCCACCGGCACACCTATTCTCGCAGCCGGAACCGGGACGGTCGAAGAGGCCGGACGTAAAGGCTACAACGGCAACTATGTGCGCATCCGGCACGCCAACGGCTACCAGACCGCGTACAGCCACATGAGCCGCATCGCGTCCGGCCTGAAGGGGGGCATGAAGGTGCGCCAAGGCCAGGTCATCGGCTACGTAGGCTCGACGGGCCTGTCGTCAGGGCCCCATCTGCACTACGAGGTTCTCATCAACACGCGTTTCGTCGACCCACTCTCCATCCAGGTACCGCGCGAACGCAAGCTGACGGCAAAGGACTTCTCCGACTTCCAGCGCGAACGCGCGCGGATCGAAGATCTGATGCGCCGCGCCCCGGTGATGACGGCCAGCCGCTGACGCTGACGCAACGCTCTCGGCAACCACTCGTGGAACGTCACTCTTAGGCGGATTAGGCAGATAGAAGGACCATCGCGTCATCCGCCCCGCCCCGACAACCTCGCCATTAACCGGTCGATAACCAAACCCCGCAAACACATGAGGCCACAACTTGAACAAAGTTCATGGACATGTATATTCCGATATGAACATCGTTCAAGAGGAGAAACCCAACATGCCGACAGAGCTAGGCCGCCGTTGCCTCGAAGCGCTCGACGGCTCAACCCCACCTCTCGCGGCGAATATCGTAGGGTGCCAAAACACCAAGCCGCGCGGTGGGCTGCACGCTGGCGAGGCTGAAATTCCTGCGCGGCTTCAGATGCAACGGCGCTCCGGTTGAGCCCTTCTTTAACCAAGTTCCAGCGTTTAGTGAGCGGATGGGCATCGCCTGAAACCGGCCCGCAACGCCACTTCCTGCGATCGATGACTTAAAACCCTCAGGATCTGAGTAGCCCATGTTCCCGACTCTTCTCGCCACGCGCAGGTTTGCTGCCCTTTTCTGGTGCCAGTTTCTCTCCGCGCTCAACGACAACTTCGTCAAAAACGCCCTGGTCATCCTGATCCTGTTCAAGATCGGCGAGAGCGAAGGCGCCTCTCTGGTCGCGCTGGCGGGCGCGGTTCTGGTGGCGCCCTTCTTTCTACTTTCAGCACTCGGCGGCGAACTGGCCGACAAGTATGACAAGGGCCAGGTGGCCGAACGGCTGAAACTCTGTGAGATTCCAATCGCGCTCGTCGCGGCCCTGGGCTTCTGGCTGAACTCAGTCCCGCTGCTGTTCGTGGCACTGGGCGGTTTCGGTGCAATGGCCGCGCTATTCGGTCCGATCAAATACGGCATCCTGCCGGCCCTTCTCGACAAGAAGGAAATCTCTTCGGGCAACGCACTGATCGAAACTGCGACCTTCGCCGCCATTCTCATCGGCACCATCGCCGGGGGTCTTCTCATCAGCCCCGAGAGCACAGCATGGGAACTGCCCGTCGCGGTTATTGTGCTCGCTGGACTTGGTTGGTTGTCGGCCAGCCTGATCCCGCGCACCGGCGCATCCGCGCCGGAACTCGTGATCACGCGTAATCCGCTGACCTCGACGTTCGCTTTGCTGGCTGAACTCAGGTCCGACGCGAAGCTTTGGACCGGTGGCCTCATCACGAGCTGGTTCTGGCTCGTCGGAGCAGTCGCCCTGGCGCTGTTGCCGGTGATGCTCAAAGACGGCATGAACGGCACGCAGAGCGTGATCACCTTCGGACTTCTCGTCTTCACGGTCGGCATCGCGGCCGGCTCCATGATGGCGGCAAAGGCCAGCAAGATGCGCCCCAACATGGCGCTGGTGCCCATCGGCGCCCTTCTCATGGCGCTCGCATCTCTCGATCTCGCATGGACCGCATGGGGCCTGACGCCGTCGACCGTTCCCCTCGACGTGACGGGTCTTCTGGCCAGCTACACGGGCATTCGCCTCGCGATCGGCCTGTTCGTTCTCTCACTCGCAGGCGGCCTCTTCATCGTGCCCTCCTTCGCCGCCGTACAGCTGTGGGCGCGTGACGATCACAAGGCACGCGTCATCGCCGCCTGCAACGTGCTCTCAGCCGCATTCATGGTTGGCGCGAGCCTCGTGCTCGCTGGCCTTCAGTGGGCCGGATTCAAGGTCGGCGCGCTCTTTCTTGTCCTCGGATTGGCCAACCTCGTAATGACCGGCCTCGTCGTGCGCTCCTGGGGCAAGCACGGCATGAAGGACGTAGCTATGTTTCTCTTCAGAACATTCCTGCGCCTGGAAGTGAAGGGATACGAGAACCTGCCCGAAGCCGGCACCCGCGCCATCATCGCGCCGAACCACGTGAGCTTCCTTGACGCGCCGATGATGCATGCGATCATGCCCGACTATGCGTCGTATGCGATCGACACCGGGATCGCCGGGCGCTGGTGGGTCAAACCCTTCCTGAGGTTCGCCAAGGCGCACCCAATCGATCCGACGAAGCCGTTGAGCACGCGTCACCTCATTAACGACGTCAAAGCGGGCGATACGCTCGTGATCTTCCCCGAAGGACGCCTCACAACGACCGGCGGCCTGATGAAGGTTTACGACGGCACCGCCATGATCGCCGACAAGGCCGATGCGATCGTGGTGCCCGTACGCATCGATGGTCCAGAGCGGTCTCACTTCGGCTATCTGAATCGGTACCAGACGAAGAAGTCGCTGTTCCCGAAGACGACCGTCACCATCCTACCGCCGGTAAAGCTTCCGGTGGACGAGACCCTGCGCGGCAAGGCCCGCCGCCAGGCCGCGGGTGCTGCTCTGCAGGACATCATGGTCAATACCGCCGTAATGACGGCGAACCTCGAACAGACTCTGTTCTCGGCCTTGGTCGAAGCAAAGGCCAGCCGCGATACGGGCAAGCCGGCAATCGAAGATGCACTCGGCACGAAGCTGTCCTACGGCAAACTCATCGTCGGCGCTCAGGTGCTGGGCCGCAAGATCGCTCCCCTTGTGCCAGAGGGTGCGGCCGTGGGCGTGCTTCTGCCGAATTCGGCTGGCGTGGCCGTTACCTTCTTTGCACTCCAGTCGATCGGCCGCGTCGCGGCCATGCTGAACTTCTCCGCCGGCGCTCAGAATATGGCGTATGCATGCCAAGCCGCGAAGGTGGATGTGATCCTGACTTCCCGGGGGTTCGTGGAGAAGGCCAAGCTCGCGGACGCTATTACCAGGCTCTCCGAGATCGCCAAGATCGTCTATCTGGAAGACGTCAAGGCCACCGTCGGGCTTCGCGACAAGCTGTTCGGTCTGCGGCAGGGTTCACGCCCTCAGGTGGCACGCAAGCACGATGACCCCGCCGCAATCCTTTTCACCTCCGGCTCGGAAGGCACACCGAAGGGCGTCGTCTTGAGCCATAAGAACCTGCTCGCCAACGCCTTCCAATGCCTGCATCGTATCGCGGTGAACGGGCAGGACAAGGTCTTCAATGTGATGCCAGTGTTCCATTCCTTTGGCCTCACGGGCGGCCTTGTCATGCCGCTTGTCGGCGGCGTGCCGGTCTATCTCTATCCCTCGCCGTTGCACTACCGCATCGTGCCAGAACTCGTGTACGGCTCGAACGCGACTATTCTGTTCGGCACGGATACCTTCCTCACCGGCTATGCGCGCTCGGCGCATCCTTATGACTTCCACCGCATCCGCTTGATCGTGGCCGGTGCCGAGGCCGTTAAGGATCGCACGCGCCAGACCTATATGGACAAGTTCGGAGTTCGTATTCTGGAAGGCTACGGCGTGACGGAAACTGCGCCGGTACTTGCCATCAACACGCCGCTCTCCAACAAATCGGGGACCGTCGGCCGCTTGGCCCCGCTAATGGAGGCGCGTCTCGACCCCGTGCCCGGTATCGAGGAGGGTGGGCGCCTCTTCGTACGCGGCCCAAATGTGATGCTCGGCTACATGCGCACGGAGAACCCCGGCGTGCTCGAGCCGCCGCACGACGGCTGGCACGACACCGGCGACATTGTCGCCATCGACGCGCAGGGCTTCATCTCGATCAAGGGCCGCGCCAAGCGCTTCGCCAAGATTGCCGGTGAGATGGTCTCGCTCTCTGCAGTCGAGGCGCTGGCTGCCGAGTTGTGGCCAAACCTCGTCACGATTGTCGTATCGATCCCGGATGCGCGCAAGGGCGAGAAACTCGTCCTGTTGACCACGGACAAGACGGTGACCCGTGAGCCGTTCCAGCGTCATGTGAAGGCGAAGGGCGTTTCGGAGCTCAACGTGCCTGCCGAAATCCTGGTTGTGGAAAGCATCCCGCTCTTGGGCTCAGGCAAGCCGGACTACATGTCGGCTACCAAGCTCACGAAGGAGAAATTTGCCGCACGGCCGGCCAAGCCCGTGGTATTGGTCGAGGAGCCGATCAGTTCCGGCGAGCCGAAGACCGCAGCGTAAATCACCCTCCTGCCGCACATCGCACAGTGACGGCCGTATCCCGACAATTCATCGCATCATGAGCTGTGAGCATTGATGGGCATTAGGTGAAACGAGGCGCCGCGTACGGCCCAGCAAAGAAGCCCGGCGGACTTCGTCGGTCCACCGGGCTATGCTGCGAGAGGCAAAGCGAACTTAAGCCGCTTCTTTCACCGGCCAGCCGTTGATGGTCAACGCGCCATCGCGGACGGAAACCTTCACCGTGTCGCCATCTTTCACGCCACCAGCCAGGATCTGCTCGGCGAGCGGATCCTGCACATGCTTCTGGATGACACGCTTGAGGGGACGCGCACCATAGGCCGGATCGTAGCCGCGGTTGGCGAGCCACGTGCGGGCCGTATCGTCGAGCTCGATCGTGATCTTTCGATCTGCGACAAGCTTCTGCAGGCGCCCCATCTGGATGTCGACGATCCGGGCCATGTCCGACCGCTGGAGGCGATGGAACAGGATGATCTCGTCGAGACGATTCAGGAACTCCGGCCGGAAGTGCGACCGCACCTCCGCCATCACCTCGTCACGCACGGCATCCGTATCTTCGCCCTCCTTCTGCTCGACGAGGTACTGGGAACCGATGTTCGAGGTCAGGATGATGAGCGTATTCTTGAAGTCCACCGTGCGGCCTTGCCCGTCCGTCAGACGGCCGTCGTCAAGCACCTGCAAGAGCACATTGAACACGTCTGGATGCGCCTTCTCGATCTCGTCGAAAAGGACAACCTGATATGGACGTCGGCGGACAGCCTCGGTCAGCGCACCGCCTTCCTCGTAGCCGACATAGCCTGGAGGCGCACCGATGAGACGGGCAACCGAGTGCTTCTCCATGTATTCCGACATGTCGATGCGCACGAGCGCCGTGTCGTCATCGAAAAGAAACGCGGCGAGGGCTTTCGTCAACTCCGTCTTGCCGACACCCGTCGGGCCCAGGAACATGAAGGACCCAATAGGACGGTTTGGATCCTGCAGGCCCGCACGCGCGCGGCGCACGGCCGTCGAGACCGCAATGACCGCTTCCTTCTGGCCGACGACGCGCTTACCCAGCGCATCTTCCATCTTGAGAAGCTTGTCCCGCTCGCCCTCGAGCATCTTGTCGACGGGCACACCGGTCCAGCGTGAGACGACTGCGGCGATCTGGTCGGGCGTCACCGCCTCCTCGACCATCGCCGTCTTGCCGTCCGTGCTCTCGATCGACTGGAGCTTCTTCTCCAGCTCGGGAATGACGGCATAGGTCAGTTCGCCGGCGCGCGCCAAGTTGCCCTTGCGTTGCGCCTGCTCCAGCTCGTTGCGGGCGCCCTCGAGCTCTTCCTTGATCTTTTGTGCCGAACCGAGTTTCTGCTTCTCCGCCTCCCAGCGCGCAGTCATTGCCTTGGACTGCTCTTCGAGGTCCGCAATAGATTTGTCGAGCTTGGCGAGCCGGTCCTTGGAGGCGTCGTCTGTCTCCTTCTTCAACGCCTCGCGCTCGATCATCATCTGCATGAGATCGCGATCTATGGCATCCAGCTCTTCCGGCTTCGAGTTGACCTGCATGCGCAGGCGCGAAGAGGCCTCGTCGACAAGGTCGATCGCCTTGTCAGGCAGGAAGCGGTCCGTGATGTAGCGATTCGAGAGTGTGGCCGCAGCTACAAGCGCACTGTCGGTGATGCGCACGCCGTGATGCAGCTCATACTTCTCCTTCAAGCCGCGAAGGATGGAGATGGTATCCTCCACCGTCGGCTCATCGACGAATATGGGCTGGAAGCGCCGTGCGAGCGCCGCATCCTTCTCAATGTGCTTGCGATACTCGTCGAGCGTTGTCGCGCCGACGCAGTGCAATTCGCCGCGGGCGAGCGCCGGCTTTAAGAGATTGCCGGCATCCATCGCGCCTTCAGACTTTCCAGCACCGACGATCGTGTGCAGTTCGTCGATGAATAGAATGATGCGGCCCTCCTCGGCCTGCACCTCGGATAGCACGCTCTTCAAGCGCTCTTCGAACTCGCCGCGGTACTTGGCACCCGCGATGAGCGCACCCATGTCGAGCGCGAGCAGCTTCTTGTCCTTCAGGCTCTCGGGCACGTCACCCTTGACGATGCGCAAGGCGAGGCCTTCAGCGATCGCAGTCTTTCCGACGCCGGGTTCGCCGATGAGGACGGGATTATTCTTCGTGCGACGCGAGAGCACCTGGATAGTGCGGCGGATCTCCTCGTCGCGCCCGATGACGGGGTCGAGCTTTCCGGACGCAGCCGCCTCGGTCAGATCACGCGCATAGCGTTTGAGCGCATCGTATGCCTGTTCGGCGGACGCGCTATCGGCCGTGCGGCCCTTGCGGATCTCGTTGATTGCGGTATTGAGGCCCTGCGCTGTAACGCCCGCATCGGCTAAGATCTTCGCACTTTCGCTGCCCTTTTCCAGCGCCAATGCTAAAAGCAGGCGTTCGGCGGTCACATACTTGTCGCCCGCCTTCTCGGCGATCTTCTCCGCCGCGTCGAACACGCGCGCCATTTCCGGCGCCATGTAGAGTTGTCCCGCGCCTCCGCCCGAAACCTTGGGCCGCTTGGCGAGAGCCATCTCCACGGCGGTCAGCGCGTCGCGCGAGCGGCCGCCCGACCGATCGATGAGACCAGAGGCGAGACCTTCCTCGTCATCGAGAAGAACCTTCAGGAGGTGCTCGGGAGTGAACTGCTGATGACCCTCGCGGAGCGCGAGGCCCTGCGCCGACTGGACGAATCCCTTGGCGCGATCCGTGTAGCGATCAAAATTCATATTTCTTGCCCTTCCCGCGCGTCGGGCCGCCCCTAGGGCACGATCCGCAACGCCGTTTTGTCAGGTGTCCTGGCTTTCCAACATTCGGCAGGCCGTAGCTGGTCCAGTTGTGCCTTCATCAAAAGCCCTTAGGGCGCCTCTGACTTGCGCACAATACTCATATGGGATTGGCTATCGTGCAGAAAAAGGGGGCGGAGCACCATCGCGCTCGGTTTTGGTCGCGATGATTTTACCGCCCGCTCGTTTCGACGAACCGCACAGGATCCCGATGACTGCCCGTCTTGCCGCCATCTACCGCTACCCCGTGAAGGGCCTGTCTGCCGACCGGATTGAAACGGTCGATCTTGTGCCGGGCGAGGCCCTTCCGTTCGATCGGGCCTATGCGATCGAAAACGGTCCGGGGCGATTTGACCCCTTCAACCCCCGGCATGTGCCCAAGGTCAATTTCCTCATGCTCATGCGCAATGCGGGGCTCGCGACGCTTCAGACCAGCTTCGATGATGCCACGCAGACGCTGTCCATCGTCCGTGGCGGCGGGAGAGTGGCGGACGGCTGCCTCACGACCCCGACGGGGCGCGCGATCATCGCCCAGTTCTTCGCCGAGTACATGAAAGACGATTTGCGCGGGCCTCCGCGCGTGGTCCATGCCGCGGGACATTCCATCTCCGACGTCTCGGCCAAGTGTCTGCACATCATCAATCTCGCAAGCGTTGCGGAGCTTGAGCGTGTCGTCGGCCAGCCCATCAATCCATTGCGCTTCCGACCGAACCTCGTCGTCACGGGCGCGCCGGCTTGGGCGGAGTTCGGCTGGGTCAAGCAGAAGCTCAAAATCGCCGATGCCGAACTCAAGGTTTTCGATCGCACGGAACGCTGCGCAGCAACCAACGTCGATCCGGCAACCGGCCGCCGCGATCTCGACATCCCGGCTGTGCTCCTTCGCAACTGGGGGCACAGCGATTTCGGCGTCTATGCTCGCGTGACCAGCCCAGGCCGCATCGCGCCATACGCACCCCTGACCGTCATGTGAGACGTTGGCGTGCCTTCTCCGCAACGGCGAGCAGATGGGCATCCTCGCCGCGACGTCCCACGAACTGCACGCCGAGCGGCAGTCCATCGATTTCTAGCAGCGGTACGCTAACGGCAGGGACGCCAAGATAGGTCCATAGGAAGTTGAACATGGGTGATCCGGTCGAATCGAGGCCTTCCGGCGCGACGCCGGGCGCGGCCGGCGTTAGGATCGCATCGTAAGCGGCAAAGACAGGATCGAGCGCTCCATTGAGCGCCTCCTTACGCTTGCATGCCGCCGCATATTCCGAATCGCTCACTTTGCGTCCTTCGGCGATCGTCTCCTTCAGTTTGGCGCTGATGACGTCGGGATGCGCGTCAACGATAGGGCCAAAATTCCTCGCGATATCGTGGAACTGCACGGCCCGCTGCAGGCCGCCGGTGTCTGCAAAATCAGCCGGCAGAGCGACCTCTTCGATAAGGCCGCCGTGGCGCCGGGCGAGCCCCTCGAACGCTTCCCGCATCGCCGCGTCACCCTGGGGCCATGCCGGCGTCTTGACGAAGGCGAGCCGTAAGGGCCGATCGGGAAGCGCGGGTAACGCCAGCGGCTTGCCAGAGAGTACGCCCGTCAAAAGTGCGACGTCCTCGATTGAACGTCCATAACCGCCCAGCGTGTCGAGTGGCGGCGACTGGGCGATGACACCGTCGAGCGGAATGTCTCCGAATGTCGGCTTCAATCCCAGTACACCACAGAACGAGGCAGGCCGCAGGATGGAACCAGCCGTCTGTGAGCCGAGCGCCAAGGGCACCTGAAAGTCTGCAACCGCCGCCGCCGACCCTGAGGAGGAGCCGCCGGGGGTGCGCGCGGGATCAATAGGGTTACGCGTCTTGCCCGGCCCATAGAACGCCAGCTCCGTCGTAACCGTTTTGCCGAGGATGATGGCACCTGCCGCCTTGAGGCGGTGGACGACCTCAGCATCCCTGGTCGGCCGTCTGCCGGCAAAGGCCGCCGTTCCGTTCTCCGTCGGCAGGTCAGCGGTATCGATGATGTCTTTGACACCAACTGGCACGCCATGCAGAGGGCCCGGGATCGCGCCAGCCGCAAGCGCTGCATCGGCAGCCCCTGCCTGAGCCAGGGCGAACTCCGGATCGAGATGCGCCCAGGCCCCGATGGTGTCTTCCCGGAGCGCGATCCGGTCGAGACAGGCCCGGACAAAGGCCGTTGCGGCCAGCCGTCCCGCGGAAATTTCGGCCCGGGCCTCCGCCGCTCCCAGACGATGAAGTTCTCTCATTCTGCCCCCTCTTTGAGCCGGACTTTGCGCATTATGGGCCAATTGCGCCAACCTATACTCTTTTCCCGTTTCTGCCGGATTTTCATGCGCCCTGCCGCGCGACATTCAGCCAGGGACACCGGACTTACGATCACTTGACGGGGTTTAGTGTCAGTACCTATAGCTGCCCGACTGTTGAGCAAGAGGGATCATTCGTTGATCGGTCGTCCCGACTCCTGATCGAAATATATCGATCAGGGAAGGTTCGCGGCGCGCCGCCCAATATGCCCCCCGGACACGTTTTAAGGACGCGCCATGTCGAAAGAGCCTCGCCGCCCCGGCCGCCATTTCCTTCAGATCCCCGGCCCGACGCCGGTTCCCGAGCGCATCCTCGCGGCCATGTCGCGCCAGATCCTCGATCATCGCAGCGCCGAATTCCAGCGCCTCGGCAAGTCCGTCCTTTCGGGCGTCAAGACGCTCTTCAAGACGAAGAACCCTGTCATCATCTATCCCTCGTCCGGCACCGGCGCCTGGGAAGCCGCTCTGACAAATACGCTCTCTCCGGGTGACAAGGTACTGATGGTCGAGACGGGGCAATTCGCACTGCTTTGGAAGCAGATGGCCGACCGTCTGGGACTGGTGGCCGATGTCATTCAGACCGACTGGCGCATCGCGGCTGACGCGAACCTGATCGAGGCCAAGCTGCGCGCTGACACGGACCGGACCATCAAGGCCGTCTGCGTCGTTCACAACGAAACGTCGACTGGCTGCTGCACACGCCTCGACGAAGTCCGCAAGGCAATCGATGCCGTCGGGCATCCTGCGCTCTTCATGGTGGATAGCATCTCCGGTGTCGTGGCGGCCGATTTGCGCCACGACGAGTGGGGCATCGACGTGACGGTCGCGGGCTCGCAGAAGGGCATGATGCTGCCGCCCGGCCTGTCGTTCACAGCCGTCAGCGACAAAGCACTGGCCGCCATGAAAACGGCGACGCTGCCGCGCGCTTATTTCAACTGGGCAGACATGATCGCCGCCAACGAAAGCGGCTTCTTCCCCTACACCCCGGCGACAGGGCTGCTCTATGGCCTTGCGGAGGCCATCGACCTCATCAACGAGGAAGGCCTCGAGAACGTTCTGATCCGCCACGAGCGATTGGCTGAGGCGTCGCGTGCAGCCGTACGCGCCTGGGGCTTGGAACTGAACTGCCGCGATGGCCGATACTATTCACCAGCAGTGACGACCGTTCTGGTGCCGGATGGGTACAACGCCGACCAGTTCCGCAAGGTCGTGCTTGATACCTTCAACATGTCGCTCGGCGTTGGCCTCAACCGGCTCGCCGGCAGGGCCTTCCGCATCGGCCATCTAGGCGATACAAACGAGCTGACCGTGATGGGTGCATTGACGGGCATCGAGATGAGTCTTTCGATCGCAGGCATCCCGCACAGGAAGGGCGGTGTCGATGCTGCCATGGCATTTCTCGCCGATAGCATGAAGCCGGTGACGGCAGAGGCCGCCTGAGCCGAACGCGTTCTGCCAGATCTGCGAATGCGAAACGCCGCCCGGACAATCCTGGGCGGCGTTTTTGTTTTCCGCGTTGCCCGTGCGGGAACTGGGCTCAAGGCTTCAGGCCAGCCAGAGTGATCTGCATCTGGCAGCGGCGGCCGAGTTGCAGGAATTTGCTTTTTACGCAGCTCTTCACCTTCGAGACAGTCGGGTTCTGCCCGATGCAAAGGCGGCGGACATCCGCTTCGCAAGCTGCCCTGAGGGCAGGCGTCACTTGCGGAGGCAGCTTAAAGTCTTCTTCTGCAACGGCCATGCCGACCGTACCGAACAGAAAACCGGCCGCGAAAACACTTCTGATGCTCATCGCTCATCCCACTCTTTTTTACACTTGGGACGTGATCAGCATGGGGACGCCGTTCATGAAAGGCAAAAGCGGGCCGCAGTGACAGTTAACCGCGGTAATCGGGCCATTCTGTTGAGCGTGCGCAAACCGTCCGCGACGATCAGGCGCGCCTTTTCAACATCGGCCGGGAATATTTCCCCTAGGTGCCTCGCGCCCTGACTTTGGCTGAAGGCTTCATCTGGCCGAACACCTTGAGAAGGGCTTCGCCGAGGCGCACGCTATCCAGATCGTCCTTGTGAATGACTTCCTGGGCGCCGAATGAGAGCAGTTCGAGCCGGCGACTTGTGGTGAGCTGCGCACTCATCACGCCGATCGGCCCTTCGTACTCGGCCCCCCCAAAAAACGGGATGGTATCGGTGGCCATATCAGATGGCTTCAGAATATCGTCGACAAGCACTATTTCCGAGTGGGCAACCTTGCGGGGTGGTTATGGCCTCACAGGAAAAAAACATGTCGACCGAGGAAGTGCAATTTTGAACGGCCGCCAGGCATGCGACTAGACGAGGGATAATGCCTCGTCGTGGCCCCT
>CAWGTZ010000003.1:0-15199 GCA_963825555.1 uncultured Alphaproteobacteria bacterium | reverse complement strand
GAACTGTCCGTCGTCAGGTTTTTCGGGACATCTGAGCGTCTGATCTAAGAGAGGGTTCGGCTCATCTGTTTGAAGCTCATGCTGCTGCGTTGAAGTGCTGACGGCGTCTTTGCTCGATGGTTCTTCGCTTGATCTCCCGTCGCCGCTCGATGATTCGGGCGGCGCGTCGGAAGTAAACGTCAGCCGGGGTGAGGTTGTCCAGGCTCTCGTGATAGCGGCGGTGATTGTAGTGGTCGACGAAGTCGGCGACGGCGCGCCGGAGGTCTCCGGGCAGGTAGTAGTTTTCGAGCAGGATGCGGCTCTTGAGCGAGAGGTGCCAGCGCTCGATCTTGCCCTGCGTCATCGGATGGTAGGGCTTTCCTCTGGTATGTCGCATGCCCTGCACCTCGAGCCATTCGGACAGATCATTGGCGACGTAGGACGGGCCGTTGTCAGACAGCAGCCTTGGTCTCCGATCGGCACCGACCTGATCAAGCCCCGAGGCCTGCAAGGCCAGCTTGAGCGTTGCGGTGACGTCCGATGCGGCCATCGTCGTACAGAGCTTCCAGGCGACGATATAGCGGGAGAAGTCGTCGAGCACTGTCGACAAGTAGAACCATCCCCAGCCGGTGACCTTGAGGTAGGTAAAGTCGGTCTGCCAGAGTTGGTTGATGGCTGTCGTTGGGTTGGCAAAGGCATCAGCGGCCTTCATGACGATGAAGGTCGGCGATGTTACCAAGCCCTCGGCTTTCAGGAAGCGATAGACGCTGGCCTCTGAGACGAAGGTTTGCTCGGAATCGGTGAAGGCGACGGCGACCTCGCGCGGCGAGAGCTCCGGATGCTCCAGTGCCCGCTCGATGACCTTGTCGCGGATCTCGTCGGGGATGCGGTTCCAGACGCGCTTCGGCCGTGGCTTGCGGTCTTCGAGCGCATCGAAGCCGCCTGCCACATACCGGTCGAGCCAAGCGTAGAAAGTGGTCTTAGGGATGCCGATCTTGTCGAGCGTGCGTCTGACCGGAAGATGCGAGGTTTCGACGGTGCGGATGATCTCGAGCTTTTCGGATGCGGGGTATCTCATTCGATATCCTCCCCATCCGCGATCACGCTTTTTTTGAGCAGCCGGTTCTCGAGGGTGACCTCGGCCAGCGCCTCCTTGAGCTGACGGGCTTCGGTGCGGAGCTGCTTGACCTCGTCGGAAGATGCCTCACGGACCGTGTCGCCGGCGAGCCGCTTCTTGCCGGCTTCGAGGAACTCCTTGGACCATCGGTAGTAGAGGTTCTGGGCGATGCCCTCCTTACGGCAAAGCTCGGCGATGCTGTCCTCGCCGCGCAGGCCTTCGAGGACGATGCGGATCTTCTCCTCGGCCGAGAACTGCCGTCTGGTGGCCCGCCGGATGTCTCTGACGGTCTCCTCCGCGCTCCGCGGAGCCTGCTTGTTGCGTTGTCTCATCGTGTCCCTCCTCGGGGCTACGATGAGCCGGAACCTATCTCTTACGCAATCAGCTCAATCTGTCCGGTAGGTCCTGACGGCAAACAGGGCGTTGGACTCGCTCCGCAAGGGCGACGTTCTGATCGTCACCAAGTTGGACCGTCTTGCCCGTAACGTGGTCCACTTGGGTCAGATTGTCGAGCGCATCCAGGCCGCCGGGGCCTCGCTGCGGATCCTGGCTATGGGCCTCGATACCAGCACGGCGACCGGCAAGCTTATGCTGAACGTCCTGGGGGCCGTAGCTCAGTTCGAGCGTGAGATGATGCTGGAGCGCCAGCGCGAGGGCATTGCCCGCGCCAAGGCCGAGGGCAAGTACAAAGGCGGGAAGCGATCGTTCTCGGATGAACGCCTGGCCAAGCTGAAGGCCGATGGGATGTCCATGGCGGCGATCGCCCGTGAGCTTGGGGTGACGCGCCAGGCTCTCTACAAGCGGCTGGGAACAGCCTCGTAAAACAAGGCGGGAGCCGAACGCAATTGCGGCGCAGGGGGTATCCCCGCGCCGCTGTTTTGCTGAATGAGGTGCGATCGAGCTGAGCGTTATAGCGAGCCCGCGCTCCAAAGTTTCAGCTACTTGGTCTTTTCGCGCGCGATTCCCGACGCACCCCCGCTTCCAGAGCTTGGAGTTGCCGCTCCTTGACCCGTTTTCTGCTGTCCAGGCTCGATCTGCTGTCCAGGCGCGATCTGCTGTCCGGGTGCACTCAATTTGTCCGCCATCGCCGACGCGGCAAAGCCCGAGACCAGAACAGCGGCGCAAGCTGCGACCTTCAAATACGTCATCCCATACTCCTTGTTTGTGCTTCATCTAGAGCATGTCCCGATGAGGCTTCGGGCGCCGCCTAGCTCAACTTTCAATAGGGCGGGAAAATGACCGGCTGTCTCACATCGAGCATTTTAACGAGGGCGCCAAACAGACACTTGTTATCGTCGAGGCCGTGGCTCGTGGGGGCGTTAAACAGCTTTGCAGGCACCCCACCACCTCCTTGGGACGTGGTGGTAGCATTTTTGAATTTCCTTTTAGGTCTGTGAGCCGCGTTCGACCAGCCATGCCCTCTTCACTCAAGCAGTCGACTGCCGAACGTTGCGATCGCCTCTTCCAAGAGTGCGACCGACTTGTTGGCGCAGTTGACCGCTTCGATTTTGAGATTCAGGCGCTCAAAAATTCGGCGGAGTATTTCTTTGTCCAGTTGGCTCTCTTAGGCCGCGCTCAAGCTGATCTTGATCCCCAGCTGCGAGCCCTATCGTGGCGGCTGTTCTGGTCAAACCTGCGCCCGAAGGCCCTTCTTGACCGTCTCACCCGGCCGCGGGCCGACAGCTTTCCTCGGATTTGGCGTGACACGCGTACGGCCACCGTGCGCGTCGGTCAAAATTGAATGTCAGAAAAAGATCGAAATGTTGAAATCCCTTTGCAGGGGCTTCTTCTCTAAAAGTTTCGGATCTCGTGCCGCCCATTGTCTGGCGGGATGCTCCAGGCCCTGAGACCGGCAGCGCTATCCCTGTTCGTCGCGATTAAATGCGGAGCTTGGTCCTTGCGTCCCCGCCTTATCGCCCGCAGCGAGCCTTGCCTTCTGTATCTTGGGTTTTTTCTTCTCCGTCATGAGACTAGGCCGCTATGCGACTTGGTCGTTTTGCAATGAATGAGCCGGTAAGGCACTTCGCGATGATGGTTCACAACCACCGTTTTTCCGATACAGTGCAGCGTTGGCATTCCTGGCCCCGATTGCCCCCGAAAAGTCCTTCTTGGCCGCCCCCCGGACCAATGGCGCAACCGAGTATGATCAGATGGCCTTATCCTTCGCCATCCGGTCCAGCAGCTCCCGCATTTCAGCGATTGGGTCGCTCGACGCCTTGGGGTCGCCTTGCTGGGTTAGCCGCCGCATGACCGCCGCCTGCCGGTGTTCCGGCAGGGCGCCGTAACTTTCGCGCGTCGTCCGGACATGTTCATGCCCGAAGTTCTGCGACCACGCTTTTTCCTCTTCGCGCGTGAGATCGAGCGTGTCGGCGTACAAGGCCAGCGTCTTCCGGAAGCTATGCGGATTGAACGCGGGCAGCGCTGCCGCCGTGAAGGCGTCGCGGAAAATGCGACGGATTGGCTCCGCCGACGCCCACATGTCCCGCGTCAGTCCTTGCGGCTGAAATTCCCCGTCGGCGTTCTGGGCGACCGCCGTTGACGGGAACAGCGGGTCTTCCGGCCTGAAGCCGAGTTCGTCTTTCAGCATCCGGACGTAGGACGCGAAGATGTCTTCCGGCTGGGGACCGACGGGGAAGAATACCGACTTGAACGTCTTCCGACCCTTGGTCTTCACGTCCCGGCCATCGTGGAAGACCGTGCGTGCCTCAAGTTCTACATGCTTCAGTCTGAAGCTGGCGATGGCGCCGTCCCGCGCGCCAGACAGGATAGCGAAGGCGACGACGGCCCGGTTCCGCTGTTCCACCGCGGTTTCGCTAGGCATGTGGGCCAGCACCTTCCTGATATCCTCCAAGGTCGGCACCGGCCTTTCGCGGCGGGCGCCTGCGATCCGCCGGTCCTGTTCCGACGGGGTGAAATAGACCGTATCGTTCGCCTTCACGGCTTGCCGGTAGCCCGGTTCACGCGAAAGCCAGAGGAAAAAGTCGCGAAGGTTCTTCAGCGTCGCTGTGATGGTGGCCGCACTCAGAGGTTGGCCGCCGGGCCCGACTTCCTCCGCCAGCTTTTCGCGGAACGCCAACACCTGCGCCCGGTGAAACTTCCTGAACGGCTTGAAGCTCGTCGCGATTTCGAAGCGCTCGATAGCCTTCAGCACGGCGTCTACCGTGACCGGCTGCTTGCCCAGCGCCTTTTCCAGCCAGGCGGCGTACGCGGCCTTCTTTCGCTCGTTTTCGGGGCAGCATTTTCGCATGGTTCAGCAAGCCTTCTGAGAGTGTTCATTAAGGACGGGTTGGGGCGTCTCAGTTAGGCGCGATTGTGCCTTCGGTATTGAAACCGTCAGACCGCGGGCCGCTGCGTCCAGTTTCGCCGGGGAACAGGCGCGATACATGAGCCCGTCACAGTCCGGGCAAATGCCGATGAGCGCGCCGCGCTTGGCTGAAGCCGGCCTATAGTCCGCGATGCCGCCAGCGGGCGTCTTCGGGGCCCGGCACCTCAGGCAATACATTCGACCCGGCCCACTCGCCTGCTTCCGCTTCGTCTGCCGCTGCCTAAAGAAGTCGATGATGTCGACGCCCCTGAAGGCAAGAGGCCGCAGGCCGGGGACGGCCATCAACCCATTGCAGGCCCAATGCCGCACGGTATTGGGCGTTGCGCCGAGGACTTTCGCCGCCGCGCGCACATCATAGAGCCGCCGCCGTTTGACGTGGCGGGTTGTGTGTCGCCGTTTCGCCATCAGCTACTGGCCCAAGCGGTGGATGAGATCGCGGATGTCTTCGACGCGCCACGCGGTCGTCTTCGGGCCGAGCTTCACGGCCTTGGGAAAGCGCCCGTCTTTGACACCCTGCCACCACGCAGACTTGCTGACGGGAACGATGGCCGGGACGGGCGGGTTGCGGCGAGGATCGCCGATGATCTGGAACAGCCGCAGATAGCCGGTTTCAGGAAGGATGGACACGTTGGTTCACTCCGGTGCGATTCGATATGCACCGATCCTGACGTTTCCACGCTCGCCAAAGTAGTCGGCGGGTTTCAAGAAAACTGACCCGCTCATTTGAGCGTCGCTCGCCCACCTAATCCGGGCGGCCCTACCACCGGGCGTCAGAAGGGAATGTCTTCATCGCCGAGAAGCGTTTTATCTAACCCGGCTTTCTTACCGTTGGGGTGGGTGGCTTTGGCTGGAACCTTCCTACCCATTCGCACAACCGGGTTGGGGCGGCTCGCGATTGAGGGCGTGGGGCTTGCTCCACCGGCGGGCTTCCAGTTGGCCACTTTGCAGATTTCTTCGATCCCCAACTTGTTCGGATTGCCATCCTTGCCCGTCAGACCATATTCGTTCGCGTGCTTCCGGAGCCAGACTTCCAACGCCTTTTTCGGAGACTTGCCGCTAAGCGTGGCCGGATCGCTTGTCACTTCGGTCCAGGCCCGAACGGCGGCGGCCAGTTTGTTCGCATAGTACGGCCCATTGGGATTTGAGATGCCACTTACCTCGGAGACGCTCGGGATAAAGAAGCCATCCGCGAAGTTGCGTTGTCTGAGCCATTCAATGAAGGTTTCGATCTCAATGGTGGACTCCACCCAGTCGATGCCATTGAGGTCGGAAACCTCTTTGAACGTGAACTTGCCACTTTTCGCGGCATTTTTTATTGCGCTCAAGAATGGGGTAGCTGCCTGTTTCACCTCTGCAGGCCAACTGAACTCATGTTCGCCAAGATCGGACGGATCGTATCCCGCGACCAACAAGGCGATCTGATAGACATTCAATTCGTCCGCAAGCTTCCACCGGTCGAGTCCCTGCATGGCCCCCCCCCCAAGATAACGGGCATTATGGTAAGCAGAGCCTTTCACGGGCGCCACAACCGGCGCAACGATTCGCGTCGGCCACACACCGCATATTCGACCATCAGACAGCAACGCCAGGTGTTGGTATATTTGTTGGTATAAAATTTCTCATGTAAAATAAATTACCAGTAAAACAATATGTTAGTTCGTCTGTTCGATTCCGGCCCTGGCACCATTCTTCCCCGTCTCTTCGGCCAAACCTACAGGCCCCAAAGCGACGCTCCGCCCACCTGAGCCGCGCGGCGGCAGGGCCACGGATCTGGTCAGCTGATCTCTGAACGGGCGGCAGATTGGCCACACCTCGGACAGGAAGGTCCCCGGATCGCGCACTTTAGGCGCCCTTCGGGTTGCGATCACATCGAACTCCAGGCACTTTTTCTCATCTTCGACGCGTTGATCCGCCCGTCGTTTCTGGCCTTTCGAGGCACGTGCACGGGTCTGCTGTCGTTACAACTCCCCCACCGAGGATTGAGATCATGCTGCGAATGACGAGTACCGCACGACTTTGTACCTTGGGCCTGGCCTGCCTCGCTGCAGTTTTGGCGAGACCCGTTCCCGCGTCCGCTCAGGATTTCCTGTCATTCCTCTGGGGCGGCGGCTACCGGGAAAACGTCTCGTTCCCGGCGAGCGTTTCACCGCGCCAGATCATCGTGTCCTTTGGCGACCGCAAGCTCTACTGGGTCTATGCGCGCGGCAAGGCCATCTCGTACCCGATTGCCGTTCCCCGTCAGCAGAGCCGCTGGTCCGGCACCACGTCTGTCTCGCGCAAGGCGGTCAATCCCGGCTGGACGCCGACGCCTGAAATGCGCCGCGAGAACCCCAAGCTGCCGGTCTACGTCCCGGGCGGACATCCGCAGAACCCGCTGGGACCGCGTGCGCTTTATCTGGGCTCGTCCCTGTACCGCATTCACGGCACTGACGCGCCCTGGACCATCGGCACCGCCGTCTCCAAGGGCTGCATCCGCATGTATAACGAGGATGTTCTCGACCTTTATCCCCGCGTGCCCACCGGCACCCGCGTCGTGGTCACCTGGAAGCGTTACCGGGGATAGGCATCCCGGACATTGCCGGACGAATTCGAGCCAGCCCTTCATTCGGGGGCTGGCTCTTTCCATTTTCTAGGCCAGGAGCGTTCTCATTCCCACTCGATGGTGCCCGGAGGCTTTGACGTTACGTCGTAAACGACGCGGTTGACGCCGCGTACCTCGTTGATGATGCGGGTGGCGACACGGCCCAGGAACCCCATGTCGAAGGGGAAGAAATCAGCGGTCATGCCGTCAACCGACGTCACGGCGCGCAAGCCCAGCACGTGATCGTAGGTGCGCCCATCGCCCATCACGCCGACTGTGCGCACGGGAAGAAGCACTGCAAAGGCCTGCCAGATCGCGTCGTAGAGCCCGGCGGAACGGATCTCGTCGAGATAAATCGCATCCGCCTTGCGCAGAATATCCAGCTTCTCGCGCGTGATCTCGCCGGGAATGCGGATAGCCAGGCCCGGGCCCGGGAAAGGATGCCGTCCGACAAAGGCTTCCGGGAGCCCGAGTTCGCGGCCCAGCGCACGGACCTCGTCCTTGAAGAGTTCGCGCAGCGGCTCCACGAGCTTCATATGCATGCGCTCGGGCAACCCACCCACGTTGTGGTGTGACTTGATCGTGACCGAGGGACCACCGGTGAACGACACGCTCTCGATCACGTCCGGATAGAGCGTGCCCTGCGCCAGGAACTCCGCTCCGCCGATCTTCTTCGCCTCCGCCTCGAAGACGTCGATGAAGAGACGCCCAATCGTCTTGCGCTTGGTTTCCGGATCAGCCACGCCGCTAAGTTCGCCAAGGAACTGTTCGGATGCATCCACGTGCACGAGTGGGATGTTGTAGTGCCCGCGGAAAAGGTCCACGACCTGCTCGGCTTCCGCCTGTCGCATCAGGCCATGATCGACGAAGACGCACGTCAGCTGATCGCCGATCGCCTCATGAATGAGGACAGCGGCCACCGCGCTGTCGACGCCGCCGGAAAGCCCGCAAATGACGCGACCCTTGCCGACCTGGGCCTGGATCTTGGAAATCATCTCGCGCCGGTAAGCGGCCATGGTCCAGTCGGACTTCAGCCCGGCTATCTTGTGCACGAAGTTGGCAATGAGCCGTGCGCCATCGGGCGTGTGCACGACTTCTGGGTGGAACTGCACGGCATAGAAGTGCCGCCTCTCGTCCGCAACGGCCGCATAGGGCGCGTTCTCGCTGGTGGCAATCACCTTGAAGCCGTCCGGCAGTCGCGTGACACGGTCGCCGTGGCTCATCCAGACCTGATGCCGCTCACCCTTCCCCCACACGCCCTCGAAGAGCGGCGATGGTTCGCGCACTTCGAGCATGGCGCGGCCGAACTCGCGGTGATGGCCGCTTTCCACCTTGCCGCCCAACTGCTCGGCCATGGTCTGCTGTCCATAGCAGATGCCGAGTACGGGAATGCCGCTCTCGAAGACAGCCTGGGGCGCGCGCGGGCTGCTGGCCTCCGTCACCGAGGCAGGGCCGCCTGACAGGATCACGGCCCTGGGCGTCAGACGGGCGAAGGCCGCCTCCGCGCTCTGAAAGGGGTGAATCTCGCAGTAAACCCCGGATTCACGCACGCGCCGCGCGATGAGCTGCGTTACCTGGCTTCCGAAATCAATGATGAGGACGCTATCGGTCATGGAGCTCCACTTTTGGTCCGGGGCGCGCCATGGAACCGCGCCACCATGCTCCGGGGTAGACCACCGGGCCGTTGCACCGTCAAGCCGGAGAGCGCCCGCAGCGCCTGTCTATGCCCGGACCAATCGTCGTCCCTGGTGCCCGCTGGGCGCCGCCGGAACCCTGGCGTCTCAAGACCCGGGGTTCAGCCGCAAGACGGCCAGATTGAGAACGCCCGCAAAACTCACCCAGAAGAAGTAGGGCACGAACAGCAACGTAGCTGTGGAGTTCAGCGGCCAGGCCAGCACCATGAAGGCCACGATGGACAGCCAGAGCAGCACAAGATCGGCCAGCGCCAGCCCGATCTTCTTCTCACCGAACATGATCCACGACCAAGCCATGTTGAGCGCCAACCCGAGCCCCCAGATGATCGTCACGACCCCGATGCCCTCCTCCTTCCACACCTGCCAGCCGGCAATTGCGATCATGGCGTAAAGCACCGTCCAGGCGACCGGAAAGAGCCAGTCTGGCGGGGTCCAGGATGGCTTGTTCAGGTTCTTGTACCAGGGGCCCGGTTGGAAGATCGCGCCCGTGGAGGCCGCGGCGATCACGAGACCGAAAAACACTGCCAGCGGAATGTAGCTGCTCATGACTCGATCCAGTTTTGTTGATTTGAAATGTATACGTACAAGAGATGCGATCGGATGCATCCCGGATCAAGGGACGGGGCCTGCGCCCGTGTCGCCGGATGCCATCAAGTTGCACAGTTCACTCAAAACGCCGTCCACGTGTTCGAAGATCCAGAAATGCCCCGCGCCATCCAGGCTGTGAAACGTGCAGCGGGGCAGGCGTCCGGCGAGCCATTCGGAGGCGGCTGGCGGCACGATCGCATCCGCCGTGCCCTGCCATATCACCGCCGGGGCGGTGACATCTTCATAACGAACGCCCCAAGGGCGCGCATAGATCTCCAGGTCACTCGTGCCACCGCTGCCGCCCTGCCGGAAGGCCTCCAGTGTCATGTCGCGTAAATAGCGATTGATATCAGGCCTGGAGAGAATTTTCGCGTCCGGCGAGGAGGCGAGTTTCGGCGCGAGACCGGCGAGCATGTCCGGACCTTTGCGGAAGGCCCAGGCGCTGAGGTCTCCTAAAGGGTGCGTCAGCCAGGTTCGAAATGGCAGATGCAGGAAGAAGCGATCCTGCAGGAACTTGATCGGATGCTCCTTGCCTTCGGGGCTTGTAATGTAATCCGCCACCGGGCCCATGGGGGAGACGAGCGCCAGAGCGCAAATGCGTTCCTTCAGCCGTGCGGCAAGCGCCACCGCATAGGGACCGCCTCCCGAGATCGCCAGGATCGCAAAACGCTCCAGGTTCAGAGCATCGGCAACGGCGTTGAGCCATGACGTCCGGCTGGCGAGCGACGCAGACGTGTCGGGCGGCGTCAAGCCATACCCGGGCCGATCCGGTGCGATGATCCGCAGATGCCTCTGCCGTGCGGACTGATCCGCAGCGGCGTACATGAGACGCGAAGCCGGTGCGCCATGCAGCGCCAGCACGGGCAACCCCTCCGGATCGCCGTATTCGGCAAATCCCACGCGCCGCCCATCGGCGAGGATTAACATTTGGCGGTCCCGCGCCACCGCTCCACTCATGCCGTTCCCTCTCGAATTCCAACATTCATCTTGCATCTTGTCCACACGCCAGCTTCGGTGCATGGACGAAGTGCACGACGTCTGAACTTCCATATAGCTAGAGCGAGGCTGAAATGCTGCTCGTCAAAACGCGCTTGGGGCAGAGCGCCATCGAGGGAATCGGTCTTTTCGCCCTTGCGCCGATCCCGGCCGGCACGGTCACATGGCGCTTTATGCCGGGCTTCGACCAGCTTTTCACCAAGGAACAAATCGCATGCCTGCCACTCATCGCGCGCGAGACAGTTGAGACGTATACCTACCTGCACCCCGAGAGCGGACTCTACGTCTACTGCCTCGACAACGCCCGCTTCATGAACCACGCCGATCATCCCAACACCTCGGGAGTCCACGAGGCAGGTGCGATCGAGGGATATGATGTGGCGACCCGCGATATCGCCGCGGGCGAGGAACTCACGTGCGATTATCGTGTATTCGATGCCAGCCACCACCAGAAGCTCTGGACAGCGGACTGACAGTACAGTCCGTTAGCCCGCGCGCAGACGGCCGCTGCCCGGCAGGCGACTGAGAACGCCCGTCGAGGATTTCGCGGCAAGGCGGCGCTTCAACTTCGTGATGCGGCGCTGCAGATAGGGCGAGAAGTAGCCCTGATAGCGCAGCCACAGCTCCGGCCGCTGCCAGTCCTCACCACTGACACGTCCGCGGCACTGGTGCGCTCCGCAGCAGCAGTCGAACTCGTCGTAGGCGGAGCCGTCGCTGGTGGCGTAATCGTAGGTGATTTCCTCCCCGGGGCGGATCTCGCGCAGCGCCACGAGTGCGATCTGGCCGGATAGTCCGGCGTTGGGCGCGCAGCTGTGATTGACGTAGTCCGGCGGCTCGCAATCGGTCAGCGAGACCAGATAGTGATTCTCCTCGACCTGAAGCGAATGGCGCTTCACATGCGCGGGCAATTCGGCGAGCCCGGCACCGTCGACGAGCATGCCGCTCCAGACGACGATCAACTCGCCCTTCTGGATGGGCTTCGTCGCAACCACCGTGTGGCCGCCCCGGTCGCCGGCGGTCCGAACCTCACATTTCGGCGAGAGAAACGAGTGCGTACCACTCTGCATAAACGAGCCTCGCATGCGGCAGGCCCGCAGCGCACGTCAGACGTGCCCGCTGTCGGCCGGAACTCTGGTTTGATTTGAGAAGAAAAAGTCGTGTACCTCGCCGCGGGCGCGGCGAGGCGTGGTCCGTCAAAATTCCGTGGCACGGTGGCCATGTTCGACGAGCGTCTCCAACGTCTCTCTGGTGCGGCGGAAGCTGGCCAGGGAGTTGTGACTGCAACGAAAACGAAGCGTGGTGACGTCGCTTGCCGAAGTAGGGACTGTGTGGGTCTTTCCCCGGTGCGGGGCGCGCGCTCACGCACGGCCCGAGGGGAATAGCTATCGCACCCTTGCGGCTTTGCAAGATGTGTCCGAAATTAATTCAGGGGATGTGTTCGGCTCACACCGTTCAGCTCTTCTGCCGGTCCAGGATGGCAATGAAGAAGCCGTCGGTGCCGTGGGAGGCAGGGGTCAACTGCAGGGTGTCACCCCGCCCGTCGGCCGAAGGCGGGGGCTCGCTGCCGAGCTGCCGACGCCAAACCTCGCCGTGGGGCACCAGCGAGAAATCCTGGAATTCCGACAGAAATTTCTCAATCGTGTCAATGTTCTCCTGGGGCAGTACCGAGCAGGTGACATACACGAGCCGGCCGCCGGGTTTCACAAGCCCCCGCGCCGTCTTGAGCACGTCGAGCTGTTCGGCCTGACGCTCCTCGACGTTGCGCGGCTTGACCTTCCATTTGCTTTCCGGCCGGCGGCGCCACACACCTGTGCCGGTGCAGGGAGCATCGACCAGGACGAGATCGAACTTGGCGCCCAGTGCAGCCAAAGCAGCCCGGTCGCCCCCCTTCAGGATCTGGACGTTGCGCACACCGGCCCGCTTCACTCGCTCGAAGATCGGCTTCAGCCGGCTGCGATCCTCGTCATAGGCGTAGATCTGCCCTGTGTTCTGCATGCCGGCTGCCAGGGCCAGCGTCTTGCCGCCCGCGCCTGCGCACAAATCGAGCACCTGCATACGGGGACCGGCTCCTGCCAAGAGGGCTGCGAGTTGCGAGCCCTCGTCCTGGATCTCACACCAGCCTGCCTGAAACGCGGCCTCCGCTTCCAGGTTCGGGGTGCGCGCCGTGCCGGCGGGCGCGGGAACACGCACACCGATGGGCGAATGCGCGGTCGGAACCGCGCCGAACTCGGCCAATGCCTTGAGGACCTTCTCCGGCGTAGCCTTCAGCAGATTGACCCGTAGGTCTGCCGGTGCCCGCTCGGCCAGCCGGCGGCCCTCCTCCACGGCTCTCTCACCGAAGGCGGCGGTAAAGCTCGGCCAGAGCCATTCGGGGACGTCGGCCTGGATGTGATCGGGGGCATCGTCGAGCGGCCGTGTCAGCCCGGCGCGTTCCTCCGGCGACAAAGGCTCAGGTGAATGGCTGGTCCCGTCGCACTGGTCGGCCACCGCCTCCGGCTCCATGCGGAACGCGGCGGGGGCAGCCCCGATGGCAAGCGCCCTTGGCGTGTCGGCGCCCATGACCCAGGCGATGGAGGAGCGGCGGCGCAGGGCGTCGTAGACGAGCCCCCCGATGGCGTTGCGGTCGCCCGATCCTGCGAACCGGTGCGCCTTGCCCCAATCGGACAGTGCAATCCCTACCGGCTGATGCCGGTTGACGATCGTCTCCAGGATTTCGATGGCAGCGGCGATGCGCGCGCCGGGTTTCATGTCCGCCTACTCCGCCGCGAAGAGATGCGCACCGAGCTTCACCCACATGGCGAGCAGCACCACATTGCTGAAGATGAAAATCAAAAAGCGGTGCGGAATCTTGTTGTAGGTCGTGTGTATCGCGGCATGCACCACACGGGCAGCCACATAGCCCCAGGCCAGCGCTGTCATGGTTTGATCCACTGCCCCCGAGATGAGCGCCAGGATCACGCCCACATAGAACAGCATCGGCATTTCGAGCTGGTTGTGGAACGCATTGGAGACCACGCCCGCCCGTCCGGTCCACACCGGACGCACGCCGGGGTCCGTGCGCGTAACCTTGCCGGCGCGAACGGCGGCGAACCGCTCCTTCCCCATCCAGAACAGGAGAACGAATGTCAGCCCGGCCTGTACGAGGACAGGATTCAGGATACTCAGGTCCGCTGGCATGTCGATGATCCCCAGGGTCAGGCCTTACATCCGGCCGGGATAGTTGGGGCTTTCGCGCGTGATGAGCACCCCGTGTGCATGGCTCTCGTGCATGGACGCGGGTGAGATGCGGACGAACTCCGCCTTCTCGCGCAATTCCTCCAGCGTGCGGGCGCCAGTATAGCCCAGGCCCGCCCGAAGACCGCCGACGAGTTGGTGCAGAACGCCTTCGACCGGACCCTTGTAGGGGACCTGACCCTCGATACCCTCAGGCACGAGCTTCAGCGTATCCTTCACTTCCTGCTGGAAGTAGCGGTCGGCCGAGCCGCGCGCCATGGCGCCCACCGAACCCATGCCACGGTAGGCCTTATAGGTGCGGCCCTGGTAGAGATAGGTCTCGCCCGGCGCCTCGTCGGTACCCGCCAGCAGCGAGCCGATCATCACGCAGTCTGCACCAGCCGCCAGCGCCTTCACAATATCGCCGGAGAAGCGGATGCCGCCATCGGCAATGATCGGGATACCGTGCTTCTTCGCCTCGGACGCACAGTTCATGATGGCGGTCAGCTGGGGCACGCCAACACCGGCCACGATGCGCGTCGTGCAGATCGAGCCGGGACCGATACCGACCTTCACGGCATCCGCGCCGGCATCGATCAGGGCGCGCGTTGCCGCGGCGGTCGCCACGTTTCCGGCCGCCACCTGGACTGCATTTGACAGCTTCTTGATCCGCTCCACCATCTCCAGGACGCGCTTGGAATGTCCGTGCGCGGTGTCGACGACGATAAGATCGCAGCCGGCCGCGATCAGCGCTTCGGTGCGCGCAAACCCGTCGTCGCCGACGGTCGTAGCGGCAGCAACGCGCAGGCGGCCCTCTTCATCCTTGCATGCGTTGGGGTGCTTCTGGGCCTTCTCGATGTCCTTCACCGTGATTAGGCCGATGCACTGAAATTCATCATCGACCACGATCAGCTTCTCGATGCGGTGTTGGTGCAGGAGGCGACGGGCGTCCGCCTGGCTGACGGAGCGCTTGACCGTGATGAGCTTCTCCTTGGTCATCAACTCGGAGACGGGCGTATCGAGGTTGGTTGCGAAGCGCACGTCGCGATTGGTGAGGATGCCGACGAGTTTGCCCTTATCGTTTTCCTTCTTCTTTTCCACCACCGGAATGCCGGAGATGGCGTTCTCCGACATGAGCTTCAGGGCTTCCTGAAGCTTTGCCCCGGGGGCGATGGTGACGGGGTTAAGAACGATGCCGCTCTCGTACTTCTTGACCTGGGTGACATGCGCGGCCTGGTCCTTCGGCTCCAGGTTGCGGTGCAGCACGCCGACGCCGCCCTCCTGGGCCATGGCGATGGCGAGACGGCCCTCTGTCACCGTGTCCATTGCCGAGGAAATGATGGGGATGTTGACCTTGATCGACTTTGTAACCCGCGAGGCGACGTTAACCTGTCCAGGCATGACCTCGGAGGCGGCCGGGACCAGCAGCACGTCGTCGAACGTCAGCGCCAATGCCAAATCGTTGACGATTGGGCTTTTCGCCATGGGAATCTCCTTGTCGCGAGGGTGACATATGGCCTGCTGCGTTGGGCCGGAATCATGTCGGAAGCGCTATATCACCCGCAACCTGACAGGGGAAGTGCGGCCCTGAGCGCATATGCGGCCGGCCCGTCTTGAGATCACCTCTACCGCGTTAGCGGGCGCGAAACAGCAGCGCCGAAAAACAACCTGCCCGGCTGTGCCGTGCACACCGCGCCCGCTGCCAC
>CAWGTZ010000002.1:0-130540 GCA_963825555.1 uncultured Alphaproteobacteria bacterium | reverse complement strand
GTTTAACCTCTGATGACTTCAACCGAAGGATCACAAGCGGGTGTAAGCTTATGACTGTCGTAAGAACCGGAGACCGAGGGCCAGTCAATGACACCAAACGATGCCCATCTCAGCGAATGGAATGTACGGCGGTGGGTGCCCGCTCTCAAGTGGCTGAAGACCTATGATCCGTCGTGGTTTCGCGGCGACCTGATCGCCGGTCTGACGCTCGCTGCTTATCTGCTTCCGGCAGGGCTTGGCGATGCTTCACTGGCCAACTTGCCGCCCCAGGCCGGCCTCTACGCCTGCCTCTTTTGGGGATCTTCTTCTGGCTCTTTTGCAGTTCGCGGCATACTGCGATTTCGGTAACATCAGCCATCTCCCTCCTGGTCGGCGCCTCGCTGGCGGAGATCTCGGGCGGGGATACGGCTCGGTTTGGTGCGCTTGCCGCGGGACGGACTTCTGGTGGCCCTGATCGCCCTCGCTGCTTGGGCGGTGCGCGCGGGCGCCATCGTCAACTTCATCTCCGAAAGCGTGATGGTCGGCTTCAAGTGCGGCGTGGCCCTGTTCCTGGCGAGTACGCAGCTGCCAAGCTCTTCGGCCTCCACGGATCGCATGGTGATTTCTGGGAGAACTCTGTTCATTTCCTCCGGCACCTGCACGAAGCGAACCCAGTCTCGCTCGCCATCGGCGGGGCGGCGCTGGCGGCTCTCGTCCTCGGTAAGGTCTACTTGAAGAACAAACCTGTCGCCCTTTTCGTGGTCGTCGGAGGCATCATCGCCTCAACCTGGTTCGGTCTCGATCAGCGCGGTGTGAAGCTTCTGGGCGAGGTCCCCCAGGGGCTCCCGTCAGTGGGCCTGCCTGCCGTCTACTGGTCGGATCTCAATGCGCTCTTGCCGCTTGCCTTCGCCTGCTTCTTACTTGCCGCCGTCGAAACGGCGGCGATCGGCCGGACATTCGCGGCCAAGCACGGCGGGCGCCTAGATGCGAACCAGGAATTCCTGGCCCTGGCCGCGTCGAAATCTAGCCGCGGGACTAGGGCGCGGATTTCCCGTCAGCGGGGGCATGTCCCAGTCTCTCGTGAATGAGGGCAGCGGAGCTCATACCCCGCTCTCCGGTGCGATCGCAGCCGGCTTTATCCTACTGGTAGTCCTGTTCCTGTCGCCTCTTCTCAGCGCCTTGCCGCAACCCGTGCTTGCCGCCGTCGTCCTCATGGCCGTGGCCGGGCTCTTCCAGGTCTCCGCCCTTAAGCATCTTTGGCGGGCCAGCCGGCCGGACTTCGTGGTTGCCATGGCCTCCCTGCTCGGCGTGCTGGGTTCGGGCCTGCTTCGCGGCGTCCTCATCGGCGCGATTATCTCTCTCGTCCAACTCATGCACCGGACATCGCGTCCTCATGTAGCCGTCCTCGGCCGGACATTCCCGGTACCCAGCGGTATTCAGACTTGGACCGCCATAGTGACAACGAGAAGATCCCCGGCGCACTAATTGTCCGTCCCTGAAGTTCGGCCTAGTCTATTTCAACATCGAGCATGTCCGCAGCGACCTCCTCGATCGCGTCCAGGCTAGTCGCTCCACCTCAACTCGTGGTCATTGACCTTTCAGCGTCTCCTTACGTTGATCTGCAAGCGCGCATGAGCTGGCCGGATGTCCGATGAACTTCGCGGCGTGAAATCCGCGTACAGGTGGTGGAAGCCCGCTCTGCTGCCGTGATCGCCTTCCAACGGCGAGGAACTTGGCACGCGGCCGGCAGCGTCGACCGGTTTATGTCTTGGCTGATGCCGTGAATCAAGCTCAAGCCGGCGAAGAGCAGAATCTATCGAGAAGGAAACGGTCTGGGGACATAATTATGTAGTCAGGAGCCTGTCCGTTACCTTGTGTGAGGCTCTACTTGGCCCATACGCGGAACTATGGATGCGTATAAACGCTAGCTGCCTCGAACGAGTAAAGGCATACAGTCTAAAGAAACCCTGCTAAACCAACCGCCACCCATTCACGGACAGGAATAACAATGACCCGTCGTATCCCAGATAGGTCCCGCGCTCGGAATCATATGGACGGAGCTGCTGGATGCTATAAACAGGTGCGTCTGCGTCATCCAGACCTTCGTGGACGGTGTTCCCCGTCAGGACAAACCGGTCAGATTGAGCTGATCGCGTAGGAGAGAGATTATTGCGGCCCATAATTGCCGTAAGGAGGAATGCGAGAAAACAGAAAGCCGAGCGGCCGCCGGAGAACGCCGAGAATACCGTAACAGACATCCGCCAAGCGGCTAACGGGCACTTCTCGGCAAAGGAGAAGATACGCATCATCCACGACACTGTGCTTGTTTCGGAGTGCGTCTCCCAAGGTATCCATCTCAGTTGTCCGGAGGACCTCCATAGTGGTTGGCTGAGAGGATGTTCAGCAAAGATCTTGCTGGCAGCACCTTAACTACGCTACGCCTCGTCAGCCGAGATGCTTGCCACAAGCGGCTGGGATCTTGCGTAACCCCTGGCCTCGCTGGCATCGGGAGCAAACGGTAATTTATTTCTATCCAAGAGTCTGACACAATGTCAGATCTGCATCCCGCCGCGCCAAATCACATCCATTGGTTCATCACCGCGCCTGGTGAAACGGACACGCTCTTTGTCCTGACTACGTTACTGGTGATCGGCGCGGTTCTGGCTCTCGGGATCCTCTTCTTTCGGCTACATTCCCTTCCCGAGCGTTGGGGACATAAGAAGCTTCAATTCGAGGTCGTCGCAGTCCTAGCTCTCATCTCCCTCTTCACGCACGTCCATATTTTCTGGGTGATAGCCCTGCCATTCTGGCGCTTATCGACCTCCCGGATTTCACGACGCCACTCAAGCGCATCGCAACCTCTGCCGAGAAACTGGCAGGGATCGAAAATCCGCCAGATAAAGAGCTTGATAAAGATCCAGCGCCCCAGAACCCCGCCGCAGCCCAAACGTCCGAACAGAGGAGCTGAGAGATGCTGGAGCTTGTCTTCTGTTCCTCTTCACGATCCTACCCGACTACCTTTATCGGCATTACAAACAGGGCAAGCGGCTAGGTCACGATCACTCTTTACTCGGTGTGGTACGAGCTGAGGTGGGGCATCACCGGCTGCATTATGCTGACCGTGCTGCTCATCACGATAATCTTTTACCATCATCCATCCACGACGAACGTGAATGCCTTTTTCCGAACGATTTCAATTCTGCCGGAAACCAGTGGCCGTGTGAGTGAGATCTATCTCGACAACAAGTACAGTCACGAAATCAAACAGGGCGCACCCATCTTCAAGCTCGACAGCTCGAAACAAGAGGCGGCGCTCGAAGTGGCCAAGCGCCGGCTGACGGAGATCGACGCCCAGATGGTGATGGCACAGTCAGACATCGTGGCCGCACAAGGCCAGATCGAACAGGCCAAGAGTGCACTCCAGCAAGCTGAAGACGAACTCAGAACCAAGCAGGAGTTGCAAACACGGAGCCCCGGCGTGGTTGCCGTACGTGAGATCGAGAAATTACAGGTCGCTGTTGAAGGCCGCAAAGGTCAGCTTGCCGCGGCCGAAGCATCCAAGCAAGCAGCCGAAACACGGCTGACGACGCTCCTTCCCGCAGAGAAGGCCAGCGCCCAGGCGCAACTCGAGCAGGCTCAGGTCGACCTCGACAAAACAACTGTCTACGCTGGCGTTTCCGGCCGGGTGGAACAGTTCATTCTCAGAGTGGGTGACATCGTCAATCCGTTCATGAGGCCAGGCGGCGTGCTGATCCCTACGGAGGCAGGCCGAAAATATCTTGTAGCCGGCTTTGGACAAATCGAGTCCAGGTGATCAAGGTCGGAATGGTCGCTGAAGCGACTTGCGTCTCAAAGCCTCTGACCATCATTCCGCTGGTCGTAACGGGAGTTCAGGATTACATCGCCGCCGGCCAGGTCCGGGCTGGTGAGCAACTTATCGATACCCAGCAGCTGGCAGCACGACCTGGGACGCTAACGGTCACTCTGCAGCCGCTCTACGAGGGTGGCTTGGACGGCATCACACCCGGCAGCGCGTGCATTGCCAATGCTTACACCAACAACCACGACCGTTTAGCGAATGAAAAGCTCGGCTTTGGAACTCGGACCTACCTGCACATTGTTGATACCAGTAGCTGGTCCACGCTCTGATCCTGCGTGCGCAGGCCCTCTTCCTGCCGATCCGAGACACACTAGTGGTCGGAGCACACTAACCGAACGTTCGGGAAACTCTTCCGTGAATGGCGCGATCCTGAAACCCGATAAGGGAGCCTGTTATGAAGAAGAAAGCTAAGTCAAAAGACAAGCACCCCAAGTATGGAGAGGTTGCGCAGTCTAACGAGGCCGCTGGCGGTCCCGAGGAGCCGATGAAGCGGAAGGCCTACGAGGCCGAACTCAAAAAGCTGCATGTGGAGTTGGTCAAGTTGCAGGAATGGGTCCGGCACGAAGGACGGAAGGTGTGTATCGTCTTCGAAGGGCGTGACGGTGCGGGCAAGGGCGGTACAATCAAGGCTATCACTGACCGGGTAAGCCCCCGCACATTCCGCGTCGTGGCTCTGCCGGCGCCGACGGAGCGTGAAAAATCGCAACTCTACATCCAGCGCTATATTCCGCACTTCCCGGCCGGAGGCGAAGTCGTCATCTTTGATCGCAGCTACTACAATCGCGCCGGCGTCGAACGCGTCATGAATTTCTGCACCGAAGAGCAGACGAAAAAGTTTCTCGACGCCGTTCCCGGCGTCGAGAAGGCCATGATTAAGTCCGGCATCATTCTTTTGAAATATTGGCTAGAGGTCAGTCCGGAGGAGCAGACGCGGCGGCTCGAAGCGCGCGTAGATGACGGCCGTAAAATCTGGAAGCTCTCCAAAATGGACATCAAGTCCTATACCCGCTGGGACGACTACACGAAAGCGCGTGACGACATGTTCCACGCATCCGATACCGCTTGGGCGCCGTGGTATGTAGCTCGATCGGATGACAAACGCCGGGCACGCCTCAACATCATCAAGCACATCCTTAGCAAGGTGCCTTATAAGGATGTTCCTCGTGAAAAGGTGAAACTGCCTGAACGCGAGGTAGCCAAAGAAGACCCGTCGGATGCCTTCCCAGTTCCGCTTCATCCCCGAAATTTACTGATAGCTTGGTGCCGTGCCGAGATAGAAATTCAGGCAAGGAAGACGAAATTAACACGAGTAACTTGGCGATGGACCCGCGAGATTTTAGACAGAGGCGCAAGCCCGAGAACGGGCTCAAAAATAGCGTTGCGCGCCGTCCGCCCAGAGGATAAGGCTCGGTTGCTGGCGGCCTCCCAGGAGTTGGAGCCCTCGAATATTTAAACCCTCGTCTTTGCTCCAAAGGTAAGCCTCGGCTACGCGGACTTAGGCCTCGACCCATCTCGACTTCGAAAGGGTGGCGGCGCTTTTGGCGGCGATCGAGTAAGGAGAGGGCGAAACGGCAACGCTGAAAATCATGCCGACGTATCAATGCTATCGTATCCGACCTGAGGAGAAAGATGATGACTGGCCTTCTTCGCCCCACCGATCTTCACGAGATCAGCAGCGCAGCCGACGACGCCAAAATGCAGGAAGAGCGCGCAGAGCGCGAAATGAAGCTCAAACAGAAAAAAGAGCTCGAGGATGCGTTCATGTCGCGGGAACTTCACCCGGAGGTGCACGAGCGGGTGAACGCCGCCATCCGCCGCGCCGCCGAGCAGGGTCATCATCAGATCCAGGTTCTCACGTTCCCCGCGTCCTACTGCAACGACGGCGGCCGGCGCATCAATAGCCTCGACCCGAATTGGCCGAGTTCGCTGGAAGGCTTCGCAAAGCGCGCTTACGAGTTTTTCGACCGTGAGATGAAGCCGCTTGGCTACAAGCTACACGCCGAGATCATCAGCTTCCCCGGGGGTATGCCGGGAGACGTGGGCATGTTTCTTAAGTGGTAGTCGTCTGCGGGACATTGCGGCTTTGTTCTATAGTACGAATAAGCCAAACAATTCTCCTGAGATCACCAAGAAGACCGTATGTGAGATCATATTAGGGACTAGACCTCACCTCCTGGCGGAGTGTGACTTCGCCCTCGGGTCATGAGTGAGCGTTCGAGCTAGGTCTGCGTGAAGGCAGCTCGGCCCCTAGCAGCAGAACTCACGCGCTTGTTTGACAGCTGAACTCTCACGAGCGGACAAACGGACTGCACAGCCGAACGACCGAGATGGGCCGATTTTGTTGCAGAAGTCGGGATTGAGGCGCCGGGCGAACCGTGATTCCATCGATGTAAGGTGGCATCGGCGGAGCTGTTCGATGATGGGGCGACGCAAGAGTGAGCAGGGGCAGCTGTTTTATGCGTTTGACCTCGACGCGGCCGTCCCGAGCGATCATCTGGCACGGCGGATCGCGGCGGTTCTTGACCTCTCCTGGGTGCACACCGAGTTGGCCCCGCACTACTCCCACACCGGTCGTCCTTCGATCGATCCGGAGCTGATAATCCGGATGCTCATCCTGGATTATGTGTTCGCGATCCGCTCCGAGCGCGCGCTCTGCCGGGAAGTCCAGGTGAACCTCGCCTATCGCTGGTTCTGCGGCCTCGGCATCGAAGACAAGATCCCTGATCACTCCGCCTTCACACGCGCGCGCAATGAGCGTTTTCGTGATCATGATGTCTTTCGTGACGTCTTCGAGCGTGTGGTCGCAAGCTGCATTAAGGCGGGTCTCGTCGGTGGGAGTGGCTTTGCCGTCGACGCGAGCCTGATCGGGGCGGATGCCAACAAGTGCCGCTCGACGCCGGGCGATGAGTGGAGCCACGATATCGCTCCGGCCACTGCCAAGCGCGCCGTTCAGGACTATCTCGCTAATCTCGACGATCCCGCCTGGGGTGCAGCGACCGATGTGGTGCCAAAGTTCGTCGCGCCTGCCGATCCGGCGGCGCAGTGGACCGGCGCGCTGCGTAACGCAGCCTTTTTCGCCTATGCCGACAACTATCTCATCGATGTCAAGTTCGGGATCATCATGGATGTCGAGGCGTCGCGGGCGATACGACAGGCCGAAGTGGGTGCATCACAGACAATGATCGAGCGGACGGAAGAGACTTTCGGCCTCAAGCCCGATTGGCTTGTTGCCGACACGGCCTACGGCTCGGCAGCCAACCTCCATTTCCTGGTCGATAAGAAGAACATCGCACCACATGTTCCGGTGATCGACAAGTCGAGGCGCGACGATGGCACATTCAGTCGCGAGGACTTCATCTACGACGAGGCGCACGATTGCTACATTTGCCTCAACGGCAAGATCCTGCCGCGCTCGAGCGGGGCACGCGGATCACGTGGCGACGACATGATCTCCTACTTCTCGCGGGTCGCCGATTGCCGCCCGTGTCTGCTCAAGTCCAGATGCTGCCCGAAGACGCCCTGCCGCAAGATTACACGGCACATTCACGAGGCAGCACGCGATGTCGCCCGCGCCGTTGCCAAGACTGCGGCCTATGAGCAGACCCGCCGGGATCGCAAGAAGGTCGAAATGCTCTTCGCGCATCTCAAGCGCATTCTTCGGATGGGGCGGCTGAGACTGAGAGGGCCGGCAGGCGCCCAGTTCGAGTTCACGCTGGCCGCCATCGCACAAAACCTGCGTCGTCTCGCAAGACTGACCTTCCATCCGCCGGACACGACAGCCCCATGCGTTGCGTAGTGTGTTGTTGCGTTGGTTGCGTCAAACGTCGGTGCCAATGCCTCGCCGCTGCCCGTGACGGGCAAGCGGCAAGAGGCAGCGCATCCAGTTTCTGAAAAGTCAGCAGCCGCTGGAACCGGTCCATCGGGCCGACTTCTGCAACAAAATCGGCCCCGCCCCCCAACCCTCGGTACCGGTAGGCTCTTCGGCCTCAACTAACTCGCCGAACACGCCGCCAGCAAAGAACCAATTATCCCCGTGCGTGTCCATGCGCAGCCCGATAGCTCGGTCGACGAAGGGTACCACCAGAGCGTTGTCGATCGAACGCTCGATATAGGCAATGTCGTTGGAGCTCATCTCGAGAGACAGACTGTAGGGCTGCTTCTGGTGTCCTGCAGTCAGGGCGACGTCGTCCCAGCCCCTGTATGAGAGCCAGAAGTCCTTTACACTGACTTCGTCGTTGCCGAAGTCAACCTCGGCCGCCCAGCGCCAGTCGTCCTGGATCGTGCCGCTCATTTCGATACGGGCCCGTCGAAGCTCGGTTCCATCGGTGGGGTCTAAGTCTCCCTCATTGAGGTGAGTGGAGGCTTGCGCGTGCAGGCGGCCGCCGATCTTGATCGCATAGCTGTCGTCCGCGGAGCGGACGTTGAACCCCTTCTGATCCAGGGTGACCTGGGCCTCCTTCGCCTTCTCCTTCTCCTCGGCCTCTACCTTACCCATCATCTGGTTGTACTGCTTCTGCGTGATCGCGCCGTTACTGAGCAGCACGTCGAGCAGTTCCTTGTTGGCCCCTTCCGCATGTGCGGCAGGGACGGCGGATACGAGTGCGATAGCCAGCGAGGAGCTGAGCAGCGAGAGACGGTGTGAGTGCATGGCGGGTACCCCCCTTGGTTGCCTGTCACGTGACTCGGAGCAGGCCGAGGACGGCGCGATGAGTGTCCCCACACTCAGCTTGGATCCTCTGCTAGTCCGGTAGGAAATCAGCTATGCATCCGCCATTACAGGTATGTGACAGTTGGGTTGCTTATCACGCGAAAAAGGTCGCAGGATCAGATGCTTATCGGAGATTCCGATCAAGGAGAGCGCGAGTGCGGCCATTTTCCGATTAGGCCGACCAGGACTCGCGGGACAGATTGAGCAGATCGCGCAAAAGAGAGTTTCCGGCTCATCGTCACCCTAGGGAGGGACAATATGACTGAGGGGGATAAGCAGGCTCCGTAGAGCGCGGAGGAGACCGTCAAAGACATCCGGCGAGCCATCAGGCGACACGTCTCGGCGGACGAGAAACGTCGGCTAATGGGATGGACCGGCTGCTCCCCTAAAGCTGCAGGTTAGGCTGGAAGCCTCACCTGCGAACCAAAGGAGCAGCACTCATGCCTCGCACATCCCAATCAGCTTCCACAGCATTGTCTGTCATTGGCGTGGATATCGGCAAGGACGTCTTCCACATTGTCGGGTTTGATCGCGCCGGTAAGATTGGATTACGGCGCAAGATCAAGCGCTCAGCCCTTGTGGAGACCTTCGAGGCGCTACCTCGTTGCGTCGTAGGGTTGGAAGCTTGCCTCAGCGCACACTTCGTGAGCCGCACGTTACGGCATCTGGGGTTCGAGCCCCGCATCATCCCTGCCAAGTACACGAAGCCCTTCGTGAAGGGTCAGAAGAATGACTATAACGATGCCGAAGGAATAGCCGAGGCTGCGATGCGGCCGAACTTGAAAATGGTTGCCGAGAAGAGCCAAGAGCAACTGGACTTGCAGGCGCTGCACCGGGTTCGTTCGCGCTTGGTATCGCGCCGAACGGCAACAATCAATCAGATCCGAGCCTTCCTCATCGAACAAGGCATTACAGTTCGCACAGGCGCCCGTGCCTTGCGGAACTCGCTGTTCGCAATTCTGAAGAACCGCGAGAGCGAGATTTCACCCCGCATGACGAGCATCATCCTTGGGCTTTATGAGGATTGGATTTTGCTTGATAAGAGGATTGAGAGCGTCACTCTTGAGATTGAGAAGATCAGCGGGGTCGAGACGAACTGTGAGCGGCTGATGAGCGTGCCAGGCATAGGCCCGATGATTTCGACGGCTACGGTTGCCGCAATCGGCACAGGCGAGGCCTTCGACCGGGGTCGCGATTTTGGGGCGTGGCTCGGCTTGGTGCCGCGCCAGTACAGTACTGGAGGTAAACCGATCCTCGGGCGCATCTCCAAGCAAGGCAATCGCTATTTGCGAACACTCTTCGTTCAGGCTGCCCACATCATTCTGATGCGGCCGAAGAACTGGCTGAAGTTCAGCTTCGGCCGGTGGCTGGAGCAAGCATCAATGCGAATGCACAAGAACAAGCTCGCAACAGCACTCGCCAACAAACTTGCTCGCATTGCCTGGAGCATCCTGCGGAATGGTGGGACGTTCGGCACTCACATACGCACGGCAGAGGCAATCTAGCCGGCACCAGAAAGTTCGCGACTGAGATGACTGCATGGAACGGATCAAGAAACGCCCGCAACGTCTGATGACCCTAATGGCTACTTGTAGCCTTTCCGCTAATGAGACCACTGGCGCGTGCGTATTCCCATCATGGCCACGGCCCGCGAGCCGATCAAATAGGCCGGATACATATTAGCGACTTCCGATCTCCACGCCTAAATCTCTCTTGCGGACCGCAGCCGGTCCATACATTGGGGTCATCTGCTGAGCTGGAGTCCTGCTCGCCATCGACCGCTTCTCACCGAAGAGCAGACTCTCAAGGTTGAGCGCTCGCCGATGGTCGCTTCTTTATCAAAACAACATCCCCCGCACGCGCGCCTCCGGGGCGTCCGCTAGTCCTGATCGGCGCGTGAGCCGTGATGGCGGATCTGGGTGAGGTCGGCGCGGGTGACTGGATCATCCAGTGCGTGCTCAACGATCGTCGCGATGCGCGCGCACCAGTCCGTCACGCCAGCGTCCGTCGTGAGCAGGTCCTGGCGGATCTCGATCAAGGCGTGCGCGAGGCCGCGCGAGGTGCCGTGCCGGTAGAGGCAGTCGTTCTTCAGCCAGCCGCGATAGGGCTCGTTGTCGCCGATGACGAGGGCGGGGTCTTTGGACAGGCCGTCGATCAGAAGGCGTGCGAGGCGCGGGTCGCGGTCCCACAGTATGCCGGCGTGCCAGGGCCGCGCGATGCCGCGCCAGACCGGCGTGAACGTGTGGATGGAGAGCAGCATCGGCACGATGCCGGCTGTGAGCGCGGTGTCGATCGCCGCGTCGATGGCCCGGTGGTAGGGGTCATAGAAGCGCGCGATGCGGGCGGCGATGTCTTCGGGCGTCAGATGCCGGTTTCCGGGGATGATGCTGCCGTCGGAGAGGCGCATGACGAGGGTCGGATCGTCGGTGCCGCGGTTGCAATCGATCAGCAGGCGGGAGAAATGCGTCAGCAGGGCCGGGGCGTCGAGCCGGGCTGCGAGTGCGCGGGCCAGCGGTTCGGAGCCCGGATCGAAGGCGATATGGCGCGCGAAGTCTTCCGCGGGCAGCCCCAGTGTCCCGAACTCCGGCGGCAGGGCGTTGGAAGCATGGTCACAGAGGATGAGAACGGGCGAGCGGCCCACGCGGTCGCCGTCGAGAAGTGTATAGGGTTCAAAGTGTTCGCCGTGCACGCTCATCTCGTCCTTGCAGTATTCTCGCATCGTTCCGGCGGTTAACGGTCTTCCGGCTGATGCCTCGCGCCATTCAGCGACGCATGGTCGCTTGACGATCCGGGGTCCATCCCGCAAACCAGACCAAAGTCGAAGCCTCCACAAACCAACGGAACCCGTCATGGCCCCTATCGACCCGGCCCAACAGCGTCAATTGCTCCGGACCATGTACGACAAGGCCGTGTCGCTTGCCCACCCGGACGTGTGCGTGCCCCCGTTTCTGCCCGAGGTGCCGGAGGGCGGGCGGATCATCATCGTCGGCGCCGGCAAGGCGGCCGCGGCCATGGCGCGGGCGACGGAGAAGCATTACGCGGCCAAGGGGCAGGGCGACCGGCTCTTGGGGTTCGTGACCACGCGGCACGGGTATGGCCTGCCGTCCGAGATCATTCCCATCATGGAGGCGGGGCACCCGGTTCCGGACGCCAACAGCGTGTCGTCGGCCAAGCTCGCCGTCCAGCTCGCCCGGTCCGGCGGTCCCAACGATCTGGTGCTGTGCCTCTTGTCGGGCGGCGCGTCGGCCCTGTGGTCGGCGCCGGTGGAGGGCGTCTCGTTCGAGGCCAAGCGCGCGCTGACGAAGCAGCTTCTGAAGTCGGGCGCGCGCATCTCGGAGATGAACTGCGTGCGCAAGCATCTCTCGCGCATCAAGGGCGGCCGGCTCGCCGCCGCGTCCTATCCCGCGCGGCTCATCACGCTCGCGATTTCCGACGTGCCGGGGGACGATCCCGATGCGATCGGCTCGGGTCCGACGGTGCCGGACCAGACGACGCTGGAAGAGGCCCGCGCGGTGATCGCCAAGTACAACATTGAGGCGGCCGAAGAGATCGTACGCGCGCTCAACGATCCCGCCAACGAGACGCTGAAGCCCGGCGATCCGAAGCTGGCCAATGCCACCTATCACCTCGTCGCCGCGCCCAAGGCGTCGCTGCACGGCGCGGCCGAGATCGCACGGGCGGCCGGCTATCGGATCGAGATGCTGGGCGACTCGCTGGAAGGCGAGGCGCGCGACGTCGGCCGTCAGCACGCCGCCATGGCGCTCGTCGCCAAGGCGCAGGGCGAGCGCGTCGCGTTCATTTCCGGCGGCGAGTTCACGGTGACGGTGACGGGAACCGGATCGGGCGGTCCCAACCAGGAATACATGATGGGCGTGGCGCTGGGCCTCAACGGGGAACCCGGCATTTCGGCGCTGGCCGGCGATACCGACGGCATTGATGGTGGTGGCGGCAACCCGGACGACCCGGCGGGCGCAATGGTCATGCCCGATACTCTGGACCGCGCCAAGGCCCTTAACCTCAATCCCGCCGCTATGCTGGAGAACAACGACTCGACGGCGTTTTTCCGTCAGATCGGCGATCTTCTCGAGTGCGGGCCGACCCAGACGAACGTCAACGATTTCCGCGTTCTGCTGGTTGATCCGTAGCCGCATCCCGTTGAGGGCCCTGAGCCAGGACGACGGCCGCAGATGCCGCAACTGGGCGGGGACGGGCGGTCCGTGCTAGGGGAAGCGCGCCGTTGTCCAGCTTCGCAAACCACGGACCAGCATGATCGGATTTGAGCGCTTCATTCTCACCGCTTCGGTTGTGATTCCCGTGCTGGCGGCCATCGGGCCGGCGCGCGCAGATTTCAAGCTCTGCAACTCGACGGCGAGCCGCGTCGGCGTCGCCATCGGTTATCAGGACAGCGAGGGGTGGGCGACGGAAGGCTGGTGGAATATTGCCTCGCAGACTTGTGAGACACTGCTTAAAGGCCCCGTACCCAGCCGCTTCATCTACGTCCACGCGGTCGACTACGACCGGGGCGGTGAGTGGGCCGGCAAGAACGACATGTGCACCGAAGAGAAATCGTTTTCGATCAGGGGTGTTCAGAATTGCGATGATCGCGGCTACAAGCGCACGGGGTTCTTCGAAGTCGATACCGGCGACGCGAAGGACTGGACGGTGCGCCTGACGGACCCAGATCCGAGCACCAGGAAAGAATAGCTGCACCCGCGCGGTGCGTCCGATGAAGACAGCGAGATGATGAGCAGATGAGACGCAGCAGACGCGTGAAGATCGTGGCCACCCTCGGGCCGGCCTCAGCGGCTCCGGAAATGGTGGAACGCCTCGTGCTGGCGGGCGTCGACGTGTTCCGCATCAATATGAGCCACTCGACGCACGAAACGGCGCGCACCTACGCCGAGACCATCCGCGCGGTGTCCGAAAAACACCGTCACGCCGTCGGCGTACTGTGCGACCTGCAGGGGCCGAAGTTCCGGCTCGGCGAGTTCCACGGCGGGCGGGTGTTCGTGAATGACGGCGCGACGTTCGTCTTCGACCTTGATACGGCACCGGGTTCCGCCTCGCGCGTGTACCTGCCACATCCGCAGATTTTCGACGCCGTCACCCAGGGCGATATGCTGCTGCTCGACGACGGCAAGATCCGCATGCGCGTGAAGGAGGCCGGCAACGGTCGCATCGAGGCCGAGGTGGTCACGGGTGGCGCGCTGGCCAGCCGCAAGGGCATCAGTCTGCCCGATACGCTGTTGCCGGTCTCGGCGCTGACGGAAAAGGATCATGCCGACCTCGATTGTGCGCTCGAGATCGGCGCGGATTGGATCGCGCTCTCTTTCGTGCAGCGCGCCCAGGACGTGCTGGAAGCCAAGAAGATCATCGGCGATCGTGCGGCGATCATCGTGAAGATCGAGAAGCCGTCGGCTATCGACGATCTTGATGCCATCGTAGTCGCCGGCGACGCGTTCATGGTGGCGCGCGGCGATCTTGGTGTTGAGATGCCGGTCGAGCGCGTGCCGGGTTTGCAGAAGCAGATCACGCGCAAGGCACGAGCGGCAGGCAAGCCCGTCGTCGTCGCGACACAGATGCTGGAAAGCATGATTTCGTCGCCCATGCCGACACGTGCGGAGGTCTCCGATGTCGCCGCGGCCGTGTTCGACGGGGCCGACGCTGTAATGCTGTCGGCGGAATTGGCCGTCGGCCAGTACCCGGTCGAGGCCATCCAGATGATGGACCGCGTCGCGATCGAGGTCGAGAGCGACCCAAGCTACGATGCCTTTGTGCATGCGACCGATCTCGACAAGCAACCGACCGGCGCCGACGCGATCGCAGCCGCCGCATATGCCATCGCCAACACGGTCAAGGTGACGGCAATCCTCTGTTACACGGCGACCGGATCGACGGCGCTGCGCGTTGCGCGTGAGCGTCCGGGGCTGCCGGTGATCGGTCTGACGCCGATCGAGAGCACGGCCCGGCGGCTTGCTCTCGTGTGGGGCGTGCAGACGGTTCTGACCGCCGATCCGGAAGATCTGGCGCACATGGTGCGCAAGGCGTCCCAGATCGCCTTCGAGGAAGGCTTCGTGAAGGCAGGTGAAGGGCTCGTCATAACGTGCGGCGTGCCGCTCGGCTCACCGGGCGCCACCAACATGATCCGACTGGCCTTCATCGACGAGTACGGCCTGCCGGACGGCCACACGCCCGATGAGTTTCCAACCGGCGGCAAACGACGCACGCCCGTGGCGGCCAAGGTCTAGCGGCAAGCGAGGGCAAAGAGGCAAACCGGCGGGTCAAGCTGTCCCGGCCGGTTTGTTCGTGCTGCAGCGGATGGCATGCGGTCAGATCCGACCGAGAGGTTTGGTGCGATCAGATGCCCTGACCGTCGACCGCGCGCTCCAGTTCCTTCAGAGCCTCCTGAGCGCCTGGGGAGTTCGGGTGAGCCTTGATGAGTTCGCGCACCACGTCGAGGGCGGCCTTATCCTGCCCCATGGTTCTGAGCACCTGAACCAGTCCTTCGAGGGCGCGGAAATTGCCCGGGTCGAGGGCCAGAACGCGCCTCAGATCGCCGAGAGCGCGGGCATAGTCGAGGCGGACGACATAAAGATAGGCGCGGCGATTGAAGCCCTCTGCCCAGTCGGGATAGAGCCCCGTGAGATAATCCAGGAACCGCAAAGCCTGCTCGTAGTTTTTCTCCTGTGCGGCGGCGAGTGCGCGTTGGAGCAGCAGCGTAGCGGTGGGACTGTCGGACTGAACCCAAAGCTCCTGGATGGCGCGGACGATCGGTTCGGCAGCGGCCGGATCCTTGGCGTTCGCGAGATCGGCATAGAGCTTCTGCAGCGTCTCGGTGCGGCTGGGCGCGACGGTGGGCTTCTCGACGGCGCTCCCGGCCCGGTTCGGATCCGACGGCATCGGCGCGCTGGGCGCCGTCTCACCGGCGATCGCCATCGACGGGATCAACAAGGTCAGGGCAGCACCTGCGGTGAGGCGGGCTACGTTATGAGGAAGACGGACATGCATGCTCATTAGTCTATGCCGCCGGCAGGCGCCGGTCAAAGCACGGCGCAACGAGCAGCGGCCCCCGAAGCGTCAGCTTCAGGGGCCGCCGGAAATACGGTAAGCTTGGATGCCTCAGCCCTGGCGGGCCTTGAAGCGGCGCTGCGTCTTGTTGATGACATAGACGCGGCCCTTGCGGCGCACGATCCGATTGTCGCGATGGCGCGCGCGAAGGGACTTCAGAGAGTTACGGACTTTCATGGCGATGACCACTCGTGAAGGGAGCCCGGTGGAATGCCCAGCATGTCCAAGGCCGGAACCCCGGCTTGGACCGCGCACACCATCAGGCGCTGGAAAAGTTCGGGGAACCTATTCGCGGGCGGGCGGCCTGTCAACAACGAGCCGTGACCCAGCCCCACGAATTGTAGGGGTCTGAAGTTAAGATAATGCGGGATCGGCATTAACGGCCTGATCGCCGCAGATTGCCGCAGGCTATGGAGTGGAAGAGGCGGGATGGTGGGCACTAGAGGGATCGAACCTCTGACCCCTTCCATGTCAAGGAAGTGCTCTACCGCTGAGCTAAGTGCCCTTAAAAGGCCGCGCCGGGTCGAACGCGGAGGCCCCATATATCGGCATTGCGGACCTGAAGCAAGCGGGCGCTTCAGCCCTGTCGGAAGCGTCGCAAGTGGACGGTTCAGTCCGCCAGAATGCGCTCGACCTCACGGACCAGGTCTTTGAGATGAAACGGTTTTGAGAGGACGCGGGCGTCCTTGGGTCCCTGGATCTCGCTGTTGAGCACCACCGCGGCAAAGCCGGTGATGAACATGATCTTGAGATCCGGGTCGATCTCACTGGCGCGGCGGGCGAGTTCGATGCCGTCCATGCGCGGCATCACGATATCGGTCAGCAGCAGCGTGAACGGCTCACGCTCCAGACGCTCCAGGGCTTCGGCCCCGTTGGGATATGCGATGACGTCATAGCCGGCCCGCGTCAGCGCGCGCTCAAGGAAAGCCCGCATGGAATCATCGTCCTCTGCCAGGAGGATACGATGCACGGGGACGCGGGAGGGACTGATGGACATGATGCTCGGGAACCGCAGAGAACTGGAGCCAATTTAGCTGAGAAGCCGACTGTTGCCAGCCGAATCTGACGGCACTTTGGTAAACGTTGAATGAAGGTTTCTCAATTGGCCTGGTTACAACGAAGGCGAGAGCCTTCCATACGACAACGAACCCGATTACCCAAGCCTGCGCTAGCATGTTGGCGAATGGCAGGTAGGCGTGGACATGGGGAGCGCGGGTTGGCACAGTGCTGCCGAGCCCATTGTGCAGGGCAACAGGCTTGAGACACGCCCCAGACCTAGTCGATTTCTGGCCGCCGGGGAACGTTCTGCCCCGAGGAGGAAGAAAGACCATTTGATGTCGCTCACAGAAGAGCAATCCATCATCGCGGAGCTGTCGCCGCCTTTCGAAGTGCGCGAGCCATCGGGTGCGCCGACGCCATTCGTGTTCTGCTCGCCGCACTCGGGGCGGATTTATCCGCGCCGTTTTCTGGAGAGTTCCCGGCTCGATCCGTTGGCGCTGCGGCGTTCGGAAGACTGTTTCGTCGACGAGCTCTTTGCAGGACCGGCATCGCACGGTGCGACGTTCATCGCCGCGCGTTTTCCGCGGGCCTACCTCGACGCCAATCGCGAGCCCTTTGAGCTCGATCCTGAGCTATTCGTCGAAGTTCTGCCGGATTGGGCCAACGCGCGTTCCATTCGCGTGGCGGGAGGGCTCGGCACGATTGCCCGCATCGTGGCGGATGGCGAGGAGATCTATGGCGCACCGCTCGCGCTGAGTGATGCGCTGAAGCGCATCGAACTGCTGCACCGCCCCTTTCACGAGTCGCTGAAAAGCCTTCTGGAGCGGGCCCGGCGACGGTTTGGCTATGCCGTTCTCATCGACTGCCATTCGATGCCGTCCGCCCATGTCGCGCGGGCGCCGACCGCGCGTCCCGATTTCGTCATCGGCGACCGGTTTGGAACATCGTGCGATTTGAAGCTGACGCGCTTGCTGCGCACCGCCATCACTTCCTTCGGTTACGATGTGCAGCTCAATCGGCCCTATGCGGGCGGCTTCATCACAGAGCATTACGGGCGGCCGTTGCGCGGCGTGCACGCCGTGCAGCTCGAGATCAACCGCGGGCTCTATATGAATGAGCAGACACTGACGAAGACGAGCGGTTTTGATTCTCTTGAGCGCAATCTGGTGGGGCTGGCGCAGCGGATCTTCTATGAGGTGCCGCAGCTCATGGAACAGCGCAGCGCGGCCGAGTAGGGTTCAGAGATCTACTTGGTGCTGCCGGCCATTCTTCCCACCGGCGCCTTTCGCGAGTTCAGTCCCAAAAGGAAAAATGGGCCATCCTGGTGAGGATGGCCCAAGTCTAGGGAGGAAACGCCCGAGAGGGCTGCAAGAGGACGAGCGAACTCGCCATTGCATGAGTTCAAATTAATGGTGCGGTGCAAAAACCGCAACTGCGAAAAACGCAGATCTGCTACGCCAAAGACGAAGGTCTCGTCGTTTGCGAAGTTTCAAGGGGTTGATTTATATTAATAAATTCAGCGCCCGCACTTTAGTCCGGGTGCGACAAATGTTGCTGCATTGCCGCATAAAGAGGGGCCGTTCGTGCGTACGAACGGCCCAAGTCTAGGGAGGAAACGCCCAGAATGGGCAGTGAAGGGCCGGAAGTGCAACCGACCTTTCACGACAACAACGATGCCTGTGTTTGCGCGGACCATCAACGTAACCGGGAACTTTTGGAGCATATTCCCGTGGATGCGGGGCCTGTGAACCACAGTCAAGAAATTCTCCATGCGATTTGAGAGGGTTGAGTTTCGCCCTCTAGGCGATCATGGTGCCGGAAAAGTCCGTTTAGCCGATCACGTTTTCTTGAGGATGCCCGCGTGCCGTCCAAAGACGCTCTCTCCGTGTCCGCCTTTTTGGCTTGCGCGCACGCGCTGGCAGACCGCGCTTCGGCGGCCACCCTGCCTTTCTTCCGCGTGCCCCTGTCGGTCGACAACAAAGACAGCAACGGCGGATTTGATCCGGTGACGGCCGCAGACCGGGCGGCGGAGGAGGCGATCTCGGCTCATCTGGCGGAGGTCTTCCCAGATCACGGGCTGGAAGGCGAGGAGTTCGGGACCCACCGCCCCGATGCGCGCTATCGCTGGGTCGTCGATCCCATCGACGGAACGCGAGCCTTCATTACGGGCTCGCCGATGTGGGGCACCCTCATCGGTTTCAAGGACGGCGCGGAGCCGATCATCGGCGTGATGGAGCAGCCCTTCACGGGCGAGCGCTTTTGGTCGGACGGGACGGCGAGTTTTTCCCGCCGCGGCGACGGCGAACCGCAGCGGCTTAATACGCGGCCGTGTCCGCGCATGTCCGATGCCGTACTCATGACCACCGACCCGGCGCTTTTCGGCGCGGGTGCGGAGCTGGACGGATTCGAAAATCTGAAATCAAAGGTCCGCATGATCCGCTACGGCGGCGACTGCTATGCCTACGCGCTGCTCGCTTCTGGCTTCGTGGACGTGATCGTGGAATGCGGGCTCAAGCCCTACGATATCGTCGCGCTGATCCCCATCATCGAGGCGGCAGGCGGGCGCGTCACCGACTGGAATGGCGGTCCGGCGGCGGGCGGCGGACGCATTCTGGCCTGTGGTGACCGGCAGCTGCACGGCGAAATTCTGAAGGTTCTGGCCGGCTGAACCGGGAGCGCCGGCTCAGGCGGCGGCCTGCTGCACACCCATATAAGCATCGAACGCCGCCCAGAAACGCAGCCGGATGGGGTCGTTCTCCTGCAGGATCTCGTGCAGCGATCCCGGCAGGCGCACGAGCGCCCCGAGCTTCAGCCGCACGGCGAAGTCTTCGACCGCACGCGACGAGACGATCCGGTCGGCGCCGGCTGCGAAGACCAGCATCGGGACTTGAACCCGCGCGGCATAATCCGGCGCCTGCAAGTCGGACATCGCCCGCAAGGCGGCTCGCAGCCAACCCACGGTCGGGGAGCCAAGCTCTAGCTGCGGAGCAACCTCAAGCACGCCCGTGGCGCGCTGCCAGCGTTCCCTGTCCGACGTGAGCTGGTTGTTCTCGAACCGCTTGAGATCCGGCATTTTCTCATAGCCGCCCGGGATGAACGAGCGCGACAGGCCCATAAGGCACGCCGTCTCGGCATAAGCGCGAACGAGGGCCTGTGGATGGCTCATTTTCTCATCCGAAAAGGCGATCATGGGGGCGGTGAGCACCATCCGGTCGAACCACGATCCGGGGACGATTGCATTACGCAGGAGGATTGCCCCGCCCATCGAGTGGGCCATGGCCACATATGGGGGCGGACAGTCGGGCAGAACGATCTCCAGCATGAACTGCCGAAGTTCCCGGTCGAACACGGCGAAGTCCGAAATGTGTCCCTTGCGCGGATTGTCGAGTTCCCGGACCGAGCCGCCCTGGCCGCGCCAGTCGAGGGCGGCGACGGCGAACCCGCGGCGGCGCAACTCCGCCACCACCTCGAAGTACTTTTCGATGAACTCGCCACGCCCCGGAAACAGGCAGACGGTTCCCCGGCGCGGCCCTCGCGTCGCTTCCCAGCGGGCATAGCGCAACGATTTACCGTCAGCCGCCGTCATCATGCCGACGACGGCGCCCGTCGGTACCGGATTGCGAGCGATGGAGACGAGCTGCATCAGGATTTAAGGCCCATCGTTTGGCGAATTGGTCGCGGCCTTCAGCTCTTTACCACGTTCGCGGCGTGTCGAGAAAGGCGCTTGGCCTGGCCCGCCCTTGAAGACGGGGCGTTGCGTCCTAAATCAGTGTTGTCCGGCCATGATGGCGGGCACCTTACCACCGGCTCGTCCCTTGGCGGGAGAGCCGAATCACATGTCGCTTCTGATGGAGGATATGTCATGCGACACTACGATTTCAGCCCACTTTATCGTTCCACCGTCGGCTTCGACCGTCTCGCCCAGCTTCTCGACAGCGTCTCGGGCATGGAGCCGGAGGCCACCTATCCGCCCTACAACATTGAGCGTCTCGGCGAGAACCAGTACCGTATTTCCATGGCGCTGGCGGGCTTCGTCGAGGACGAACTCAAGATCGAGGTCAAGGAGCAGACCCTGACTGTGAAGGGCGAGAAGAAGCCCGACCAGACGGAGCGTCATTACCTTCACCGCGGCATCGCTGCCCGCTCGTTCGAGCGCCGGTTCCAGCTTGCCGACCACGTCGAGGTCAGCGGCGCCCGTCTGAAGGACGGCCTGCTCGACATCGATCTGGTGCGCAACGTGCCCGAGCGCCTGAAGCCCCGCAGCATTCCCATCGGGACTGTGGCCGGGCAGATCGAGGCGCACACCTCCTAACGCCTGAAGTTCTGTCGGGGCGGCCATTGGGCCTGTGCAGCGCTCGCGCCGCCCCGCTCGGCTCTCCAAACGAACTCTCGTGACCACCGGTTGCTCCCCTCCGCCGGGTCACGGAGGCGTCTACCTGCAAGACGCCGCGATGGCGCCGTGCCCCTCCGGGTGCGGCGCCATTCGCGTTGGTGGGCCAGTAAGTACCATTCCGTCTTGTCTCCGCATCCAAAAGATGCAAAATTCGGCGCGCGAAAGGTCAGTATTCCTGTCCTTTATCTGACGGCAGGTTCGCAGGCCGTTCTTTCGCTACAAGTACGGAATTCGTCCGGCGCGATGCGATTACGCAGACCGCTTAGGCCGTCAGGGGGAAGAGAGCAGGTGCTGCACGTCGCGCGCCACGTGGGATTGTCATGCCGGGGGCTTAGTGCTCCAACGGTTCATTTGGCAATGGTCCCTCTTGCCCGCGGTGCCCTGACGCCCGATCCTGCACGTACCCGAAAACGGGGCGCGCGCGCTTCGAGCGCCTCCGCACCCTGACCGGGGACGGTCTTCAAGGTCTCACCGGCGTCACGCCGAGACGAGACTGCCAACCGCTCCTCCCGAATGCCCATTTGCGACTTTGACACCCGAGGACTTGAGATGACGAAGCCCCTGCCTGCGCCGAACGGCTCCGCGGATCGGATCTGGGAGCGTCCCGAACGCCAGGGTCTGTTCGATCCAGCCTTCGAGCGTGATGCCTGCGGCGTCGGCTTCATAGCCGACATGAAGGGGCGCAAGTCGCACAAGATCGTCGAGGACGCGCTACAGATCCTGGCCAATCTGGAGCACCGCGGTGCCGTCGGCGCCGATCCGCTTTCGGGCGACGGAGCGGGTATCCTCATCCAGATCCCGCATGCCTTCCTCAAGGAAGAGACCCAAAAACTCGGTTTCGAACTTCCCGATCCCGGCCGCTATGGTGTGGGCCACATTTTCATGCCGAGCGACGATCGGCTGCGTGTGCATTGCGAGCGCGTCTGGGCGCGCTGCCTGAAGGAAGAAGGATTAGAGCTGCTTGGCTGGCGCTCTGTGCCGGTGGACAACTCATGCCTGTCCGACATGGTGCGTTCCACCGAGCCCGTGCACCGGCAGATCTTCGTCAAGCGCCCGCTTGGCCTGCGCGATCAGGAGGATTTCGAACGCCGCCTGTATCTGGCGCGCAAGGTTGCCTCCAACGCCATTCACAATGCCTACAAGGGTCGCGACATTGGCCACTATACGGTGTCGCTGTCGAGCCGGACGCTCGTCTACAAGGGCATGTTCCTGTCGTATCAGGTCAAGGCCTACTTCACGGATCTTTCCGATCCGCGCTGCATATCGGCGCTCGCCCTGGTGCATCAGCGCTTTTCGACGAACACCTTTCCCTCCTGGAAGCTCGCGCATCCCTATCGCATGGTCGCGCACAACGGCGAGATCAACACGCTGCGCGGCAACGTGAACTGGATGGCCGCGCGTCAGGCGTCGGTTTCCTCGCCGCTGTTCGGCGCCGACATCTCCAAGCTCTGGCCGATCTCGTATGAGGGCCAGTCTGATACCGCCTGCTTCGACAACGCGCTCGAATTCCTCGTCATGGGCGGTTACCGCCTGGCGCACGCAGCCATGATGCTGATCCCGGAAGCATGGGCCGGCAATCCATCCATGGATGCCAAGCGCCGCGGCTTCTACGAGTACCACGCGTGCCTCATGGAGCCGTGGGACGGACCGGCCGCCATGGCCTTCACCGACGGCCGCCAGATCGGTGCCACGCTGGACCGCAACGGCCTGAGGCCCGCGCGCTATCTCGTCACCAAGGACGACGTGGTCATTATGTCGTCGGAGTCGGGCGTGCTCCCAGTCGACGAGAAGGACATCGTCAAGAAGTGGCGCTTGCAGCCGGGCAAGATGCTGCTGATCGACCTTGAGAAGGGCCGGATCATCTCGGACGAGGAATTGAAAGCCGAGATCTCGCAGACGCATCCCTATGAAAGCTGGGTAAAGCGCACCCAGATCATGGTCTCAGATCTTCCATTGCCGCCCAAGAAGCCGGCGAAGAAGACGAATGTGAGCCTCCTCGATCTTCAGCAGTCCTTCGGCTACACGGAAGAGAGCCTCAAGTTCCTCATGACGCCGATGGGCGCGCGAGGCGAGGAGGGTATCGGATCGATGGGCAACGATGCGCCGATTTCGGCGCTGTCCTCCAAGCCCAAGCTGCTGCACACCTATTTCAAGCAGAACTTCGCCCAGGTGACGAATCCGCCGATCAACTCGATCCGCGAGGAACTCGTCATGAGCCTGGTGTCCTTCATTGGCCCGCGGCCCAACATCCTTGATCTGGAGGGCACATCCAAGGTCAAGCGCCTGGAGGTGACGCAGCCGATCCTCACCAACGAGGATCTGGAACGCATCCGCGCCATCGGCGAGGTGAAGGATAATCACTTCAACTCCATCACGCTCGATATCACCTACCCGGTCGACAAGGGCGTGGCCGGTATGGGGCCGGCGCTCGACGTCGTATGCGCGGAGGCCGAGGAGGCGGTCCGCTCGTCCGACTACAACATCATCATTCTGTCTGACCGCGCCTGCGGTCCGGATCGGATTCCCATTCCGTCCCTTCTCGCGACGTCAGCCGTGCACCACCATCTGATCAAGCAGGGCCTCAGGACCCGAGTGGGCCTTGTCGTCGAGACCGGCGAGGCGCACGAAATTCACCAGTTCTGCACGCTTGCGGGCTACGGCGCGGAGGCGATCAACCCGTATCTCGCCTTCGAGACGCTGGAGTCGATGCTGGCGGAACTCGGCACCGGCCTGACCGCCGAGGAGGTGAAGAAGAAGTACATCAAGGCCGTGGGCAAGGCGATGCTCAAGGTCATGGCCAAGATGGGTATCTCGACCTACCAGTCGTACTGCGGCGCCCAGATCTTCGACGCCGTCGGCCTGCGTTCAACGTTCGTCGATCGCTATTTCACGGGTACGCATACCCAGGTCGAAGGTGTGGGCCTTCGCGAGATCGCGCGCGAGACGGTCGATCGCCACAATCTGGCCTTCGGCGATGTGCCGGTGTTGGAAAACGCGCTCGATGTGGGCGGAGACTATGCCTTCCGCGTGCGCGGTGAGGCGCATGCCTGGCGGCCGGCTACGGTCGCAAGCCTGCAACATGCCGTGCGTGGAACGGACGTCGACGATGCCATGTCGGGGCGCGTGCCACCGAAGTACCGCGACTTCGCCAAGAGCATCAACGACCAGTCCGAGCAACTCTTTACGTTGCGCGGGATGTTCCGTATCCGCTCCGCCGAGGAAATGGGCCGCCAGCCCGTTCCCATCGAGGAGGTCGAGCCGGCCAAGGAAATCGTCAAGCGCTTCGCCACCGGCGCCATGAGCTTCGGCTCCATCAGCCGCGAGGCGCACACGACGCTTGCCATCGCCATGAACCGCATCGGCGGCAAATCGAACACGGGCGAAGGCGGCGAGGAGGCCGATCGCTTCAAGCCGCTGCCCAACGGCGACAGTATGCGCTCGGCGATCAAGCAGGTGGCCTCGGGCCGCTTCGGCGTCACCACCGAGTACCTCGTCAACTCGGACATGATCCAGATTAAGATGGCGCAGGGTGCCAAGCCCGGCGAGGGCGGCCAGCTGCCCGGCCACAAGGTGGACGAAACGATTGCCCGCGTGCGTCATTCGACGCCGGGTGTCGGCCTCATCTCGCCGCCGCCACATCACGACATTTACTCGATCGAGGATCTGGCGCAGCTCATTTTCGATCTGAAGAACGTGAACCCGACGGGCGACGTATCGGTGAAGCTCGTTTCGGAGGTCGGTGTCGGAACGGTGGCTGCCGGCGTCGCGAAGGCGCGTGCGGACCACGTCACCATCTCCGGCTACGAAGGCGGCACAGGCGCCTCTCCGCTGACCTCCATCAAGCACGCCGGTTCGCCCTGGGAGATCGGCCTCGCGGAAACCCAGCAGACGCTGGTCATCAACCGTCTGCGTTCGCGCATCGCCGTGCAGGTGGACGGTGGGTTGCGTACCGGCCGTGACGTGATCGTTGGCGCGCTTCTTGGCGCAGACGAGTTCGGCTTTGCCACCGCTCCGCTCATCGCGGCCGGCTGCATCATGATGCGCAAGTGCCATCTCAACACCTGCCCGGTCGGTGTCGCAACGCAGGATCCTGTCCTGCGTGCCCGCTTCACCGGCAAGCCCGAGCATGTGATCAACTACTTCTTCTTCGTGGCCGAGGAAGTCCGCGAGCTCATGGCCGAGATGGGCTTCCGCAGTTTCGACGAGATGGTCGGCCAGACGGACGTGCTCGACAAGGATCGCGCCATCGAGCATTGGAAGGCGCGGGGGCTCGACTTCACCAATCTGTTCTTCAAGCCGGACGTTCCCAAGAGCGTTCCGATCTACCATTGCGAGCGCCAGAACCACGGGTTGGAAAAAGTGCTCGACAACAAGTTGATCGAGATCGCGAGGCCCGCACTCGAAACGAAGAAGCCGGTGAAGGCCGATGTGCCGATCAAGAATGTCGATCGTTCAACCGGTGCCATGCTCTCTGGCGAAATTGCCAAGCGCTTCGGTCACGCCGGTCTGCCGGAAGATACGATCTGGCTCACGCTCAAGGGCACGGCCGGTCAGGCTTTCGGCGCCTGGTGCGCACACGGTCTGACGCTGGATCTTGTCGGCGAAGGCAACGACTACGTCGGCAAGGGCCTTTCGGGGGCCAAGATCATCGTCCGCCCGAGCCCGGATTCGGGCATCGTGCCGGAGGAGAGCATGATCGTCGGTAACACGGTGCTGTACGGGGCTGTCGAGGGCGAGTGCTACTTCCGCGGCATCGCCGGCGAGCGCTTCGCTGTACGCAACTCAGGCGCGGCAGCCGTCGTCGAGGGCACCGGTGACCATGGCTGCGAATACATGACCGGCGGCTGCGTCGTCGTCATCGGTCCGACGGGGCGCAACTTCGCGGCCGGCATGTCTGGCGGTATCGCCTACGTGCTCGACGAGGACGGCACCTTCGAGAGCCGGCTCAACAAGGAGATGGTTGAGCTGGAGCAGTTCACCGCCGATGCGGGGTCACTGGAGGAGCTTGCCAAGCAAGGCGGTGACGTGGCCGTCGCGCTCAAGACCGTCATGGGCGACATGCGCAACCAGGATGTGGAGCGTCTGCATGCGCTTCTGGTGCGCCATGCGCACTACACGAACTCGGCCAAGGCGCAGCAGATCCTGAAGGATTTTGCGGCCTATGTTCCGAAGTTCCGCAAGGTGATGCCGGTGGAATACCGCCGTGCTCTTACCGAACTTGCCAAACAACGCGAACTCAATCCGGCAGCGGATAGCATCGCTGGTGCCAAGGTATAGCGCCGGGATAACCCCTCATCACCTGAGCGAAGACGGCCGGGACAGGAAGACGGAAAAGCAGAATGGGCAAGCCGACAGGGTTTCTTGAATTCGAACGCACCGAGCGCACGTACGAGCCGGTCGAGAGCCGCATAAAGCATTGGCACGAGTTCGTCGTGCCGCCGGCCGAGGGAGAGGTGAAGACGCAGGCGGCGCGCTGCATGGATTGCGGCATTCCGTTCTGTCACACGGGCTGCCCGGTGAACAACCAGATCCCAGACTGGAACGATCTGGTTTATCGCGGGAACTGGAAGCAGGCGGCACTCAACCTGCATTCGACCAACAACTTTCCCGAAGTCACGGGCCGCGTCTGCCCGGCGCCGTGCGAGGCGGCCTGCACGCTCAACATCGACGACACGCCAGTCGCGATAAAGACGATCGAGTGCACGATTGCCGATCGTGCGTGGGACGAGGGCTGGATCGTACCGGAGCCGCCGGAGACAAAGACCGGCAAGTCGGTCGCCATCGTCGGATCGGGACCGGCCGGGCTCGCTGCAGCCCAGCAGCTCGCGCGCGCGGGGCACGACGTCCACGTCTATGAGAAGAGCCCGCGGCCCGGCGGCCTCATGGTCTACGGTATTCCGGACTTCAAGATGGAAAAGAAGGTCATCGCGCGTCGCGTGAAGCAGATGGAAGCGGAGGGCGTCACGTTCCACTGCGGCGTGCAGGTCGGCAAGGACATCCCGGCTGCGGATCTGGAGAAGAAGCACGACGCGGTGCTGCTCGCCTTGGGCTCTGAGCAGCCTTTCGACTTCTTCTCCAAGTCGACAGGCCGCCAGCTGGAGGGCATCCACTACGCCATGGATTTCCTGCCGCAGCAAAATCGCCGCGTCGCCAGTGAGCCGCAGAAGGCCGGCACGCAAGAGATCTCGGCCAAGGACAAGCATGTCATCGTGATCGGTGGCGGCGACACGGGTTCGGACTGCATCGGCACCTCGTTCCGTCAGGGCGCCAAGAGCGTGACGCAGCTGGAGATCATGCCGAAGCCGCCGGCGAAGGAGAACAAGTCGCTTTCCTGGCCGAACTGGCCGATGAAGCTGCGCGTCTCCACTTCGCAGGCCGAAGGGGCCAAGACGGAATTTTCCATCTCGACCACGGGTTTTGAGGGCGAAAACGGCAAGGTGACGAAGCTGCACTACACGCGGGTCGACGATAAGATGCAGCCGATCCCGGGCAGCGAGGGGGCGTTCGATGCCGACCTCGTGCTGCTCGCAATGGGCTTCTCAGGGCCGATCGAGAACGACGTCGTGAAGGAGCTGGGTCTCGAGGTCGTTCCCCGCGGCCGCTTCAAGGGGCTCGATGCCAGCGAGCAGGATTACAAGCTCCCGGGGGATAACAAGCTGTTTGCCGCGGGCGACGTGCGCCGGGGCCAGAGCCTCGTCGTGTGGGCCATCCGTGAAGGCCGTCAGGCGGCGCATGCCATCGACAAGGCGCTGATGGGGACGACCACCCTCCCGCGCTGACCGGTGTTCGCAATCCGGCGTTAAAGGCCAAGTCCCGCACCGCAAAATCCTACCGGCCCGCTTCCGCGCGGGCCGGTATTATTTTTGCCGGTCCCGGAAACCTTGTTCCTGCCGCTAACAGGCTTAATATCAAAAAAGTGACACGTGTCACGAGAAGCAGCCGCGAAAGGCACCACCCATGAACACACCGCTCGAAATCACTTTCAAAGGCCTGGATAAAAGCGCCGCCGTGGAAGCCAAGATTACGGAAAAGGTGGCGAAGCTGGAGAAAGTCTTCGATCGGATGACGCACTGCCGGGTCGTGGTGGCCGCTCCCAACAAGCATGCGCACAAAGGAAAGTCCTACGAGATCAAGATCGATGTCGGCATTCCCGATCACGCCCCTCTGATCCTGACGCATGAGAGCGCCGTCGGTCATGCTCAAGAAGATCTTTTGATCGCGTTGCGCGATGCCTTCGATGCCGCCAAGCGCCGTCTCGACGATATCGCCGCACGCCTGAAGGGGAGCGCCAAGGCCGAGCGCGGCCGCCGTCGACCATCCCCGGTCCGGGAACTCTAGTAAGACAGCGGGATCAATACAGGCATCTCTTAACGTGGCACGCGGACGCGTGGACTTACCACGCGTTCGCACAGCCCGCCAACAACCGTTGGCGATCACTCCGCCTTGCGCTTCCTATTCGAAGTCGGAGCGGGCTTGGGTTTGGGCAGCAGATCAGCAGCCGACCCGGTTTCCAGCGGATCTGAAACCGGCGTGACCTCGATAGGTTCTGGTTCCGGCCGCGGCCAGACCAGATCGTCACCGCGGCCCGGTCGCGGGGCCAGCCGCTCCCCCTTCACCAGAACGCGGTAGTAGGGCGATTGTGTTGGCGAGAGCCGGCCACGCAATCCGCCGGCCATGGCTGAGGTCGGCGGTGTCACGGTACTCATCACATTGAGGCCCTCGGCGATGCGATCGACGAGCACCTGGCCCAGTTGCGAGGCCTTGTCGGCGCTTTCCTTGCGGGTCACGAGGGCAACGACCGAAGCCGGTATGGCCGGTCGCACGATGTCGATGGTTACGACCTCCTCGCGGCCCGATGGATTGACCGTCTTGAGGCTGATACGGCCGTTGTCCGACGGCTGATCTCCGGTGCCCGTGCTGCCCGAAGGGCCCGCCGCGGCTTCGGCCGTGGCCGAAGCGCTCGACTTGCCCGTTTCCTTGATGACAGCCTTGCCAGGATTGATTTTGGCCTGCTCGGCTTCATTGCCCGCCAGCGGCAGGCTGCGTGCGGCCCGGGCTTGCTTGAGGTCGCGGCGCATATCGCGTTCGACAAAGTGGGCGAGCTTCCGGTTGCCCGCCATCGTGAAGTAAATACCCTCACCATCGCGCAGCTTCACGATTTTGCCCGTGAGATCCGGTCCCCAGCTGCTGAAACCACCGTCCTCGTCGAGGAAGCCTGCATAGGTGTCGATGAACTTCATGCCGTTGAGATAAGCGCGCTCGCGCAGCACCTCGTTCATCATCTGCACGTCTTCGTTGGCGTCGTATTTGCGCACGTTCGGCAGGCCGACGAGATACACGGCGATGTTGAGCCGCTTCATCATCTTCAGCAACCGGTCGACGCGCTGGCCGTATTCGGTGCGCCACTCGGCAGTGCCCACCCGGATTTTCTTCCCGGATGAATTGCGCAGCGAGACGCGGTCCCACGCGCCCATCATCAGCACGACAATCTCCGGGCGGTCGCGCTTCAGATCCTCTTCCAGCCCCACGGCCTTCTCGGCGTGGTCGGCCCTCATGAAGCCATTCATGACCGTATGCCGGGGCGGGACTTGCAGGCGCGCATCCGTCTGCAAGGTCTCCTGCAGACCGTATAGCAGGCCCTCGGCCATGTCGTCGCCAAGGACGGCGACCCTGTAGACGTCCCCCTTTGGAAACGGTGTGATGAAGCTGAGGCCCGCCAGATCGTCCTGGGCATGCGCCACCCCCGCCTGGACGAAGGGCCAGGCGATCAGCATTGCGAGCAGCACGAAGAGCCGGCGAACCATCGGCGAATGAAAACTCCAGAATCGGGAAACGCAGAACGGGCCGCTGGGCTTATTTGACCCGCGACTCCCTATGTCGCCATTCTGAGGGTTGCGGCCTATCAAGACAAGACCCACGCGTGTGACCTCACGGGTTCGACGCCGTGCGGCGGATATGCGCCAGAACCTCATCGGAGGGCCAGCAGTCGACCTTTATGCCGCTGGCGCGCTGGTAGAGGCCAATGACCTTGCGCGTGTTGGAGCCGACCTTGCCGTCCACTTTTTCTACGTCGTACCCGGCTTTGCCCAAGCGCGCCTGGATCTCTTCGATGACCTTGGTCTTCTGCGCGCCCGTACCACCGAACGCGTGCACGAAATCGCCCCTGCCCGCGATGCGGTCCGCCAGATGGCCGACGAATACCGCGTAGAGATCGGACATATTGTATCGCCGGATGACCTTGTAGTTTTCGAAGACCAGGAATGAGGGACCATAAGCGCCAGCGGGGCTCATGAGGTAAGCTTCCACGCCTTGGTATTTTTCGCCCCAGGGCCGGCCATCGGCGCGTTTAAAGCCCAGCTTCTGCCATTCGGAAATCGGGCGGGCTTGCGTCGGGCCCTCGAAGCCGCAGTCGGCTGCGGCGGGAATGATGACCTCGTAGCCCCACGTCTGGCCACGCACCCAGCCCTTGCCTGCAAGCTGTGCGGCGCCGGAGGCCAGCGCATCCCCAACATTGCGGAAGATGTCCTTCTTGCCGTCGCCGTCGAGGTCGCGTGCGTAGTTGAAGTACTCGGATGGCATGAACTGGGTGAGCCCGACGGCGCCGGCCCATGAGGCGCGCATGTCGGACCGTGCGACACCCGATTGCAGCATCTTCAGCGCCTCGATGAGCTCGTTGCGGAAGAGGTCCTTGCGCCGCCCCGTCCAAGCCAGCGTGGCGAGCACTTGAATGGCGTCATGCGGAAGCTTGTGGTTGCCGTAGGCTGTCTCGCGCCCCCAGATTGCGAGAATGGAATAGCGATCGACACCGGTCTCGCGCTCGATCTTTTCCAGTGCCGACTTGTGCTTCACGGCGAGCTGGCGGCCCGTCTTCGCCAGGCGCTCGAGGTAGGCGGAGTCGAGATAGTCTTTCGGCGCGCGGGTAAATTCGGCCTGTCCCTTGCTGCCGTCGGTCGGCCGTCCCGGCAGATCAAGGTCGGGCAGCTTCAGATTTGGCTGCAGACTGGCGAGCGCGGCGTCGAAGGTTGCGCGCGAGACACCGGCGGCCTCGGCCTCGGGCCACAACGAGGCAATGAAGGTCTTGAAGTCGGGGCGCGACTGGGCCGCGGCCGGGAGAGATGCGATCAACAGTCCCGAGACGAGAATGAGAACGGTCAAACAAAGCGCAGCGCCCCTTGCGACCGTGCGCTTGATTAGACTCGCATTCCACAACTGCATCAGAACCACCACCTCTCACTCCGCCTCGACCGATCGCGGACCGGCCGTCACGACCGTACCCCGGTTTAGGACGGGCCGCGTCTCATAGGCCAACAATCCCGGATTCGGGGCCATTTTACGGCCACGCGCGGAGGTAGTGGTGGGCTGGCGTTGCACAAATACCTCTGGATGGAACTGTCGTTGCCTTGAAGCCTTCCGGCGCCCTCGCTAGCGTCGGTGGTCATGGGTGCGGGGGTCTTGCGGACGTCTGACGCCTTCTCGCGTAACGGTTCCGCCGCCCCAGATGCGGCCGTGCAGCCGATGTTGCGTTCGCGTTTCCAGTTCAATCCGTCAATCATGAGGTTAGGCCATGACCACGCTCCAGGCGGCCGCGCAGAACCAGTTGCGCCAGCTCGTCGAGCAGATCGAGCGGCTCGAAGAGGAGAAGAAGGCGCTCGCGGCCGACATCCGCGACAAGTACCTCGAAGCCAAGGGCGTGGGCTTCGACGTGAAGGCCCTGCGCCAGATCGTGCGCATGCGCAAGAAAAGCCAGCAGGAGCGCGAAGAAGAGGAAACCATCCTCGAGGTTTACCTGCATGCCCTTGGCATGCTGCCCGAGACCTCTCCGTCCGGACGCCAGATGGAAGCCGCGGAGTAAAGATCTTCTCCGGCCGCCCTTCCGTCGGGGCGCGAAACTCAAGGAACAAGGGGCGTCTTGGGCGCCCCTTGTTCTGTTTCGGGACCGGGGTGTCAGACCATAGGGCGAAGGGGTGGCCAGGAGCGCTGGGAGAACCCTTGGAAATTCAACGCCCCGGCCGATTCGGCGTTTCGACCGGGGCGTGTCCGAAAGGGCGGATCAGAGCCGCGCCCCTTCGAATAGGCGTCAGGACCTCGGGCAGCGCAAAACCTGCCTCTACTCCTGAACCTGTTGCCTTTCGACGATCACGCTTTTGAGATTAGACGGGGCGCGATATCAGAACTAATCGTTATTTATTGTTGGAAGAATAAGAGAAGCTGATCTTGTCCGTCACGCTCAAACAGCTGCGCTACTTCGATGCTCTGTCGCGTGAGCTTCATTTTGGCCGCGCCGCAGAGAGCTGTGCCGTCACGCAGCCAGCGCTCTCGATGCAGATCAACGAACTGGAGCAGACACTCGGTCTGATACTTGTGGAGCGCACCCGTACCGGTGTTCGGCTGACGCCCAAGGGTCAGGAGATCGCGCAGCGCGTCTCGCGGATCCTGGGCGATGTGCGTGAACTCGTTTCCTTCGCCCACCATTCCAACCGCGTCCTGACAGGCTCGCTGCGCCTCGGCGTCATCCCCTCGGTGGCGCCCTATCTGCTGCCGCCCCTGTTGCCGCTCTTGAAGGATGCCTATCCGGATCTGGAACTGCACGTACGCGAGACGCAGACGGTGCATCTCGTCGAAGAGCTTCTCGAAGGCAAACTCGACGTGCTCTTGCTGGCGCTTCCGATCAACCATTCCGATCTGGAAGAGCACAAGCTGTTCGACGATCCGTTTCTTCTGGCGCTACCCAAACAGCGCAAGTCGTCCGGTCGTTTGCGCGCGACCAAGGAGATGATCGAAGGCGAAAAGCTTTTGCTGCTGGAAGAAGGTCATTGCCTGCGCGACCAGGCCCTCACCTATTGCAGCTTGAAGCAAGTGGACACCGTCAATACCTTCGGTGCATCGAGCCTGGGTACGATCGTCGAGATGGTCTCTGCCGGCCTCGGCATCACGCTGCTGCCGGAGATGAGCCTCGGCATGGAAGAACGCGGCCGCGATCTCACCGTGATCCGTTTCGGCGATCCGGTGCCCACGCGCTCAATCGGACTTGTGTGGCGCACTACTTCCCCGCGCAAGGACGATTTCCGAGAGCTTGGACGGCTGGTCTTCGAGGCTTGGAAGAACGGACCGCTTGCGCGCGCCAAGGAACTCCACGACAGCAACAAGGGCACATCGAAGACGATCAGCGCGGAGACGTCCTGACTACCCTCTCGGCCACGCCGGTTTGTCCATCAAGCTCTCTGTCCCGTCGCGTTTCGATGTCCGACAGGTCGACGGCTTGGCCCCTGAACTCTTTAGCCAATAGCAGTTGCGCCAACTGGGCGCCGGGGCGGATGCGCATGGGCAGAATGCGTCCCTCGTCGTCGAGCATGTCCAGTGTCCGCGCCACGTCGGGATGCACCATGCGGGCAAGGGCCGGATCGTCAGGCGATGGGGTGTTGGTCAGCAGAGGCAGGATGGGGAAGGGCTGGTAGGCCAATTCCTCGGGGTGGTCGTCATCATAGGCGGGAGCCGCGATCCATGTGGTCGTCTCCCGGCCTGCAAGGCCGCTGTCGGCTTCTAGCTCAGCCACGGCTTTATCCGGCAAATCGGGCTGCGTTTCCGCAGCTGGCGGTGTAGCTGGGCGTCCGGCCGGAGACGGCGCGAGCGCGGCCAGCACCGGCTGCGGCTTGGGCTCAGCCTGCGGAGACGTTATCGTCGCCTGCCAGACGAGATCCTCCAGCTTGCGGCGGTCCGCGGCGGACGGTCCCTGAGTGAACTTCGACGATCGTTCGACAAGGCGGGGTTCGCGTACCAGCCGGGGCGCAGGCTCGGCCGTGGTCGCCGGCGCTTGGGCCGGCGGGACGGGCCGCGGCATGGGCGGCGGGGGCAGGGCGGCGAGCACGGTGGCCTGCTTTTCCGGCTGTGGCGACGGCGCTGGGCGTACCGCCGGCTTGGGCGCGGGAGGGACGGGCAGGGGCGCCCCGTCGGCGGAGGCAACGAGCACCGCCTTGCGCGGGGTGGCACGGATATCGAAGTACTCTGCGACCTGGCGGGCCAGCTGCGGCTTGCGGCGGCGGGCTGCGGACGCGTCACCCGGCTCGAGCGATCGGCCTTCCGCCGACAGATGCTTGGAGCGTCCGCTGGGGAACAGCAGCGCTAGTTCGTCGTGTGGCAGCCGCGGCCAGCTGCGAACGCGGGCGGTGTCGACGTGCACGAACGGAAGCGCCGAGGTGGGATAGTAGCCAACGCCGCCCCGCTCTCGGATCATGGCGGAGTAACGCAGGCGTCGGACCGGCACATCGGGGAAATGGATGTCGATAGCCTTGCCCGTGATGTGCTGGCTCTGACTCGCCTGGCCGCCCCGCGTTTTGCGCAGCATTTCGTTGGTGTTGCGCGACCGATAACCGGAGATGATGTGGACGGGCTTCTGTGAGCCCAGTTCGGCGTGCATTTCCCAAACGATGTCGATCGTCCTGGGATCCATCTTCGTCGACTCGTCGCGGCGCCAGTCGCGCAGGAACCAGTTGAGCTTCTTCAACGCCTCGGGAATGTAGCGGCCGTTCTTCTTGTAGAGGATCTGGATCGTTTCCTTGGTGTGAATGTGATACATCCAGATCGTGCGGTCATCTCCCGCTGCACCGACGACGCCAGTTAGCGTCGCGGCGGCCATGCCCGCCAGCAATGCAATCCCGCCTGCAATCTGACTAGGCCTCGCTCGCAAGCTCCGGCTCTCCCAAGATCCGAGGTGCGTGCCCCGGTAAAAATGGCGATACGGCCGGCGTGCGTCGGTCTGCGAACCCGGCCGGCATATGGCGATTTCTGAAGGGTTAACGGTGAACCCTTAAGGCTTGGTAACTTTCGATTAAGGGCATTCCGCGGCGGGCGATTGGCCAAAGGGGGGCGCGCTGGGAGCGGTGGGGCGATGCCGGACTGACGGCGATCAGGTCTGGCGGTGGCGGGCCCCGGATATGCTCAATGAGGCGCTCATCTCATTGCCCCGCCAATTGAAGCCGTTGCCGGTCAGACCCTCGATCCAGACCGCGGGCAGCATGAGATCGCGCAGCACGAAAGCGACCGGCGCCCAGGGCGAGATGTGCCAGCCCGCAACCTTGGCGAGAGCCAGTTCGGTTGCATACCAGAAAGCGGCGAGGGTCGTGACCGCCGTCAGCGGGTGAAGGCCGAGGTCCGGGGCCGCGACGGCCAGGGCCGCGAAGGGCACGGCTGCCCCGGTCAGAATCTCGGGCAGGTAGTAGATGGGAAATGTCGCGCGCCTCAGCCGGGCCCAGCGGACCTGACGGTCCCAGATCTCCTTGAGACTGCGCCGGCCGAGCGGCTGCGGATAGGGTCGGTCCACGAGGCGAACGCGACGCCCGCCGGCGCGGACGATCTTGGTCGCGGCCGCATCCTCCGCCGCATCAACGCCTAGTGCCTCGATGCCGCCAGCTGAATCGAGGAGGTCGCGCCGCCAGAGCATGGACTTGCCCTGGGCGAACCCGAAGCCGATCGTGTCGGCGGCGATCTGCCAGCGTGCCTGATAGGTGTTGAGGAAGGCGCATTCGATCTCGGCGGCCCATCCTCGCGGCGCGCAGCCCACCGGGGGCGAGCAGACAAGTCCCGTGTCGGCGCGATAGGCGTCCATCAGCTCCGAAACGTAATCCGGCGGAAGCAGTACATTGCTGTCGGCCATGATGACCCACGTGCCCGTGGTGCCGTGCCAGCCTTTGACGAGATTGTTGAGCTTGGGGTTGGAGGTCGGCCGTTCGTCCCCGACGAGCAGCCTTGCGCGCACGTGCGGATTTTCGGCGATGAGACGGCGCACGAGTGGTACAGCGGCATCGCTCTCCCGCCCGGCGCAGAAAACGATCTCCAGATCGGGATGGTCAGCGAGCCGGAATGTCGAGCCGAGCGTGGTCTCGTCGTTCGGGTCGAGTCCGCAGACGGGGCGCAGCAGGGTCACGGACCCGGTGTGATCCGCTGGCGGCGAAGTGGGCTCCGGCCGCCGGATCACCCGCCACGCCGTCAATGCGGCGGACAGAACATGAAGCCCCGTCAGCAGGACCACCAGTGCGAAGAGGGCAGTCGACGTATCCGGCATCAGTTCCAGAAAACCCGGCGCAGCCGCTGTCATAGTCGCAGCTTTTGCCAGGATTTGGTGACAGGGGGATTACAATTCCGCATCATTCGCATGACGATGGCAGCGGCAATTCGGGACAGCCAATGAGACCCATCGACGAGGTCTTCGCGGCACTGGCGCGTTCGTCCTTCCGGCGGCGTTTCCAGATGGGCGCCAAGGAGCAGGCTTATGTCGTGTCCAAAGGACTAGGCACGATCGAGGATCACGCCTGCCGGATCGTCCACGAGCGGTTGGGGGCGGCGCACCCTAGGAACGACGGTAAGCAGACGCCAATGCGTGGACATCCCGTTTTCATCGCCCAGCACGCGACGGCCACCTGCTGCCGCGGGTGCCTCGCCAAATGGCACGGCATTCCGGCGGGCCGTGCGCTGACAGAGGCCGAAGAGGCCCACGCGGTGGCCGCCGTCATGCGCTGGGTCGCGCAACAGGAGATCGGGAAGCCGGCAGGTTCGTCGCCTGGAGAACCGCCATCCGAAACGTCCGAGCTTCAATTGAAGCTGGACCTCAAATGATGCTCTTTGCGTAGAGGTCCGTGCGCCGGTCGCGGAAGAAGCCCCAGTCGGCGCGATAGCTCTCGATCAGGTCGAGATCGAACGTGTGCACGAGTACGCCTTCGTCGGTGGCACCGAAGTGCTCGACCAGCTCGCCGCGGTGGTCGGCGATGAACGAGTGGCCATAGAACCGCTGTTCGGCCCCGTCGTTCGTCTCCAGTCCGATGCGGTTGGCCGCGACGATCGGAACGGCGTTGGAGACGGCGTGACCCTGCATGGCGCGCTGCCACTGTAGATGCGTGTCGAGGGCGTTGTCGTAGGGCTCCGAGCCTATGGCGGTCGGGTAGAACAGGATCTCGGCGCCCTGCAGCACCATGGCGCGGGCGCATTCGGGATACCACTGATCCCAGCAGATGCCGACGCCGATGGTAGCGGTCTTGGTCTTCCAGACCTTGAAGCCCGTGTCGCCGGGCCGGAAATAGTACTTTTCCTGATATCCCGGTCCGTCGGGGATATGGCTCTTGCGGTAAAGGCCGAGCGCCTCGCCGTCGCTGTCGACGATCACGATGCTGTTGTAATAGCGCGGTCCGTCCTTTTCGAAGATGGAGACGGGGATGACGACGCCGAGTTCTTTGGCGAGCTTGCGCATTGCGACGACGCAGGGATGCGTGCCGGCCGGATAAGCGGTCTCGAACCACTTCGGATCCTGACGGGTGCAGAAGTAAATCCCCTGAAAAAGCTCCGAAGGGAGGATGACCTGTGCGCCTTTGCTTGCGGCCTCGCGCACGAAGGCTTCTGTCCGCGCAATGTTTTCGGCCATGTCGGTCCCGTAGGCGGTCTGGATGCCGGCTACGGTGATCGTGCGGTTCGTCATGATGAGTGTGTCCTCCTTACAGAGGCTGCTGCTGCGTGATGCAGTGGAACGAACCACCGCCGGCCTCTCCGCAGCCCAGAAGCCCGCGCGAGGGAACGCCGACGACCTTCCGGTCCGGAAAGACGGCTTGCAGGGCTTCGAGAGCCGCCGCTTCGCTCGCGGCGCCGTAAACCGGAACGACCACGACGCCGTTGGCGATGATAAAATTCATATAGGACGCGGGGGCTATTTCGCCATCCGGATTGCGATAGAGCCCAACACCGGGAATGCGCACCACGTCGAGCTTTCGGCCGGCTGCATCGGTGGAGGCAGCGAGCTTTGCTGCGATGGCGTCCAGCGTCTCTCGGTTGGGGTCATCCTTGCCGCTCGCTGACTGACAAACGACGCGGCCGGGCGCGACGAAGCGGGCAATGTTGTCGATGTGCCCATCGGTATGGTCGTTCTTCATGCCTTCATCGATCCACACGATGGCCTTGGCGCTGAACGCGGCACGCAGCGCCGCCTCGGCCTGGTCTTTCGTCCAGCCGTTCCGGTTGGGATTGAGAAGTGTCTGCCGCGTGGTCAGGATCGTGCCTTCACCGTCGTGATCGACGGCCCCTCCTTCGAGCACGAAGTCGAAGCGGCGCACGGGTACGCGGGCAAGCCGCGCCACGTCGTCTCCAACGGTTTCGTCGTCGGGGAGATTGTACTTTCCGCCCCAGCTGTTGGTCTTGAAGCGGAGTGCAACGACACCGTCCGGGCCGGTGGCGAAGATGGGGCCCGTATCGCGCAGCCAGATGTCGCCGTAACGCGCCGGCACGATCTCCGCGAGACTGCCGACCGCTGCGGCTGCGGTCTCCTCTGCCTCCGGACCATTGGCAAGCAACAGGACGCGGTTGCCGTGCGATCCGAGAGACCGGACGAGGCCGGCCACGTCGCGCCTGGGTGGTTCCAGGTCGCCGTTCCATTCATCAGGATCAGCAGGCCAGGCCGTCCAGAGTGCCGCCTGGGGGGCCCACTCGGCGGGGACGATAACGTCCCGGTCGGGGGTGGGTGAGGTCATGTTCATGCGTCTCTTCAGAAATCGCCGCTTTGAGGGCGGTGTGCGGCCCGAGAGTTCGGAAGTCAAGGTTTCCCGGCCGCCGGTCGTGCGGCGTGGCGGCTGACCGGGCCAAAGGCCATCACCTTGCTCGTCCGCAGCCGGGGTTGAAGCCAACGGACTTTGACAAGTTGGACCGTTCCCACCGGGAGTTTTTCCCACGCTTGTGGGAATAATTCCTGGAACAACAAGTAATAAATTGAAGAATAGGAAAAATTCCTAATGTAAATCCGCAACATTCGGAACCATTAAAAGGCTATTTTGCGAGGCGGGAACTTCGCACCATTGCTGCTCTTTCAGCATATGTATACCCGATTACCAGTGGTTCATGGATGCCGGGATTGGAATACTTTCCAGTAAAGATAGAGAGATCACGCTATGAGGAAGCTGTTGGGGGCCGCGCTCGTGACCGGCATGGCTGTGACGGGACCGGTGACAGTCTCGGCGCAGGACGCAGCACCCGCGGGTACGGAAGCTCCGGCCGCTGAGCTCGCTCCCGCGGGAGAGAACCAAAGCCAGATTCCTGAGGTGGAGGTCCTTCAGGAGGAGCCGCCTGCCCCCAAGCCGTCGGCTCAAAAGCCCAAGCCGAAGCCCAAGCCGCAGCAACAGGCCGCCCCCGCGCCGGCTTCGCAGCCCGCCGTCGTCCCGCCGCCTGCGGACGAATTCGCCGATGTGGAGCCGGTTGAAACCGCGCCCGTGGGCGACAATCCGGTTTACGGTTCTTCTGCCGCGCGCGGTGCGGCCGCGCGCGCAACGCAGTCGGCCACGACACCCCTCAATCCGACCCAGCTCATTCCGACAAACTTGGAAGGCTTCTCGTCGGCCGCAACCAACCTGACGCCGGAAATTCTCCAGGCGAACCAGCCCCGCAACATCAATGAAGCCCTGACGCGCGTGCCGGGTGTCATCGTCATCAACGATGACGCGGCCGCTCAGCACGGCGGCATCGGCATGCGCGGTTCGCCCGCGCGGCGCTCGCGCAAGATGCTCATCATGGAGGATGGGCATGCAAATAACCTCGCGCTTTGGCTCGACCCCTCGGTCCACTTCTGGGCGCCAATCGAGCGTCTCGAGAGCATCGAGGTTTTGCGGGGCACCGTCATCACGCATGGTCCCAACAACAACTTCGGCGTCATCAACGGGCGCAACCTCTCGCCGTTCGGTCCGGCTGAAACGGTCATCAGCTCTGCCATCGGGTTTACCCGCACCGACCGCGGCTCCTTTACCGAGATCGAGGAGGTCGACGAGGACGGCAATATCGTGTTGAGAGACGAGACGCGCTCGCGCAAGAGTGAGACTGATATCTCCGCGCGCTGGCATGTGCACACCCGTCAGCACGCCGACAACGTGGGCCTTGTCGCTTCTTACACGGGCGCCAACGTTCAGGGCGCCTGGGATACGGAGCGGCTGCGCTTTAACGACTTCTATGGCGCGCTGGGCTGGAGGGGCTCCAACTCTGACCTTGTCGTTTCCTCGAGCTACACTCGTCAAAAGGATAATTACGACGAGCAGAACTTCCTCGGCGAAGCCGAGATCGATACGTCCAGCGAGGACGTGGCCGAGGAGATTTTCGAGAACCAACTGGCCGGTTTCGCGGAGACCCAGTTCAACCGCTTGAAACACTGCAAGACCTGCTACGCGCCTGCGGCCGGCCTGAACAACTACAACGGCGAGATTTGGCGTGGCCAGATCGTTCACAACGCCTATCTGGACGATGACACCACAATCACGAGCCGCGTTTACGCGGGCTTTCATCGCCGCGACCGCTACCAGCTCAACACGTTCGAAGTCTTCGCCCGACGGGTCTGCCGGCGGTCTGGGTGCGGTCATCGCCGATACGGAATTCGAAGACGGCGTGGAGAACACGTCGATCCTGTTCGGCGACGACACCATGTTCGGACGCCTGCGCACGTTCCGCCATATTGGTGCCGAGATCCGCGGCGAATGGGCGGACCGCAACATTCTCGGCTTCAAACAGGCCATCCAGGCCGGCCTCCGGTACGAATATCAGGACATGTCGAACCGCAACTTCATCGGCCGCCAGGACGAGATCCTGAAGGACGGCGACGATCGCGGGTTCACCATCTTCGATCGCTCCTTGGATGCGAACGCCGTCTCGGCATTCCTCCAGACAAACGTCGAAGTGGCGAGTGACCTGAACGTCGTCCCCGGCGTTCGCTTCGAGTGGTATCAGGCCAGGCGCACGAACCGCGTTATTGCGCGCGAGGAAAGCGAAGCAGGTGGCGGTGACGATGACGATTGCGAGGATGCGGGCTTCGGCGGTGAGTGCCTCGAACTCGACGGTCTGGTGCTCGATCCGACGGTCCGCAACGAAAAATACGACAACTTCCATGCGCTGCCCGGCGTGGCATTCGCCTACACGGGCCTCAATCGCACGACGGTCTTCGGCGGCTACCACCGCGGCATGTCCACAGGCGTTCTTCGCAACGAAGACTTCCCTGTTGACGACGAGATCGGCGACAACTTCAACCTCGGTCTGCGGTCCACGGCCATCAAAGGTCTCGATTTCGAGGTCGCCGGCTTCTACCAAATTCTGACAAACTACCAGTTCGGTGCGTCGTTCTCGGATGCGGCTGACCGCTCGTTTGGCCGGGCCGACAAAGTGCATATTCACGGCGTCGAGCTTTATGGACGCCTGAACTCTCAGCCATTTACCGGGGGGACGCTCAACTTCTTCGGTGAGGGCAACTACACCTACTCGCGCGGCGAATTCAAAGACCTCGTCACGCCCGAAGGCGAAAATTTCAGCGGCAACCGCATTCCCGAAGTTCCGCTGCATGTCGCGGCCCTCACCGTCGGTGTCGAGCAGAGGACCGGCTGGCGCTGGGATGCCAGCATGACCTGGACCTATCGCGGGTCGTTCTTCACCGACGAGGGCAACACGCCCTTCGGGTTCGGTGGCGAGGTCGAGTGCGAAGACGGCGAGTGCGAGGTCGAGGAGGCCGGCGAGGATGGCGAAATTCCGAGCGTGTGGCTGATGTCGGCCCGCTTCAACATGGACATCGGCGACACGGGCGCCAGCGTGTTCGTGGCTGGCGACAATCTCCTCAACGAGTTCTACATCTCTGACCGCGAGGACGGCATGAAGCCCGGTCTCGGCCGCACCATCTGGACCGGCTTCCGGTATAAGTTCTAGAGGCTCAGACTTCCACGTCTGATGACATGAGAACGGTGCCTTCTCACGAAGGCGCCGTTTTTCGTTTACAGGCGCGTGGGCTTGACGCGAGGACCCGTCAGGCTGTGATCGTCGTCAGAACCCGCCGCTGAGCGCGTTCTGGACAATGCTTTGTACCGTTCTGCCCTTGTCGTTCGACTTGGGCGCTTTGCGTGACGCGACGCGCGGCGGCGTTTTTTCGTCGACGGGCGCCAGATGATCGGGCCCCATGGCGATCCTCTCCCACTGGCCCTTCAGCGCCTGGGTCACGCGCTTCTCATGACCATAGATGTCGCCGAACGTCTCGATCTTGCCGCCCTCACCGATGCGCGCGGTGAAATACGTCATGTGGACCGGGATCTTCTTGTCCAGCTCGATGATGTTGTGATCCGGCCCGTTCTTGACGAGGTCGTCGATCTTGGCGCGGTCCCAGCCCTTGTCGGCGTTGAGGATCACCTCCGCCATCTTCAGCGGGTTGCGAATGCGCATGCAGCCGTGGCTGTTGGCACGCCGCGTCCAGTTGAACATATGCTTGTCTGGCGTGTCGTGCATGAAGACATAGTGTTTGTTGGGGAACGAGAACTTCACGATGCCGAGCTGGTTGAACGAACCCGGCGGCTGCCAGATGGCGTAGTCGGTCATTTCCGTCTTCGACCAGTCGATTTTCGTCCAGTCGACGAGTTCGTTGGTGTGCAGGCGGCGCATTTCCAGCTTGTGCTGGCGCATCATGCCGCCGCCCCTCAGAAGGCTCGGCCAGATCTCGCGCACTTTAATGCTATCGGGCACGCGCCATCGGGACTTGAACGTCACGAGTTCCATCTTGTCGGAGAAGATCGGCGTCTGCTTGTTGACGAGGCCGACGGTCACGCGCTCTTCAAACGCCGTTTCCCCGTCCTTGATGATGCGCACCATGTATTCGGGTACGTTCAGCATGACGTACATTTCACCGAGATCTTCGGGTATGTAGCGCCACATCTGCATGTTGGCGGCGAGCTGATCGGTCTTGCCCTTGATCGGCTGATTGAGCTTGGCCCGCGTTTCCTTCGTCACCGTGCCGTCGGCGGGCGAAATGCCCTTCAGCAACTGGAAGCCCTTGATCGCAGCGGCGAGGCGCGCGTCGAAGAAATCGGGTTTGGTCCCTTCCTCGGCCGGGATATCGAGACGCTTGCGCAGGATTGCGACGTCCGGGTGGGTTGCCCCGGGGCGCAGATCTTCGCCCGCGGCAAGTTTTGCCCCCTTGGCGGCGCGGGTGCGCTGTGTTTCCAGCCAGGCCTGCCGCAATAACTCGAACTGCGGGTGTTTCGGGTGCAGGTCGACGAGAACGCGCGCCGGATCTTCGGCAGCCGCGAGATCGGCAAGAAGTTCGGCGCGGTCGCGGTACTGCGGGCGGCGGTCGAAATAAGACGAGAGCTGCTTGGCCGGTTCAGCGATGTAGCCGCCGCGGGCATGGCGCGCATAGGCCATGACGGCGAGTGCCAGACCGGTTTCGGCCTCGGCGAGCGCACCGGGAGACGGTGTCGTGCCGTCGCTGAGCTCCGAAACCGTGAAGTTATCCGGATCGAGGCCGTATTCTGCCGCGCGCTTCAACTCGGCCATCGCGAGGTGGGCCTTCGGCGTGTAGCCTTCGGCTGTCACCCACAACGGTTCGTCGCCCCGTGCCTGGTAGAATTCCGACAAGGCCGTTCGGTCCAGTTCCTCCGGCGAGGGTTTGGGCGGTGGCGTCGCGGCGATCTCACCGGTCTGTTTGGCGTCCGCGTCCGCGGTGTCGGCGGGCAGAAGATGCGCGCTGGGGTCCGTATCCTCGCCGCCGAGCAGCTTACGCGCGGCCGCGCCGATGGCGGCGTCGGGATGACCGATGCTGCCGGTTTCGACAGGCACGGTTGCGACGGTTTCAGCTGGTCCGAGTGTGTCCACCGGTGAGGCCGGCTCGACGGTTGAAACCGTCTCGGCAGGCGTTCGCAGCACGCCGGCTGATGGGGATGATGCGGATGGCACTGCCGCCGCGCTCGCGCCAGCCGGAACAGGGACTTCCGGCGCCGACGCCGCGTCGGTGGCGAAAACATCCGTCGCCATGACAGCAACGGCGGCCCAGCTGACGGCAAAGAGGTGCAGACGGCGCATCTTGGCATACCCCCCGTTCGGTATTTTCCGTAAACGGACCTGCAATCGCCGGTCTGCCCAGCCAAACAAGACCATGTGGCCAAGACAAGTCCGCACCGCCCTGGTTAGCCGATTCGCCTGTCAGTGACGTCCGCGCGTCACAGCTTGTCCCTGCAAAAATGGGCATTCCGGAACAAAAGAGGGCCCGGTGTGAAGCCACCGGACCCTCCACGATCTGCAGGGCGTTCAAGGGGCTTTCCCTTTCGGGAAAGTTGGCTAGTTGACGCGTGGCTCCAGACCGTATTCCTGCATCTTTCTGTAGAGTGTCGAGCGGCCGATGTTGAGCCGCTTGGCCACTTCCGTCATGTGGCCGCGATAGCGACCGAGCGCAAGACGAATCATGTCGGCTTCGATCGCCTCCAACGAGCGGATGTCGCCCGAGGCATCGATGGCGGGAATGCCGAGCGAGCCGCTTCCCGTGTCGCTCTTGATCTCGACCGTCTGGGGAATGCGATTTTCCGCACCAAGGAGGGCAGGACCCGTATAGGCGGGCTTCCTGAGAGGCTCGGCCGGAGCGGCCGGGATTTCGACGTCGAAGCCCTCGACGTGTGCCGCGATCTGGGGGAACTCGTTGATCGTGAGATCCGTCCGATCGGCCAGCACGACGGCGCGAAACACTGCATTCTCAAGCTGACGCACGTTGCCGGGCCAGGAGTAGGCCTTGAGGAGCCTTATGGCTTCCGGCGTGAGGCCCGAAACGCGCTTGCCTTCCTCGGCAGCGAAGCGGGCAACGAAATGCTGGGTCAGCTCCGGCACATCGTCGATGCGCTCGCGCAGCGGCGGCACCCAGATCGGGAAGACGTTGAGGCGGTAGTAGAGATCCTCGCGGAACTTGCCGTCCTTTACGAGCTGGATCATGTCGCGGTTGGTTGCTGAGATAAGGCGGAAGTTGACCTTTACCGGCTTTTTGGAGCCGACGGGGTCGATCTCGCCTTCCTGGAGCGCGCGCAAGAGCTTCACCTGAGCATCGAGCGGAAGTTCGCCGACTTCGTCGAGGAACAGAGTGCCGCCATCGGCCTCCTGGAATTTACCCATCCGCTTCTCGGAGGCGCCCGTGAACGAGCCCTTCTCATGACCGAACAGGATGCTCTCCACGAGGTTCTCGGGGATCGCTCCGCAGTTGACGGTTATGAACGGCTTGCCCGCGCGCTCACTCTCGCCCTGAATGGCCCGAGCGATCAGCTCCTTGCCGACACCCGATTCACCTTCGATGAGGACGGGGATGTTGGACGAGGCCGCGCGCTTGCCGAGCGCGATGACCCGCTGCATCGCATCGCCGCGGATGATCAGGTCGTTGAAGGTGAGAGTGCCTTCGGCCTTCTTCTTGATGCGGGTGATCTCACCCGACAGTGCCTGGATCTTGAGGGCCGTCTTGATCGACACTTCAAGGCGCTCGGGCGAGGCCGGCTTGATAACGAAGTCGGCGGCGCCGGCGCGCATCGCGTTGATGGCCGCGTCGATCGACCCATGAGCCGTCTGAACGATAATCGGCGGAATGCCGGACTTCTGAGCGAGCCGTTCGAGAACCGCCATGCCGTCCACGCCGGGCATGACGAGATCCAGGAGCACGAGCGAAATGGATCCCTGATCCGCGCCCTCGAGGATTTGGATGGCTTGCTCGCCGGAATTGGTTGTTCGGGTTTCAAAACCCAGGCGCTTGATCATCTCTTCGAGAATGCGGCGCTGGGCGGGATCGTCATCGACGATAAGGACACGTTTGGCCATGTGGCACTCGTACTCAACACAACTGAAACTGATGCCCGCGGTTCCTTTCTATGCGTCCCAGACAAGGACACAGAACCCGCCGACAACTCGACGCTACGGAGGTGAGAGTGCCCGAGAACGGTAAACAGGAGGTTTCAGGCCTTATCACCTTGAGCCTTTTTTGAGAGAAGGCTGAATTGGCGTCCTTTTTTCAGTCAATGGCGGGCGGGTCAGTCGCCGCCGCAGCCGCCCCCGTCACCCCCATCGCCGCCGCTGTCGCCCAGGCCGTCCGTGCCGCCGTCGATGGAACTGTCGGAAAATCCGGCGCCGCATTGCGTGCCGGCCGTCCCGCCATGGCGGAGGGACTTGCAATCGGGCACATAGCGGTAGCCGCCGGGAATCTTGAGATCACCATCGAGCGCGAAAAGGAGAGGCAATGCCGTAGGCGTCCGGGGGTCGATGCCCTCCTCCCGGCAGGCTTGCCACCAAACCCGCCGCAGGCCTTCGTTGTTCCGCTTGTGTCTCGGCGCGAGCGCGGCGGCCGGCGTGTGATGCAGGAAGGTGCCAAAGGCATTCTTGCAGAAAGTCTCGTAGGCCCTCGTGTAGAGGATGAACTCGTGCCAGAGATCGTCGGCGGCCTGCGAGGGCATGGCGACGTGGCGGCGACCGCCCTTGAGATACGCGCGAAAGAACTGCTTGAGACCAAGCCCGATGCGGTCGATTTCCGCACTGGTGAGGCTGGCGTGATGTGTCCTCAGGCGCTTCAGCAAGCCCGGGGGCCAGTCATAGGTGTCGATGTAGTGCAGCCGCCTGCGGTGGCGAAGGAAGGCCGTCAAAAGGAACAGGGCGACTGCTCCAAACAAGGTGGTGATGACGGTCAGGTCGAAGGTATTCAATAAGTCCTCGTTCTTCTGTTTCAACTGCCTGGATTATGGGTGCAGGCAGCGCCGCCCACAAGATGATGCGGGTCCGGACGATGACTTTTGGTGCGAACGTAGTTGAGTTTCGTAAAAACACTGTCCCGTGAAACCCCCGAAGTGTTTCACGGCCGCGACTTTGGGATTATGCGGCAATATCTTGCCCCGGGGCGGTCGCGGCCTTAACTGGAGGCTGAAGCGCCCGTTCCGCCGGGCTTTCCCGACATTGTCAGCCATCGACGAGAGGACTTCATGAGCACTGCTGCCCCGGCTTCCCAAATGCGTGATCTCGGTTCGATGCCCGAGTGGGATCTTTCCGACCTCTACGCCTCGCCGGATGCTCCGGAGGTCGCGCGCGACCTGGCCCGGTCCGAGCGCGATGCTCAGGCTCTGAAAGTGAAGTGTCAGGGTAAGCTTTCCGAACTGGCCAAGGACGGCGCCGAACTTGCTGCCGTCATCAAGGCCTATGAGGATCTTTCGGATCTTATGGGCAAGCTCGCCTCCTACGCGGGCCTGTACTATTACGCCAACCAGGCCGATCCGGCGCGCGCCAAGTTCTTCGGCGATACCAACGAGGCGCTGACACGCATCGGCACCGACCTCATCTTCTTGGAACTCGAACTCAATCAGATCGAGGAGGCCGTTCTGGCCGAAGCTTTGAAGGTTCCGGCGCTGGCGCACTACAAGCCCTGGCTCGACGATCTGCGCCGCGAGAAGCCATATCAGCTCGAGGAGAGAATCGAGCGGCTCTTCACCGAAAAAAGCCAGACCTCGCGCAGCGCCTTCTCGCGCCTTTTCAACGAGACGATGACGACTTTGCGTTTCCCGGTCGCGGGCGAGCGCGAGCCCTTGTCGCTGGAGCCTACGCTCAACCTTTTGTCTCATCCGGATGGCGCGCGCCGCAAGGCAGGCGCTGAGGCCTTGGCGAAGGTCTTTGGCGAGAACGTGCGCCTCTTCACGCTCATTACCAACACGCTCGCCAAGGACAAGGAAATTTCCGACCGCTGGCGCGGCTTCAAGGATGTCGCCGACAGCCGGCATCTGGCGAACCGCGTCGAAGCGCCCGTCGTCGATGCGCTGGTCGCCTCCGTCCGCGCGGCCTATCCGCGCCTGTCGCATCGCTACTACGCGATGAAAGCGCGCTGGCTGGGCATGGAGAAGCTCAACCATTGGGACCGCAACGCACCGTTGCCCGACAAGCCCGAGCGCATCTTCACATGGAAGGAGGCCGAGGACACGGTGCTTGCCGCCTATGGGAAGTTCGCGCCCGAGATGGCCGCCACGGCGAAGGAGTTCTTCGAGAAGGGCTGGATCGATGCGCCGGTGCGCGAGGGCAAGGCACAGGGTGCGTTCTCCGCATCCACCGTGCCGAGCGTGCATCCGTATGTGCTCATGAACTACCAGGGCAAGCCACGGGATGTGATGACGCTTGCGCATGAGCTGGGCCACGGCGTCCACCAGATGCTGGCCCGCGAGCAGGGCGCGCTGCTCGCGCCGACGCCGCTGACGCTGGCCGAGACCGCCTCTGTCTTCGGCGAGATGCTGACCTTCCGCGCTCTGCTCGCCGACACAAAGGATCCGCGCGAGAAGAAGGCGATGATCGCGGGCAAGGTCGAGGACATGCTGAACACGGTCGTGCGCCAGATCGCGTTCTATTCGTTCGAACGCAAGGTGCACGAAGGCCGCCGCACGGGCGAGCTGACGTCGGACCAGCTCAACGAGTTCTGGCTCGATGTGCAGCGCGAGAGCCTCGGGCCGGCGATCGACTTCAAGCCGGGCTACGAGGTCTTCTGGACCTACATCCCGCACTTCATCAACTCGCCGTTCTACGTCTACGCGTATGCCTTCGGCGATTGCCTCGTGAACTCCCTCTACGGACTTTATCAGGAGGCACACCCAGGCTTCGTCGCGAAGTATTTCGACATGCTGAAGGCGGGGGGCTCCAAGCATCATTCGGAGCTTCTGGCACCGTTTGGCCTTGATGCGCGTGATCCGGAGTTCTGGAACAAGGGCCTGCGTGTCATCGAAGGCATGATCGACGAGCTGGAAGCGATGGAAAAGGTCGCCTGAGGGCATCCCTCTCCCCGTTTTGGTTCGGCCAGGGCGGGGAGAGACGCCGGATCAGTACTTGAGCCGGCCTTCGTAGTTCACGGCCCAGGCTTCCCCTTTGCCTTTGGCATCGGAGCGTTCGCCGGAGGGCGTGACGATTTCGCCGAGAACGACGGGCGCTTCGCCCGCTTCGGTCAGAGACTGGACCACCTCGCCTGCGCGGGCCCTGTCTGCGATCACGATCATGCCGATGCCGCAGTTGAACGTGCGGAGCATCTCTCCGTCGCTGAGACGGCCGGCCTTCGCGAGCCATCCGAAGACAGGCGGGACGGCAATCGCGGTCAGATCGATGGCGGCTGCGACCGTATCGGGCAGGACGCGTGGCAGGTTCTCCGAAAGTCCGCCACCGGTGATGTGGGAGAGGCCCTTGACGGCGCCGTCGGAGGCGCCGCCCGTGGCTTCGATGGCCGCGAGGACGGACTTCACGTAAATCCGCGTGGGCGTCAGCAAAGCCTCGCCGAACGTCGTCTCCGCGGCCCATGGGGAGGGATCGTTCCAGCCAATGTTTTCACTCGCCGCAAGCCGGCGCACGAGACTGTACCCGTTCGAATGCACGCCTGAGGACGGGAGCCCGATCAGCACGTCGCCCACCGTCATGTCGGTACGGGGCAGTATCTCTCCCCGCTCCACTGCGCCGACAGCGAAGCCGGCCAGATCATAGTCGCCCTTGTGATACATGCCGGGCATTTCGGCAGTCTCGCCGCCGATGAGGGCGCAGCCCGCAAGCCGGCAGCCTTCCGCTATGCCGGCCACCACGTCGCGGGCGACCGCAACGTCGAGATGGCCCGTCGCGTAATAGTCGAGGAAGAAAAGCGGCTCTGCCCCCTGCACGACGAGGTCGTTGACGCACATGGCCACAAGGTCGATGCCGATGGTCGTATGCCGTCCGCTGTCGATGGCGATTTTGAGCTTGGTGCCCACGCCGTCATTGGCGGCGACCAGGATCGGATCGCGGAAACCCGCCGCCTTGAGGTCGAATAGTCCCCCGAAGCCGCCGAGGTCGGCGTCCGCGCCCGCGCGCCGTGTCGCCTTCACCAGAGGTTTAATGGCATGGACGAGCGCATTGCCGGCATCGATATCGACCCCGGAATCGCGATACGTGATGGGTCCGGATTTGTCGTCGTTGGACTGGACCATGCAACCCCGGTATTCTGTCGGGCCCGGGCTCTGCCGCGGGCAATTATCTGTGACGCTCCGTGGAGCGGGACGGTATTGAACGCCACGTGCGTCCCGATTTTCGCCCGATTGCTCGCCAGAACATGGGGCGCTCTATCAGCTTGGGGGCCCGGCGGCAACTCGCCGGGACGGTCCGGGGCCGCGTCCCGGTGAAATCCACACGTTCCGGAAGGTCATAAGGGATGCGATCGACAGGTTTCCATGCGCCGACCGCGGTCCTGACCGGGGTCGTGCTCGCCGGTCTTGCCGGGGCGGCCGCGTCTGTCGCGGCGGCCCCGGCAGGGGACCGGGCCTATACGATTGCCAACTATCCTGTCGAGGCGCGCGCCAAGAATGCGGTCGCAGCGAAGGAAACCGCCATCGCCGACGGCCAGAAGGCGGCATTCCGCTCACTCCTGAAACGTATCGTGCCGGTGACGGCCTACAGAAGTCTCGAGCGGCTGGGTGAGGTCGATGCCGCGTCACTCATCGACGGCGTGGCCGTGCGCTCGGAACGCAATTCGGCGACCCGCTACATCGCGAGCCTCGACTTCTCATTTCAGGCCGCCCAGGTCCGCGATCTGCTGACGCGGCAAGGCATCCCGTATGTGGACACACAGGCGCCGCAGACCCTGCTCGTGCCGCTGGTCCGGGACGCGAAAAGTTCTGGCGAGGTGGGGCCGGCCAGTGGAACGTGGGCCAGTGTGTGGCCGTCGCTGGATCTGACCAACACGGTTACGCCTGTTCGTATTGAAGCTTTGAAACCCGAGATCGGCGCCGATGTGCTGCAGGGGCTGGAAGGCGATCCGACCGCGTCGGTCACGGCGCTCGCGGCCGCCTACGGTACGGATCAGGTGTTGGTGGCAATCGCTGAAGTGGACACGGCGGGGCAGCGCGTTCACGTTCTGCTCGCCGGGCAGGATGCCGTCGGCCCGTTCTCGCTGAAGAGAAGCTATCGCCTTAACGACGGCGATGTCGCCTACACGCTGGAACTCGCCGCGGTCGTCTCGCAGGGCATTCTGGAGGGTCGCTGGAAGGCCGTGAATGAAAGGGGCGTGCCTGGCGCGGCAGCTTATGGGCCGGGCGGCTTTGGAGACGGCGGGTATGGTGGTGCCGCCTATGGCGGCGCGGGCGGCTTTGGCGGCGGCCAGGACGTCGCCTTCGAGGCGGAATTCGCTGAAAAGGGCGAATGGGACGAAATGCGCCGTGTGCTTCTCGAGGCCCCGGGGATCGACGATATCCGGATCGGCTCGGTGTCGGCCGGCCGGGCGACCATCAGCGTGAAGTATCCGGGTGGGGGGCCGGCCCTTGCCCAGGCGCTCGCCGGTTACGGGATCTCCCTGCAGAATGCGGGGGGCGTTCTGGTCATGCGGTCGCAACGCCGCTGACCTTTCGGGGACAATCCGGCCAATGGTAGGTGTTTTCGCCCCGCTTCCTCTTGCCGGATCGCGCCCTGCGTGGCACTCGTCTCGACGATACCGCTCGGTTCGGCTAAAGGCAGGGCTACTCCCATGAAGCCCTGGTTGTTTCCGAGCCGCCGGGCTGGTTTTTGCCCTCAATTCGAAGATGTTATCGTGAGCCTTCCCAATATCATCACGACCGGCCGCGTTATTCTTGTTCCGGTCATTTTCTGGCTGCTGGTGACGGGGCAATCTCAGCTGGCCTTTTACGCCTTCCTGGTTGCGGGCATTTCGGACGCGATCGACGGCTATCTGGCCAAGAGGTTTGATTGGCAGACGGAATTGGGGTCCTACCTCGATCCGATCGCGGACAAATTGCTGATCGTCAGCGTGTTCATCGCGCTGGGCGTCTCGGGGGCGCTTCCCTCGTGGCTGGTTATCGCCGTCGTCTCGCGCGATATCCTCATCGTCGCAGGCGTGGTGCTGGCCTGGCTGATGGACCGTCCGTTCGCCATGAAGCCAATTCTCGTGAGCAAAGCCAACACGGCTGCCCTGGTTCTGCTGGTGGGAGTGGTGCTGGCCGATCAAGCCTTCGCGCTGGGCTGGGAGAATTTGAGGTTTGTGCTCGTTGGTCTGACAGGCGCGTTGACGTTCGCTTCGCTCGCAGCCTATCTCGATATGTGGCTGCGGCACATGTCGGCGGCCGACAGTCCCGACCCCGGCAAGGGGGCCTAGCGTGTCCGGTTCGATTACAGTGGAACGGCAGGCATGAGCGCAACCGATCCGAAGGTGAACCCGGAACAGTTGGTACTCGATCTTCCGCACCGGCCGGCTCTCGCGCTGGAGGATTTCCTTGTCAGCGCAAGCAACGAGGCGGCCGTAGCGCTCGTGGATGGCTGGCCGCAATGGACCGCTCGGGCTGCCATCGTGGTCGGGCCTCCGGGTTCGGGAAAAAGCCATCTGACGAATGTCTGGCGCCTGAAATCCGGCGCGGAAAGTCTGCAGGCTACGCAGCTGTCGGATGAGGCCGTCGCGAGCCTGGAACAGCATACGGCGCTTGCGATCGAGGATCTCGACCGCGGGATTGGCAACGAGAGGGTCCTTTTTCATCTCCTCAATCTCGTTCGTGAGAAAGGCTATGCCCTGCTGGCCACCTCGGCCATACCGCCAGGTGAGATGGCGATTGATCTGCCGGATCTACGCTCGCGCTTGCGCGCCTTGCCGCTCGTGCATATCGAGACGCCTGACGATGCCATTCTCAAGGCCGTACTGGTGAAGCTCTTCTCCGACCGGCAGTTGACCGTGGAACCCCACGTCGTCAACCATCTCGCCCTGCACATGGAGCGATCTTTCGAGGCCGCGCAGAGACTGGTGAAGGAATGCGATCAGCTCGCTCTGTCGCGCCAGAGGCGGGTGACCCGGGGGCTGGCGGCCGAGGCCCTGGCGGCGCTGGCCGATGAGAGCGCGACTGAGATTGGAAAGAAATGACTGTCATGCAATCGTCGCAGACAGCAGGGCTAAGTCGGTTTGGGCAAATCGAACGAGGTGAAGGTCCATGCCGCCAGTAAAGGACAAGAAGACAAGCAAGAGCCCGGCGACGGGCGAAGAGGTGGAAAAGCCCGTGATCGAGAAGCCGGTCGGACCGAAGCGCTTTTATAACCGTGAGCTTTCGTGGCTGCAGTTCAATCGCCGCGTTCTGGAAGAGGCCAAGAACGAGAGCCACCCGCTCCTGGAGCGTCTGCGGTTCCTCTCGATATCGGCTTCGAACCTCGATGAATTCTACATGGTTCGCGCGGCAGGCATTTATGGCCAGATCGCCGCCGGAGTGACCACGCCCACCCAGGATGGCTTGACGCCGAGCGAGCAGCTCGCCGCCATCAACAAGTTCGTGGCGACGATCGTTGCCGAAAAGCAGGCCATCTGGCGCACGATCCGAGACGAGCTGGACCACGCCGGTCTGCAGATCGTCGAGCCTGAGAATTTGACCGACAGCGAACGGCGCTGGCTCGAAAACCTCTTCCTCACGCACATCTTTCCCATCCTGACGCCAATCGCCGTCGATCCTGCCCATCCCTTCCCGTTCATTTTGAACAAGGGGCTCACGATCGCCGTCATCATGCAAAACCAGGCCGACGGCAGAACGATGAGCGGGCTTATTCCGATCCCGGGGCAGTTGGAGCGGTTCATCAGGCTGCGGGCTGAGGAAAGCTCTGAGAACGAACTGCGCTTCATTCAGATGGAGCTGCTTATCGGCATGTTTCTCGACAAGCTCTTCATGGGCTTCGAGATCCAGTCCAAGGGTGCCTTCCGGGTGCTGCGTGACAGCGATATCGAAATGCAGGAAGAGGCCGAGGATCTTGTCCGTTCCTATGAGACGCTATTGAAGCGCCGCCGCCGCGGCCATGTGATCCGCCTGGAACTCGAGAACCGCATGCCTGAGAAGCTGCGCCGGCTCGTGGCGGAGGAATTGGAAGTCGGCGAGGAAGCGATCTTCGTGAAGGAGGGCGTGCTGGGATTGTCCGATACCAGCCAGCTCATCGTCTCCGATCGGCCGGACCTGCTCTTCAAGCCATTCAATATCCGCTTTCCCGAGCGTATCCGAGAATACAATGGCGATTGCTTCGCCGCGATCAGCAAGAAGGACATCGTCGTCCATCACCCCTACGAGAGCTTCGATGTGGTGGTGCAGTTCCTGCGTCAAGCAGTGAACGACCCAAACGTGATGGCCATCAAGTGGACGCTCTATCGCACGTCGCGCGATAGCCCCATCGTCAACGCGCTCAAGGAAGCGGTTGAAGCAGGAAAGTCGGTGACGGCCGTTGTGGAGCTGAAGGCGCGTTTCGACGAGGCCGCCAACATCCGCTGGGCCCGCGATCTGGAAAACGCGGGCGTGCATGTCGTTTATGGTTTCATCGAACTCAAGACGCACGCGAAGCTCGGTGTCGTGGTGCGACGCGAGGGCTCGGAGCTTGCCACCTACTGCCATATCGGCACGGGCAACTATCATCCGCAGACCGCGAAGATCTATACCGACCTCTCGATCTTCACGCGCAGTCCCGCTGTCGCGCGCGATGTGACGCGGATCCTGAACTTCGTCACCGGTTACGGCAATCCCGGCGAACTGGAGGTGATGTCGGCGAGCCCGCTTGGCATCCGGCAGCGGATCCTAACGCACATCCGCGACGAGATCGGGTACGCCAAAGCCGGCCGTCCCGCAGCCATCTGGATGAAGATGAATGCACTCGTCGATGCGCAGATCATCGATGCGCTCTACGAGGCGAGTGCGGCCGGCGTCGAGATCGACATCATCTGCCGTGGCGTGTGTTGCCTGCGGCCCGGCATTCCGGGCTTCTCGGATAACATCCGGGTCAAAAGCATCATCGGGCGCTTCCTGGAGCACGCGCGAATCTATTGTTTCGGGCAAGGAGAGCCGCTTCCCTCGCCGAAAGCCGCCGTCTACATCAGTTCCGCCGACATGATGCCGCGCAACCTGGACCGGCGGGTGGAGGCCATGCTGCCGTTGCTCAATCCGACGGTTCACGAGCAGGTGCTGAATCAGATTATGGTTGCGAACCTGATGGACAACCAGCAGAGCTGGCGCATCCTTCCTGATGGGTCATCGGAGCGAATCCGGCAGGCCCCCGGCGAGGCTGCGTTCAATGCGCACAAGTACTTCATGACCAACCCCAGTCTTTCTGGGCGTGGACAAGCTCTCAAGACGAGTCCGCCGCCCAAGTTTCGGGTGAGGAGTGCGGATTGAAGCAGGGATCCGACGTGACGAGCCTGATGCAGATCCTGGGAGCTGGTGGCCGCCCGCGCGAGCTGGAGCCGATCGGCGTCATCGACATCGGGTCCAACTCGGTGCGCCTCGTCGTCTACGAAGGTGCTGTTCGATCGCCAACCCCGATCTTCAACGAAAAGGTTCTGTGCGGCCTCGGCCGGACCGTGGCAACGACCGGACAGCTCGGGTCGGAGGCCATCGACCGCGCGATCGAGGCTCTGAGGCGCTTTCATGCCGTCACCCGCATTCTCAAGGTGAAGAACCTGAGGCCTTTTGCGACGGCCGCTGTGCGGGATGCGCGCGATGGGGCGGATTTCATTGCTCGGGCCGAAGAAGTCTGTGGGACGCACATCGAGATCCTCTCGGGTGAGAAGGAAGCGCAGCTCGCCGCGCAGGGCATCCGTATGGGCTTTCTCGAGCCGGATGGCGTGGCCGGTGATCTGGGCGGCGGCAGTCTGGAACTCATCGACATCAAAGACGAAGTGCTGAACAATGCCGTTACGTTGCCGCTCGGCGGGCTGAGGCTGATCGATCAGACCGGCAGCCGGATGGAGGACGCGCTCAAGATCGCTGATCAGACGCTGGAGCGCGTCGACTGGCTGTCCGGAGGACGCGACCGCCCTTTTTACGCCGTCGGGGGGACATGGCGCGCATTGGCTAAACTGCACATGCAGCAGACCCAATACCCCATGCGAATCATGCAGGGCTATTCGATCCCGACGCGCGACGCTATTCAGTTTTGCGAGTCGGTGCGGCGGGCCAAGAAATTGAGTTCGATTGCCGGCATCGAGCAGGTGGCGCGCGCCCGGAGGGAAGTGCTGCCCTACGGCGCTCTGGTGTTGGAGCGTCTGCTGAAGCAGTTGCAGCCGTCGGCGGTGGTCTTTTCCGTGTATGGCGTGCGCGAGGGCCTGCTCTATAGCCTTTTGCCGCCGCACGAGCGCACCAAGGATCCGCTTTTGAGCTTCTGCGAGGAGTTTGCGCGTCAACGTTCGCGCTCGCTCGCCCATGCGCTCGAATTGTGTGACTGGACGGATCAGATCTTCGAGCGCGGCGGGCCGGATGAAACGCGTGATGAGCGGCGCTTGAGGCATGCGGCCTGTCTCGTCTCCGACATCGCCTGGCGCGTGCATCCCGACTATCGTGGCGATCAGAGCCTGGACAAGATCGCGCACGCAGGGATGACCGGGATCGATCATCCAGGCCGCATTTTCCTGGGTCTATCCGTCTATTTTCGCCATACGGGGACGGACGGGAACCGCAACGATGGTCTGCCGCAGAAGCTTGCCGGCCGGATCGACCGGCGTCTCTTGAAGCGTGCGCGGATCGTTGGCGGTGCGCTTCGCGTGGCCCACATGCTGTCAATCGGAATGCCCGGTGTGATCGACGAGACCCGGCTGACCTATAATGGGAACAAGCTGGTTCTGACGCTTCCGCGCGCCCACGCCGATCTGGATGGCGAGCGACTGCGACGGCGCTTCGACGTGCTGGCTTCTCTTCTGGGCCACACGGGTGAGATCCGGTTGGCGCCGTAGCGGGGCGAATTGGAATGCTGCATATGGTGAACGGCGCGACTGTGGTCTGTCGAAATGGCTGATGATCCCTATCAGGTACTCGGCGTTTCCCGCACGGCGAGCGAGGATGAAATCCGCCGCCGCTACCGGCAGCTCGTCAAGGAGCTGCATCCTGATGTCAATCCAGATCAGGCTGCGGAAGAGCGGTTCAAGAAGGTGACGGTTGCCTTCGACATCCTGGGTGATCCTGAGAAGAAGAAGGCTTTTGACCGCGGCGAGATCGATGCGGCGGGCGATCCGCGCCGGCCGACGGGATGGGCTGGGGCCGGGGCGGGGGGCGGTGCGCGCTGGGGGGCAGGGTATTCCGGTTTCGATTCCGACGATCCCTTCAGCGACATTTTTGCAGGCTTCAGATCGGCCGGCCGCGTGCGGCCCATGCGGGGTCAGGATGCGCGCTATACGATCGATCTCGATTTCGTCGAGGCGGCGGCGGGCGTCCGCAAGAGGGTGACGATGCCCGGCGGGGCCGCACTCGATCTCAATGTGCCCTCCGGCGTCGTCGAAGGGCAGGTTCTCCGTCTCAAGGGCAAGGGCCAGCCGGGCTTCAACGGTGGCCAGCCGGGAGATGCGCTGGTTGAGATCCGCGTCCGCTCGCATCCGGTCTTCAAGCGAAGCGGCGACGACCTGACCTGCGAATGTCCCCTGACGATCGATGAGGCCGTTCTCGGCGCCAAAGTCGAGATCCCGACGCTGACCGGACGGGTGCAGCTCACGATCCCGCCGGGAACGAGTTCAGGCCGCGTGTTCCGACTCAAGGGCAAGGGCATCGTCAATGCGACGGCGGGGAACACGGGCGATCAGCTCGTAACTGTCCGCATCGTCTTGCCGGAAAAAATCGACGACAGCCTAGCGGATTTTCTGCGCACTTGGCGCACATCGCACGGCTACGATCCCGGCCGGAAGTCGTCCTAGTCCTCACGCCCGCCGGGGATGATCATCACCTCGCCGCCTGCCAGCGTCAGGGCCAACTGCCCGCGCTTCAGGCGCAGGGCGTCCTCCCCGAAAAGCTGCCGGCGCCAGCCCTTCAGTGCCAACACATCGGGTTCGTCTTCCGCCGCGATCCGCTCCAGCTCGTCTGCGCCCGCGATCAGCCTCGGCGCAACGCGATGGCGTGCCGCGGCCGCCTTCAGAAGGACCTTCAACAGTTCGATCGTAGCGCCAGCTTCGGCCGAAACCGGCCGGTTTTGGCTCATGGGCGGCAACGATTTGGGATCAAGCTCGAGGCCGCGCTTCACCGCCTCGATGATCTCCCTGGCGCGCTGGGAACGGGAGAACCCGTCGCTCAGGGTTCTAAGCCCGCCGAGCTGTTCGGAGTTTGTCGGCATCTGATTGGCGATATCGTAGAGCGCCTCGTCGCGCAGAACGCGGCTGCGCGGAACATTCTGAGACTGGGCGACCTGCTCCCGCCAGGCCGCCAGCTCGATCAAGACGCCGAAGGACTTGCGGTTGCGCGTGCGCATCTTCAGGCGCCGCCAGGCATCCTCGGGGCGCGTCTCGTACGTTTCGGGATGCGTGAGATAGGCCATCTCCTCGTCGAGCCACGACGTCCGTCCGGTCGAATCCAGCTTCGAGCGCAGCTGGAGGTAGACATCGCGCAGGTGCGTGACGTCGCCGAGCGCGTAGACCAGCTGCTTCTCCGAGAGCGGGCGCCGGCTCCAATCGGTGAAGCGCGAGGACTTGTCGATGTCGTGTCCGGTGATGTCCTTGACGAGGTTCACGTAGCTGACGCTGTCCCCGTAGCCGCACACGGAGGCGGCGACCTGCGTATCAAAGATGGGCGCGGGAATGAGCCCGGCCTCCGAATACATGATCTCTATGTCTTGGCGGGCGGCGTGAAAAACCTTCGTCACCTGCTCATTCGCCATGAGCGCATAGAAGGCCTTGAGGTCGATGCCCGGAGCCAGCGGATCGATGATCGCCTCGACAGTGTCGGAGGCGACCTGCACGAGGCAGAGTTCGGGCCAGAAGGTCTGCTCGCGCATGAACTCGGTATCGACCGTTATGAACTCGGCCGACGAGAGGCGATTGCAGACCTGGATGAGATCAGAGGTGGACGTAACGAGATGCATCGGTGGTCGGTATACAACAGAACGGGCAGAAGAAAATAGCTCTGCGGGCGCGGCGCACTGTCGTCATGGGTGCCCCGGAGCGCCGTTCCGATCGGCGTTTGGTGGGTGGCCAAACCGGCGCGACCCGGCTTGGCGCCGTGTCCGGCCCCGCAACCGGCCGACAGGTCGGGGTTCGGCTGAGTGGGGGGGGGCGGCGAACTTATGCCAACTCGTCGGCCTGCTGGTCGTCGTCCGCCTCGTGAGTCGCGGCCGCCGGGGCCAGCATGGACATCTCGCGCAGGATGTCATCGACAACCTTCGCCAAGTCGCCAACCCGGTGGGCGCCGGGGCTCGCCAGGATGGTGCGAAGCTCCTTTGCCAGGGGATGCTCGGCATCCTCCCCAGAGCCGTCATGGCCGGAGGAGCCGGTATGGCGCTCCAAAAGTTCCTCAAGGCTGCGAATGTCGAGGTTGTCCGTTTTCATGGCAAGTTCCAACACGCTGAGGTCTGGTAGCCGGTGGCTCGTCTTTCCGCGTCCTGATCGGCTTACCAAATCGTTACCGGCTCATGGTTAAGGTTCCGTTACCCCTTCGCTCCCGATGCCACCGTCTGGCCGCACCTTTGCGCCCGGACTGCGGGGTTGGCAGGGGACGGCTGGAGGCCCCGCGACCGGCGGCCCGCCGGCCTTGACATTCACCATACCCCGTGCGCTTCTCCGGCCCGATTTTCCCCCGACAGCGACAAGGGATCTGGGCCATGGCCGCGGCCAGCATGCACCGTTACCGTTCCAACACCTGTGGCGACCTCAGAGCGTCCCACATCGGCAATGTCGTGCGGCTCTCCGGCTGGGTCCACCGCGTGCGCGACCATGGCGGCGTGCTGTTCATCGACCTGCGCGACCACTACGGCGTGACCCAGGTTGTGGCCGATCCCGACAGCCCCGCCTTCAAGACCGCCGAGGCTCTGCGCTCGGAATGGGTTGTCCGTATCGACGGTAAGGTGAGGCAGCGCCCGGAGGGCACAGTCAACCCGGAACTCTCCACGGGCGAGATCGAGATCTACGCGAACGAGATTGAGGTGTTGTCCGAGGCCAAGGAACTGCCCGTACCGGTCTTCGGCGAGCCCGACTATCCCGAAGACCTGCGCCTTCAGTACCGCTTCCTCGATCTGAGGCGCGAGACGCTGCACGCCATTATCATGAAGAGGCTGGAGATCACCAAGTCGATCCGGCAGCGCATGCATGCGGCGGGTTTCAACGAGTTTCCCACGCCGATCCTGACAGCGTCCTCGCCGGAAGGCGCGCGTGACTTCCTCGTTCCGTCGCGCATTCATCCGGGTAAGTTCTACGCCCTTCCTCAGGCGCCGCAGCAGTACAAGCAGCTGCTGATGGTCTCCGGCTTCGACCGTTATTTCCAGATCGCGCCCTGCTTTCGCGACGAGGACCCGCGGGCAGATCGCTTGCCGGGCGAGTTCTACCAGCTCGACGTGGAGATGAGCTTCGTCGAGCAGGAGGACATTTTCTCCACCATGGAGCCGGTGTTGACCGCGCTCTTCGAAGAATTTGCGGACGGCAAGCCGGTGACCAAGACGTGGCCGCGGATTCCTCACGACGTGGCCATCGCAAAGTACGGCTCCGACAAGCCCGATTTGCGCAATCCGATCGAAATGCAGGATGTGACCGAACATTTCCGTGGCTCGGGGTTCAAGGTCTTCGCCGGCATGATCGAGAAGGATACGAAAGTCCGCGTGTGGGCAATCCCGGCGCCGACCGGCGGTTCCCGCGCCTTCTGCGACCGAATGAATTCCTGGGCGCAGGGCGAAGGCCAGCCGGGGCTCGGCTATGTCTTCTGGCGCGAGGAGGAGGGGGCCGCGGGGGCGGGTCCCATCGCCAAGAACATCGGGCCTGAGCGGACCGGCGCGATCCAGCAGCAACTCGGCCTCAAGACCGGGGACGCCGTATTCTTCGCCGCCGGCAACCCTGCGAACTTCCACAAATTCGCAGGTGCCGCGCGCGACCGCGTCGGCCACGAATTGAAGCTCATCGACGAGAACCGTTTCGAACTCGCGTGGATCGTCGATTTTCCGTTCTACGAATGGGATGAGGACGAGAAGAAGATCGAGTTCTCGCACAATCCCTTCTCCATGCCCAAGGGCGGGCACGACGCGCTGGTGGCGGCGGAGAAGGAAGGCCGCGATGCGCTCCTGGCCCTCAAGGCCAACCAGTTCGATCTTGTCTGCAACGGCTACGAGATCGCCTCGGGCTCGGTGCGTAATCACCTGCCGGAAACGATGGTCAAGGCGTTCGAGATAACGGGCATGAGCCGTGCAGACGTCGAAGCCCGCTTCAGCGGTCTTTACCGCGCATTCCAGTACGGTGCCCCGCCCCACGGCGGCATGGCGGCCGGTATCGAGCGAATGGTGATGCTGCTGACGGGCTGCAAGACCGTTCGCGAGGTGGCCCTGTTCCCCATGAATCAGCAGGCCAGCGATCTGCTCATGAACGCGCCCGGGGAAGCCTCGCCCAAGCAGCTGCGCGAGCTATCCATCCGCGTGGTGCAGGATCCCAAGAAGTCCTAGCGGCGCCACCAAAAAGAGAAGGCGCCCAACTGCTCATCGCAGCGGGCGCCCCTACCTCGCCGACAGGACGGTGGAGCCGACGAAGTTCTCTCCCGAGTGCGAACCGGATTGCTCCGGTTTCGCAGTTTGCCGTTACGACGGGCAGCGGCAGACGTTGCGCGGACGCCCCGGGCAGATCTGGCAGATCTTGCGATCGCTGTTTGCCTCCATCCAGGGGGTCTGGGCGGTGGGCTGCGAGGGCGTCAGCGTCGTGTTCGTGTTGGCATTGGCAGGCACGGCAAGGAATGCTGCGGCGACCACGGCCAGCGCTGCGATACGGATCTTCATGATAATCCCCTAGCTGTTGATGTTTTTGTCAGATGGACTGTTATCCGCCGGGATCTGCGCCCCAATCGGAACAGCTGGAAGATGGGATCACTATTCAGGCAATGCCAATAGAAACATGCCCAGAAATTGATCGCCCCGACCGATCAAGCCCTTCAGACAAAGGGGAGCGGAAGTTCAGCGCTGCACAACAGGCATGCAACCGGACTCAATATTCTTTCCAGAAATGAAATAGCGCCCGGCTGTGAAACACAGCGGGCGCTTGGTTTGCACCGGCCGTTCGAGCACGGCCGGCGCAGGTTGCGAACACGTCTCGCAACGTTAGTTCGTCAAGGAAGCCGCAGGCGTGCGCGGAGGCATCTTCACGGCGACGGCGACGACCTTGCCGTTCTTGAGCGCGGTGCCGACCCAGCGGCCCGAGTTGTCGCGATTGAGATCGGACGTCACGATGTAGCCCTGTGCGGCAAGGAAAGCGCGCATCTGGCTCTGATTGGCGATGGCAGCCTGATGAGCGGCTTGCGACTGGATAGCCTGGGCGTCGGCGGTTGTCGCGGGCGCATCTCCCGCGAAAGCGGGACCAGCAAAGCCAGCGGCCAGTGCGGCAACCAAGGTAAACGTACGGGTCATTCTCAGGTCTCCTCGTTGATCTTTTGAATACCGAGACAATGATCTGCCTCTTCGGTCCGGCGCGCATTGGCACCGCCCATGGAGCCCATCTAGGAGTGGCTGGCCTTCAATGCCAGTCACGTTCGCGTTGGATCGCGGACAGCAAATGTGAGTCCGCGTGAGCCGCGGGGCGCGCGCGCTTCAACATGACAAGATGGCAATGCGCCATCGCCCAAAAAGGCCCGTTTTCCGGCGCTTGCGATGGTATCTGCCCGTTCACGACAGATGTCACGCGCACGTGATGGCGTGGTCCGTGCTGCCGTGGGGCTCACGCTCAGTTGAGGCGCATATTGATGCCGGAGTGGACGTTGCCGCCGAAGGTTCTGCAATTCACGCCAGTACTGGCGGCACGCGAAATGTCGCCGCGGAAACTTTCACGACCCAGCATGTAATGAACGGCTTGGCCTTGAGCGAGTGCGGTTCGAGATTGATGTCTCCCCGTACCTCCGGTCCGGCCGATCTCGATCTCGTCGTCGACCTTTGAGAGCGGCGGGGGCATCCGCAATGGCATGTGCGACATTGGTCGTTCATGTCGCCCGTCACCATTCCGCCTGAGGCGAAAACGAGGCGCTTGCCGACGTCTTGCTCACATCGATCTCAAGGTCAGGCACGAGCATGCTGAATTGCAGGTTCCTGCCAGCCTGAAGACGCCGCGAGGGGTCAATTTAGTTGACGGCATAGCGTTCGCGAATTCCGTGCCCGTGCCTCCAGCACACACGATTTCGCCGGCCGCCACGACCGGATCGTCCGATGGCCCATATCAGGGGCCGCTCTTGCAGACCGGTACGGGCTGCACGGGCAGGCCGTAAGGTGGCGCTCAATTGAACGGATTCATCACGGTTTGCCACCCAATTGCAGGACTATACAAGTTGACTGCTGGACCACGGCTGACGGCCTGAAAAATCGTGACTTTTGGGATTTGTATGACGTCATATCAATCGCGGCGAAACCGCACTTGAGGCGAGATGCTTGTGTTTGGACTGCTGGATAGCCCGGGCGTGGTGCGGTCCGTTTGACGGACGCCGCAACGCAACCTAAACCCGATGGCTCGGTGCTTTGGGCGATGACCGCCCTGGTCCGTATCCTCTCTGCTGCGAAGGCTCACGATGCGGCTTTCAGAGATCCCCGGCCACCTTTTTGACGTGCCTGCGGCCGCCGCTTCGCTGGAGGTCACGGGGCTTTCCTCAGACAGCCGGAGCGTGCACTCCGGGGACATCTTTGTCGCCATCCCCGGCACCAAGGCTGATGGAGGTAGATACATTCTGGATGCCGCGCAGAACGGTGCGGTCGCTGCGGTTGCCGCGATGAGCGCCGTCGTGCCCGATGGCGTGCCCATCCCCGTGCTTCGGTCGGCCGATCCGCGACTGGCGCTCGCGCATTTGGCGGCGCACTTCCATCCGGGGCAGCCGGCCGCCATCGTCGCGGTGACGGGAACGAGTGGGAAGACATCCGTCGCGGAGTTTACCCGGCAACTTTTTGCTGCGTGCGGACATCCTGCGGCGTCGCTCGGCACAATCGGCGTTGTCAGTCCAAAGGGTACGGTGTATGGGTCTCTCACGACGCCCGATCCGATCTCGCTGCACAAGACATTGTCTCGTCTGGCCGCGGAGGGCACGACCCACCTTGCGATGGAAGCATCATCGCACGGTCTCGATCAGCACCGGCTCGACGGCGTGAGGATCAAGGCGGCGGCCTTCACGAACCTCGGCCGCGATCACATGGATTATCATCCTACGATTGAGCATTACTTTGCAGCCAAGATGCGGCTCTTCACTGATCTGCTGCCGGCGGGCGCGCCGGCAGTGATCAATGTCGATGGCGCTCGCGGAAGCGATGCGGCGGCGGTTGCCCGCGATGCCGGGCGGCGCGTGCTGACCGTGGGGCAGTCAGGCGAGTTTCTGGCTTTGAATGACGTCAGCGCCGTCGGCTTTGCCCAGCGGCTTGCACTGACTCATGGGAGCCGCTCGTATACCGTGGATCTGCCGCTCGTCGGCGCCTATCAGGTGGAGAATGCCGTCGTCGCGGCCGGCTTGGCGCTGGCGCTCGGCGAAGCGCCCGATGTCGTGGTGCCTGCTCTGGCGCGTCTGCAGGGCGTCAAGGGCCGGCTGGAAATCGTCGGCGAGCGCAATCGCGCCCTGGGTGTCGTCGACTACGCCCATAAGCCCGAAGCGATGGCTGCGGCCTTGGACGCCTGTCGTCCGTTCGCAACCGGCCGCCTCATCTGCGTCTTCGGCTGCGGCGGGGATCGCGACAGGGGCAAGCGGCCGATCATGGGGGCGATTGCGGCCGAGAAGGCCGACGTCGTCATCGTGACCGACGACAACCCGCGCACGGAAGAGGCCGCTGCCATCCGCGGTGAGATCCTCGCGGGGGCGAGCGGAGCGCGCGAGATCGGCGATCGTGCGCAAGCCATCCGTGCAGCGGTCGCTATGATGCAGCCGGGCGATGTCGTTCTTGTCGCCGGCAAGGGCCACGAAACGGGCCAGATCGTCGGTGACACGGTGCTTCCCTTCTCCGATCACGAGGTTCTGGCCGAGGCTCTGCAATCCGCATGACGAATGCACTCTGGAACTTCGCCGATCTCGTCATGGCGGCCGGTGGCGCGGCCCATGGAGAACCGGCATGCGCAATCACCGGGTTTTCCATCGACACGCGTACGATCTCGGCGGGTGATGTGTTCGTGGCGCTCAAGGATCAGCGCGATGGCCACGATTTCGTTGCGGCGGCCTTTGCCAGGGGGGCATCCGCTGCGATCGTCTCGCAGAACTATGCGCGCCAAGACGGCGACGGTGCTCTCATTCGCGTGCCCGATACACTTCGCGCGTTGGAAAATATCGGCCGTGCCGCGCGCGCCCGGCTGGGGCCCGATGCCCGTGTGATCGCGGTAACGGGCAGCGTTGGCAAGACCACGACGAAGGAGATGCTGCGGCTCGCTTTCGCGGCGGTGGGTCCGGTGCACGCCTCGGAAAAGTCCTACAACAACCATTGGGGCGTGCCGCTGACGCTGGCGCGCATGCCAGCCGATACGCGCCATGCGGTGTTTGAAATCGGCATGAATCACGGCGGCGAGATCACGCCGCTCACGCGCATGGTGCGCCCGCACGTGGCCCTCGTGACGACGGTGGAGAAGGCTCACATCGAGAATTTTGCCAACGAGGAAGGCATCGCCGACGCAAAGGCAGAAATTTTCCTGGGACTCGAGCCGGAGGGCACGGCGCTCATCAATCTCGACAATCGGCATGCCCCCCGGCTTATCCGTGCGGCCCGCGCCGCGGGCGCTCGCGTGGTGGGGATCACGACGGCTCGGCGTGAAGACGAGGCGGTGGAGGTCTTCGCCGTCGACGAGGCCGTTACGCTCGAGAACTGCCGTATGACCCCGACGACCAGCGAGGGGAGGGCGATGCGTGGCGGTGGACGTGGCACGGTTCCACTCGTGATCGGTACCGTCGGCATGCACATGGTGATGAACGCGCTGTTCGTGCTTGGTGCGCTCGATGCCGCCGACGCCGACATCGGGGCGGGTATGTCCGCGCTGGTGAACTTCGCGCCGCCACCGGGCCGTGGCTCGCGCACGCGTCTTGCTGCGGGCGAGGCAGATCTTCTCCTCATCGACGAAAGCTACAATGCCAATCCCGCCTCGATGCGGGCGGCGCTGGCCGTACTGCCGACGTTGCCGCGCAGCGCGTACCCCCGCCGCATCGTGGTTCTGGGCGACATGCTGGAACTCGGCGCCGATGCGGCCGCCCTGCATGCGGGTCTATGGGAGGCGGCCGACGCCGCCGGTGTCGATCTGGTTTTTGCCGCCGGCCCCAACATGGCCCGCCTCTTCGAGCGGGTTCCCGAAGCGCGCCGCGGAGGCTGGGCGGAGACGGCACAAGCGCTGGAGGGGCCGCTGCTGTCGGAGATCAAGACGGGAGATGTCGTGATGATCAAAGGCTCCAACGGTTCGCGGATGGGTCTGTTGGTTGCCGCAATATTGGCCCAGTTTGGGGATTCCGAGTTGAGCCATTCGCAGTAAGTGGCGAACAGTGTAAAAGATGACGATGGCGGGGCGGCCGGTACGGCTGGCGCCGGGGGCGAGGGGGAGACAGAGGCATGCTCTATGAGCTGGTGCAATTCAGTGACCAGATTGGTCCGCTCAATGTGTTCCGCTACATTACCTTCCGGACCGGCGGCGCGATCTTCACCGCCCTGCTATTTGTAATGCTTTTCGGCCCGGCGATCATCGACCTGCTTCGCATCAAACAGGGCAAGGGTCAGCCGATCCGCGATGACGGCCCCCAAACGCACCTTGCCAAGCGCGGTACGCCGACGATGGGCGGGCTCATGATCCTGGCCAGCGTTACCTTCGCCACGCTCATGTGGTCGGACTGGTCGAACATGTATGTTTGGGTGGTGCTTGCCGTGACGCTCGCCTACGGCGCAATCGGCTTCTACGATGACTACCTCAAGATCACCAAGCAGCACTCCAGCGGCTTTGGTGGCAAAGCGCGACTGGGTCTTGAGTTGATCGTCGCTGCGACCGCAGCATGGATCCTCATGACGCTGTCGGCGCCGCAGCTTTCGGGGCAGCTCGCCGTTCCATTCTTCAAAGACACACTCATCTATCTGGGGCCGCTGTTTGTCCTCTTTGGCATGCTCGTCATTGCGGGCGCCGGCAACGCAGTCAATCTGACCGATGGTCTGGACGGATTGGCGATCGTGCCGGTCATGATCGCGGCGGCGACCTTTGGCGTGATCGCCTATCTCATCGGCTCGGAGAAATTCGCAACGCACCTTCAGATCCACTATGTCACCGGCACCGCGGAGCTATCCGTCATCTGCGGCGCCCTCATCGGAGCGGGGCTCGGCTTCCTGTGGTTCAATGCACCGCCGGCCATGATCTTCATGGGCGACACGGGCTCGCTGGCCCTGGGGGGCGCGCTGGGTGCCATCGCGGTCGCGACCAAGCACGAAATCGTTCTGGCCATCGTGGGTGGCCTGTTTGTCCTGGAAACGCTGTCCGTCGTCATTCAGGTTGCATCCTACAAGCTGACTGGAAAGCGCGTTTTTCGCATGGCGCCGCTGCATCATCACTTCGAACAGAAAGGCTGGAAGGAGAGCACGGTGGTCGTGCGCTTCTGGATCATCTCCGTCATTCTGGCGCTGATCGGCCTTGCCACATTGAAGCTGCGCTGAGCCGATGCCGGATTGAGCCATGATCCCGATCACTTCTTTCGCGGGCCTGGATGTCGCCGTCTTCGGACTTGGCGCCTCGGGCAATGCCACGGCACTGGCCCTCATGGCCGGCGGCGCGCGGGTTGCGGCATGGGACGACAGCGATATCGGGCGTGCAGGGGCTGAGAAGGCCGGTATTCCACTCGCCGATCTGATGACTGAGAACTGGGCGCGCTTTGCGGCGCTTGTTCTGGCGCCGGGCGTGCCCTTCACGCATCCCGAACCGCACTGGACCGTGACGAAGGCGCACGACGCCGAGGTAGAGGTGATCGGCGACGTGGAGCTTTTTGGCCGTGAGCGCGCCTCCGTCTGCCCCGAGGCGCCCTTCATCGCCATCACGGGCACCAACGGCAAATCCACGACCACGGCGCTGATCGCACATATACTGCGGGAATCGGGCCGCGATGTTCAACTCGGTGGCAATATCGGCTTTCCGGTCCTCAACCTGGAGCCTTTGACACCGAAGCGCTACTTCGTAGTCGAGTGCTCGTCCTTCCAGATCGATCTGGCGCCAACCATCAAGCCGAGCGTGGGCGTGCTGCTCAACATCACGCCCGATCATCTCGATCGCCACGGATCGATGGAAAACTACGCGCGCGTGAAGGAACATCTCATTGCCGGCGCGGACAAGTCCGTCATTGTCGTGGATGACGATTGGACACGGGCGATAGCCGACCGCCACGCCGGTTCCGGTGCGGAGATTTTGACCGTCAGCACGCGCGATACGGCTGACGTCACATTCTCCGGATCGCGCATTTTCTTTCGAAAGGAGCCGGTCGCCGATCTGGCAGGCATCGATAGCCTTCGCGGACGGCACAACGGGGAAAATGCGGCAGCAGCCTACGCAGCCCTGCGCTTGAGCGGCCTGAGCGACGGCGAGATCGTACCGTACTTCGCCACCTATCCCGGTCTGGTCCACCGCATGGAGCAGGTCGCCCGGCTCCAGCATGTGATCTTCATCAACGATTCAAAGGCCACAAACGCGGAAAGCACCGAGACGGCGCTGGCGACTTGGCCGCGGGACATTCACGTCATTCTCGGCGGCAAGGCCAAGGAAGGTGGCATCGAGAGTCTCCGGCCGTACTTTCCGCGCATTGCAAAAGCCTACCTCATCGGCGCCGCGACCGATGACTTCGCCAAGTCGCTGGGTGACGACGTGCCGTTCGAGGCGTGCGGCACTATGGATGTCGCCGTGGCGCGGGCGACCGAAGCCGCGCTTGGCTCCGGCCCGTCCGAGGCTGTCGTACTGCTCTCGCCCGCGTGTGCCTCCTTTGACCAGTACAAGAACTTCGAGGAGCGGGGCGAACACTTCCGCCGTCTCGTTACGTCGGAACTGGCCCGGCGGCGCGCCCCATGACGATCTCGCGGGCCGATCGCAGCCGGCTCACCGACTGGTGGTTCACGGCCGATCATGTACTCCTCGTTGCCATTCTCGTTCTGATCGGAACGGGGCTCGTGTTCTCGCTCGCGGCGAGCCCAGCCGTGGCGCTGAAGAAAGGCCTGCCGGCCTACTACTTCGTCGAACGCCATCTTTTCTTCTCCGCTATCGGCGCGCTTCTTGTTCTGGGGCTGTCGTTTCTGACCCCGCGCGAGACACGCCGATTTGCCCTCTTGCTGCTGCTCGTGGCGTTTGCGGGGCTTGTGGCGGTGCATTTCACCGGCCGCGAGATCAACGGCGCGCGCCGCTGGCTGTCACTCGCGGGACACTCGGTGCAGCCGTCCGAGTTCCTGAAGCCCGCATTCGTCGTCGTCTCGGCCTGGCTGCTCGCTGAAGCGCGCACGCGGCCCGATATGCCGGGTCTGCCGGCGGCGATCTTTCTATTCCTCATCATCGTCGGGCTGCTCGTCCTGCAACCCGATGTGGGGCAGTCGCTGCTGTTGAGCCTCGTCTGGGGTGCGATGTTCTTCGTCTCGGGCCAGCCATTGGCGCTTGCCGGCGTGGCCGTTGCGCTCGGCGCAGTGGGTGTCGTGGGTGCCTACCTCATGTTTCCGCACGTGCAATTCCGCGTCGATCGCTTCCTCAACCCGGTGCCGGGTGACAACAGCCAGGTGGATCGGGCGTTGCAGTCGTTCACCCAGGGCGGCTTCTTCGGGCGCGGGCCCGGGGAGGGCACGATCAAGACGAGTCTTCCCGACGCGCACACGGATTTCATCTTCGCGGTGATCGCGGAGGAGTACGGGGCGCTGATGTGCCTCGCACTTGTGATCCTTTTCGGCTTCATCGTCATCCGCGCGCTCTATCGGGCCGGGCAGGAGCCCGAGCCCTCGCTGCGGCTGGCCATCATCGGGCTGGCGCTACTATTCGGCCTGCAGGCGCTGATCAACATGGGCGTCAACGTCGGCCTCTTGCCGGCCAAGGGCATCACGCTGCCCTACCTGTCGGCCGGTGGGTCGTCTACGCTGGCGATCTCGCTCACCCTCGGCATGCTCCTTGCACTGACGAGACGTCGCGCCTAGCCGGCTGGCGGTCTCTGACCAGAAATGGCCGCGATTGGCTGCAATAGCCGGTATATTGGCGAGGGGGGATAGGCAACCGATCATGGAACGGGAGAGGTCCGTCATGCTGGCCGCCGGTGGAACCGGCGGACATCTCTTTCCGGCTTTTGCACTGGCCGAGGAACTGGGCCGGCGCGGATGGGCTGTGGATCTTGTCACGGACATGCGCGGCGACCGTTATGGGACCGGTTTTCCCGCGCGCGCCGTCTATCAGGTGCCGTCCGCGACACTGGCCAGCAAATCCCCGGCTGCGATCGCCAAAACGGGTCTCACACTGGCGCGGGGTGTCATGGCCGCGCTGAAACTGATGCGCCAAGTGCGCCCGGACGTTGTCGTGGGCTTCGGCGGCTATCCGACATTTCCGCCCCTACTGGCGGCTCGCCAGCAGGGGATTCCCACCATGCTGCACGAACAAAACGCTGTGCTGGGTCGGGCCAACAAGATGCTCGCCGGCCGCGTGGACCGTATTGCGACGTCCTTTGAGACGACCCGGTTTCTGGACGGGCCCCTGACGGCCAAGGCCCGCTTCACGGGCAATCCGGTCCGCAACGTGGTGATCGCGGCGGCCGTGACGCCCTATCCGGCGCTCGAAGCGGCAGGGCCGTTCCACATCCTGGTCTTCGGTGGCAGCCAGGGCGCCCGCTATTTCTCAGATGCCGTTCCCCCGGCGCTGAGCCTTCTGCCCGCGGGCCTCAAAACGCGGTTGAATGTTGTTCAGCAGGCGCGGGAAGAGGATGTGGATCGCGTCACGGCCGCTTATGCTGAGGCCGGGATCGCGGCGGAAGTTGCGCCGTTCTTCAAGGATCTGCCTCGTCGCATGGCGGCCAGCCATCTCGTCGTGGCGCGGGCCGGGGCCTCTTCTGTCGCCGAGTTGACCGTCATCGGCCGCCCATCGATTCTGGTGCCGTTGCCGCATTCCCTTGACAACGATCAGCTGCAGAATGCGACGAGGCTTGCCGAATCGGGTGGGGCTTGGTGTATCGAGCAGAAGGATCTGGGCCCCGAGAGGCTCGCGGGGGAGATTGCGCGGCTTATGCAAAATGGGGCCGTTCTGTCCACGGCAGCCGATTGCGCCAAACGCCAGGGACGGCCCGATGCGGTTTTGCTGCTCGCAGCGCTGGTAGAAGAACTCGCGGGGGCGCGACAGGCTTCCTCGCAGACATCCGCCCCGGCCTCGTAAGCAGACGCGACGGCCTAGTGAAACGTATGACGGGACCTTGAGACACGCGATGCAAATCCCCCGCGAGGCAGGCACCTTCCACATCATCGGCATCGGTGGCATCGGCATGAGCGCCATTGCCGAGATCCTGCTTGCGAAGGGCTTCGCGGTTCAGGGCAGCGATCAGAAGGAAAGCGCCAATGTGCGCCGTCTGCGGGCCAAGGGCGTGCGCGTATTCATCGGGCACAATGCGGTCAACCTCGTAGGCGCGCGCAACGTCGTCATCTCGACCGCAGTGAAGCGCGACAATCCCGAACTCATGGCGGCACGCCAGAGGGGACTTCCCATCATCCGCCGCGCCGAGATGCTGGCGGAGCTTATGCGCCTCTATGCGACCGTCTCGGTGACGGGCACGCACGGTAAGACGACCACGACATCGCTCGTGTCGACGATTTTCGAGAAAGCGGCGCTCGATCCGACCGTCATCACAGGCGGCATCATCAATGCCTGGGGTTCCAACGCGCGGCTTGGCAAGGGCGATTGGATGATCGTCGAGGCGGACGAGAGCGACGGCACCTTCGTTCGCCTTCCCACAGAAATCGGCATCGTCACAAACATCGATCCCGAACACCTCGACTACTTCAAGACGGTCGAGAACATGCACCGCGAATATGAAGCCTTTTATCGCAACATTCCTTTTTATGGACTGGCGGTCACCTGCATCGACCACCCCGTGGTGCGCAGCATGATTGACCGGTTGGACCTTCGCCGTGACGGGCGCCGGCTTCTCACATACGGCGTCTCGGAGGGTGCCGATCTTCGGCTGGTCGCATCGAAGCAGGAAGGTTTCACAACCATCTTCGATGCGGAATTGTCGTCACGGGTGAAGGGCGGAGCGCGCATGATCAGCGGCTGGGCCGTGCCCGTTCCGGGACATCACAATGCGCTCAACGCGCTGGCGGCGATCGCGGTTGCGGCGGAAGCCGGTATTTCCGACGACGTGATCCGCACAGGGCTCAAAGAATTCTCCGGCGTCAAGCGACGCTTCCAGCCGACGGGGCAGTGGAACGGAATCCAGATCTACGATGACTATGGCCATCATCCCATCGAGATCGCCGCCGTGCTCCAGGCGGCTCGCGCCGGCGCGAAAGGCCGTGTCATCGCCATTGTCGAACCCCACCGCTACACGCGCGTACGCGATCTATTCGGTGACTTCTGTGCCTGCTTCCGCGATGCAGACAGCGTAATCGTCGCGCCGCTCTATTCCGCGGGCGAAGTGCCGATCGAAGGGATCGACCAGCATTCGCTTGCAGAGGGTATCCGTTCGACGGGGCAGCGTGCCGTCACATCAGTCGATCACCCGCTGGATATCGTGCCGCTGCTGCGCCGCTATGGCCGTCCCGGCGACATGGTGGTCTGCCTTGGTGCCGGCATCTCGACGGAATGGGCTGCCGCGTTGCCCTCATGGCTTTCGGCGCAGGCCGCCGAATAGCGCCACTTCTGCCAGCAAGGCCCTGACATGAGCTACCCCGACATTACGGCCGACCTGAAGGCGCAGATGCCGGATCTGCGCGGCCGCCTGACGGCGAATGCGCCGCTGTCCGATATCACGTGGTTCCGTGTGGGCGGCCCGGCGCAGGTTCTCCTGGCGCCGGCGGACGAGGCCGATCTTGCCTATTTCCTTAAGCACATCGGGCCGGACGTTCCCGTGTTCGTGATCGGTCTGGGCTCGAACCTTCTCGTGCGCGACGGCGGTGTACCGGGTGTGGTCATCCGGCTTGGGCGCGGGTTCAACGAAATCACGACTGAAGGCATGCGCCTTTCCGCCGGCACCGCTGTGCCGGACGTGAAGGTTGCGCGCGCGGCTGCCGAGGCAGGCATCGCGGGGCTGTCGTTCTATCGCGGAATCCCCGGTTCCATCGGCGGTGCCCTGCGTATGAATGCCGGCGCACATGGAAAGGAAACCAAGGACGTGCTCGTGAGTGCGCGCGCCGTCGACCGGCAGGGCAACATCCATGTGCTTTCGCTCGCCGATATGAAGTTCACTTACCGGCATTGCGGAATTCCCGCCGACTGGATCTTCACGCAAGCGACGTTCGAGGGAAAGCCCGGCAACCCGGACGAGATCCAGAAGGAGATGGACGAGGTTGCGGAGTATCGCGAGAAAAACCAGCCGGTGCGCGAACGTACGGGCGGTTCGACGTTCAAGAATCCACCCGGGCATAGCGCCTGGAAGCTTGTCGACGCAGCTGGCTGCCGCGGTTTTCGCGTCGGCGGTGCCAAGGTCTCCGACATGCACTGTAACTTTCTCATCAACGACAGCCAGGCCTCCGGCGAGGACGTCGAAACGCTGGGTGAGACGGTGCGTGCGCGGGTGAAGGCGACGTCCGGCGTGGCGCTGGAGTGGGAGATCATCCGTCTTGGCGAGCCGAGAGAAGGCCGGCCCACGGGTGAGGCGCTCGCCGTCGCGGAGAAATCCCAATGAAGCTCCCCGCTGCTCCCCGCCGCACGCGGGACCATGTCGCCGTCTTGATGGGTGGATGGTCAGCCGAGCGGCCGATCAGTCTGAAGTCGGGCGCCGCGGTCGCCGACGCCCTCGAAGGCGAGGGTTATCGCGTAACGCGCGTCGACGTGGACCGCGAAATCGCCGCCCGGCTGGCCGAGTTGAAACCCGACGTTGCCTTTAACGCGCTGCACGGCCGCTTCGGCGAGGACGGCTGCATCCAAGGCATCCTGGAATGCATGCAGATCCCCTACACGCACTCCGGCGTGCTCGCTTCGGCACTGGCAATGCACAAGGAGCGCGCCAAGGCCGTTATGAAGCCCGCGGGCGTTCCGGTGGCGGAAGCCCGCGTCGTGACGCGCGCGGAGGCGGCCAAGGCCCACGTCTTGCCGCCGCCCTACGTGGTGAAGCCCGTTGACGAAGGATCGAGCGTCGGGGTGCTCATTATCCGCCCGGGCATGAACGATCCCGGCCGCGCGATTCTCGCGGACGGAGCGCCCGACGACGTGATCATGGTCGAGCGCTATGTGGCGGGGCGTGAACTCACCTGCGCCGTGATCGGCGATTTCGTGACCGAAGTCATCGAGATCAAGCCGAAGGAGGGCCTCGTCTTCTACGATTTCGAAGCCAAGTACGCGCCGGGCGGGTCTATCCACGAGCTTCCGGCCAAAGTTTTACCGGATGTTTACCAGTTGGTCCGGAAATACACGGGATTGGCGCATCAGGCCCTGGGGTGCCGGGGCGTGTCGCGCGCCGACTTTCGTTACGACGACACTCCGGGTGGCTCAGGCCAACTCATCTGCCTGGAGGTCAACACCCAGCCAGGCATGACGGGCACGTCGCTGGTGCCGGAGTTGGCGCAATACGCCGGGTGGAGTTTCGGCGAACTGGTCAGATGGATCACAGAGGACTCGAGTTGCCAGAGGTAGGCCGGTATCTGGATACAACATGGCGGGCGCCCGGGGCGCTCCAGCCCCGCCCCTCTACGGCTCCTTCCCCTTCCTTCGACTTCGGTGTCGCCTACGACCCGACCCGGGCTTGCGGAACCCGCAACGAACACCGCCCAACGACAACGCGCGGCCATGTATGGACCCGCCGCATTGGTCTAGGCGCCGCACTGCTTTTGACGACAGGGCTGCTCGCGGTTTTCCTGCATGGCAATGCCACGGTGGGCGCCTTCGATCGCGATCGCATCGCGACGCTTCTTGGTTTTGGCATCGAGCAGGTCTCGCTGACCGGCCAACACTTCACGAAAGAAAACGAACTCTTCGACGCACTCGATCTTAAATCCGCCCGCTCGCTGGCGAGTTTCGATCCGGATGCAATCCGCAAGCGCTTCGAGCAACTTCCCTGGGTGCAATCGGTCGAGATCACGAGGGTCTGGCCCGGGCAGCTCGCCATTCGTGTTTCCGAACGCCGCCCGTCTGCGATCTGGGAGCGCGGCCAGGGCGCCGACCTCATCGATGGGACGGGTCGTGTCCTGGGGACGGTGGGCCTGAATTCGCCGCTTGACCTTCCCCGTGTCGCCGGAGAAGGAGCCAATGCCGCTGCGGCCTCCCTGTGGACGGCGCTGGATCGCCATCCCGACATCAAGGCTCGCGTGGAGCGTGCAACTCGCGTGGGCAAGCGGCGCTGGACTCTGGAGCTTGCCGGTGGCGGACGTATTCATTTGCCGGCGGACAGCGAGGTTTCCGCGCTGGCGAGGCTTGCGGCCGAACCCCAACTTCAAACTTTGATGACCGTGCCGGCTCCGATCGTCGACTTGCGTTCGCCGAGCCGCATCGCCGTGCGGTCGGCCGGCGCTTCTGCCGGCAGCGGCAGGTGAGGCGCCCCATGAGCCCTGCTGATCGTCGCCCTCGACCTTCCAACCGCCTGCGTGCTGTCCTCGATGCCGGCAGCTTCAAAACCGTCTGTCTTATTGCTCTCGTCGACCCGCATGGCCGTCCCGTGCGCATTGCCGGCGTTGGTCTCGTCCCTTCCCGAGGCATCAAGTCGGGGCTGATCGTGGATCTGGCCGCCGCCGAGAACTCGATCCGCTCCGCCATTGCAGAGGCCGAGCGGATGGCAGGCGTGCGGCTATCCGAGATTGACGTGGCCATCAACGGCGGGCGGCTGGAGTCCCATATATTCCAGGTCAGCACACCGGTGGGGTCCGGCACTGTCGGGCGCGACAGCCTGGATCGCATAGCTGAGGCCGGACGGGCCTATGCCGAGCGCGGCGGACGCCGGCTGCTGCATCTGGCCGAATTGGGTTACCTGATCGATGGGGCTGAGGCGACCCGCGAGCCACTTGAACTCGAGGCCTCGCGGCTGGCGGCCCATGTTCTGGCTGTAACCGCAGACCAGCCTGCTATCAGCAACCTGAGCCACACTCTCGGGCGATGCTATCTCGCACCGGGGCGGCTCGTGCCGGGCCCTCTGGCCAGCGGGCTCGCCGTAACAAGCGAGGATGAGCGTCGCGCCGGTGTCATCGTACTGGACATCGGGGCCGGCGTGACGGGAATGGCCGCTTTTCAGGACGGGCACGCACTCTTCACCGACACTGTGGCAATCGGCGGCGGGCATGTGACGCTCGATATTGTGCATGCGTTGCGCACGCCACTTGAAGAAGCCGAGCGAATCAAAACGCTTTATGGCACAGTCGTCACTGCGCAGTCGGATCAGCACGACCTTTTCATCCATGCCGTCAGCGGTGAGGGTGAGGGGGCCGAGCAGAGAACGACGAAGGCTGATCTGGCCCGGATCATCCAGACGCGCATGGTCGGCTTGCTGCAGCTCGTTCGCGAGCGACTGGCGAACGCCGGGCTTCTCAACGGCTCCATCGCCCGGATCGTGATCTGTGGCGGCGCGAGCGAGATTCCCGGACTTCAGTCCTTCGCCGAAGGCATCTTCAAGCGGTCCGTGCGCGAGGGGAGACCCAACCCAGTGTCGGGTCTGCCTCCAGTATTATCGTCGGCGGCGTTCGCCGGCGCGGTTGGCGTGTTGAACGCAGGTGCCGAGAGCGCCGCTCAGATCTTGCCGACGACCCAGAAAATAAAGGGTGGTTATTTCGGTCAGGTCGGGCAGTGGCTCATGGACGGCTTTTGAGGGGAAACCGACGGCGGACGGGAACAAAGACCGGCTGCTTGACGTTCCTTCTGGCGAGACCGAGGGCAAGATGACCGACAACAAGTCGCCGAACGTGACCGAACTTCGTCCCCGCATCACCGTGGTGGGTGTGGGAGGAGCGGGCTGCAACGCGATCAACAACATGATCGACGCCAATCTGGATGGCGTTGAATTCGTGGTGGCCAACACCGACGCTCAGGCCCTCGCCGCGTCGCAGGCCGGATATAAGCTTCAATTGGGCGCCAAGCTGACGGAAGGGCTGGGCGCGGGCTCGCGACCGGAGATCGGCGAAGCGGCCGCCGAAGAGGCGATCGAGGACATCCGCACGGTCGTTGCAGGGTCGCACATGGTGTTTGTTGCGGCCGGCATGGGCGGCGGCACGGGTACGGGCGCGGCGGCAGTCATTGCACGCTCGGCGAAGGAAATGGGCATTCTCACCGTTGCGGTGGTGACGAAGCCGTTCCAGTTCGAAGGCTCGCGTCGCATGCGCATCGCGGAGGCCGGCATCGCGGAGCTGAAGAAGCACGTCGACACGCTGATTGTCATACCCAACCAGAACCTGTTCCGCATCGCCAGCGATCGCACCACATTTGCGGAAGCCTTCGTTCTTGCCGATCAGGTACTCTATTCGGGCGTCGCCTGCATCGTCGACCTCATCGTGAAGGAAGGTCTTATCAATCTTGATTTTGCCGATGTGCGCACCGTGATGATGGGCATGGGCAGCGCGATGATGGGCACCGGCGAGGCCGAGGGCGACCAGCGCGCCATCCGCGCTGCCGAAGAGGCGATCTCCAATCCGCTGCTCGACGATGTCACGCTCTCGGGTGCGAAAGGCCTGCTCCTGTCCATCTCGGGCGGGTCCAACCTCACGCTCTACGAAGTCGACGAGGCCGCCACGCGCGTGCGCCAGGAAGTCGATCCGGAAGCCAATATCATCGTTGGTGCAACATACGATCCTACGTTGGACGATCGGGTTCGCGTGTCCATCGTGGCCTCGGGAATGGCGCGTGCGACGGAAGCGGCATTCTCGATAGCAGCTCCGCAGCCCCCGGCCTTGGCCGGGTCGCGCCCCTTCTTGCCGACAACCGCGCCCGGCGCACCCGCGCCTGCTGCGGCGCCGGCATCGCGGGAGCATGATATTCTGGCTGAAGCTCTGCGGGAATCGGGCTCGACCCAGGCATCCGAAGGCCAAGTCGGTCCCCATCCGCAGCCGCCGCCGGTTCCCGGCTCACAAAGCTGGCATGGCCCCGACGGTGTCGAGATCACCGAAATGCAGCCTGGCGCGTTTGCTCAGCCGAAATATCCCCCCTCCGCGGCTGCTTTTGGCACGCCACAGATGGCTCCGGCCCCAACCCAGGAAGAATTCCGGCCCGCAGCGCCTGCGGAAGTCCGCCGGGCGCCGCGGCGAATGCCGGATGTGGAGGATTTTCCGCCCATCGGGCAGCGCGAGTACTACGCCAAGACCCAGCCGGGCACCCCTCCGGCGCGGCCACATGGCTCCGCGCCGCAGCCGCCAGCCGAACCCCGCCGCAGAGGCTTTTTTGATCGAATCGCGGGGCTCGGCCGACGCGAAAGTGATTCGCGCGGCGAACGGACTGATTCGCATCTTCATGCAGCTTCCAAGGGGCCTCACGCGGGTCGTGCCCCTGCCGGAGAGCAGGATGGACGCGCCCAGCGTCCAGGGGCAGAGGGCGATCCTGCAAAACGCCCAGAAAAGCCCGACTTGCCTGTGTTTTTCAGCAAGTCACGGCGCTAGCTTGACAAGCCTTCGAAGCGCCGATTTCTCCTTATTGGAGAACGTTTTCTACGTGGTAACACAATGTAAGAAAGCGTGATTTGTAGCATCCCGGAGCGACGGTTATCGTCTTCATGGAAAGTGATTTGGTCCCACTCGATCTTAGGGGTCTCGTTAAGCGCCGATCAGAGCGCGATAGAGACTGGGAAAGAGGATCGGTGGTTCGAAATCCGGGGGGGCAGACGTCGGTGACGTAGCCGATTGGCTGCCTGGGATATGCGAGGGACGGCGCAGCATGTCGAATTGATTTATCGGCGCTCGACAAACGACGATTGCCCGCGAGATCGAGCTCAAAGGTACCGGCGTTCATAGCGGGGCTCCTGTTTCACTTACTCTTCATCCGGCGGACGTCGATACAGGGCTTCTGTTCGTCGTCACCAAACGGGGCCGCATCTTAGCCGAGATCCCCGCGCACGTTTCCAACGTCAAGAACCTCACTCTCTGTACAGTTATTGGCGACAGCTCCGGCGTTACGGTATCGACCGTTGAGCATCTCCTCGCCGCCCTTCGCGGGCTCTCCATCGACAACTGCATCATCGAAATCGACAGCAAGGAAGTTCCCATCATGGACGGCAGCTCTGCGCCGTTCGTGGAGGCCATCGACGAGGCTGGGCTGCGTGAACTTAATGCTCCGCGCCGCTTCCTGAAGGTTCTGAAGCCGATCCGCGTTGAGGAAGGCGGCTGCTGGGGCGAGATCGCTCCGCACTCCGGTTTCCATCTCGATCTGGAGATCGACTTCGAGACGCCGCTCATCGGCCGTCAGCGATTGGCCTTCGAGATGAGCCCCGGCATTTTCCGCAACGAACTGTCCCGGGCCCGCACCTTCGGCTTCATGTCGGATGTGGAGCGGCTTTGGAAGGCGGGTCTGGCGCTGGGTGCCAATCTCACCAATACCGTCGCCATCGGCGATGGCCGGATCATGAACCGTGAGGGTCTGCGCGATCCGCTCGAGTTCGTGCGTCACAAGATGCTAGATGCCGTGGGCGATCTCAGCCTCTCGGGCCTTCCGCTTCTGGGTGCATATCGCTCTGTCCGTGGTGGCCATCGTCTCAATTCGCTGGTCCTTCAGGCTCTGCTGGCTGACACGACGGCTTGGGCCGTGGTGCAGGCACCGCGGGTTCGCGAAGTTACGCCGCGGATGTTCGATATGCCGCATGCAGCTCTCGCAGTCGGCGAGTAATCGGCTTTCTCCATCGTCTTCCTGTCTGTCTCGCGGCGTGCTGGCACGCGCCGGCGTTGAGCTTTATCGGCCCTACAACAACCATATTCGCCCGTAAGCTGCATCACGGTCGGGGATGGCCGCCTTCTTTGGTTCTGTGTGGGGGATTTGTATGGTATCCCTCGGCTTGACCGGGCATTGGGCAATGGCTCACACCGGGTTGCAGGGCGCCGCAATCGCCGCGGGAACGTCGGATTCTCCGAACGTTCGGAAATGAAGAGTGGGCACGGACTCGACGCATGCGTATTCGCCTTCCGATCAGGGGTTTTATCGGCGTTGCGATGGCGCTTGTCACCGCGCTCCTCGCCGGTTGCGCCTCGTCGGTCGACAGCACGAGCGCTCTGAGCTCTGACCCGCCGGAAAAAATGTATGCCGAGGCCGACAGCCTGATGTCGCGCGGCAAATTCGAGGCTGCGGCGCGTAAGTTCGAGGACCTCGATCGGTCGCACCCGTATTCGCCCGAGGCCCGCCGCGCGATGGTGCTTGCGGCTTATGCCTATTACAAGGCCGGCAAGGCTCCCGAGGCCATTGCGTCGGCCGAGCGCTACACGGTCATGCATCCGGGCACCAAGGACGCGCCGTTCGCCCACCATATCATCGCGTCGGCCTACTTCGACGATATCAAAACTTCGAATCGCGATCAGCAGGCGACGCGCAAGGCGCTTGAGCAGCTGAAGATCCTCAAGACCCGATACCCGGACAGCTCGTATGCGCAGAAGGCGGACAACCGCATCCGCATTGCCGAGGATACGCTGGCCGCGCAGGAGATGGAAATCGGGCGCTATTATCTGAAACGCAAAAACTACATCGGCGCGATCAACCGCTTCAAGACGGTGGTGTCGGACTACCAGACCACGGCGCATGTAGAGGAGGCTCTGATGCGTCTCACCGAGTGCTATATGGCGCTTGGCGTCAAGGAAGAGGCGCAGACAGCCGCAGCGGTTCTGGGCCATAACTTCCCGCAGTCCAAGTGGTACAAGGACGCCTATACCTTGCTGGCCAGCGATGGCCTTGCGCCGCGCGAAGACAATGATTCCTGGATCTCCAAGGCTTGGAAGAGTCTGCCGAAGTTTTCGCTCGGTGGTCCCGGCTGACATGGCCTCCGCGCTGTTTGGAGCCCTTCCTCGCTCACGCGGGCTGCGCCGCGCATGACCAGAAAATCCACCCACGACCGCAAAGCCGTCGACACACTCACGCCTGAAGAGGCGGAGGCCGAACTCGCACGGCTTGCCGCCGAAATCACCCACCATGACCGGCTCTACTATCAATCCGACGCACCTGAGATTTCAGATGCGGAGTACGACGCGTTGCGACGGCGGAACGAGGAGATCGAGGCGCGCTTTCCCGCGCTCGTCCGGGCCGACAGTCCTTCCCATAAGGTGGGCGCCCCTGTCAGCGACGGTTTCGGCAAGGTGCGCCATCGCGTGCCGATGCTCTCGCTCGGTAATGCCTTCAGCGACGAGGACGTGAGGGACTTCGTCGCGCGTGTTCACCGGTTCCTGGGTCTCAAGGGAGGTGAAGACGTCGCCTTCACCGCGGAACCGAAAATCGACGGTCTGTCGATCGCCATCCGCTATGAGAAGGGTGTGCTCGTCGAGGCCGCAACGCGCGGCGACGGCACGGAAGGCGAGCGCGTGACGGACAACGTTCGTACGATTTCCGAGATCCCGCATCGGTTGAAAGCCAAGCACGTTCCGGCGGTCGCAGAGGTGCGCGGCGAGATCTACATGAGCCACGCGGCCTTCAAGAAGCTCAACGAGACGCAGGCGGCCAACGGCGGGAAGGTGTTCGCCAATCCGCGCAATGCCGCGGCAGGCTCTCTGCGCCAGCTCGATCCCTCGGTGACGGCCACGCGTCCGCTCCAGTTCTATGCCTATGCCTGGGGCGAGATGTCGGAGATGCCGGCCGATACTCAGCACGGCATGATCGAGGCCTTCCATCGCTGGGGCCTGCCCGTCAATCCGCTTACGTGGCGCTGTTCCTCACCGGAGGAACTCATCGCCTTTTACCGCGAGATGGGCGTGAAGCGCGCCCAGCTCGGCTATGACATCGACGGCGTGGTCTACAAGGTCGACCGGCTCGACCTGCAGGAACGCCTGGGGTTCGTCTCGCGCTCCCCGCGCTGGGCCACTTCGCACAAGTTTCCTGCCGAGCAAGCCATGACGGTCCTGCGGACCATCGAGATCCAAGTGGGCCGCACCGGCGCGCTGACGCCGGTTGCCAAACTCGAGCCTGTTACGGTCGGCGGCGTGGTCGTCTCGAACGCCACGCTGCACAACGAGGACGAGATCGCCCGCAAGGACATTCGCGTCGGCGACACCGTTGTCGTGCAGCGGGCGGGAGACGTGATTCCGCAGGTGGTCTCCGTGGTCATGGAGAAGCGCCCCGCGCACACCAAGCCGTTCCACATGCCCCACACCTGTCCGGTCTGCGGCAGCCATGCGGTGCGGGAGGCCGACGAGGAGGAGGGCGAGACGGGTGTCGTGCGCCGCTGCACGGGCGGGCTCGTCTGTCCGGCGCAGGCCAAGGAACGACTGAAACATTTCGTCTCGCGGCTCGCTTTCGACATCGAAGGTCTCGGCGGGGAACGGATCGAATTGTTCTTCGACGAGGGGTTGATCCGCACGCCGGCCGATATCTTCACGCTGGCCAAGCGCGATGAACAGAGCGCGGTCCCGCTCAAGGAACGCAAGGGGTTCGGCGAAAAATCGGTCGAGAAATTGTTTGCGGCCATCGATGCGCGGCGTTCGATCGGGCTGGAGCGCTTCCTGTTCGCACTGGGCATTCGCCACATCGGCGAGACGACAGCGAAAGACCTGGCCAAGGCCTACACGACGTGGGAGGCTTTTCGCATCGCCGTCGGCGCAGCCGTGGACGGCGGAAAGGGCAGCGAAGCTTATGCCGAAATCGACAATATCGAAGGCATCGGGGAAACGGTCGTCGATGCGTTGATTGATTTCTTCTCCGAGCCGCACAACACGGAAGCCGTCGATGCTCTGTTGCGCAGTGTCGAAGTTCTGCCCTACGAGCGCCCCGCGGCCCGCTCCTCCGCCGTTACCGGAAAGACCGTGGTCTTCACGGGCACGCTGGAGCGTCTGTCCCGCAACGAGGCCAAGGCGCAGGCCGAGCGACTAGGCGCCAAGGTGGCGGGCTCGGTCTCGAAGAAAACCGATTACGTCGTTGCGGGTGCGGAGGCTGGATCGAAACTCACCAAGGCCCGCGAACTGGGGGTTACTGTCCTCACCGAGGACGAGTGGATTGCGCTGATAAGCTGACGGCGGAGTGCGCTGAGCTCTCCGCCGTCTTGTTGGTTCGGCCTCTCGGATTAGGGTCCTACTTCACGATGGCTGGACCCGAACCGGTGTACTTCTTGATGGTCGACCGGTCGAACTTCACCGGTCCGGTTCCCCGCAGCACGGGCCCGTCGTTGACCGTCTTGCTGCCACGGTTTCGGTTGATCCAGTGTGAAGCCGCCTCTTCCGCGATGCGCTTCCACTTGCGCTTCTTGTCCGAGACGTCGGCCTTGTCGGTCTTCGGCTTCTTGTCGTGTAGGGGCTTGGTGCCGATGCGCGTGGGACCCTTGCCGTCCGTCCCGGCCACAGGCTTCTTGGGCTTGGGCTTGCGGACCACGATCTTCACCGGCTTTTTCGGCTTGGGGTTCGTGGTGACGGCCGGTTCAAGCTTGCCGCCGGAAGACGTCGGTTCACTCGCCTCGGCTTTTCGCTCGCGCTTCGGGCCCTTCGGCTTCTTGGGAGCGGGCGTGTCCTCGATCAGCGCCTGACGGGTGAAGACAGGCTTGGGATCGATCGACGGCGTGGCGCCTACGAAGGGGAACGCCTCGTCAAAGCTGAAACCCTGCGCGCCCTGCATGCTCGCCCAGCGGAACGGCTTGCCGACATCGCCTTTGTCGTTGACGAGGATGAGCTTGCCCGGTTCGTCCAGGATTCGGCAGTCACCCCGGTCGTTGCATACCTTGACGCCGCCCTCGTGGAGAAGAAGCCAAGCCGTTCCATTGTCCTGCACGAAGACGTCGAAAATGGTGCCGCGTACGGTGATCGACGCGTTCGGCACGCGCACGACATACGACGGCTTGGAGGCGACGCCCGTCATGAAGCGAAAAGCGCCCTTGGCGAGATCAAGCGCGATGTTGCCGGCTTTTTTGTCCGGGTCGTAGACGAACCGGTCGAGGACCATGCGCGCGCCCGGACCGAGTGCCAGCTTCGTATCGTCGGCGAGGCGGAATTCGCTGCGCGCCTGGAGCGCAGCCTGGATCACCTCGTTCTGGCGCACGGCATCGCCGGTCGCGAGATTTCGCCGCTCCGTCGACAGTTCGGCGGTCACGACATCGATCACCGAGAGCGTGGTGCCGATCTCGTTGGGGGCAGCGGCTTGGGCTCCCGTCGCCGTGAGGGCAGCAACGCAGAGCATGGTCGATAGTCGTCGCATGAGCGACCTCCTTCCCTTCCTCAGGACATTCACCCGCAGCCTTGTGCGGCCGCGCCGATGGACGAAGGAACGGTGCAGCCTCTCATCACCGGGGTGGCATGAGCGGCCGGCCGGACCTCGTCCACCGGTCACATGAGAGGATGGCAGCAGGGAATGGGGCTCGCTGTTCCCGGGGGAACAGGCCAGAAAAATATAGGGTGCGGATGGTCCGTGCGCCCGTGCGGGCTCAAATCGGCTGGGTAGCGGCGTGGAGCCACTTCAAGACGGCACCGTCGAGTTCAGGTCCGATCGCCTCCCGGACCCGGGCATGGTAGGCGTTGAGCCAGTCCCGCTCTTCCCGGGTGAGCAGGTCCTTGGCGATGAGCCGCCGGTCGAACGGCACCAGCGTCAGTGTTTCGAAGCCCATCATGGGCCGCTCGCCGCCCTCCGGTGTCTCGGGCGCGGTGACAAGCACGAGGTTCTCGATGCGGATGCCGTAGGCGCCGGTCTTGTAGTAGCCGGGCTCGTTGGAGCAGATCATGCCCGGTTCCAGCGGCACCATGCCGGCCCGTGAAATCGACTGCGGTCCTTCGTGGACCGACAGGTAGCTGCCGACGCCGTGGCCGGTGCCATGGTCGTAGTCGAGGCCATGCTGCCAGAGTGCACGGCGGGCGAACGGGTCGAGGTCGATGCCGCGCGTGCCATTTGGAAACCGTGCGGTCGCGATCGCGATATGCCCTTTCAGGACCAGCGTGGCCCGCTCGCGCATCTCCGGCGTAGGGGAGCCGATTGGCAATGGTCCGCGTGATGTCGGTGGTGCCATCCTCGTACTGGGCACCGGAATCAAGGAGGAACAATTCGCCCTTGGCGAGCGTGCGGTTGGACGTCTCCGAGACCCTGTAATGGACGATCGCTCCGTTCGGGCCTGAGCCGGAAATCGTATCGAAAGAGATTTCCTTGAGCTGCCGGGTGGCCGCGCGCATCGCTTCCAGCTTCTGGACGGCCATGATCTCGTCGACGCGGCCAGCCGGGGCGGTCTCGTCGAGCCAGGCAAGGAACCGGATGACAGCGGCGCCGTCCCGCACATGGGCGCGGCGCGCACCCGCGATCTCCGTGGCGTTCTTCACCGCCTTCAACGTGATGCATGGATCGGGCGCCGCAGCCAAGGATTTCGGCCCGAGACCTTTGGCCAGCGCGAACGCGGCCGTTTCCGGGTCGACCCGCACCCGCCGGCCGCTCTTCTTGAGCGCGCGGATGCGGGCCATCAGGGCGTCGGGTGGCGCGATACGAACGTTGGTTTCAAGCTCGCGTCGCACGTCTTTCGAGAGCTTGGCCCCATCGATGAAGAGTTCAGGTTTGCCGCTTGCCGGAACGATGGCAAAGGCGAGGGCGACCGGATTGTGCGCAATGTCAGAGCCGCGAATGTTGAGGAGCCATGCGATGCTGTCGGGCAGCGTCAGCACGGCGCAGTCGTGACGGTCGGCCGCAAGGCGCTTCTGGATGTCGGCGATCTTCTTCTCGGCTGGGCGGCCGGACTTCTTCACAGGGTGCAGCACGACGGGCTTCTGCGGTGGTGCGGGCCGGTCCTTGCCCCAGACCCGGTCGACGAGATTGCGGCTCACCGGCTTCAGCTTAAGACCGTTCGACACGACTTGTGCTTCCAGGCGCCGGATCTCGCCCGCGGTGTGCAGCCAGGGATCGAAGCCAATGACGGCGCCCTTGGGAAGATTGGCGATCAGCCATTCGCCGAGCTTGGCGCGCGCAATTCCCGGAAATGCGAAGATGGAGGCATCGCATTCCTGTGCGGCCTGGATCGTATAGCGACCGTCCACAAAAAGGGCGGCGTGCTTGCGGGTGATAGCGGCTAAGCCTGCGCTGCCAGAAAATCCCGTCAGCCATTTCAGTCGCTCGGCCGATGGCGGCACGTATTCGCCCTGGTGCTCGTCGGCCCGCGGCACGAGGAAGGCATCGAGCTTCTGTTGAGCGATGAGGTCGCGCAGCCGCGCTACACGCGGGGCGGCGACCGATGGATCGGCGGACGTGGAGAAGGTCTGGAACATGGGTGCTTGTTTACGGGCAGCCGCGGAGGCGTGCAATGGCGGGCAGGGGCGGATGGCGCTTCAGCGGCGCATCAGGATCAGGGTCGACCAGCCCGTGACGCGGTCGTGGCGTTGCAGAGCGAAGCCCTGAGCCACATAGGCGGCAACGACGGCCGGGGCCTGCGGGATCAGGATGCCGGACAGGACAAGTGATCCGCCGGGCCGGATGATGCCGCGGATATCCCGGGCGAGGCGGATCAGCGGATCGGCCAGGATGTTGGCGATGACAAGATCGAACGGTTTGGTACGCCGCAATCGTGGGTGGGACAGGCCGGTGGCGACGAGCGTTTCGATCCGCTTCGGGGCCGTATTTGCAACAATGTTCGATTGCGCGACGTCAATGGAAACCGGGTCCAGATCCGTCGCCATGAGCTTGGCGCGCGGGAGGGCGCGCGCGGCCGCGATGGCGAGCACGCCCGACCCGCAGCCCAGATCGAGTACCCGGCGGAAAGGGCGCCGGCGCGTCAGCCGGTCGATGGCTGCCAGACAGCCGAAGGTCGTTGCATGATGTGCGGTGCCGAAGGCTTCACCGGCGTCGATCAGAATAGCATTGGGACCGCGCGGGATGCGTGCGCGGTCGTGGGAGCCGTGGACGACGAAGCGGCCGGCATGCACCGGTGGGAGCGCCGCCTGAGAGATCGCCACCCAGTTGAGCTGGGGGACCTCGTCGGAATCAAACACGGGGACGTCGAGACCGGTGATGTCCGCAAGAGAGGCGCGTAGCTCGACTGGATCGGGCGGCTCTGTGAAGTAGGCCTCGATACACCACCCTCCGCGATCGGGCACCTCGAAGCGCGACAAGGCATCCGGCGGTGGCTCTATGAGGTCCTCCAGGGCGCCGGCCAGCGTCGCAGCGCTGGTCGTATCCGAAACGAAAACGGTGAGCTTGCGGGTGATCATGTCGCGCTCATGGCACATGGGGTTGGCATATGGAGCGCGGCGCCGTTCCCTTGTGTTCGGGGAGGGCTCTACCCCGTTTTCCTGGAACAGGGTGAGGCCCTGATGCGGGGCGAGGGGTAGCTCAGTTTCAGAGGTGTGGGAAGTCCTCGACGTCCAATTCGGTGCCTTCCTGCCGGCTTCCGTCGGGCAGGTCGTCCAGGAAGCGGTCCCACTTCGCGTCGAGAAGCTCTGCGGCCTCGGCGGGGGGCACGGTAATCAGCGTCCCGTCCTCGTCCTCGCGCACGATACCTTCTTCGAGCAGGCGTTCCAGCGCGTCGGGCAGGTCGAAATCGACCCGAATCCCGAATGTCGAATAGAGATAGCTCTCGATGGCGCGATCGATCTGCGGCAGGTCGGAGCGCTTGGCGCGCTCCTTGGCCAGCACGCTGTAGAGTAGGATCTCTTCTTTCACATCCTCCTCGGCGGCACGCTCGGCCAGCTTGATGAGAACGCCGCGGTTGTCGGCCATGGCGTGGAAGTAGAGATTCTGCGCCATCACCACCATGTAGCGCTGCTTCTGATTGATGAAGTTCATGCCCTGACGGAACGCAATGCTGCCCAGGCCCGCGACCGCACCCGCCAGTGCCACGGGGTTGGCCGCCGAGAGGCCGCCGGCTGCAATTTTGCCGGCGGTACCGAAAAGACCCATGCCGAAGGCCCCGCCGCCCGTCACGCCGAGTTTGATCTTGTCGAGCAGGCGGAAGCGTACGCGCGTGTTGGGGAACACCATTTCGAGGTCGGTGCGCGGGATGTTCTTGAACAGCTTGATGTAGATGTTGCCTTCGGTGACCTCGGGAGGAAGGCTGCCACGCATCTTCTTGACGATTTTCGTTGCCTCTCTGTGGTCGATACCGTTCTCCGCCATCACCTCCCGCACACGGGTCTCGAATGGCTTCAGCTTGAACAGCAGAAAGAGACGCCGGAAGATCGGGACATCGAACTCCTCTTTGCGCATGAACTTGCGATAGTTGGTGCGCTCTTCGCGCTTTGTCGAAGCCCCGCGATAGAAGAGAAGGCACTCCTCGAACACGCTGAGATCGACTTGCAGATCGAGCCCGTAGTGGCTCTCCGCGGTCAGGATCACCTCGACGTCGCTGGGGTCGATCTGCTGGTAATTGGCCTGCCTCAGAATGCGCGCGATCTCCGAGACTGACCGCTTTTGCATCCTGTGCTTCTCCTTCGCGCTGTATTCGCGCGTCATGAGAAGGTCGCTGTCGGGGTCGAACGGTTCATAAACCCGCAAGAGCGACATGAGCCGCTTGTTGTGCTGCTGCCGGCGCCAGAAATCCAAATAGCGGAAGAAACGGCGCGCCTCCTTCGCCTCTCCTTCCGGCCAGGCCTGAGGAATGGTGAGCCGGTCGACGATTGAGAGTGTCGTCAGGGGAATGAACCGTTCCAGAGGACGGCTCTCATCCGGCTTGAGGACGTCGAGTTCGATATCGATACCGTTGGGGCCGCCATTTTGAGCGTGACCGGGGCGTCCGCTGCCGTTCGGTCTGCTCTTGGCCGTCCCATCTGATTGAGACACCGCCATCGGATTCTTCCCCTCTCATGGTCGCGGTCGGCCAGCGGCCCGTCGCGTCTTTTGCTCCCCGTCCGGATTATTTTGGCGTCCGGATTTTTCCTTGTCGAGACTAACCGTCCACAAGATCAGTATTTTGACGGTTTGAGCAAATATCGTGGCAGAGCTTGGGCAAAGGCCGGCTTGGGACCCCGCTGAGGCCGCCGCCAACGCCCTCTCAGGGCTTCCGGGAAAAGCCGGAGGAAGGCACGCTTTGAGCATATCCCTGATATACAAACCAATGTTCGTATCGTGCCTTAGTCATGCCGTTGTCCCACGTCTTACAGAAGGTTAGAGTTAAACTTCGGGCGCTTCGGAGGGGGGACGTTAGGTGCGGCGTGGCTTTTGCCTTTTCGTGCTGCTTGCGGCGGGTGCCAACGTCCCGTCCGCATGGTCTTTGGACAGTGTCCAGACCGGCACGGGTCAGCGCCTCGCCATGCCGTATTCCTGCTCGGTGGAAAACGGCGCCATTGGCATCAGGCCGGGCCCCGAGCGCACCTTCGATGTGGCCGGCGGGGTCGAGCGGCGCCTCGTTACGAAGTGTGACCCTCCGTTTTCCAACAACTGTACGTCCATTACCGTTCACCGGTTCGACCTGATGTGTGGTTCGCAGCGCGTGCCCTGGATGCAGGTTGTCGCCGCGATCGGCCGGACGACCGCTGGAGCCGCGTCCATCGCCAAGGGTCACCTCGTTTTGGAACGAGAGCCCGAGTCCTCATCGGGGAACGCGCCGAGCTGTTCGGATCTGAAGCCGGCCATGGGCGTTGGGATGCCGGGCGAGTGCTTGCCGTGGCGTGTCACGCGACCGATGGACCAGATGGTTCTGCCTCAGGGGTTTGCACCGGTTCGCGAAGCAGGTGCCAGGATCATCGGGGACAAGGCTGCCTCGGAATGGGCGGCGGCCGATCTCATGGCAGAGCGGCCCGATGCGATGCGGATGCTGCCGGAGGCCGACGAGCCTGACGAGCCAATCCTTGGCATTGCGCGCGAGGAAAACTCCGAAATGCCGGTGGCCGGTCTCACCAATCCGGGTCAGGGCTTGAATGGCGGATGGTCGACGTCCTTGACGGTCTATACCGGCGAGCCGCAGGCCCCTGAGTACATTTCGATCGGATCGCTCGGGGCCACGCCTGATAAGTCGGCGGCCTCGTCCGCTGCGTGGTCGATTTCCGTCAATCCTTGGTTTGCTGTGTTGGGCTGCTTTGCGCTCGCCGGATTTTATCTGACGCGTACCGGTCACATGCGTCTGGCCGAGCCCTATGTGTCAGGCATGCTGTCCGGCGCCTCTCGGCATGCGCGCAAGATACAGGATCTGTCTTCTGGCGCCGTCGCTGAATTGCGCAGCCGGTTGGAGCCACCTCCTCCGCCTGCGAGCGATCCTCAAGATCCGGCCCTGGACAGCGCGCTGCTGCAATTGAAGGCCATGCTCGCACGGACAGAAGCCGCTGTTTCCATGCATTCGAGCACCGCGGTGTTGCGCGAAGTCATGCAGAGTGAACTGGCCGTCATTCGCCGGCGTCTCGAAGAGACCGAGTCGGCAGTGCAAGCCGGGCATTTGCCCGTCATGAAGGTCGCGGGACAGTTACGTCAGATCGGCCGCGAAATCGAGCGCGTGCAACGCATATCGGAAAGCGCCGCGCAGAGTTTCCAGTCGCGCACGTAAACCGAAAACGCGCACGCCGATGTCTCGGCGCGCGGCGTTTTTGCAGGGCGGTTCAGGAAATGGCTTCAGAAGTGCCCGGGCCGGCTGCGCCCGGCGAAGTGCACCTCTATCAGGCGCAACGCCGGACGGCCGTGCCTCCCAATCCCCTTGGGACAATCAGGAATAAATGGGTGTTTTGGATGCCGACGACCCATTCAAGTGTTCGGAATAGCCAGACGTCTGCGGCTGGTAGCTTTGCACAGGACGAGCCTGCGCGGTCGGAGCCGTGACGGGCTCGGTCTGGGGTGCTATCTCGCTGGGATCGCGCACGCGCCGCGAGCGGCCATCGAAGCTCGCTCCCTGCTCAATCGACAGGAATTGGGCAGCGACGTCCCCCTCGACCTCGGCCGTGGAATGCAGGACCACCTTGTTGCTGAGGATCGCCCCGTTCACGCGGCCATGAACTTCCACCGCATCCGCCGTGATCGAACCTGTGACGATGGCCTCACGACCCACTTCCAACTGGCGGGAGTGCAGATCGGCTTGGATGTTGCCGTTGACGCGCAGGGAGCCCTTGCAGCGGATCGTGATGGATTGCCCCTCGATGCTGAGATCGCTGCCGATCAGCGACTCTTCCATAAGCCCCGAGTTGTGGCCGCTCATGGTGACTTCGCTCTGGGCTGCCAGATGCTGTGCAACGGGGCTGTCTGGACGCGTGACGGCGGTGGATTTCGCGGCAGACTTGGCCGGATCGGTCTTGCGATGGAATACCATGCGACTACTCCCACTCGTGTGAACCACATTGCCCCGAAGACATAAGCAAATGCAGCGGGCGCATGGTCGAATTATGACCTCAGCGCGCCTTCCTGTTCTGCTCCATTCGGTCAGAAGTTGCCGGCGGTTCTTGGACGAAGAGGGCGTTCTGCGCGATGAGCAGGTCGATGACGATGTCGTGCGGGCCATGCAGAAGAAGGAACTCGGCGCGCGAGTTGTCATGGAATGCCGCTTGGGGCGCCGTATACCGATCAGAGCGGGCGGACGAAGCTGTCAACAACACGCTTGCGTCCGGCGGTCTTGAATTCGATGGTCAGCTTGTTGCCATCCACTTCCGCAACGCGCCCCTCGCCGAACTTCTGATGGAACACGCGGTCGCCGGTGCGATAGCCCGAACCCTCCGCCGTCGACGAGGCGACGAGCTGGCCTTCGATGGTTACGGGCGCTTTTGCAGGTGGTTGTGATGGCCGGGCATTCTGAGCGCGCTGCCAACCGGGTGTCGAATAGGACGAGCGGAAATTTGTTTGTGCGTCGTCGAACCGTGAACGGCCATAAGGATTGCCGTAAAGGCTCGCAGGGTTGGCGTACGCTCCGCCGAAGGGGCTCTTGGCCTCGCGCACATCGACGTGGGCTTCCGGCAACTCGTCGACGAAACGTGAGGGCGTGGCAGCCTGGAACAGGCCGCGCAGGCGCCGGTTCTGAGCAAACGAGATGTGCGCCTGCTTGCGCGCACGCGTGATGCCGACATAGGCGAGACGCCGCTCTTCCTCCAGGCCCGCCTGCCCTTGTTCGTCTAGCGCACGCTGGTGGGGAAAGAGCCCTTCTTCCCACCCGGTCAGGAACACGGTGTCGAACTCCAGGCCCTTCGCCGCATGGAGCGTCATGAGCGAGACGCGGTCGCCGTCGTTGCTCTGGTCCACGTCCATGACGAGCGCGACGTGTTCGAGGAAACCCGCAAGCGTGTCGAAGTCGTGCATGAAGCGCACAAGCTCTTTCAGGTTGTCCAGCCGGCTCTGGGCCTGGGGGCTCTTGTCCGCCTGCCACATGGCCGTATAGCCGCTCTCATCCAGTATCAGCTCGGCAAGTTCCGTGTGTTTCAGTCCGCCGATCTGCGACCGCCAGCGGTCGAAGGAGGCGACGAGATCAGAGAGCGACTTGCGCGCCTTGCCGGGCAGATCCTCGGTCGTGACGATCTCGCGTGCCGCGTCGAACATCGGCATGCCGGTCGCGCGCGCCAGCTCGTGCACGCGCTTGACCGAGGTGTCGCCGAGCCCGCGCTTGGGCACGTTGACGATGCGCTCGAATTTGATGTCGTTCGACGGATTGGCGGTCACTTCCAGGTAGGCGATGGCGTCCTTGATCTCCTGGCGTTCGTAGAACCGCGGGCCGCCGATGACGCGGTAGGGCAATCCAACCGTGATGAAGCGGTCTTCAAGGGCGCGCATCTGGGCCGAAGCACGCACGAGGATGGCCATCTGGTTGAGCGGATGACCGGCATTCCGCAGCCGCTCGATCTCGTCGGTGACGCCGCGTGCTTCCTCCTCGTCGTCCCAGACGCCCGTGACGGTCACGCGATGACCTTCCGCGTCGTCGGTGAAGAGCGTCTTGCCGAGGCGGCCCTTGTTGTGGGCAATGAGGCCCGCCGCCGCGCCGAGGATGTGGCCGGTCGAACGGTAGTTGCGTTCGAGGCGGATCACGGTCGCGCCGGGAAAGTCCTTATCAAAGCGAAGAATATTGTCGACCTCCGCGCCGCGCCAGCCATAGATGGACTGGTCGTCATCGCCAACGCAACAGACGTTGGGGCAGCCCTGGGCGAGGAGACGGAGCCAAAGGTACTGGGCGATGTTCGTGTCCTGGTACTCGTCGACGAGAATGAAGCGGAAGCGGCGGTGGTAGTCCGCCAGAACATCCGGGTGCTCGCGAAAAAGGCGCAGGTTCTCCAACAGCAGATCGCCGAAGTCGCAGGCGTTGAGGTCCTTCAAGCGCTGCTGATAGGCGGCATAAAGTTTGGCGCCTTTGCCAGAGGCGAATGCAAAGGCTTCGCCTTGCGGAACCTTGTCGGGCGTCAAGCCGCGGTTCTTCCAGCTGTCGATCAGGTTGGCGAGCTGGCGGGCCGGCCAGCGGTCCTTGTCGAGACCTTCGGCCTCGATCACCTGCTTCATGAGCCGCAACTGATCGTCGGGGTCCAGAATGGTGAATTGGGACTTGAGGCCCACGAGCTCGGCGTGGCGGCGCAGGATTTTCACACCGATGGAGTGGAATGTGCCAAGCCACGGCATGCCTTCCACGGTCCCGCCGACGAGGTGGCCGATGCGCTCCTTCATTTCGCGCGCGGCCTTGTTCGTGAATGTCACGGCGAGGATCTGCGAGGGATAGGCGCGGCCGGTGGCCAGGATATGGGAAATGCGTGTCGTAAGAACACGTGTCTTGCCCGTGCCCGCTCCGGCGAGCACCAGGACCGGCCCGTCGAGGGCTTCGACGGCCGCGCGCTGTTCAGGATTGAGAGCCGAAAGATAGGGCGCGTCCGCGCGCGCCATCGCGCGCGCCGAAATGGACGGGCGCTTGGCCTCCGGTCCGGGAGGCAGATCGAACGGCGGATCATCGTCCGGCGGCCCCAGCGAAGCGGACTCTCTGCCGGTCCGTCTGGGATCGGGTGGATTTGTCATGATGGGGAGGTATAGCACGGTCCCAGGGGCAGTAATGTGCCGGGGGGCATGTTCACACAGCTTCAGAGCCTGAACGCACAAGGGCGCCGGGCGCCTGGCTGCCTAACAATCAGGCTGCTTCGCAGCGCGATTCCGGTTCAGAAATCAGTGTGTTTCGGTTAATGTCGGGTTTCATCACATGGCAGCGGCGCGGGCTGCCCCATTCCCGGCCCGAATTTGGCCGACAATCAGCGTTCGGGCTCGTTTGGGGTTCGTGCCCGACACAGGGGGCGGTCGAGCGGCTGATTCGCTGTTCGGCTCGAGCGGGGAAATCGAAAGCCGCGGACAGGCTATGCGCGGGCGGCTAGACGCGGGTAGGCAAGACCGGTCGTATGAACAACATACTTCTCTATCTGGGTGGCCTGTTGGTCGTGGTGCTCGCCGCGCTGTTTGGTCTGCCCTATGCGATCGACTGGAACGGGTACCGGGGTGTGTTCGAGGAGGAAGCCTCGCGCGTTCTGGGCCGTGAGGTGCGCGTTGCCGGCAACGTGGGGCTCAGGCTTCTGCCCTCACCTTATTTGCATGCGGAAAAGCTTCGGATCGGCGGGGCGATCGGCGAAGAGGCCGGTCGGCCGCTGTTCCGCGCCGAAGGTTTCACCATCTGGGTGTCGGTGCCGCCGCTTCTGAAGGGCGTGATGGAGGCGCGCGAAATCGAACTCGACAGGCCAGAGATCGAACTCTCCATGGATGCTGAGGGCCGCACCAGCCTTTCGAGTCTTCAGATGACACCGGGCACGATCTCGTTCGTGCCACAGGATATATCGCTCCAGTCCGTGCGCGTGATCGACGGCAGCCTGGGATTGACGGGCCCCAACGGCATGGAATTGGCCCGCGTCACGGCGCTGAACGGCGAATTCTCGGCCGATACGCTCGATGGCCCGTATCGCTTTCGCGGAAAGCTGGCCTGGGAGGGCGATCCGCGCGAAGTGCGCCTGACGACCGCCCGCCTTGATCCGAACGGCGACCTGCGTTTCAAGGCTCTCGTTTCGGTCCCCGCGACTGGCAATTCCTATACGCTCGATGCGACAGCCGGCGGATTGTCCGAGGCGCCGCGGGTGGACGGCAAGCTCACAGCGCGGATATCGACGGAGGGTTTCGAGGTTGCGCCCGTACCTCAGGCGGCGGAGGCCGCACCAGGCGGCGCCGGTGGTGAAAAGAGTGCAGCGCCTGCCGGCTTCTTTGAACTCACATCCACTGTGAAGTCCGAACCCGGCCGCATTTCGCTCGACGACATTTCCATCTCACTCGAGCAGGGCGGCCTGCCGCAACTCATTTCGGGCCGCTCCTTCATCGGCTGGGGTGACCAGCTGCTCCTGGACGTGGACCTATCATCGAAATGGCTGGATCTCGATCAGTTGACCGCGGGAGTTTCGGCCGCCTCTGACGCCATTCCCCTGGAACTTGCCCGCACGCTCTTCGATCGTCTTGTGGATCAACTGCCTGCCACCGCCGACACGAACATCGCCCTGGCGATCGATCAGCTGGGCCTCGGCAAACAGGCCGTCAGCGGCTTCCGTCTATCGGCATCGCGTAGCGGCGGTCCTCTCGAATTGAAGGACGTGCGCGCGAGCCTGCCAGGGGGCACCAGTCTGGCGCTTGATGGCGTGCTCGACGGCGAGGCGGGATCGCGTTCCTTCTCCGGAACGATGGCGCTGTCCGGCCAGAGCCTGACGCGATTTGCCAACTGGGGCTTTGGCGACAATCCGTTCAGCCGGCGGCGCAGCGACGGGCCATTCTCGATTGCGGGCACCCTCACGCTGAGCGACTCGGCGATCGAGTTGGCAGAAGCGACGGCGGACCTCACGGGCACGCCGATCCTCGGAGAGATCAAGCTCGGGCTCGATGCACCGCGCCGTCTCGCTGTGGCACTTGAAGGGCACAGCATCAATCTCGCCGATCTCTGGCCCGACAATCCGGGACTATCGGGCGTGCGTGCACTTTTGACGGAAGGCGCCGTGGGAGCGCAGGCGAGTAGTCAAGGCGATCCGGAAGCCGAGGAGGACGGCTTTTTCGCATCGGATGTGTCGCTCGACATCAAGGCGGATGAACTGATCGAGGGCGCGCGCAAGCTGCAAAACGTGCATCTCGACGTCACGCTGCAAAAGGGCCGCCTGTCTGTTCCCAGAATGAAGTTCACCTCCGCGGGAGGTCTCGCGGTCGATCTGGCGGGTTCGGCAGTGGATGTACCGCGCAAGACCCGCGGCAGCCTGCGCGGCGTTCTGGAGGCGCCGACTCCGGAGGCGGTCAACACCCTTTCGGAACTCCTCGACCTGCCCGAAGATATCGAAAGCAAGGTGGCACGCTGGTCGCGGCTCGCGCCCTGGCAACTTGCTACCACCGTGAGCTTCGGCGAGCGCAAGCCGGAGGCTGTGGACATCAGCCTCGATGGCCTTCTGCGTGGCGGGCGCGCGGTGGCGGATGTGAAAATCGATGCAGCCCGGGGCGAATGGAAGTCCGCCCCCGCAGACATCACCGCCAGCATCGAAACCCCCGATGTCTACGCGTTCCTCGACATGATCGCGGAGGTGAAGAGCGCCGGTGCCGAACCGGGACGGCCGGGCAAGCTGTTCGTCAAGGCGGCTGGAAAAGCCGCTGACGGGCTGGTCGCCGTCGCGGAGCTCGACGCCGACACGGTACAGCTCGACTTCAACGGGCGCGTGATCGTGCCCGAAAACGACAATGTCGCGGCGAAAGGCGAAGTCCGCATCGATGCGCAGGATCTGCGCCGTGTGCTGGCGCTGACGGGACTGGCCGTTGCGCCCGGTTTGGGCAGTGTGTCTCTCAACGGCAAGCTCGCCGCAGCCCACGACGGGACCAAGCTGACCTTGGCGAGCCCCGCGCTGTCGATCGGCGACTCCGCCGTTTCCGGCGTTTTGAGCTACAGGCCGGGTGCCGAGGGGCAGCCTGCGATGGTCGAGGCCGAACTGGCCGCCGACAAGGCTTCGCTGCCCACACTTCTGGCCTCGGTCACGGCTGCGCCGGCCATGATTGGCGAAGGCGAGATCGCATTGCCGTCGTCCGCGCCGCCGCCGTCACGCCGGCGCAAAGACGAGCCCGAGGCGAGCCAGGTCTCATCGCCGCGCGCCATCTGGCCGGCGCAGGCTTTCGACCTGACGCCGCTCGACCACATCAGCGGAACCGTAAAGGCCAGCGTCCGCAGCCTTGCGCTTGAGCCGGGTCTGGCCATGAAGGATGCGCGTCTGAATTTGGTGCTGGCGCCGGGACGTCTGGAGGTCAAGAGCCTGGAAGGCGCCGCGCTCGGCGGAAAGGCCGTCTCTGGCTTTGTCATCCAGCAGCAGGCGGCCGGCGTGTCGCTCGATGGCGACCTGAAGATCTCCATTTCCAGCAAGGGCAGCTCGGAGAGCGGGCAGGACGACGCGATTGAAGGCGACGTTGCGTCTCTGGCGGTCGATTTTGCGGGCAATGCGCTATCGCCGCACGCCATGATGGGCGCGGTGACGGGCAAGGGTGAACTCGCGCTGGGTGACGTGACGCTCTCGGGCGTCGCGCCTCAGGCCGTTTCCGAGGTCAGCGAAGAGGCTCTGCTGGCAAAGGGACCAAGTTCGGGCGAGCCGCTCGTGACGGCACTGAGGACGGCCCTGAAAGACACGGAAATGAAGATCGGCCAGGTCAAGGTGCCGGTGGAGATCTCCGATGGCGCGATGAAGCTCTCGCGCGTCAAGATCGAGACGGCCGATGGCCGGGCCACCTTCGATGCGGCGCTGGACCTGCAGACCTTCACGCTCAACAGCGGCTGGAAAATCGAAGGCAAGGGGATTGCACGCGCGGCGCCGAGTGTCGCTGGCGCGGCTGCTCCGGCCGAGAAAGGGGCAGCGCCTCCGGGTGAAATAAAGCGGAGCCTTCTGCCCGCCATTTCCCTCGTCTATTCCGGCCCGATTGCAGAATTGGGCGCCATGGAGCCCGACATCAGCGTGGATGCACTGGAGCGCGAACTGACCGTGCGGCGCATGGAGCGCGACGTGGATGAACTGGAGCGGCTGCGTAAGCTCGACGAGCAGCGCGCGAAGAAGGAGCGTGAGCGGCAGAAGGCGCTGGAAGCCGAGCGCGCGCGCCAATTGGAGGAGCAGCAGCGCCAGCAGGAGCAGCAAACGCTGCCGGGCGATCCGGCGTCCGGGCCAGGCGAGGCGGCCGTGCCCGAGGGGACGGCGGGTCCGGACGGGATCACAGGGGATGATGCGGATCTAGCGTCAGAGGACGCCCAGAAGCCTGCCAAGCGCTCACAACGCGTGCAGACGCAGATCAAGAAGAAGCCGCCGACGAATAGCTGGCAGCCGTTCCAGATCTCCCCCTATCAGTAGAATAAGAGGGGTGCTTTACGGCGTGCCTCAATCGCGGTTGCCGCCGTTGTAGCTTCCGACGGCGTGACGCCGGCGGTAATAGTCCAGGATCCAGATCCGGACCGCACCCGACAGGCCGGCGTTGCCGCGCGCTTCGTCGATCTCGGCGACAAGTCCTGCCAGCGACTTTCCTTCCCGGTCGGCAGCTTCTTTCAGGGCATCCCAGAACGGTGCCTCGAGCGAGATCGAGGTCTGGTGGCCTTTGAGCGAAAAGGAGCGCTTGACCGGCCGGGTCATGAAACGCTGCCGGGATCGAGGTCCTCATCCGGATCCTCGCGGCGCAAGGCCTCGTGTCTGGCCTGTTCCCGCTCGCGTTCGGCTTCCTCGCGCTTCCGCTCTTCTTTCGTGCGGCCATGCCGGATGCGGTTCTCTTCCGCAAGCCGCTGCTTTTCCGCGCGTGCCTTCTCCTTGCGGACCTTGTTGAGATTAATGATCTCGGCGGTCATGTGCTTCCCCAGATGCCCGTCAGTTCGAGGTCTTCGAGCCCATGATGGCATTAGGCCCGCTCGCCCGGTTGGTGACCAGTTGCCTCAGTCGCGACCCAGACGGGTCCAGGTTCTCAGGCCGGGTCAGGGCCGATCATTTGTTCGGGGCGAACGATGGCGTCGAAGTCCTCCGCAGGGATGCCGTCCTTGATGGCTTCCTCGCGCAGAGTGGTCCCGTTCTTATGCGCGGTCTTGGCGATCTTGGCCGCACGGTCGTAGCCGTACTTCTCCTTGAGAGGCGTCACGAGCATGAGAGAGTTGGCAAGTCCCTGGGCGATGTTGTCGAGGCGCGGCTCGATGCCCACGACGCAGTTGTCGGTGAACGAGATGGCGGCATCCGCCAACAGCCGCGCGGACTGCAGAAAATTATAGGCCATCATCGGGTTGAAGACGTTAAGCTCGAAGTGGCCCTGGCTGCCGGCGAATCCGATGGCCGCGTTATTGCCGTGGATGTGCGCGGCGACCTGTGTCAGCGCTTCGCACTGGGTTGGGTTGACCTTGCCGGGCATGATCGACGAACCCGGCTCGTTCTCTGGCAACGCGAGTTCGCCGAGGCCCGAGCGCGGGCCGGAGCCCAGGAAGCGGATATCGTTGGCGATCTTGAAGCAACTCATCGCGACGGTGGCCATCGCGCCGTGCGTCATCACCATCGCATCGTGGGCGCCGAGCGCTTCGAACTTGTTCGGCGCGGATTTGAAGGGCAGCCCCGTGATGGCGGCAATTCGCTCTGCGACCTTCTCCGCGAAGCCGGCCGGTGAGGCCAGACCGGTGCCCACGGCCGTTCCGCCCTGGGCGAGTTCCATGAGCCCGGGCAGGGTCATCTCGATGCGGGCAATCCCGTTCTCAATCTGCTTGGCGTATCCGGAGAACTCCTGGCCGAGGGTGAGCGGCGTCGCATCCTGCGTATGAGTGCGCCCGATCTTGATGATGTCGGCCCATGACTTCGCCTTGTCGTCGAGCGCGCCGTGCAGCTTCTTCAGCGCCGGGAGGAGGCGGTGGACAACTTCCTCCGCGCAGGCGACGTGCATGGCCGTGGGGAACGTATCGTTCGACGACTGGCTCATGTTGACGTGGTCGTTGGGATGCACGGGCTTCTTGGAGCCCTTCTCGCCGCCGAGCATCTCGATCGCGCGATTGGATATGACCTCGTTGGCATTCATGTTGGACTGCGTGCCCGAACCGGTTTGCCAGACGACGAGTGGGAAGTGGTCGTCGTGCCATCCGTCGATGACTTCCTGGGCCGCCAGTACGATGTGCTCGCCGATCTTCTGATCCAGCTTTCCAAGCGCCATGTTGGTTTCGGCAGCGGCGCGCTTCACAATGCCGAGCGCACGGACGATGGGCTTGGGCTGCTTCTCCCAGCCGATCTTGAAGTTGCCGAGCGAGCGCTGGGCCTGGGCGCCCCAGTATTTGTCGGCTTCGACCTCGATGGGTCCGAAGGTATCGGTCTCGGTGCGGGTGCTTTTGCTGCTCATCGCTCGGCCTTTGGTGTCAAAGAAAATATGGACGTGGCGATAGCATGGGGCCGGCCCCGCGGTCACCCGCGCGAAGCGTCTCTCGTCCGTCTTTGCACGGGTCCGCGCCTGCGCTCAACGTCTAAGGCGCTCATTTTTCCGATGCTTTGGACCCGAAGTCCGGCGCTCCGGCTACTTCTTGCGGAACTGGTCCAGGCTGAAGATCTGGGCGCCGCCCTGGTTATCCGGGCGGGTTTCCTCATCGGATGCCGCAGGTGCAGGTGCGGTCGCGGGCTTGGCCTGTGCTGGAGCCTTTGCTCCGCTGGACGCGGCCGGGACGCGCGGAACGCTCGTCGTGGAGGCGGTTTCCGCAGCGGCAGTGCCGGCAGTCTCCTTCTCGGCCTTGGTCTTGCGGGTCGTCCTGGGCTTGCGGGGAGCCGGGCGGTTGGCCGAGGGCGTGGAGGGTTCATCGTCCAGCCCGTTGGAGGCCAACGATTGAGCACGCAGCGACAGTTCCGCGTCCTCGAACTGCAATCCGTAGCGCACGGAAGGATCGAAGAAGACCTTCAGCGCCGCGAAAGGCACGACGAGACGCTCGGGAATGCCATCGAAGGTCAGCTTCACCTCGAAGCGGTCTTCGCTGACGACGAGGTCCCAGAAGCGGTGCTGAAGCACGATCGTCATCTCGCTGGGGTACTTTTCCTTCAGGCGTTTCGACAGGCTCACGCCGGGAACGCCGGTATCGAAGGAAATATAAAAATGGTGGTCGCCCGGAAGACCGGACTTGGCCGTACGGGCCAGCACCGAGCGCACGACGCCGCGCATCGCCTCACTCTGAAGAGCTTCGTAGTCGATGGATTGACCGCTCGTCATGCCGCCGTCGTGCCGTCCCCGTTGTGCTTCGCCGTCAGAGCCTAATCGTGCACGCCCCCGTGCCGGCGCCAAGCCAGATGAAGAGGAGGGCTTCTGTTGCCCGGTGCCCTCCGGACCGCGCCTTACCCGGCTAGGGGCAAGGGCTTCAAGTTCAGGCTTTTAGCGCTGCATTACGCAGCGATAGCAGCCTCAGCATAGTTGTCATTGGCAACTATTCTGAATGACCCGATAACGGTGGTATCATGCCGAGCGAAAGCTAAGCCCTTTACACCCTCGTCGATCCTAGTTCGCCCCCATCAGATGCCGTCTGGCGGAACCGCTGAAACGGCATGTGGTGGAGGCGCCGGGTACTGCCCCCGGGTCCGAATGGCTTATTACGACCGCGTTTATCGCCATAGCCGGACGAATCCGGCACCTTTTATATAGGGGTTGAGACAACGGAAGGAAAGGTATGCCAGCCGGTATGCCCGACGCTATCCATTCTCAGAATGAACACTTTGCCGCAGACGGGCCGGACCCGGGCCCTGGGGCAGCAGGAGAGCAAGCATGACCGCAGGCGCGGGCGCGTTATGGAAGGGCCCCCCGCGCTATGAGCCGCAGACGCCCTGGGGGGCTGCGGCGACCCTGGTCGCAACCGGCGTCGTGGCCGTGGGCCCCGCGGTTTTCGCCCTTCTACTGATCGCGTTAGCCGGGGTCGTAGGCGGGCCGGACAGCAAGTTGGTTCGCTCCGGAGCGGATTTCTTCTCCCTGGCCACCCCCGCGGGTGTCGCCATTGCCTTGCTCATTCAGGCCGGGTCGCTTGCTCTCGTGTGGCTGTTGGCCGGCCGCGGCGGTGAGCGCCCGGCGGTGCTCCGGCTCGGGGGAGAGCGATTTCCTGCCGGGCTTTATCTGGCCAGTGCCGGGCTCCTGATCGGGCTGACGGCGGTTTTGGAGTTGTTTCTCTATACGACGTTCGAAATCGATATCTTCGCGGACACGGCGTGGTTGCGGGAGGGCTTGAATTCGCCTTTGGCGCTTGGCACGGCGCTGATAGCCATCGTGCTGGCCCCTCTGTGGGAGGAGTTTACCTTTCGGGGGTTCCTTCTCTCCGCGCTGGCCAAGACCCCGATCGGGTTCTGGGGTGGGGCGCTCATCTCCAATATCCTGTGGACCTCGCTGCATGGCATCTACTCGTGGCCGGGCCTCATCAGCGTCTTCCTGGCCGGCCTGATCCTCAGCTGGCTGACTTGGCGCACGGGTTCCATTAAGCCGGCGATCTTCGCCCACGCGGTTGGAAACATGACCGCACTTGGATTTACTTATGCCTTCGCGCCGTTGACGGTCTGACACCACCGGCAGCGCGATGGCCGGGAATCGCTCTAGAACGCTGCCATGGACCAGTACCTCGACCTCCTGCGCCGCGTGCGCACCACGGGTGTGAAGAAGACCGACCGCACGGGAACGGGCACCTTGAGCGTGTTCGGGCACCAGATGCGCTTCGATCTTGCTTCGGGCTTCCCTCTCGTGACGACCAAGAAGCTGCATGTGAAGTCGATCATCCACGAGCTGATCTGGTTTCTCGCGGGCGATACGAACATCGCGTATCTGAAGGCGAACGGCGTCGGCATCTGGGACGAATGGGCGGATGCGAATGGCGATCTGGGGCCAGTGTACGGAAAGCAGTGGCGCTCTTGGGCGGCGCCCGACGGGCGCACGATCGACCAGATCGCGGAGGTGGTGCACACTTTAAAGACGAACCCCGACAGCCGCCGCATCATCGTTTCGGCCTGGAATCCGGCCGACATCCCGGACATGGCATTGGCGCCCTGCCACTGTCTGTTTCAGTTCTATGTGGCGGAAGGCAAGCTTTCCTGCCAGCTCTACCAGAGATCCGCGGATGTCTTTCTCGGCGTACCTTTCAATATAGCAAGCTATGCGCTGCTCACGATGATGATGGCGCAGGTTACGGGATTGGAGCCGGGCGAGTTCGTGCACACCTTCGGCGACGCGCACCTCTATCTCAATCACTTGGAACAGGCGGATCTGCAGCTTTCGCGTCAGCCGCGGCCGTTGCCGACGATGACGATCAACCCGCGGTCGAAGGACATCTTCCACTTCCGCTACGAGGACTTCACGCTGACCGGCTACGACCCGCACCCTCACATTTCCGCGCCTGTCGCGGTTTAGGCATTGAGCATGACCGTCATCACCTCCCTCATTGTCGCCGTCGCGAAGAACGGCGTGATCGGCCGTAACGGCGGCTTGCCCTGGCGCATGTCGTCGGACCTGAAGACCTTTCGTCGTCTGACCATGGGCAAGCCGATCGTCATGGGGCGCAAGACGTTCCAGTCCATCGGCAAGCCGCTCGACGGGCGCGACAACATCGTCGTCTCGCGCGATCCCATCTTCGCCCCCGAGGGCGTCACCGTGTTTTCCGATCTGGGCGAGGCGCTGGTCCTCGCCCGGGCGCTTGCCCGCACCAACGGTACCGACGAGGTCATGATCATCGGCGGGGCGGACATCTTCAACGCCACGATCGGCGAAGCTCACCGGGTGTATTGGACCGATATCATGGGCGAACCCGAAGGCGATGTGGGCTTTCCCGCACTCGATCCCGCCGAATGGCGGGAGGTGTCCGCCGAGCCTCTTGCGAAGGGGCCGCGCGACGACTACGAGGCCGTGCTGAGGATCTTCGAGCGGACCTCGACTTGAACCTTCGAGCGCGCGGCGATTTCCTTGTCGGCGTCGTACCTTGAAGCGCTGCGACCAGACCCCACATTCGGGTTCAGTTCGTTTGCGTCGCTCGGGGCACTGGCCTATAAGCGGGCATCATCGAACGTCGGCGGCCTTGGGCAGTGCCGATGCAACCCTGATCCGGTGCGATCGTCGCGCCGTTCTTTGTTTTTCCCTGACGAGAGATCGAGAGGCTCGCACATATGCCTTGGAGCAATCAGAGTGGTGGCGGCGGCTGGAAGGGCGGCTCCGGAGGCGGCGGACCTTGGGGGCAGGGACCCCGGGGCGGCGGTGGCGGTGGCGGAAATCAGCCCCCCGACCTTGAAGAGATACTGAAGCGCAGCCAGGACAAGATGAAACAGGCGATGGGCGGCGGCTCGGGCATACCCGGTCCGTTGCTCTTTCTTGGTGCGGCCGTGGCAATCGCCGTGGTCGCGTGGAACGCCTTCTTCTTCCGCGTCAATCCGGACGAACTCGGCGTCGTCATGCGCTTCGGCCAGTATGTGCGCCAGGAGCCCCCGGGCCTGCACTTCCGTCTTCCCTATCCGATCGAGGAGGTGCTGTTGCCCAAGGTCACGCAACAGCGTGTGACGGAGATCGGCCTTCGCTCGTCGTCCGCCGGCCGTGGCATTCCCGCCGGCGTGTCCGATGTGCGTGAAGAGAGCCTCATCCTGACCGGCGACGAGAACATCGTCGATATCGATTTCGCCGTCTTCTGGCGCATACGCGATGCGGCGGACTACCTGTTCAACATTCGCAATCCCGAGAACACCGTGAAGGAAGTGGCCGAAAGCGCCATGCGCGAGGTTGTCGGCAAGTCGCGCATTCAGCCGATCCTGACGGAAGAGCGCCTGAAGGTCGCTCAGGACGTTCAAAGGCTGCTTCAGGACACACTCGACCGGTACCAGGCGGGCATCGTCATCACCGAGGTACAGCTCCTGAAGTCGGACCCGCCGGCAGAGGTCATCGAGGCGTTCCGTTCCGTGCAGGCCGCGCGTCTGGAGAAGGAGACGCTCCAGAACCAGGCGACCGCTTACTCCAACAAGGTCGTCAACGAAGCCAAGGGTGAAGCTGAGCGCATCCTCCAGGCTGCCGAAGGCTACAAGCAGCAGACTGTGGCGGAGGCCAACGGTCAGACGTCACGCTTCCTGCAGGTCTACGAGGAATACAAGAAGGCCCCGGAAGTTACGCGCCAGCGCATGTTCCTGGAAACCATGGAGCGTGTGATGGGTGGTACGGACAAGATCATCATCGACAGCAAGAGCGGGCAGGGTGTCGTGCCGTACCTGCCGCTCGACCAGATGCAGCGCCGCACACCCCCAGCATCGACGACGACGGGAGATAACTGATCATGCGCGCGTTCCTTGGTTTTCTTTTCGTCCTGCTGCTGACGGGCGCTGCTGCCCTGTACGCGTCGGCCTTCATCGTCCACCAGAACGAGCAGGCACTGGTCCTGCGCTTCGGTGAGCCGGTCAACGTCATCACCAAACCGGGCCTCAACTGGAAGGTGCCCGTCGTGGATACGGTCGATATCTTCGACAAGCGTATTCTCGACCTCGATGCCACCCCGCAGGAGGTCACGGCATTGGATCAGAAGCGTCTCGTGGTCGATGCCTTCGCGCGGTACCGGATCGTCAATCCGCTCGAGTTCTACAAGACGCTCCGCTATGAGGCTGCCGTTCCTTCGCGCCTCGGCCCGATCGTGGAATCGGCCTTGCGCGGTGTGCTCGGCGGCGTCACGTTCCAGGACATCGTGCGCGAAAAGCGCGAGGAACTCATGAACCGGATTGCTGCCCAGGTGAACACACAGGCGGCGCCTCTGGGGCTCGAGGTCGTCGACGTACGTATCCGCCGCGCCGATCTGCCCGAGCAGAACGCCAAGAGCGTCTTCGACCGCATGCGGGCCGAACGCGAGCGTGAAGCGGCGGAATTCCGGTCGCAAGGCGTCGGTGAGGCGAACCGCATTCGGGCCACGGCTGATCGCGAGGTTACGGTCATCAAGGCGGATGCGACGCGCAAGGGCGAGGAAATGCGCGGTCAGGGCGATGCGGAGCGTAACCGCATCTTCGCCGACGCGTTCGGCAAGGACGCCGATTTCTTCGGGTTCTACCGGTCGATGCAGGCCTACGAAGCGGCGATGCAGTCGGGCGACACGCGTCTCGTGCTGAGCCCGGATTCGCCGTTCTTCAAATACTTCAACGATCCGGCCGGAGCCGGCGCGCCGCCCAGGCAGTAGACGCCGGATCTCGGGCGCGAGAAGGCTTCGGGCAGCAGACAGGGACTGGCGCGGCAATGAGCGATCTGTTCGTGGCCCTCGGCCTCGTTCTGGTGATCGAGGGCCTTCTATGGGCCCTTGCACCGGACATGGCCCAAAGGCTGCTCGAGATGGCGCGCGAAACTCCTCAGTCCTCTCTTCGGGCGGCGGGCTGGGCGGCCGTCCTGGTCGGTGCGGCCATCGTCTGGCTGGTTCGCGGGTGACGCACATGGTTGAGGCAGAGACGATGCGTTGACACCGGCGCGGCCCGCTTCACAATGGTGTCTCCCATCTCGCCGCCCGCGCTTCCTAGGCGCTGGCGGTGACGATCTTGATCGACGAGGAGTCAGGCATGCCGACGACGAGACCAGCACTCAGACCGGCGTCGCGGCGTGCGGCATGGCGGGGACTAGGGCCGGGACTTCTCGCCGGCTGCATCCTGGCCGGTGCCGTTTTGCCCGTCGCAGCGTTTCGCGATGGCCCCCAATCGGTCGCTCCGCTGGCCGACAAGCTCTCCGACGCCGTCGTCAACATTTCCACCACACAGGTGGCCAAGGCGCCCGACGGGGTGCCGCTTCCGCAGGTGCCTAAAGGATCGCCCTTCGAGGAATTTTTCGACGAGTTCTTCAACAAGCGCGGCGGCCGCGGCCCGCAGATGGACCGCAAGGTATCCTCGCTCGGTTCGGGGTTCGTGATCGACGGAACTGAGGGGCTCATCGTCACCAACAATCACGTCATCGATGGTGCCGACGAAATCATCATCAACTTCGCTGACGGAAGCAAGCTCAAGGTAGACAAGGTTCTGGGCAAGGATTCCAAGGCGGACGTCGCCTTGTTGAAGGTGACGCCCAAGACGCCGTTGAAGTCTGTGGGTTTCGGTTCTTCGGCGGACATGAAGGTCGGCGACTGGGTCATGGCGATCGGCAATCCGTTCGGTCTCGGCGGCACGGTCACGGTCGGCATCATCTCCGCCAAGCAGCGCGATATCAATGCCGGGCCCTACGACGACTTCATCCAGACGGACGCCGCCATCAATCGCGGCAATTCCGGTGGCCCGCTGTTCAACATGGACGGCGAGGTGATCGGCGTGAACACCGCGATCATTTCCCCCACTGGCGGATCTATCGGTATCGGGTTCGCGGTGCCCTCCGATACCGTGCAGGCGATCGTCGGCCAGCTGAAGGAGTTCGGCGAGGTCCGGCGGGGATGGCTCGGCGTGAAAATCCAGACCGTTACGGAAGACATCGCGGAAAGTCTCGGCGTGCCGGAGAACACCGGTGCGCTCGTCTCGGCCGTTACGCCCGACAGTCCGGCCGCCAAGGGGGGGCTGCTACCGGGCGACGTGATCATGAAGTTTGCCGGTAGGGATGTCAGCACGATGCGCGGGCTGCCGCGGATCGTGGCTCAGGCGCCGATTGGTAAGGCGGTGGACGTGGAAGTTATGCGGGCAGGTGAAAAAAAGCTGCTGTCCGTGGTGGTCGGCCGCCTCGAAGATGATGAGGAGAAGGCAGCCGAGAGCGGTTCGCAGGAGTCCGAGCCGGAGAAAGCCGAACCAGAGGCCGTGCTCGGACTGAGCCTGACCCCGCTGACGGACGCCATGCGCACTCAACTTGGCTTTGATGCGCGCGTGAAGGGGCTGCTCGTCACGTCCATCGATCCCAACAGCGACGCCTCGGGCAAGAATATCAAGCTCGGCGACGTCATCGTGGAAGCACAGCAGGAGCCCGTGGCGACCATCGAAGACCTCAACCGCACCATTGCCAAGGTGAAGAAGGCAGGCGGCCGGCAGGTGCTCCTGCTAGTGGAAGATTCCAAGGGGGATACGCGCTTCGTCGCCTTGCCCTTGTAGGCTGAAGAACGCCCGCAAACGCCTGTAAATCCGGGTTTGCGGGGTGCTCGTTCCGCGCGACAGGAAGCCCGTCCTGCTGCCTGCTTCCAAGGGACCACTAGGCATGTGCGGGCTCAGGGTCTAAACAGCACGCAAATGCAGTCCCACTCGCCTTCAAGGAGGCTCCAGGCTTTGTCCGAACGTCACAATCTGTTGGACACCATTCTCGACATCTTCGTGCCCATCCACTCCGATGGCCACAAGTTCATCGCTATTGGCCTTGGTGTCACGCTTCTTGGCTTCCTCATCTGGGATCCGATCGGCTGGATCGCGGCGGGTATCACCGCATGGATCGCCTACTTCTTCCGCGACCCGGATCGTGTGACGCCCCTGCGCGATGGCCTCGTCATTTCACCGGCGGATGGACGCGTGTCCTCCATCGAAAAGGTGCGTCCGCCCGCGGAACTCGGCCTGGGGAACGACGAGCGCGTGCGCGTCTCGGTATTCCTGTCGGTATTCGACGTGCATATCAATCGCGCGCCCGTAGCGGGTCGCATCAAGCGTTCGGTCTATATTCCCGGTGCCTTCCTCAATGCAGCCCTCGACAAGGCGAGTGAGGAGAACGAGCGCCGTGCGCTTGTCATCGAGACGACCGGAGGAACCGAGATCGGCGTTGTGCAGATCGCAGGACTCGTGGCGCGCCGCATCGTGACGTTCTCGCAGGAAGGCGATAACGTCGGCGTGGGCCAGCGCTTCGGCCTGATTCGGTTCGGGTCGCGCGTGGACACGTTTCTGCCGCCCGGACATGGTGCCCTGGTGGCCGTGGGCCAGCGGGCGATTGCGGGCGAGACCGTGCTGGCCGACTTGAAGTCCATAGAGCCGGAGCGTGAGGCCCGTCGCGTTTAATTCATATAGGGGCCGCTGCTTTCAGGACTTGTTCAGCGCGTCTGGAGCGTTCCGTTGACGGTATGAGCCATCTGGGCCATCAGGTCCCAGTCTGAGGACGGAGGCGATCATGGATCCCGAGCTTCCCCACATCGAGGCGGAAATCACCCGCCGCCGCAAGAGGCGCCTTTTCTCTCACGCGCGCATACCCGTGCGCATGCTGGTGCCGAACTTCTTCACGCTGCTCGGACTGTGCGCGGGGCTCACCTCAATCCGCATGTCGATCGAGGAGCGGTGGGACGTGGCGCTGGCTGCGATCGTGTTTGCCGCGTTGCTCGACGGGGTCGATGGGCGCGTCGCGCGTCTTCTGAAGGCTTCCTCGCGGTTCGGTGCGGAACTCGACAGCCTAGCAGACTTCGTCAACTTCGGCGTGGCACCGGCCATGCTTCTGTTCACCTGGGGACTGGGTGACATGAAGAGCGTGGGCTGGATCTGTGTGCTCATCTTTGCTCTCGCGTCCGCGCTGCGTCTTGCCCGCTTCAACGTCGCGGTCGACGACGATAAGCCGAAGTGGCAGTCCAACTTCTTCATCGGCATGCCGACACCGGCTGCCGCCATCGTGGTGCTTCTGCCATTTTATCTGTCCAACCTGGGCTTAGATGCACATGGTTCGCGTTTCACCATGTCGATCGTGCTGGTCTATACGCTCGCGATCGCGATCATGATGGTGTCGACGATTCCCACCTACTCCGGCAAGCTGCTCGGCGAACGCATTCAGCGTGAATGGGTTCTGCCGCTCTTCATTCTGGCCGTAGCGTTCGTGGCCTATCTCGTCACGTTCCCGTACGAAACGCTGGCCGTGGCATCGGTGTGCTACTTGGCGCTCGTTCCGCTGAGCTGGCGGCGCTTCGTATCAAAGGAGCGGGAAGGTGCCGGTCTGGCTGAGAGTGCGCCGGTATCGGGCGAGCAACCCGCAGCCGCGCCTGGAACGGACATGGCGTCGGCTGCGCCGTCCGACCCGGGGCGGGTTGTCGACCTGCGTCCGGTCGAGCCCAAGCGCTGAGGAAAGAGTTCCGCCCGATGCAAGTTGAGCCCTTGTCCATTGCCGACGTCAAACTCATAACGCCGCGCCGCTTCCAGGATGATCGGGGCTTCTTCTCGGAGACATGGAGTGCGCGGGTGTGGGAGGATGCGGGTCTCGAAGCGAACTTTGTGCAGGACAACCATGCCTACTCGGTTGCCAAAGGGGTGGTGCGCGGGCTGCACTTCCAGCTCCAGCCCGCTGCCCAGGGCAAGCTCGTGCGCGTCACGCGCGGGGCGATCCTGGATGTTGCGGTGGATATCCGCCGGGGTTCGCCGACATTCGGGCGGCACGTCTCGGCGGTTCTTTCAGCTGACAACTGGGCGCAGCTCTGGGTGCCAGAAGGCTTCGCGCATGGCTACGTGACGCTCGAGCCAGAGACGGAGGTCGTCTACAAGGTCACGAACCTTTATGCCCCCGCTCTCGATCGGGGCATTCGCTGGGATGATCCAGCTCTGGGCATCGACTGGGGAATTTCCGGCGATGCGGCGATCCTGTCGGAGAAGGATTGCAAGCTGCCAGCGCTCGCAGACGCCCCCGACCTGTTCTGAGAAGAACAGTCCCAAAGAACGTCTGCCATCCAGACCTATGCCGGAGTTCAGCGCGTTGAATTGGGCCGCAACAGGCGTTCGCGCAGCGATTGCCGCTGTGCGGCTGCATCCGCGGATGAGCCAGGTCCGTGCGCGGGTTGGACGGCCGGGGCTGACGGCGAGATCGGATCGCGCCTCAACAGACCGGAACTTCCCACGCGGCCCGGAGATGCCGCTTGCTGAGCTGCCGCGGGCCCATGGCCCGAGGTGTCGCGGCGCAAAAGTCCTGAACTTGCTGAACGCTGAGCGCCATATGCAGGTGTGTCCCCGGCGTGAGCTGCGGCGCCGTATTCGGCCTGCGACTTCGCCTGGTTCTGAATGCCCACGGCGTCGGCAAGCATGGCCGCCTGCTGACCGGCATCGGCAGCTTGACCCATACCCGATGAGCGCCACCGTTCGACGACCTGATCAAGAAAGTTCTCGTCTTCGGCGGAGGTCTGCCACTTCTCGGAGAACTTCGCTGTCGAAGAGCGGGGCAGGCGATCACTGGGAAGTTCATCGAACTTGATACGCACGGGCAGAGCCACGCCGTCGCCGAAGGCGATAGCCTCGCGCTGTCCGAGGGCGGGCAGGAACTCCAAGAGACCCGAGCCCGTATCGGAGATGGCCGACGAGACGATTGCCTGGTCGCGATCGTTCGACATGCGCAGTGCGAACACGGTGTTGCACTGGGACAGGATGGTTGGATCGATCTCGGCGGGGCGCTGAGTCACGATGCACAGGGAGGCGCCGTACTTGCGGCCTTCCTTGGCGATCTTGGCAATGGCGCGCTTGCAGGGCTCGAACCCGAGGCTCGCATTCTGGGGTACGTAGCGGTGGGCCTCTTCGCAGACCAGCGTCACGGGCACCTTGCCCTCGCTCCATAGCGCGAAGTCGAACGTCATGCGGCACAGCACCGAAACGACGACGTTCACGATCTCGGTGGGGATGCCGGTGAGCTCGAGAATGGTGATGGGCTTGTTCTGAACCGGCACGCGGAAGATGCGCGAAAGGATCTGCGCCATGCCGTCGTAGACGGTGAGCGAGCCGAACATGAAGGCGTAGCGCCCGTCCTGCGAAATGGTATCGATGCGGGACTTCAGGTTGCGGTAAGGCGCAAGATCCCTCTTGTTCTCCAGCTTGCCCATGCGCTCGTCAATGAGGCCGGTCAGATCGGAGATACGATAGGGAACGGGCGTGTCGACGGTGAAGCGGGCATGATCCAGCACGCCGCGGCGCAGTTTCTGGTTTTCCATAGCACGGCCGGCGCCGTAGCGACTCTTGGCCAGCGGGATCAGTTCCTGCAGGATCTCGATTTCATGCTTGCGTTCCGGATCGCCGACGAGGACCTCGACGGCTTCCTCGAAGTTGAGAAGCCAAAGCGGCAGCTGCATGTTCCATGGGCTGATGACTTCGGCCCATTCACCGAACGCCGACGCGTACTCGTTGTGCGGGTCGAGCAGCACGATATGGGCGGCCGGGTGCTCCTGAAGGATGGAGCGAAGGATGAGCGCCGTGGTGCATGACTTGCCGGTGCCGGTGGTGCCGAGCACGGCAAAGTGCTTGCCCAGGAGATCGTCGACCCGCACGCTCGCAGCAATGGACGGATCCTGGCGGATGCAGCCGACACGAACGGTCCGTTCGTCCGAGCCGCAGAAAGCGAGCGTGAGTTCAGCCTTGGTGGCAACGCGGACGCGATCGCCCAGTCCCGGGTAGACCGTCACGCCGCGATTGAAGGTGATCGCCTGTCCGCTTGAATTGCGCCACAGCTCGCCGACGAGCCCCAGTTCCGCGATCCAGATTTCGGCATCGCCATCGCGCTGTGCAGGAACGGGCACACTGAGGGCTGACACGATGGCAAGCACGACCGTGTTGGCCGTGTCGATGGCCAGCAGGGTGCCCATTTCCGGGCGATCCTGGATCTTTCTTAGGTGACTTCCCCGCGGCCCGTCGAGCAGGACGATCGCCTTGGAGCCTGTGACTGAGACGATGCGGCCGATGGAGCCGTCAAAGTTCGCCAGCGCACTTTTGCCTGTGGATTCCAGAGGGGACTGCATGATGTCATTCATTGCCGTCAGTCCTGTTACCTATTGTACGGGGCCGTTGCCCAGAACCGCGTCCCGGGCCTCGCGCACGTTGAGCTTGTCGGAAGAGGGAAGAAGAACTGCAACTTCGGTGCCTTTCCCCTTCTCGCTCCGCATTTTGATCTGACCGCCGTGCAGTTCGACAAGCGAACGCGCAATGGGCAGTCCGAGGCCGGTGCCCTCGCGCCAGCGCGTGCGGCTGCCATCTACCTGACCGAAGGGGCTCACAGCCACGTTGAGTTCTTCCGGCGACATGCCGACGCCCGTATCCCGGATCAAGACGGCGACGCCGCCGTCCGCCAGACGGATGGCTTCGATCATCACGCTGCCACCGCGCAATGTGAACTTGATCGCGTTTGATATGAGGTTGTTGAAGGCTTGCTGAAGCTTTGCGCTGTCTCCACGCACGGTCGGAAGATTGGCCGCGATCTGTGTCTGGACGTTTACGCCAGCATCCGCGGACATGGTGCGATTGTTGCCGACGGCGGCCTGCAGAATCTCATCGATGTTGATCTCGCGCGCATCGAGCGTATAGCGGCCGCTCTGCATCTTCGAGATATCAAGAATGTCGTTGATCACGGAAAGCAGATGGCCCGCAGCATCGAGGATGAGCTTCGAATACTCCACGATTTCTGAATCGGGGAGCTTGCGGCGGTCATGCTCACAAAGGATTTTCGAGAAGCCGATCATGGTGTTGAGCGGCGTCCTGAGCTCGTGGCTCATGTTGGAGATGAACTCGCTTTTCACCCGGTTGGCGAGTTCGGCCTCGATGCGCGCGGCATGTTCGGCCTCGCGTGTGCGCTGGCGAAGCACCGCATCGCCGAGCAGCGTTGCGTAGTCCCCCATCAACGATGAGGTTTTGTTCTTATTGAGCGAACCATGAAGCATTTATAGGCTGGCCATCCGATGAAAAATCGAATTGAGCCTAATTGCGATTGGATAAGGGGAGGTTAATCGGACCCCGGCGCCGGCCGGTTTGAACACGCCTGTAGGCGGGAAGCGGCCGTAAGGTCTTAACGAACGGTAAACCGGAAGGGGACCGAAACGACGAGCGGCTCGCTGACGATTTCCTGCGGCATCGCGGGGAAGGGTGCCGCGCGCTCTACCGATGCAATGGCCGCATCGTCCAGAACGCGGCTTCCCGAACTCAGCGCAATTTCGCGCGTCAGCAACTGACCGGTTGCGTCGACGGTGAAGCGCACGATGGCCGTGCCCACCTGACGCGAGCGCGGATTGACTTTTCGCTTCTCCAGATGAGAGCGCAGTTTTCCGAGGTAGGCACTGTGGGCCGTGGTGCTGCCGCCGGACTTGGCCGCTGAGGTGGCCCGCTTTTCCTCAACGGCAATCTGCTCGACCTGCTCGAGGGTGGCGACCTGCTGGGGAACCGGTTCCTTGATAGGCTCGGGCTCGACTTCGGGAAGATCCTCCTGGTCCGGCCCGTTCTCGGACGCGATGACTTGGTTTTCCTCGACTTCCTCGATCTCCTTGACTTCTTCGACCGCGGGCCGGGCCTCGCTCGCCTCCAACGGCTCCGCCTCGATGGCCGCGACGGTCGTGGTGTCCTGGCCGAACTGATCGAAGCCTTCGATTGCGATGCCCTGCTCCACAATGAAGTCATCTTCGCCGGAGCCTTCTTCGAGCGCACTGCCGCCCGGCACGACGAACAGCCACGCGGCGAACGCCGCGTGGAGAGCGAAAGACACGAGCCAAGCGATCGACTTCGTGGGAATCACGGCGGGGCGTTCTCCTATGGGGAAGCCGCCGGCGCGGCGGCGGGCGACGCGCTGCCGGGTGATGGCTGTGAAAGGAGAGAGACGCGGCCGAAGCCACTCTGGCCGACCTGTCCGAGCAGATCCATCACCTCGCCGTAGGGGTTTTTCTTATCCGCGCGAACATAGACGACGGCATCACCTTCGGTCGCCCTGATCTCGCGTAGCTTCGGGATCAACTCCTCGCGCGGAACGAAATCGTTGCGGACTTGCAGCCGGCCATCGGCCGTAAGTGTCACGACCATGGGCTTCTTCGACTGCCCGAGCTTTGCAGCCGACGTCTTGGGCAGCTCGATGGGCACCCCGGTCACCATCAGAGGGGCAGCCACCATGAATATGATGAGCAACACCAGCATCACGTCGACCATCGGCGTGATGTTGATTTCCGCCATCGGTCTATAGCCGCCGTCCTCGCCGTCGCCAGGAGCGACGTTGGCACTCATGCCCATCAGTAACCCTTTCCAGCGCGCAGGGGTTCAAGGCCGGCCTTCTGGGTCGCTTCTCCAAGGGGCCGGGAGATATGCTTGGCGATTTCAACGATCGCGGAATTGCCGCGCGCGGCCGCGCGGCCAAGCTTCACGGCATAATGATTGTAGGCCATCACCGCCGGAATGGCCGCAGCGAGGCCAAGCGCCGTCGCGAACAGCGCTTCTGCAATGCCGGGAGCCACCGTGGCGAGGCTCGTGTCCTGACGGGCGGCAATCGCGGTAAAGCTGTTCATGATTCCCCAGACCGTGCCGAACAGTCCAATGAACGGGGCTGCTGATCCGATGGTGGCCAGAAACGGCAGGCCGGATTCGATGGATTCCAGTTCCGCCTTGAAACGCAGCTTCATGGCGCGCTCCAGCCGGGCGCGGATCTCGCTGCGGGCCTCCCCGCGCGACATGCCGTCGTGGGCTTCGGACTCCGCTGCCGCGAGGATGCGGCGCACGAGGCCCTGCCCCTGGGCGCTGTCGGAGGTTCCGTCGGCAATGTCCTCTATGGATGAAAGATCGCGCTTCAGACGCCACGTGCGGTAGGATTTCTCCAGCACGATCGCCCAGCAGGCGACCGAGGAGAGCACCAGAAGCAGCATCACGCCCTTTACGATGGGATCGGCCTGGGCAACGAGCTCGAGGATGGAGATCGTGGAATGGGGAGCGGAGGTCAGGACCACGGAGAATACCTTAGATTACTTTGAAAGCTGTACTTTTGTCAGCGACTTGACCGTGATCCCGGCGAGGCATTGCTCCACCGGTCCCTTGTCCGACTTGCACTCGACCACGTCGTTGATGAGGAAGCTGCCGATCGTATCGCAGGCGGTGCCATCCAGATCGAACAACTTCACGGTTTTCTTGCTGGGCTTCAGTGGCGCCAGATCCACCGCGATGCGGCGGCCGATCACGCCGTCGGGTTGGAAGAGGACCAAGTCGAGCTTCATCACGTCGAAGGTGGTTGCGCCGGCATTGTCCACGACGGTGTAGACACGGCAGCCATTGTCCTGTGTCTCAAGCTTGTTGAGTTCGACCGTCACGGAAACGCTGTCATCCGCCCGGGCGGCGGAGAAGCCGAGCAACGGGACGGCGGCGGCCACAAGCACGGCGAACTTGGGCGATTTGAAGCGCCCGTGAAGGGCTCGGGCGTGGTCAATTCGATGGGCCAACTGGCGTCTCCCCTTGCATCCATCCGTAGCCGCACGGTCGATCTGCCCGCGGCTGACACGTTTTCTTTCTTTGATCTGCCGGATGAGGCAACGCGCCATGGAGGGCCGAGCGCCGACATCGCCAGATGTTCCAATATAACCTAACGGCAAACAGCCGTCCTCTCCGGACCCGCAGGTTACCGAAATATCATCCAAGCCGCGGGCAAAAGTTCGACCGCATTAGTCTGGATTTTTGCCAATGGATACTTGGGGAGCCCCCCCTGATCAAGGGGCATTGAAGCTTAAGGCCATTATCCATACCCGATGGGCGAACTCTCGGGCAAATCGGGAAAAAATCCCGATGCCTGCAGGCCACAGACGACGCCAAATTGCGGCCACTGCTCATTTCCCGCGCGGCCCCTTGTTGTGTCCCCGCGATGGCTTCGCGTAAGTGAAATGGGGAAAATTGTAGAATTGGGCGAAGATATTCCTGGTCTGTCTGGGCTGGAAATTTTTCCTCGAAGCCGATGGGGGGCAATATGTCGGGGCCGTTTAAACTGCGCGAGACGCTGGCCGCGAGCCTCCTGTTTGGATGCTCGAGCTATGCGCTTGCTCAGACAACGGAAGCTCCGCCGTCGCCAGATCCTGCGGGAACTGCGGCACCGACTGGCGAGACTCCGCCTCCGGCCGCCGAAACGCCACCTCCGGCTGCGGACACGCCGGCTCCTGCGGCGGAGGTTCCAAGTCCCGAGGCAGAGCCATCGCCGCCCGCAGCGGAAGCGCCGGCACCATCGTCCGGGGGCAGCCCCGCTGCTTCGACATCGGTTCCTGAGCCGGTGGCTCCCGATGGTCTCGTGCTGCCGGAAGTGACCGTTTCTCAGCAGAAGAAGCAGCCCGTGAAGCAGATCGCCGGTCCGCCGGTATCCGACACGGAAGTACAGATTGCTCCGTCTCCGGTTGTGGGCGGGGGTGGCGTTGCCACGGGCGTGACGGCGACGGGAACCGGGACGGGCAGCGGCTCTGGCACGGGCGGGGGCCTCACACTGTCGAAAGTTCCGGGCGCCGTGTCCCGCGTGACGTCCGACCAGATTGAGGCCGACGGAACCTTGCAGGTTCAGAACGTACTGCAGCAACAAGTGCCCGGCATCATCCTGACGGACACGGCGGGCGGTGGCCTGCGGACCGATATCCAGTATCGCGGCTTCGATGCCTCGCCGATCGGTGGCCGCTCACAGGGCCTCGCCGTATATCAGAACGGCGTGCGCATCAACGAAGCCTTTGGCGATACGGTCAACCTCGACCTCATTCCCGCAATTGCGATCAACGACATCACGGTGCTGGGTGCTAACCCCATCTACGGCCTCAACGCGATCGGCGGCGCCATCGGCATCCGCATGAAGGATGGTTTCGGCTTCCAGGGCGGCACCATCGACGCGATGGGCGGATCGTTCGGCCGTGGCCAGATCGCTATGGAGGCCGGCGGCAACGTCGACAACGTGGCCGCGTATGCTGCGCTGGAACTGCTGACAGAGAATGGCTATCGCGACTTTTCAGACGCCGATAGTCGAACGCTTCTATGGCGACTTGGCTTCAGGGGCAGCGCGGTGGAAGTCCACCTGAGCCTGACTGCCGCTCAGAGCAACGCCGGTGTCGTCGCCGCGTCACCGGTTGAAATTCTGGATGTCGGCTGGAACCGTACGTTCACGAACCCGCAGGATACCGATCTCCAAGTCCTCATGCCGACGCTGAGCGCGACGGTGCAGGCGACCGACACGCTGTCCTTCTCGGGCCTCGCCTACTATCGCAAGTTCAAGTCGAAGGTGATCGACGGCAACCTGAGCGAGGTCGAAGAGTGCGGTCCGGGACCAAATAGTGGCTTCCTGTGCCTTGAAGAAGATGGTGCAGAAGAGCCTATCGAAGATCAGAACGGCAATAATGTCCTCGCCAGCGCCATTGACGAGCCACTCGGCTCCATCGAACGTATCAACACCGATGCTGAAAGCTACGGTGGCTCGCTACAGGCGGTTTCCAAGGCCGAGGTCTTCAACCGGCCCAACCAGTTCCTGATCGGCATGAGCTACGATCACGGCCAGGTCCACTATGATACGTCGAGCGAACTCGGCACGATCGGCCGGCGGTTCGTCGTGGCAGGGTCCGGTATCACGGTCGTCGAGCCCGATGACTTGGCACCGCGTCTCCTCGACACGGAAAACGACTACTATGGCGTTTATTTTACGAACACCATGGACGTGACGGACGCGTTCGCTCTCACGTTGGGCGGCCGGTACAATTACGCAAAAATCAAGCTGACAGACCTGACGGGCGACTTCCCCGGCCTCAACACCACGAACACGTACGAGCGCTTCAACCCGATGGTCGGCGGCACGTATAAGTTCAGCGAAATGCTGACGATGTACGGCAGCTACTCGGAGGCCAATCGTGCCCCGACACCTGCCGAACTCGGCTGTGCCGAGCCTGACAACCCCTGCTTTATCGAAAGCTTCCTTACGGATGACCCGCCTCTGGAACAGGTCGTCTCGAAGAGCTTTGAATTTGGTTTCAGGGGCGAGATGAAGTCTTATGACGGGCAGCTCTTCACCTGGAGCGCGGGTCTGTTCCGCACGCTCAACCAGGACGACATTCTCAATGTCGCGGCTGAGCAGACGGGACGCGGCTACTTCCTGAACGCGGGCGACACGCTGCGCCAGGGCATCGAACTCGCCGCCGCCTATCAGAACCGCACGTTCTCGGTCTATGGCTCGTATGCCCTTGTAGACGCGACGTTCCAGGATGACCTGCAGTTGCCTGCGCCGAACACGCCAAATGGCACTGTGGACTGCGACGGGACGTCCGGTCCTGACGCTCCCCAGTGCAACAACGTATCCGACGGCGATCAGCTTCCCGGCATCCCGCGTCATCGCTTCAAAGCCGGCTTCGAGTACTGGCTGACGCCGAAGTGGAAGTTCGGCTCGGATCTGATCGCGGCATCCGACCAGTTCTTCTTCGGTGACGAGGCCAATAATAACCGCAAGCTCGCCGGCTATACGCGCGTCGACTTGAACACGTCCTACCAGCTGACCGAGAACGCGCAGATCTACGGTGTGGTGCGCAACCTGTTCGACCAGCGCTATGGCCTCTATGGCACGTTCTTCGATACGGAAGAGTCGGAAGAAGCCTTCGAGGCGGCCGGATATGATGAGCCGTCGGATGCCCGCTCGATTTCGCCGGCGCAGCCTTTCGCGATCTACGGCGGTCTGAGGCTGACGTTCTGAGGTTGCGCGGATTTGCCGTCCGGTAACATCGCAAGGGGCTGTCAAAGCGGCCGCCCATCCTACCTGGACGTGGCCCGTGATGGGCCGGCGTGGCCAGGGCACCACACACGTCCCGCGTCCGGCTTCATATGCGGGATAAAGTTCCGTTCAAGGCTGTCGGTGCCGGGAAAAGTGGTAACTTCGGCACCACCTGAAGTCTTGATCATGCAAACGCCCCGACAGCCGTGTCCGAAATTCGTCTCAGTTTCTGCAATCCCGGACGCTGGGCGCTGATGGCCGCCTTCGCGGTCTGTATTCCTGCGTCTCCGTCAGCAGTCCGCGCCGATCCAGCCATCGGACAGTTCGAGCTGAAAACCTTGGAGTCGGCTCCGGGGTACATGGAATTTCAAAGCCAGAATGCCTGGGCCTTGGGCCAGCCTCGTCGTGAAAGTTCCGTCGTCGATGGGGAGACGATCTACGACGACAATTCCGTTGTGAGGCAGCGCGAGGCGCTTGAGATGGAACTCGGCTTCACGCGCCATCTCAAGATGCGTGTCGGCATCGAGTTCGAGGAGGAGCGCATTGAAGATCCCGCTTCGCCGGATCAGGCAAACGACTTCGCCTCGTTGAAGCTCGACGAGATCGGCACCGAGGTCATTGCAATCCTCATCCCCCGCGATGGCGACGGTTTGGGCCTCGGCACCGTTGTGGAGTTCGAGCGGCCTCTCGAGAGGGAGGAGCAGATGAACCTCATCATGGGGCCCATCTTCGAGTACGCATCGGGCCCCTGGTTACTCGCTGCAATCCCGATGCTCGTCTACAATTTCGGTGGTGACCCGACGAGGACGGCATCAAGGACGACAAATGGGATTTCGCTTATGCCGCCCAGGTCGCCTACGAGTTCTCGGAGACCTGGACGCTTGCCATGGAGGCTTACGGAACGGTCGAACGGCTCGGGAACACAGGCCAGCGCGGCGAGGCCGCTCTGGCCTTCGGTGATCACGACCAGCACCGGATCGGACCGGTGCTCTACTACAGCTATGATTTCGGACGGAGCCTGCGCCCTGATCCCATGCGGGACGAGGATGGGGAGATCGAGACGAGCGAGTTGACGATCGGTCTGGGCTTCCTGGCGGGGCTCAACGCAAACACGCCGGACGGGACGCTGAAGCTCAGCGTCGAAATCGACTTTTAGGAAATCAGGATATCACCTTGCTCCACGAGGGCAGGAACCGCGACATGGTGGGGCTCAACGAGACGGGCTGCAGACGCTCCTCGGCGGCGTCGACCTCGCTCAGCGCCGTGTCCAGCGCTGCTGCGACCTGCTCCAGTCCGGGGACCGATCGCGCATCGTCGCGCATATAGGTGAGCGTTTCGCGCACGGTCGACAGATCGATCGACGGCGGCCAGGGATGGGTGCGGGAGATGCGATACACGGGACGACGGGCTCCTCGTCAAACCTTTATGAACGGTTAACTCAGTGTGCCGGAAGTCGCAAGAAGTGTGCCGTGAAAATTTCGCGCGAATGCCGCGTGTTTGTGCCGGAACGGGACACAACTCACGACAATTCGATCATTTCCGGGAGCGCTTCCTTTACCTTGGTGCCCGAGTATCCAGCGAACGGACGTAATTGCAGAAGGGCAAGTGCGTCTTCGCAGCATACCGGAAGGAGGGGCGTCATGTTGGGAGCGCGCCCGGGAGTCCTTATCATCGTGGAGAACCTGACCGTGCCGCTCGATCGGCGCGTGTGGCAGGAGGCGTGCGCCCTGAGGGATGCAGGCTACACGGTTTCCGTCATCTGTCCCAAGGGCGGCCGTTACACCGCCAAGTACGAGCTGTTGGACGGCATCCACATCTTCCGTCATCCGCTGCCCATCGAAGCGCGTGGTCCCATGGGCTACGTGGTGGAGTATGGCAGTGCGCTCGCTTTCGAATTCGCCCTGTCCGTGAAGGCCTATTTCAAGGTCGGCTTTGACGTCGTGCAGGCCTGCAATCCTCCGGATCTCCTGTTTCTCGTCGGTGGCTTCTGGAAGTATCTCTTCGGCAAGCCGTTCGTATTCGACCATCACGACATCAATCCGGAACTCTACGAGGCCAAGTTCGGCCGTCGCGGCCCCATGCATCGCCTGCTGCGCTTCTTCGAGCGACTGACTTTCCGCGTTGCCGATGTCTCGATCGCCACGAATGAAACCTTTCGCGACATCGCCATTGGTCGCGGCGGGATGGACAAGGATCGCGTCTTCATCGTGCGTTCGGTTCCCGACACGAGCCGCTTCCGCCGCCTCGCGCCTGATCCGTCGCTCAAGAAGGGCCGCAAGCATCTCATTGGCTTCGTCGGCATCATGGGCGCGCAGGATGGAGTAGATCTTCTCGTCGAGGCCATGGCGTCGATCGTGCACGAGCAGGGGCGTGAGGACGTTCAGGCGCTTATCGTAGGCACCGGCACCGAGCTGCCGTATCTGGAGCGGCTCGCCGCCGAACGCGGCCTCACCGACTACATCACGTTCCCCGGCTTCCAGTCGGGTGAAACGCTTTTGCGAGCCATGTCGACCTTCGACATCGGCGTCATTCCCGACCCCAAGAATGTCTACAACGACAAGATCTCGATGAATAAAGTGCTCGAGTATATGACGCTCGGCATTCCCTTCGTGCAGTTCGATCTCGTCGAAGGCCGCAAGATGGCGGGAGATGCCGCGCTCTATGCCAAGGATAACTGTCCCAGGGATTTGGCCGGACGCATGCTGACGCTTCTCGACGATGAGACGCTGCGCCTGGAAACGACCGCCGAGGGCATGGCAAGGGCCAAGACGCTTCTGCGTTGGGAAGAAGAAGAGGGCCGTCTGCTCGCCGCCTATGAGGCGGCCATGCAGGAGGGCGCGCGTCCGGTGCGCTGACCGATGGCAGCGCCCGCGCACGACTGATACATCCCGTCACGATCTGGCCGAGGTTCAGGCCTTTGAAACCGCGGCGCTGAGGCGACTGCGCGTTTCGGGAAAGCTGGCGTAGGCAATAGCCGCGATGAGCAGCGTGGCTGCCAGAAGGGCGAATGCCCGGGCCAGCGGATCGCCGTCGCCTGGAGTGAGGCTGAGTGCGGTTGCCGCCACCAGTGCAGCAGGCACCAGGAAGAGCGCGCGTTTCGTGAAGATCCCGGAGAGGCGGGCAGCCTGTGTATCCATGCGCTGGGCGACATAGGCGAGCGAGGCGAATTCACCAGCAACGCCGCAAGCCGCCACAGCTTCCAGGCCATAGCCATTGGCGGCCGCCAATCCTGCCGGGATGAGAGCCGTGGCGCGGATCATGCCTGCCACGAGAAACGGCTTCGTCTGCCCTGCCGCCATCAGCACCATGCCGGGCACGGCCTGCAGCATGCGCATGGACCACATGGCGGCCAGCCACGACATGACAGCGCCTAGCCCGATATAGTTGGGCCCGAATGCCACTTCCAGGAGGAAGCCGCCGAGCAGCATGGCGGTCGCCAGGTACATGGCCGCGACAAACGCCGTCGCCTCGGTCATGGCCGCGAAACGCTGGGCGAGCACAGCGGGCCTGTCCCGTGCGGCGGCGAAGAGGGGGAGCATCAGCGATTGTCCGACCTTGCCGGCGACGAGCCCCGGGACCATCGCGACCATGAAGGCGGCGCTGTAGCCGGCCAGCTCCTCCATGCCGATCAGGCGTCCGATCATGATGCGGTCGCCGTGATAGACGGCAATGAGCGGGAAGGCGCTGAGCCATATTGGCCAGCCGAAATCGATCAGACGTTTCAGAATAGCGGCATCGAAGACGATCTGGTAGCGCCGCTCGGCCACGAGATGCGAAACCACGAGCGTGGTGATCGCGTGGGCCAGCGAAAGCCAGACGACCGCGCTGAAATCGGGCACGGCGCGCACGACGGGAAGTGTTAGGGCGAGCGCGACGGCCTGGGGCAGGGTTTCGATGAGGAGGAACGGGCGATTGTTCAGCTTGCGCTGGGCCCGCCGCGCGTCGAGGTGTTGGAAACCCTTGATAACCGGCACCAACGCGATGGCCGCGAACGCCCAGGTCGCCTGCGGGACTGCGAAGAAATCCGCGATCACCGGCGACGCGATGAACAGCACGGCCCCGATCAGCACGCCGCGCAGGACAAGTGCCAGATGCTGGGTTGCAACGAAGCGGCGCCGGTTGCCGTCGGGGGCCTGAATGATGAGGCGGTCGACACCGAGGTCGGTGAGGCTGTCGAGAAGCTGCAGAAGCAGGGTGAGTATGGCCGCGATACCGAAGTCACCCTTGGCAAGTGCGTGTCCCAGCAGCGCATTGCGCAGGAACGACATGACCTGCGAGGCGGCAAAGCCTGAGAACAGCATCGCGCCCTGGCCAGCGACGAGGCGCGCGAAGGAGCCAGAACTCGATGCGGCTGCCGTCATGTTTTTCTATGCCTTCAAGGGCGTGGCGGTACGGGAGCGGACTGGTACCCGGCGCAGCAGACCGGCATAGGGCCTGGCGGCGAGCCGGCCTGCTTCGCGGTCGATCACGGATGCCGAAAGGCGAACGAGGGCGCATGTGGTCTGCATCCAGCGCGGACGCAAAGCATGGCTCCACTTCGCGCGGAAGGCTTCCTCCGCGGCGTAGAAGTCAGCGCTTTTGGTGCCGCCCGACAAGTGCAAGAGGTGGAAGTCAATGACCCAGGCGGAGTGGCCCGCGATATCGGCATTGAGGCACAGATCGGGGCCGTAGAAATGGAAGCCTTCCAGATCGACGGAACATCCCACCCGCGCGCTGCGCTTCAAGACGATGAAATTTTCATCAAGGCTCATGACCCGTTGCGGCAGATCGCCGGAGTTGCGGTCCGCTCCGTGGGGGTCAGAGATGCGCTGAGCGAGTTTGCCAGGGGCTGTCCCGCCTGCATTGCCCGCAAGTGCCCAATTGGGGTCCCGCGTCTCGATTTCGGCGAGGCGCTGCTCCAGGGTGTCGCGATCGTCCGAGAGCAGCCGCACGTCCTGGTGGCAGAGGATCACGAAATCACCGCGGGCCGTATGAATGAGTGCGTTGAGCCCGCGATAGGCACCCGTCTGTCCGGGGCCGGTGTTGTCGATCCGGAGGAACTCGGTGGTCGTGCTGTCGAAGCCGCGCGCGGAAAAGCTCTCGCGCATGGCCTGATACTGATCGGGATCGGTCATGAGCGTACCGACCGAGAACCGGGGCGCGGATTCCGGTCCAACGTACGCGTCAGCAATTTGCACGATGGGTGCGGGCTGTGGGTGTCTGGCGGGGAACTGGTTCATCGTGTGCCCTCCGGTGCGAGGCGCGAGGCGGGCAGGATCGGCTTTTGCGCGTCGCGCTCGGCTGCGGTGAGGTTGGGCTTGGGATAGCCGAAGCGCCAATTGTCGCGGTCGGCCCAGATCGCATGCCACGTATCGGCGCTTTCGCGATGGTGGCTCGCATCGCCTTTGAAACGTGTGGCGGCTTCGTGCGCGATCCAGCGCGTCAGCGGCCAGAGCATCAGGAGAAACTGGCCGATCTCAACCGTGCCGGGTAGCCAGTGCCGGTCGATCAGCGTGGCCTTGGCCTTGAGCAGGCGGCAGACCTTGCCGGCTCGGGTCTTCTCCGACGCGCCACCGTAGTGCACGATGGTCGCCTCCGGCGTCACCATGGGCCGGGCCCCGATTCGCCGGGCGCGCAGACACAGGTCCGCCTCCTCGCCGTACATGAAGAAGGCCGGATCGAACCCACCGAGCGCCAGCCAGAGCGGGCGCGGAATAAGCAGGAAACAACCTGAGACGATATCCACCACGCGCTCCGTATCGCGCTGCCAGCCCCCATAGGACTCAGGATTGAAGAGCGGCGAGTCCGGGAAAATGCCGGTGAGCCCGGTGATGCGGGTGAAAAGGTTCCACGGCGTGATGCGTTGCCAGCAGGATGCCGGGTTCAGACTGCCGTCGGGAAAGAGAGTGCGCCCGCCCCATATGAGCGCGTTGGGGTTCGCCTTGGCGAAGGCGACGAGCCTGTCGATGGCGCGGTCGCGAACCACCGTGTCGGGGTTCAAAAGCAACACGTAAGAACCGCTGGCATGCTCGCCGGCAAGATTGTTCGCACGGCCGAAGCCGATGTTCTCGTTCAGTGCGATGAGGCGTGGTTGGGCCGGATGGGCAGCGATCGCCTCCGCCGAGCCGTCGGTGGAGGCATTGTCGACGACGATGATTTCGTAGCTGACGTCTTTTGTTTCGCGCACCGCGGACGAGATCGCTTCGAGCGTCATCTCGCGCGTGTTGTAGCTGATGATGAGGATCGAGACGTCGATCTTGTCTGGCGAGGTCAAGGGCAGGCGCTCCGGCGGCTCCTGGGCACCGTCTCGGGGCGAGTCGGCACCAGGGAAGTCTAAGTACGAGCCGTTAACCTCTCGTTAAGGATGGCGAGCACGGTTCGTCGGCACTGTTGAAACAACATGCGCGCGCCGTTTGAGCAAAGGATTAACGGGGAGGCTTCACAATGCGCCGATCTCCCGTTTGTCGCGGGGGAATGTGATTCCAAAAGCCGGGGTTCCATGAGCAACAATCACGAGACCATCAGCCGTCGGGAGTTCGACGGAGTGATCTGCATCGGCGGGTCGGACTGGTGGTACCACAACCGAGGGCATTTCGATTTCCAGGTAATGCGGCGGCTCGCACGCTCGTGGCCGGTGCTGTATGTGAACTCGCTCGGCGTGCGCATGCCCGATACAAGCAAACCCGGCCAGTTTGCGGGCAAGGTTCAGCGCAAGCTGAAAAGCCTCGCGCGTGGCGTGACACGTGTCGAAAACCAGTTCTGGGTCTTTTCTCCGGTTTCCGTTCCTGGCGAGACCGGCAAGAAGATCTCCGGCTTCGCCCTCGCACCGCAGATCCGTCTGGCTGCGCGCCGGGCCGGCATCAGGAAGCCGCTCCTCTGGATGCACTGCCCGGCCGGAGCCGATCTCGTCGAGGACCTGAAGCCCATCGGCGTCGTGATGCAGCGGACCGACCGGTTCGAGGCATTCCCGGAGGGCGACCCCGTGCTTCTCGGCCGGCAGGTTTCGGCCATCAAGCGCGCGGCCGAGATGGTCATCTACTGCGCGCCGCACCTGATGGAGGAAGAGAAGGCCGAGGTTCGCCGTCAGCTGCTCGTCACGCATGGCGTAGACGTGGAGATGTTTGTCTCGGCGGGCTTGAATCAGGTTCCCGGCCCTTCGGACGTCGACACCGTACCCAAGCCGCGCGTCGGTTTCATCGGTGGCATCGACGCGCACACGTTCGATCCGGAGATGTTTGTGGACGTTGCGAGGCGCCTGCCGGACGTGAACTTCGTCATGATCGGCAGCTGTTCGCTGCCCGCCGGGTGGTGTGATCTGCCGAATGTGCGCTTCCTTGGCCGCAAGCCCTACGACGAAGTGGCGCGCTACATGGCGGCGATGGATGTCCTCATTATGCCTTGGAACCGCAGCGAGTGGATCAAGGCCTGCAATCCCATCAAGATGAAGGAGTATCTGGCTGTCCGCCGCCCGGTGGTGACGACGGATTTCCCCGCACTCGACGGCTGGCGTGATCTGGTGCGCGTGGCGGAAGGGCCCAAAGCCTTTGCCGGAGAGATCCGCGCAGCGCTTCAGATGTCGTACGATCCTGCACCCGCGCGCGAACGCGTGGCAGGAGAGAGCTGGGATGCCAAGACGGCGTCTGATCGCCCGCTCCATTCAGGATCTGGGTCTCGATTTTGCAGGTGCCAGCGCGGCCCCGTCGTGGGGAGCCCTTCTGCGGGACGTCATGGTTCCAAAGGCAGCAGGTTGAGTGCGATCATGTCGTCGGGCGTGCACGAATATCGCAGCGATATAGATGGCCTCAGGGCGGTCGCGGTGGCGTCCGTCGTGCTCTATCATGCGGGTGTCCCGTTCTTGCCGGGCGGCTTCGTCGGCGTGGACGTCTTCTTCGTCATCAGCGGCTACCTCATCACGCGCATTATCGCGCGCGATATCGCAGATGGCCGCTTCTCACTCCTCACCTTCTACGAGCGGCGCACGCGGCGCATTTTTCCGGCGCTCTTCGCCATGCTGGGCGCCTCTTTCCTGACGGCCGCGTTGATCCAGCTGCCCGGCGAGTTTGCCGAATTCGGGCAGAGTCTCGCCGCGGCGACCCTGTTCGTCTCCAATTTATTCTTCTGGCAGACTGCCGATTACTTCGGTGGTCCGGCACACTTGAAGCCGCTCCTGCACACCTGGTCGCTGGCGGTGGAGGAGCAGTTCTACATCGTCTTTCCGCTTCTGCTTCTGGCCATTGCGCGCTGGGGACGGCAGAAGTGGCTCGTTTGGCTTGTGCCGCTGACGCTCCTGTCGCTCGCCGCTTCGGTCTGGGCTGCGAGCGCCAAGCCGAATGCCGCCTTCTACCTTCTACCGTCCCGGTTTTGGGAACTGGCGGTGGGCGCGCTCTTGGCCCTCGGCGTCGTTCCGGCTTTTGCACAGCGCCGCACGCGCACCGCCGCCGCCGTGCTGGGGCTCGTCCTTATTGCCGGTTCGGTGGTGTTCTTCTCCAGCGCCATGGTCTTTCCGGGGCTTGCGGCGCTTATACCCTGTCTGGGGGCGGCGCTCGTGATCCACGCCGGATCGAAGGGTGGCTGCGGGACCCTCGTTGGGCGGTTCCTGAGCCTGCGCCCGATCGTCTTCCTCGGACTGATTTCCTATTCGCTCTACCTGTGGCACTGGCCGGTACTGGTCTTTGCGCGGCAGTGGCGCGGAGAAGTACTGCCCGCGCATGAAGCGGGGGGGCTGGTCGCTCTCAGCGTCGTTCTGGCGGTTCTTTCGTGGCGCTTCATCGAGAAGCCCTTTCGCGACAAACGCGTTGCCGCGGCCCGTATGCCTCTCCTGCGCGGTGCTGCCGTGGCGATGGCTTCCATGATCGCCGTTGGCGTTTTTGCCGATCGCAGTGGCGGCTGGCCTGCGCGTCACGAAGGCTATGCGCCGCCTCAGATCTCCGGGCTCGACGAAATGGGGCTTTCGACCTGCTTTCTGAAGGAAGACCAGCCGCCTGAGAGCTGGGTCGGCCTCGACAACTGCCGGACCGGTGCCGCCCGCAAGCCGACCGTGTTCCTATGGGGTGACAGCTTCGCAGCCCACCTGGCGCCCGGTCTCCGGCAGGAAGCGGGTGACGTGGTCGACGTGGTCCAGTACACGGCCGGCGGTTGCCCGCCTCTACCGGGCGTCACGATCGCCAACCGCCCGCACTGCCGCGCCTTCAATGATCGTGCACTTGAACTCGTCGCAGAGCTGAAGCCCGACGTCGTTCTCGTCTCCGCGCGCTGGGACATGTATCTGCCCCGCGTGGTGCGGAACGACGACGTTGCCGCCACGATGGCCCGCCTCGATCATCTCGGTGCGCGTGTAGTCGTTGTCGGCGATAGCCCCACCTTTGATTTTGCAAGTCCCTACGATTTCGTCTTCCGCAGCGGTCGCAGCGAAGTGAGCTTGCCGCCCGGCGGCTCCAAACCGCTCGACTACGTGCTGGCCGGGATCGGCGGGATTCAGGTCTTCAATCCGAAGCCCCTTTTCTGCTCGGCGGACCGGTGTCGTCTGAAACAGGACGATGCCTTCCTATTCTTCGACGGGGGACATTACTCCGTCGACGGCAGCCGTCTCGTTGCCCGGTCTCTCGTCCCCTACCTCTCTCAAGTGATGGCCGCGGCTGCCGTCCGCACATCTCATGTCGTCGAGCAGCCGACCCGCTGACACGCGGACGGGAAGGCTTCGTACCGCCATCTGCCAACCCGCCCCGACGCGACGGATTTCAGTATCCAGCGGAACAGCCCAGAGGCGTTGAAATTGCCAAGTGTTCCTTCTCGCCGGGATCAACAGCGAAAGGACAAAGGAATGACATGTAATTTTCTACGTCTCACGGTCATTGCCGCCGCCGCATTTGCCGTGGCCGGGCCTGCGAGCGCCTACCAGTGCAAGACCTCGCCGAGCCAATCGACCGGAACGGCCGCCGGTAAAATCGTGGCCCAAGGAAAGGCCAAGAAGAACTGGAGTGCCAACGTCAAGTCCGGCATGGGATTGAGCTGGTCGGTCTGGACTATCGCGGCCGGCCGTACTGTCACGTGCAATAAGCATGCGAGTGGCCAGTGGACGTGCCTTGCGAATGCAAAGCCCTGCAACTACGTCGTTCAATGAGCAGCAAGTCGTCGACGGATCGAGGGGCCCATACGGCTCCTCGATTCCGGTTCGCGTGTGCTTAGGGCCTCAGGCAGGCATCGGCATGGGCGGCGGAAGGGGTGCCGGCCTATCGATCGGCGCGAAGCTCGGATGTCTCCGGCGGACGGGACGCATGGCGCTCGCAGCCGTTGTCTTCACCGCGCTCGCAACACGGCGCGGATCGGCCAGTGCGCTGCCAAGGCCCAAGTAGAAATACAGGAGCGCGTGGGGCACGTTCCAGAAGTGTACCGTGGCGCCCAGAATGCAGAACGCCAGCAGCGAGATCATCCAGCCAGTCGACATCCGCCGGCGCAGGGGATCCTTTGCGCGCGTCCCGCGCTGAATGACGCGGCGCGCGACGAGTATGATGCCTGTCATGAGCAGCAGGATGGCGGGGATGCCCGCACGCAAGGGAAGCACCAGCCAGTAGGCGTCAATCGTCGGGGAGAACATCCAATCCGGGCGTTGCCAGTCGTTGAGGCCGATTCCGAACCAAGGGCTTCCCCAGAGGTTATCCAGACCGTAATCCCAGATCATCATGCGGTAGTAGCCGGTCCAGGGATCGAACGTTGCGATCGAGATGAGGATCTGCACAGGCGGGCGTGTGGCGACCATCAGGACCCCAAGATAAAGTCCGACAAGAATGGCGATCGTCACATGTGTGCGCAGCGCGAACCCGCGAGTCCAGCGATCCCACGTGAACATGATGGTCTGCATACCCAGGCTGAGTAGCGGCGCGGAAGACATTGCGAGCCCGGCCGCAACCGCGATGCCCAAGGCGCGTGTGTAGCGCCACATGCGTGCCGGCTCGGAAAACCACACGAGCGCGAACATCGTGGCGCAGTAGGTTCCGTAGTGAATGGGGTGGTCGAAGGTCGAGGCCGCGCGCGCAAGGCCTTTGCGGAACTCCACCGGCGGCATGGGCTCGCCACCGAGTACCTTGCGGAGCATTTCGTGAACGAAGTAGCTGCCGGTGATCGTATCGAGCGTGGCGATGAGCGCGGCCAGGATGATCGAGATGAAGACCACGCGCAGGGTGGCCTGGAGTGTTTCCAGATCGCGGATGTAGGCCCGCGCGATGGCATAGCCGCCGAGGCTTTCCAACGCCCAGGAGCCACCGAACGCCAGTCCTGCCGTTCCGGCGTGATACGTGAAAACGCCTGTCTGCCATATCGCCAGACCGATGAAGGGCCAGTCGTAAGCCTGGAGCCGGCAGTCCGGACGCATAAGAAGCCGGTAGGCCGCAAACGGCAGGAACAGCAGGAAGACAACGCGATGCGGAGACAGGCGCAGATCACCGATGACGACCGAGAGTTCAGTCGGCGCAATGAAGCTCAAGATCACCAGAATGATCGGGAACG
>CAWGTZ010000001.1:0-33798 GCA_963825555.1 uncultured Alphaproteobacteria bacterium | reverse complement strand
TGGGTTTTGACAACGCCGTTTCCAACTCTCGTTCCATCGGTTTATTTGTCGGCGAGCTAAACCCAGTTTATTGCGCAAACGCCGAAATTGTGGGTGCCATTCCCGGCGAGTGTGGTGGAGTGAAAGTAGGTCACTGACGCTGCTGTTTTGTTGAAGCATGAAGGGCCCCCGAGGGAGCCCTTCATGCTTTCGCGTCGATGTCTTGGCGGAGGTGCCCGCGTCACTGTTGGCCACTGATCCCCCGGTATCTGGATCGATGACCTCCAACATCCGCTTTTTCGGCGTCACTGCGGCGTGCCAGATCCTTACTACGGACTACGGGCGTTCTCGCGCTTGCGCGCTTGTCGACTGGTTAAGCCGGCAGCTGTCGCCGTTCGGCTCAAGGATGTGTAGGTGATGCGTCAGTCGGTCGAGCACCGTGTCGGTGTGCCGCTCAATCTTGGCGTCCCTGCAGAAGTCGTTGTAGGCTCGTTGAACAAGACCGAGCCTTTCCGTGCTATGTGAAGCATGCATTTGGATGAAATGCGGCATTGGTCTCTCCGGCCAATTGATCAGGCGGGAGCAATTCGCGTCGATACTCTCTGCCGGTGACGCCTGAGGAACAGATTATCGCCGGTCATTAAATGATACGCCCTTTTATCTACTATGTCTCGCGACATCCGATGTCGCCGACGCTGATGTCCATAATGTCACAAGAGTAGAGTCTGCAAGACGCAAGAGCCCGCATCGGGCCCGTAGCCGATTTCCCAGCACGGCCAACGGCATTACTAACGCAGAACGTTGCGCAAAAAATTAGATAGTCAGGGTGAGTTCAGATGTCGCCTGTCACCAGTCATCTTGTTGCGAAGCTTAAATTGTTCGGACCATTATCCGAGGGCGAAGTCGCATGTCTTACTGAGCTTCAATCCGTTACCATTCACGTGGCGCGCGGGCGTGAACTCCTTAGTCAGGGCGAAAAGGGGCACGTCGCCTACATCCTACAGGCCGGATGGGGATGCAGTTTTAAGCTCCTGGAGGACGGTGGCCGCCAGATCATAACTTTCCCGATTCCGGGCGATTGTGTTGGATTGCGAAGTGTTCTTTTGCGCACGTCTGACCACTCCTTTACCGCTTTGACTGACATGGTGGTCAGTCCGGTCGGAAGTTCGCGCATGCTGCAGGTCTTCAACGAATTTCCACACCTCGGAGCGTCCATCCTTTGGGCCACCTCGCGGGATGAGGCCATCACCGTCGAGCATCTGGCGAGTATCGGGCGCCGCACGGCAACAGAGCGCACGGCGCACTTCTTCCTTGAGCTCAGCGAGCGCCTTAGGTTGGTGGGTCTCGCGAATACAACGGAGTTCGCCTGCCCGCTTAGTCAGAACGAATTGGCCGACGCGCTCGGGCTCAGCGCCATACATGTGAACCGGGTGCTGCGTGGACTGCGTGAACTCCAGCTGCTGACATTTCATGAGCACATCGTGACGATCCACGACCGAGCCGCACTTAAGGCACTGGCCGGATACGAAGATATCGAGGGCGGGCCAGTGCTTATGTCGAACACATAGCCGCTTGAGCGATTTCGTTTCTGCCAATTGGGCAGCGAGCGCGCCGGCTATCCCATTGTTCTAAAGCCTCTTCTCGTCCTCCAGACTGCTGACACCTCGTCTTGATCAACAACGTTGGCTCGAAGATCGCGTCATCCCCGTGACATCAGAAAGCGGACCTTTGGCTAGCCCAGGTTAGTCGCTGTGCCGTCATCTTGAGCTAAGTTGACGAAACTAAGCAGTGCGGGTTCTCCGCCAACTCCGACAACTCGGAAGTGAGCCGTAGTTAGCAATGACAAGTCCCAATGAAATGACGAATGTCGCCTCAGGTGTTGCGGCGCTTTCGATCTGCGAGTCGCTTCTGCTCGCAATGGGCGATCTCAAGATCATGGGCGAGACGGAAGCGCTCGGTATTATAGAAGATGCAGCAGAAGCTCATCGGGGTGTCGGCGGCTCAACGAAAGATGCGGCACTCCATCTCGAGGTCGTTGCGATCCTCGAGCGGATCATCACCGGTGGGAACTCAGTGCGCCGTCCCTGATCCCCGCTAAGGCAACATATGTTGCCGCGACCCAAAAGATTGCGGTCGGCTATTTGCCGGGATTTGACCCAGCCTGCCTGGGACATACGAACATTTGCCGGCTCATATCATCCCAAAAACTTGGGCCACCCTTTTTGATTGCGGCATGGTTTCAGATTTTAGAGTGAGACAGGTGAGTAAATGGACAACACAGATCTAGCAAACGACAACTCATTCGAGATCAGCGGATTTAAGAATCGAATGTCGGTCCTGAATCGTTCGCAGCATGGCGCCCCCCGAAGCCGTGCCGATAGTCGGCCGTCTAACACTCAAAATAAGGTCTTCGTTGTCGACGGCAGCGAGGCCATTCGCGAAGCGGTCGGCGACTTACTCAAGGAGGATGGCTACCTGGTCGAGACCTTCGCGACAGGCCTGGTCTTTCTCGGATCCTATCGTCGAGACGATGATGATCGAGCCTGCCTGCTGGTGGACGCGCTGTTGCTGGGAATGAGTGGCATCGATTTAGTCGAGTACCTTCGCGCAGAAGGTGATCAGATTCCTGCGATCGTGTTCAGTGGTCACGCCGACGTGCCGATGGCAGTTCAAGCTATGAAGGTTGGCGCAGTAGATTTTCTCGAGAAACCTGTCGGATGCGATGCGCTTCTTGCGAGCATCAGGCGAGCCTTGGAACGGGGCCAGGAAACAGCTGAGCTATCAAACTTTCTCAAAGCGTCGGCACGAAGCGTTGCCAGTCTGACCTGTCGGCAAAAGGAAATTCTCGATCTTATCCGTGCCGGTCACCCGAGCAAGAACATCGCCGCTGATCTTCTTATCAGCCAGCGCACTGTCGAAAACCATCGTGCAGTTATCGCGGCAAAAACCGGCTCCAAATCGATGTCCGCCCTCATCCACACTGCGGTATGCGCCGACTGCAGCCTCAACCAATTCAAAAATCGCCCGATCACCGACGCCGCCCCGACCCAATCCGACTTTATCTCGGCCGCATGAGTACATTCCGTATCTCACGCTCCTAGCTGGCAGAGCGTTAGAGTGTCACCGACTGAAACGCCGCGAAATGGAAATCCAGCCTCTGAAGGAGACTCATATGAACTGGGACCGCATTGAAGGTGACTGGAAGCAGATGACAGGCAAGGTCAAAGAGAAGTGGGGAAAGCTCACGGACGACGACCTCGCGGTTATCAACGGCAAGCGCGACCAACTCGAAGGTAAGATCCAGGAGCGCTACGGCTACGGCAAGGATCAGGTCAAGCAGGATATCGACGCTTGGTCGGCCTCACTATGAATGGACAGCCGAATACGTGTGGCACGTCCCACTAATCGGCAGTTGACGACTTTTCGTCTTGACTGTTTCACTGGAGAAAACTGATGAACAAGCTTTTGGCCGCTACGGCCATCGCGATAGTCTTTACAGCCCCCGCTTTCGCCGAGACGGCAACCACGGTGCCCAAGACTGAAACAGCCCCTCCGACCGGGGCGATGGCACCAAACAAGAGTGACGTCTTATTCTACTCCGAGCAGAACGACTGGCGTGCTAGCAATCTGATGGGCCTGACGGTCAAAAATGCCGCCAACGAGAGTATCGGTGACATCAACGAAATCCTGATCGACAAGGATGGTCGGGTTGCTGCAATCGTCATCGGCGTCGGTGGGTTCCTCGGGATGGGTGAGCGCCACGCGGCCGTCGTATACAGCGCTTTGCAGTTGAGCCGCGACAAGGACGGTCGTCCTCTTGCCAGGGTGAACCTCACAAAGGAGCAGTTGAAGTCCGCTCCCGAGTGGAAGTGGCAGGCAGCCAGCGCGAACTGATTGCGCGATTGGAAAATCTCGCGGCCGGGGTGTCAAACAAGCGCCGCGGCCGCTTTCATTTGCGGTGAGCCATCCCCATTTTTGGGCGATTAAATTCTATAAGATATTTGGCAGTTCCTGCTTCAGGTTAGTACCTGCATCGGCCGGCTCGGTATATTCACAACACTGCGGTTCGGGAAGTCTTTGCACGCGACTGACGGGCTAAAGCTGTAGTGGCGCTTGACCTGAATCAACGCGAATTACAACACAAAAAGGCGCTATATTTTCTTGAACCCACTGTTTCCGTTTCTCAAACCGGCCCCGCTGTATTCCAAAAACGCGACACATTCTGGAAATTATCTGAGGTGAATGATGAATAACTTTGGCTTGTTGCACTACGCGGTTATCTTTGTGGTCGTGGCCCTGGTGGCGGCGGCGATAGGATTTGGGGGCGTGGCAGGCGTCGCTATGGAGGGTGCCAGGCTTCTCTTCTGGGTCTTCATCATTCTGGCTGTGATTACTCTGATTGGCGGCGTCATGCGTCGCGGCTGACCAATCTGTATCCCCGCATTTGGGCACTTGGCACAGTGACGAGAGCTAGGGAGAGTGGCATGGATTGGAACCGGATCGGAGGCAACTGGAAGCAAATCACCGGCAAGGTGAAGGAAAAGTGGGGCAAGCTCACGGACGATGATCTGGACGTGATCAACGGCCAGCGCGAACAGCTCGAAGGAAAGATTCAGGAGCGCTATGGCCAAGCCAAGGACGACGTCCGGCGCGATATCGATGATTGGCTCGAGAAGACGACGCTGTGATTACGTCATGCCACGCCCGTGTGGCATGGCGCGTTTTAAACAAGACGACTTCACGTTTAGCCGGGAGACATAGTCATGGCACTAGGGCCCATCCTGCTCGTCTTACTTATCATCTTCCTCCTTGGTGGCTTTAGCGGCCGCTTCGGGGGCTACGGCTACGGCTACGGACACGGTGGCGTCGGCATAATCGGCGTCATACTGATCGTCGTCCTCGTCCTGATTCTGTTGGGTCGGATCTGATCCAACAGAATGACAAATGGTGCCGACCAGGGGTCGCATCAGCATTCCCATACGGTTGCGCACCCCGTTCCTTCTAATGCGCGAAAAATGTTTTTGGAGAAGAGCAATGACAGGATCAACACGCGCCGAACATGTGGCCCGCGAAACAATTCTGAACATGCTGTCGAGCCAGGAGATTGCCAAGGTGAGCACTGCTGAGGCTGCGACCGGACTAACCGAAGGACAAGAATACCTAGACCTGGAGCATCTCGATCAGGGTGTTCAGCAAGCCAAAGCTCTGACTAAGGCGACAATGGGCCATGTGCTTCCGCGCAATTGTGTCTCCGCCGAAACCTGGAGCAAGATCGTCGCGAAGTTGGCTCACTGACCCGTGAGGTCCATCGTGGCCCGCTCGCCGCGGGCCCATCTTGACGGGATTGCTCGGGTCGCCCCGGGGCCCCATTGCCGAGCGCTGAAATGCGCCCTTGATGACCAGGGGCGTTTATTGCCGGCCTGATCTCGGCGCAACCTTGTTCATTGTTGCGCAGATGGCGCTCGCGACAGAGCACAGAGCGATGACTTGGGTCAAGAGGTTGCTAGAGGAAGCCGTGCGGATGACTACGCGCCAGGACAACCAGAATATCGACATTCAGCACACGTTTGCCAAGCATGTTGCGCCTGCGGTTCCCGACATAAAGCTCATCAGCCATTCCAATATCTTCTACTGGTGGCCGGCTTGGGTTGCTGGGTTTGTGATGGCGCTGATCAGTTACGCACAGGGGCTAGACGTTTCGGTTGTGCCTGCGTTTGTTGAACGCATTCACCCAAGCAACAATCCAGGCATCTTCTTTATCGCCGTCCTCATCCTGCTCATCATCTTTACAACCACCAAGCTTCGCGGGATCTATTCCGTTGTTTCTGTTGTGACGTTTGCTTTCTTTGTCCTGCTCTTTGCTTGGTTCGGATGGTGGGATGACATTCTGCGGTTCATCCCTCAACTTTCGGCACGCGCGAACATGGGCTTCTACCTTCTATTCTCGACGTCCTTGCTGCTTGTCTGGCTGCTTGCGTTCTTCGTGTTTGATCGACTGACTGTCTGGCGTATCCGTCCAGGACAAATGGTCGAAGAGCACCTGATCGGTGGGCAATCTCGCAGCTACGATGCCGATGGTCTCGTCTTTGAGAGGCGGGGACAAGACCTGTTCCACGACATCATCCTAGGTCTAGGTTCCGGAGACCTGACGCTCACAATCGGCGGCGCTAATAAAGAGACGATCCAAATTCCCAACGTGCTGTTCGTGAAACGAAAGGTGAAAGCAATAGAGAGCTTCATCGCAGTAGAACCGGAAGAGGTTCGCCACGATCAAGTCTAGTCGGTACAGCAGCGGTAAGACTCAGCTCGAGCAGCGTCGGGCTTCTGGGGTGTCTTTGACTATGAGAAGCGAAAGTAAAAACGAGGATTGGCTGACATGAAGAATTTGCTCGTTGGTGCCTTGATCGTAGGCGTGGCCGTACTGGGCTATTTCTATTACCAAAGCCGGCAAAATACGATCGAGATAAAGCTCCCAGACGTGACCATTGAGAAGAGATAGAGGAGCGGATTTAGACGACATTTTCTTGGTCACCGCTGCTGGATGGCGTTGCTTCGCTCCGTGCGCGGCTTGGTAACGTGTTCTCGATTATCCGCGGATTTTTATAGGAGTACTTGGCATGAAGGGCTTTGTCGGCGACATCGAAGATTTGACGGAAGAGAATTCAGACTTCCGCCATGTGTTGTATACCGGCACGAACCTGCAACTCGTGCTGATGACAATCCAACCAGGCGAGGACATCGGCGAAGAGACGCATAACGACCGAGACCAGTTCTTCCGTGTCGAGAAAGGCAGGGGCGAGGTCTGGATCGACGGTCATCGATCGAAGATCAAGAGCGACGATGCCATCGTCGTCCCTGCGGGAGCAAGGCACAACATCGTCAACACGGGCGAGAAGCCGCTCCGGCTTTATACGCTCTATGCGCCGCCAGAGCATCGTGACGGAACAGTGCACGCGACCAAGGCCGACGCGGACACCGCAGACGAGCATTTCGACGGCACGACGACTGAAGGGTAACGCAGATCGCCAGCTTTTTCCGCCAGCTAACAGGAGCACGCAATATGTCGGCAGCACAAAGCAGTGGAACCGGTGCGATGACCGAGTTCGAAGACGAAAAGGTGAGGAAGAATGACATCCTGAGCAATCGCGACAAGGCGCAAAGGCGTCCCGGGCAAGGTTTGGATGGGAAGGGGATCCAAGTAGATGAATACAAGGACAACCCGGCGAATCGTCGCCCATCGAAGGACGATAGCTCGCAACCCGATGTCGAGGTTGTTGCCGAGGAACCGCCAAAGCCCTCTTCGAAGAGTTTGCCGGAGCCGGTGGATGCCTCCGAGCAAGTTGACAGGCCCGGTCTTGATCTGGGCGGAGCGACTGGAGAGACCGATGCGGGCAAAGGTCTGGGGCTAGGGAGCGATGCAATGAAGAACCGAAAAGGATGGGGATTGCCGAGGTAGGAGAGGCATTCCTGGCGGCGTGACGCCCTATTCAAATCATTTTTTGCAATTCTGAGAGTGAATTCCATGTCCAACGTAGAAACACCGTCAGAGCTGGGTCAAAGCGAGGGAGTTGATCCAATTCTCGCGCTGGATGTTGACAAGGTCTGCTTCATCCTTACCAAGGCCCGTCAATTCGACGAGAAGGTCGCTGTCACGGATCCAGACTCGGGCTCAAATGCAACCGACGACGGCATGGTCGACATCCTGGAAGACGACAAAGACGATCCCGTTGAACTGGGAACTCGTCAGCTTTATTCATGATCTCAATGTTGACGAGAAAACTGAGCTTATAGCACTCGCTTGGCTCGGCCGTGGTGATGGGGATTTGAGCAATTGGAGCGCTCTGTGTTCCGCAGCGAGATCCTCTGCGAATTCTCACACTGCCGCTTATCTTATGGGCATACCGCTGCTATCCGACTACATTGAAGAGGGCCTCTCACTCTTTGGTGAGTCATGTCTAGGTAGAGCATCCGTTGCCCTTTGATTATGGAAACTGTGCGGGCACAAGAAAACCTGTCGCTCGGAAAAAATGCTCGATCACATCCGCCGGAACGTGCCGCCACTCGCTCCGTGGCGGTCGGGCACGATACAGCCCGAACGACACTAACGTGGATAGGCGTAAAGAAAGCCGCTGCAGATTCTCTCGGCGTTGCCACGCCTGCCCGTTTGGCCGCCGATTTCACGATGTGATTGATGCGCCGCTCGGTCAGGGGGAACATTCGGGCCGACCGGAGCCGTACAGCATCAGGAAGGAGTATATTCATGCTGTGTGATTTCAGCCCCTAGTCGGCGTTCTTTCAATCTCCGCGCCTGACGACTGACCGTATCCAATCATCCCATTCATGCTCTTGCCATGTGAGCAGCAACGAGTAGTCCGTCGCGTCGCCGCGCTGAGCTTGGTGGATCGCGTTGGCGACGCGCTCGAAGGCCATTTCAATCGCTGCAGGGTTGCTTACATCGTTGGCCAGTAGATGATCATTCAGGGTCGTCAGCAAAGCATTGTCCTTGTCCTTGAGGAGGACGCGCTCGCCGGTTGTGTGATCCTCGATCCAGGTTTCAGTGGTCTGGCCGCTTAGGGCACGCCACGTTGATCGGAGAAGTCCGGGAGCCTGATACGAAAAGCGGCTCGAACCATGCTTCATTATTCACCTCTGGAGGTTCCATCAGCGGAGCGCGAGGCCCGCCGATCGTCGCGCACGATTTCCCCGTCCTGCGCGATGTGAAATAGCTGAAGTAACCTACGGAGAACAACATTCCCAGCATGAAGGTTATCCGTCCGCCCCCCGCGTCGTCGCCCTTGCTGGAACGCGGATCATTTACCATCGTCACCGCAAACGCAAACGCAAACGCAAACGCAACCGTGAACGCCACGCCCGATCCAAAACACACTCATGCCACCTCCTAGATGTCAGGAACCACGTCGAAAGGCCGCGGTCCGTATAGCGACCCTGGCCCTTACCCGAAGTTGGGGTTAGCGAAACCGCAAGCTTGTCCCGCCGCCAAAAGGTCCGCTGCGACCATTCGTGAACAATTGACTTTCTAAGCCTGCTTTTCGCCTGGGAGAAGACTTCCTTCGCGCCGTGTGACACGCCTGCCAAGGCTCGTGGCCGACCTCTCAGGTCGCCAATTAAGTTGGAGGGATACGCACATCGCTCGTGGTGCGCAGCTGATGAGTACCAAGGGGCAGGACGTGTTTCTTGTTTGGTCACGCCTCTCCTTGGCCTCAATCGCAGTGCGCAAATGCAGGAGTCCAGATTGGTCAGCCGCGGCGCGCGATGCCGCCAACCAACGTGATCACAGCCAGGTTACCCATAACTGTTCTCACGACCTTTATGACCTCTCTAACTCTGGCCCTCGCGCCAGAAGCCATCCTATGATCGCAGCCCGCCGGCCGACCGCTAGAGTGGCCATTCCCGACTCGCTGGTCTTAGGCGGCAGAACTTGTCCTCCCAATGCCCCCAGGAGCCGCCGGGGGAGTGGCTGGGGCGTTGAGAGTACCGCCGATAACAAAGTGGTGTATCGGCCCAATAAAGTTCATATTCTGTTTTGTGCAGGGACCACGCTTTGATTCGGCTCAATTCTTCACGCAAACCCTAATCATCGCTGGCACTAATCGCGCCTCACTCGATGTCACGATGATCCGGTACTTTCCATGTGCTTTTCTGCTCAAGCAAGCTTCGTGGCAGCCGCCGTCGCGGGCGTGGCAAGCATTGCTGCGATGGCGAGAGTACATGAGCGGAGGGAGCTTCCGCTTGCGGCGATACCCCTCTTCTTTGCCCTCCAGCAAACAACTGAGGGTTTTCTTTGGCTGACCCTTCCCGTGGCCCCGGTTGGACCTGTCTCTACGCTTTTGACGCAAGCGTTTCTGCTGTGCGCTTTAGTGTTCTGGCCCGTGTTCGCGCCGCTTGCGGTTCTCTGCATTGAGAGGGACATGCGGCGCCGACAATGGATTGGCAGCTGCCTCTTATCTGGCGTGGTTGTGGGCTTCTATTTTCTCTGGTCCCTACTGGCGAGCCCGCAGACCGCGAGCATAGAAGGAGGCCATATCGTATACAGTGGCGACCCCAATCTCCCTATGACCGTCCGCGTCCTTTATCCCGCGGCGACCTGCCTCGGTCCTGCGTTGTCCTCGCATCGCGCTATTCGTCTTTTCGCTATAATTGCTTTTGCAGGCTCAATCGCAGCTTACCTGTCATTCTGGGAGGCCTTCCCATCAGTGTGGTGCTATTTCACAGCGGCGGCGAGCGGCGTAATTCTCTTCCAATTTGAGCAGGCTCGGCAACAGCGCAGTCGCGCCGAAACGATCGTGGATTAGCCATTGCGTAGGCACATAGCTAAGGGTGACTGATCGGATTCGCCAGCACTCAACCTCATTCGATTCTGCCGGTATTCGAATTGGGGATCCGACGGCGTCTTGCGCAGTCCAGTGCGCAATATTGGATGCGCAAGAAAAGCATGGAGCGTCATTAGCTAACCTATTTGAGTGAGCACGCTCACGCCACGGCGTCCATCAGGCACGGTGCTATGCTCCCACATCAGAAGCACGCCTCTCGCAGGCCTCGATCAACCACTCCGGCTCAGCCTCGTGTTTCGGCTCGGCTTGACCCTTGGGCTCGGACTTCTGCTTCCGCTCGGCCTGACCCTTGGGTTCGGCCTTCTGCTTCCGCTCGGACTGATGCCTGGGCTCGGACATTGGGCCAGCAGCACGCATTGGTGATCCGCGCGAATTGCGTCAGGGTCTGCCCCAACAAACGGAAAGTCTCTGCCGTTTTTCGCCTAAGGACAGCTTGCCGCCCCCCGCAGCCGACACGCAGCTCGGTCAGACTAACTTCAGCGTTAAGCCAATGCCGAGCGTAAACGGCTTGCGCCAATTCGATCCATGCAACAGTCGCCAAGCAGCGACTGCTTCCTTTCTAATCTTGGGCAATTCTTGGGGTAATGTTGAATTCGGGTATCGTAGAGTTCGCCTAGTAATCTATGGAGACTTCTGCTGAATGGCTTCTTGGAGTTCTGGGCGTTGGAATGATGAGAGTGGCCGGATCATGCTGACGACAGTGTCCGACTGGTTCGAAAGAACGTTCGTCGACCTCTTCCAGCAAATGCGATGGTCGTTTCTGCCACCGCTAATGGTCTATTTCGCGGCCGGCATTTCGGCACTCACCGCTATTGTCGGCACGTTCTTCGTCAAGGAATACCTTGGGCTCTCAGCCGAGTTTCTTGCTGCTCTCTCTTTCTGGGCCGGACTGCCCTGGGCGCTAAAGATGCCGCTTGGCCATCTGGTCGATTTGGTTTGGCGCTGGAAGGCACTCCTTGTGTATTTCGGTGCCATTCTGATCGCCGCAAGCCTCATCATTATGTACGCTCTCATTATACACACCGAGGCGATGCGGCAGATCCTAAGTTTGGATGCGTGGTTCGTGTTGAGCAGTCTGCTCGCACCAGCCGGCTACGTTGTTCAGGACACAGTAGCGGACGCAATGACGGTGGAGGCAGTACCGACCGTCGGAGCCGACGGTCGGCTGCTGCCCGAGGAGCAGACCAAGGCCCTTCACACGACCATGCAGACGTTGGGCCGAATCGCGCTGATTGGTGGGCTGGTATTCGTAGCTCTGCTGAACATTTTTATGTTCTCCGGGGTAGAGAGACTCGAACAAAGCGAGATGGCCCACGTGTACGGCCGGATCTACTTGATGGCGCTGGCCATCCCGCTAGTGTCGATCAGCGGCGTGGCGCTGTCCCAAGTCATGCTTGCCGCCCGGGTACGACATCTTCGCGAGCGGGGCGTTGACGCGAATGAGGCCGACCGGCTGGTCTATTCGCCGGGTGAACCAACTGAGCCAAACTACTGGATATTTGGAGGTGGCGCCGCGTTCGTAGCGCTCACTTTGGCAATCGGCCTTGCGGACATTCCCCTGGGGCAGGAGCTCGTGTTTGCTGGTTCGATGGGAATCGTCGGGACTTCTGATCTACCAGCTCGTCCTGAAACTGCCTCGCGCCAAGGCGCGGGCGCTGGTCGGTACCGCGCTGATCATCTTCGTGTTTCGTGCTGTGCCGCTGCCGGGCGCCGGGGCAACGTGGTTCGAGATCGACCAACTCAGGTTCGACCAGCAGTTCCTGTCCGTGCTGTCGTTGATTGCGTCGTGCCTGACACTCATCGGAATGGTGCTTCTCAGACCGCTGATGGCGAGCCGGTCGATCGCGTTTATCGTGGTTGGACTTACGATTGCGGGCGGTATTCTGGCGCTGCCGAACATAGGGCTCTACTACGGCGTACAAGCGTGGACGGCGCGCCTGACGGGCGGCGTAGTTGATGCGCACTTCATAGCGATCATCGACACCACGCTCGAATTGCCACTGGGCCAGATCGCGATGATTCCTTTGCTGACCTGGATCGCGCGTAACGCACCCGCAGACCTAAAGGCGACATTCTTCGCGGTGATGGCATCGTTCACCAATCTGGCGCTTTCGGCTAGCAGCCTGTTCACAAAATACATGAACCAGATCTTCCTTGTGACTCGCGAAATCAAGAACCGTGCGACCGGTGTGGTCGAAGCGCCGGCCGATTACAGCCGGCTCGGCTGGCTTCTGATTACCGTAGCGTTGGTCGGCGTAGTGGCGCCGCTGTTGACGGTGCTCATCGTACAAAGGTCGCGGTTCCGGACTCGGGATTGAGACGAGGTGCCATCGACATGAGAGGTGTAGGGCGATCCCGCTGGGGGCTGGACAGAACAGCCGGGTCACAACCCCACAGCCGCGTATTGCAACGAGCAGCAGATCAGGAATGTGAGTGATCTTGCGCGCCGGCTGAGAGAGCACGACAGTGGGCGACTTTGTTACGCTCAATTAAGGACAGCTGCCATGAGCAACACAGAGTACACGCTCGTCTTCGGCCTGGGGACCAAGGCTGATGGTACCCCGAACAACGATGTCGATATCGCGATCGCCTCGCAGGGATCATAGACGCGTTCGCGTTTTCACACAGCCAGGGTCATCTGGTGACCTTAAATTCTGCTCGCCAACGGCTGCTTCTCACCTGAGAGCAGACTCACGGGGTTGTACGATCGCCGATCGGAGCAGCATCATGGAATAATCCCAACTTTTTCCTCTGCTCCGACCAGTCCATCGGTAGGTGGGTCATGTCGGAGAGGCCTAGCGGGGGGGGCGTGCCGGCGATCGCGGCGGAAACGATCTCGGGTGAGAGGAAGGCCAGCGAGAGGATCATGCGGACGGATCGTTCTCTGCGACTCTCTCGTTTCGCGATCTCGTCGAGATCCAGGGCGTCACCGCGGCTGAGTTCATCGAGCCACTGGCGCGCGGCGGCGATCGCGACGAAGAGGCGCGCGAGCTTCGGCGCGGATAAAGGATCGGCTGGGTGGAGCCGATGGTTCATTTCCGTTGGTCGGCGTCGAGATTGAGCGGCGGCGTCTGTGATCGGGCGGCGTCCAGGGAACTTGGATCAGTTGAGGCGGAATGCCATCGCCGGTCTCGTCGCGAAGGTCACCGGTGATCTCGTTGGACCCAATTGTGATCCGGTCCAAAATAGCGTGCAGCGTCTCGCGCGGGTCGGGCGGCGTCGGATTTGGGGGCCACGGGCAACACTCTGCCAGAGAACGACCGGCAGACAAAATGCGCGTCGCATTCTTATAAAAGACTACCAAGTCAGCGGATGGCGCGGCTCAACCTGGATCAGTATCCGGCAACAAAGGTGGGGCGCTGACCTGTATCAAGGCGTCCGCGCGCAATCGGCGCGACGGTTGTGTCATTTGCCCCGTTGCTAGGAGTCCCGATGCCATCCCCCCGCTTTCGGTGTGCTTGTAGTAAGCCTGTCTTGGGTGTCTTTGGGTACTGGGGGCAATGGTGATGATGCTGGCGGGCTGTGTCGCCGGAACGGCAAAATCGATCCCGATCCCCGCACGATGAATGACATGGACACAAACACGCCGGCCGCGCCGCCGCCCGAACCTCAGGTGACCCAAGACGGCCTGACGGCTGCAGAGGCCCGGGCGCGGCTGAACGCCGAGGGTTTCAACGAACTGCCGACGGCAAAGCGAAGGTCATCCCTGCGCATCGTGCTGGATGTGCTGCGCGAGCCGATGCTGGCGCTGCTCCTGCTCGGGGGCGTGGTTTATCTGCTGCTGGGCAGCCATGCCGAAGCATTGATCCTTCTGGCCTTTGCCTGCATGTCCATCGCCATCACCACTGTGCAGCAGGTGCGGACCGACCGGGTTCTGGACGCGCTGCGGGATATGTCCAGTCCGCGCGCGCTGGTGGTCCGGGATGGCGCCCGCCGACGCATCGCGGGGCGCGAGGTGGTGCGCGGCGATCTGATCGTGCTGTCAGAAGGCGACCGGGTGCCCGCCGATGCCATGCTGATCGAGGCCACGGACCTTTCCGCGGACGAGTCCCTGCTGACGGGCGAGGCAGAGGCGGTGCGCAAGCAGGCGGGCAGAGGGGATACCGACTTGCGACCGGGTGGCGATGATCTGCCGAAGGTCTTTTCCGGCACGCTGATCGTGCGGGGATCGGCGTTGGCAGAGGTCACCGCCATCGGTGCGGCCAGCGAGATCGGGCGGATCGGCAAGAGTCTGAGCCAGATCGAGCCAGAGACCCCGCATCTGCAGCGGCAGATGCGTGTGCTGGTTCTTGCCATGGCGGCGGTCGGCGTCAGTGTCAGCTTCTTTGTGGTGGGGCTTTACGGACTTCTGCGTGGCGGCTGGCTGGATGCGGTGCTGGCGGGGATTGCGGTCGGCATGGCGATGCTGCCGGAAGAGTTTCCGATGGTGTTGGCGGTGTTCATGGCGATGGGAGCCTGGCGCATTTCCAAGGTGCGGGTGCTGACGCGCCGCGCCTCGGCCATCGAGACACTGGGGGCGGCGAGTGTGCTGTGCACCGACAAGACGGGCACGCTCACTGAAAACCGCATGACCATCGCCGCGCTAAGGCTGACCGATGGCACGGCGCACCGGGTCGCTGCGGGCGTGCCCTTGCCACCCGGGTTTCGCGAACTGGCGGCGGCGGGGGTCTTGGCCTCGGCCCCGGAACCGTTCGATCCTATGGAAAAGGCGTTTTACGCGCTGGCGGCGGACGATCTGCGAACGGACGAGACTTTGCCAGGGGCGGGGCGGTCCCTGATCCGCAGCTATCCGCTGTCCCCCGATCTTCTGGCGATGTCGCAGGTCTGGGAGGCCGCCGATGGCCATGCGGTCGCAGCCAAGGGTGCGCCCGAGGCGATGGCGGATCTGTGCAAGCTGCCCCCGGACCAGCGCGACGCCATCACCTCACAGGTGGACGCAATGGCCCGCAACGGCTTGCGGGTGCTGGCCGTGGCCGAGGCGTCCTGGCCGCCGGACCGCGCGCTTCCTGAGGCGCAGAGCGATTTCGTCTTTGGCTATCTGGGCCTCGTCGGGTTGGCCGACCCCCTGCGCGCCTCGGTTCCTGCGGCGGTGGCAGAGTGCCGGGCGGCGGGGATCCGGGTCATCATGATCACCGGCGACCATCCGGTCACTGCCCGCGCCATCGCCGCTGCGGCGGGGCTGCCGGGCGATGCCGTGCTGACCGGGGATGATCTGACGGCGATGACGGATGCCGAACTCGCCACCGCGGTGACGACCGTCACGATCTTTGCCCGCATCCTGCCTGAACAGAAGCTGCGCATCGTCAACGCGTTTAAGGCGGAGGATGCCGTGGTTGCGATGACGGGCGACGGGGTGAACGATGCGCCCAGCCTGAAGGCCGCGGATATCGGCGTGGCGATGGGTGAGCGCGGCACCGATGTGGCGCGAGAGGCCGCCTCCATCGTCCTGCTGGATGACGATTTCGGCTCCATCGTTACCACGGTGCGGCTGGGTCGTCGCATCTATGACAACCTGCGCAAGGCGATGAGCTTCATTCTGGCCGTGCATGTGCCGATTGCCGGGCTTGCGCTGATGCCGCTGCTGTTCGGCATGCCGCTGTTGTTCGGCCCGGTGCATATCGCCTTTCTGGAAATGGTGATCGACCCGGTCTGCGCGCTGGTCTTCGAGGCCGAGCGCGAGGAGGAGGGCGTCATGCGCCGCCCGCCGCGCCCGGTGGACGAGCCGTTGTTTTCCTGGCCCACGGTGGTGTGGAGCCTAGTTCAGGGGCTGATGGTACTGGCCGTGGCGGGGGCTGCCGCATGGTTTGCGCCGGGCTACGGGCTCAGCCCCGATCAGGTGCGCGGGTTGACCTTTGCCATTCTGGTTCTTGGCGTAGTGGCGCTGATCCTGATCGACCGTTCCAACTCCAACTCGATCCTGTCAGCGCTGCTGCGGCCGAACCTGGCCCTGGCCGTCGTGCTACCGATCGTGGCGGCGCTGCTGGCGCTGACACTGTTCTGGGCCCCGGCGCGCGATCTGTTCGGCTTTGGCTTGCTGAAAGGCGGCTGGCTGGCGTTGCCGCCATTGGTCGGGATCGGGGTTCTGCTGGCGCTGGAGGCGCTGAAACCGCTGTGGCGCATGGTTCTGCGCACACGCGAACGGCCCGCAGGCCCGGTGGTGAAAAGGGAAACAGCCCTATGAAGGTCAGTAATGAAAGGTCCTGGCAGTGGTCGGCTCCGGGTTGCACAACCTTCATTGAGGGAGGCCTGCCTACGCTGTACGCGTGACCGCTTCGCCTAGAGTTCGACCCGCCGCAGCCTCAGCGCATTGGTAATGACCGAGACCGAAGAAAGGCTCATCGCCGCCGCCGCGATCATGGGCGACAGCAACAGCCCGGTGAGGGGATAAAGCAACCCGGCAGCGATAGGCACGCCGATGGCGTTGTAGGCGAAGGCGAAGAACAGGTTCTGCTTGATGTTGCGCAGGGTGGCCCGGGCCAGCTTGCGCGCCCGCACGATGCCCATCAGATCGCCGCCCAGTAGGGTGATGCCGGCGCTTTCCATCGCCACATCGGCCCCGGTACCCATGGCAATGCCGACGTCTGCCGCGGCCAAAGCGGGGGCGTCGTTCACGCCGTCACCAGCCATCGCGATTCTGTGGCCTTCTTTGCGCAACTGGTCGATCAGATTCTTTTTGTCTTCCGGCAGGACGCCTGCGCGAACCTCGTCGATCCCGAGTTTTCCGGCGACCGCCTGGGCAGTACGTTCATTGTCGCCCGTTGCCATGATTACGCGCAGCCCTTGACGGTGAAGTTCCTTGATCGCCTGCGCAGTGCTGTCCTTGATCGGATCGGCCACTGCCACGATGCCGACGAGGTCTCCACCCACCGCGATAAACATGGCTGTCTTGCCCTCGGCGCGCAGGGCGTCGGCCCTTTCCTCAGCACGCGCCGTGTCCACGCCCATCTCCCGCATCATCGCCGTGTTACCGAGCGCGACAGCGCGTCCGCCGATGTTTCCGCGCACACCCTTGCCGGTGACCGCCTCGAAATCCGCAGTCTCCTGAAGGGTGGCGCCCCGCGCCTCGGCCCCCTCGACGATCGCTTCTGCCAGCGGGTGCTCGGACCCCCGCTCCAGCGCCGCTGCAAGTGACTGAATCTCGGCTTCGGTGACATCGCCAAGGGCCACGGTGTCAGTCAGCGTCGGCTTGCCCATGGTCAACGTGCCGGTCTTGTCCACGATCAGCGAATCGACGCCCGCCATCCGTTCCAGCGCCTCGGCGTCCTTGATCAGCACCCCGGCCTGCGCGCCGCGTCCCGCCGCCGTCGTGATCGAGATCGGGGTGGCCAGGCCAAGCGCACAGGGACAGGCGACGATCAGCACCGACACGGCTGCGGCAATGGCAAACACCAACGTCGGTTCGGGGCCGAAGATCATCCACACGATGAAGGCGAAGATCGAGACCCCGACCACAGTCGGCACGAAGATTGCCGAGACTTGGTCTGCCAGACCCTGGATCGGCGCACGTGACTGCCGCGCGTTCGAAACCATGGTCACGATCTGCGCCAGCACCGTATCGGCGCCGACCTTGCTCGCCTCGATCACCAGAGAGCCGTTCTTGTTGATCGTGGCGCCAGTTACCGCATCGCCGGGGGCTTTTTCCACCGGCATCGATTCACCGGTCAGCATGCTTTCATCCAGTGACGAGCGCCCCTCGATCACGGTGCCATCGACCGGCACCGCGTCGCCGGGGCGCACACGCAACCGGTCGCCTTCGATGATGTTTTCCAGCGGTGCGTCATATTCGGTACCATCGGGCAGGATGCGCCGCGCTGTCTTGGGGGCAAGATCCAGAAGGGCGCGGATCGCGTCCCCCGTCCGTTCGCGTGCGTGCAGTTCCAGAACTTGGCCCACGAAGACCAGCGTCACGATCACGACCGACGCCTCGAAGTAGGTTCCGACGCCGTGGCCCATCCGGTAGGCCTGCGGGAACAGACCGGGCACGAACACCGCGAAAAGCGAATAGATATAGGCCGCCGCCACGCCGAGCGAGATCAGTGTCCACATGTTCGACGACCGGTTTATGACCGAGTCCCATCCGCGTCTGAAGAACGGCTGAGCGGCCCACAAGACGACCGGCGTCGCCAGCAGAAACTCCAGATATCCCGCCGTCTTATGCCCGATCCAGTCGCGCACCGGCAGGCCAACCATCGGCCCCATCGTCAGCACGATTAGCGGCACCGCCGCCGCCGCCGAGATCCACATCCGGTGCGTGAAGTCGGTTAACTCCTGGCTCGGCTCATCCGTTGGCACCATCGGTTCCAGCGCCATGCCGCAGAGCGGGCAGGCGCCCGGCGCATCGCGGATGATCTCGGGGTGCATCGGGCAGGTATACTGGGCGTTTGCGGGTGCTGCTTTCTTGTGCTCAGAGGCACGTCCAGAAGCATAGAACCAGGGATCATCCTTGAATGTCGTTTGGCACTTCTCGGAGCAGAAATGGAAGGTCTTGTCCTGAAACTCGGCGTGACGGGTCTCGGGCCCGATCGCGACCGTCATTCCGCAGACCGGGTCCTTTGCGGTTTTGGTCCCCTCTGGAATGGAGGACTTCGGGTGTTGATGATGGTGTTCCACACTGTGCCAACTTTCGTCTGATTTGTTTTGGGCTAAGGCGCCAAGCGACTGGTATCTCAAGCCTAATTCAACAGTGATCGTGATCGCCCTCGTAGACGGGATTACGTGCGAGAAAGACCCGTTCGAACAGGAAGACCAGCGCCATACCGATCAGGCTAAAAACGACGATCAGCGGATCGGACTGCCATTTCATCGCCGCGAATGCGATCAGGACCACTGCGTCGAGCGGGATCGCCGTCAACAGGACCCAACCTCGCGCCCCAATGTCGTGCCGTAGATTTTGGTAGACGCCCCCGTGAATGATGATGTCCATGACGAGATAGAAGAAAGCTCCGAGCGAGGCGATACGGCTGAGATCGAAGGACACTGTCAGGAAGCCCGCGATCACGACGGTGTAGACCAGCGTATGGTCCTTGATCGTGCCTGGCATCCCGAAATGGCTGTGCGGGATCATCTTCATGTCGATCAGCATGGCCAGCATCCGCGAAACCGCTGGCGATCAGGCCGGACGCCGTGGCCACAAGCGCCAGCGCCACCGTCAGGTAGAAGCCGGTATGCCCGAGCGCGGGCTCGGCCGCTTCGGCAAGCGCATAGTCCTTCGCCGCCACGATGCGGTCGAGCGGCAGACTGGAGCCTACGGCAAAGGCGACAAGCAGATAGACGACCACGCAGATTGCAATAGAAAGGACAATAGCCCGGCCCACGTTGCAATGCGGGTCGGTGATCTCCGAGCCGCTGTTTGTGATCGTCGTGAAGCCTTTGAAGGCCAGAATCGACAGCGCGATCGAGGCGATGAACCCGCCTGCGCCCGCATCCCCGGCGGTCGCCTCGAAGGTGATGCCACTGACCCAAAGGCCCGCCACCCCGAACAATGCAATGCCGCCGACCTTGAGCGCGGCCATCACGATGGACAGAAGTCCGACCGAACGGTTTCCGGAGATGTTCACGAGATAGGCGAAGACGATTAGCCCAACGCCAAGGACCGGGACCAGGACACTATCCGGATCGCCGCCTATGGCCCGGAGCGTGTAGGTCCCGAAGGTACGCGCAACAAGACTTTCGTTGATGACCATCGATAGCGCCATCAGCAGTGCGGCGCCTGCCGCGACCGTCGTCGGCCCATAGGCCTTCTTCAGGATCATCGCGATGCCGCCCGCAGATGGAAAGGCGTTCGACATCTTGATGTAGGTATAAGCGCTGAACGCGGTCACGACCGCGCCCACCACGAACGAGAGCGGAAAGAGTGGTCCTGCAAGCTCGGCAATCTGGCCGGTCAGGGCGAAGATTCCCGCACCGATCATCACGCCGGTGCCCATGGCAACCGCACCTGGCAGTGTGATGCTGTTTTTCTTGTACGCCTGGGCCATCAGGCTTCCTTCCTGGCGTGGCGATGCCAGCACCAACGATGAAGGCTAAACTCCATATCGAAGGATTGCCGCGAGGTCTCCGGAACCGGGAAGGTCGGCCTTTCTCACAGTGAGAATCCGGGCGCCGGTCGCCAGGGCCCGGCTGGCGATCTCGTCGACCACGCCGTAATTGGTGGCATCTGCCCTTTCTGCGAAGGTTATCGCACCTGTCTGATCATCTACGGTGCCGGGGACAACAGAATCCATGTCGACCAGAAGCGTTTCGATCGCACCATATGTCGCCGCGCGCGCGGCATCCGAAAGATCGCAGGTCGCGCGGCCATCCCCCACATGCGCCTGGTAAAGCGCCTTGAGCGCCGAAAGCTCCGCCGCATGTGCAGCATCGAGCACGGGGCGCGCCGCATCGGCTAGGTCCGCATCACTGATCCGATCCGGGCTGTCTTCGATCCCGTCCGGCAGCAGGTTCGGATAGCTGTTAACGGCGCGATAGACGGAGGCGAGCCGACCCGTTGCCGCCAGGATCAGCGGTGTTTCCCGCCCCGAGAGCACCGGCCGCAAAGCCGCGTCCACCTGACGCGCGAACTGGCGGAACCTCACATTTTGTCCTTCGGAACCCTGGATGCGGCCACTTGGCGAGCGGTCATTCAGCGTGGCCTTACCGAGCGCACTTGCGGCGTCCTTCGGCAGGCCCTCCACCTTGACCGCGACAGCGGGCAGCTCGGCATGGATTTCGACAAGCCGCACCGCGTTTTCCGAAAGCGCCAGCACGAAAGCCGAATTGGAGAAAGTGATTGCGCGCAGAAGTGGCTTCAGGTGGAAGCGATCCGAGACCGCGACCATTGACGAAAGCGAATTTGGTAACCGGAACGTGCGCAGCCTGTCGGGCGTGGAGAGCAGGGCCAGGCTGTTGGCTTGCAGGCGCCAGAACCCGTCATCGTCCGCCAGATCGTCGAAATGCTCCATCAAGGACGCAAGTCGGCGCTTGTCGAACCCAACGGCCTCCAACTGTTCACGCGCCTGTCTGGCCAGATTTCCCAGTTCAATGCGGCTGGCGTCCGACGCTTGCGTCAACGGCGTCGTCTTGAGGTAGATCGAGACACAGGCATCGGCCCGGATTGCATTCAACGCCTTGAATTCGGGTCGGGTGGGAATGTCGACGTAAAGCATTGGCGCTTCCTTTTACTTTAATCTGGATCGCGATGACCATGATCGCCCCTCCGGAGAGGACTCCGGGTTTCTGGTCGTGACCGGGCTCAAGATTGGAGGGGCATGTACCTGTCATCTTGGCGAAATGCCCGATCAGATCTCCTCGACGGCTTTGGCCAGCAGGTCGCGCACTTGGCCCGCAAGACCGGTCAACTCAGTGTTGTCGATCGCCTGCATCGAGGCCACCGGGTCGATCGCGCTGACCTCCACCCCGTCCGCGACCTCGCGAAGGATGACGTTGCAGGGCAGCATCGCGCCCACGCGCGGCTCTATCCCGATCGCCTGATGCGCCATCTTCGGGTTGCAGGCCCCGAGAATGCGATAGGCCGGCATCTCGACATCGAGCTTCTTCTTCATGGTTGCCTGCACGTCGATCTCGGTCAGAATGCCAAAACCGTTGTCGGCCAACGCTCTGCGGATTCGGGCGTCGATGTCGTCGAACGCTCCCCTCTCGAAGGTACGGTTGATCGTATAGTTCAATGTAGTCTCCTTTCGGGCGACTCCGTTGGCCGGCGCTTCGAGGACAGCGTCCGGGGATCGTCATCGCTCGCAAAATCCACGGTCCGAACGCCATCCCCTATGGACTCATATTATCCGCTATGGCAGCACACTCCCTGATGCAGATCAGTGCGCTCGCCTGTTCATTCGGATTTAGTGGGTGGTGGGTGTGGCGCGGCCTTTGCCGCCACATACGAGGAGATGTCAGATGAGACTCAGGATTGCGGCACTTGCCCCGAGCCTAGTCGTGGCAGCCACCGTGACGGCCACCTCTGCCACGGCACAAGTCGGAGATGTCCCGAACCGGAATACGTCCTTCTATCACGGGCACGAAATGATGTGGGGCGGTGATTATTGGGGCGGGTTTGGAATGGTGCTTGGTCCGATTTTTATGCTCCTGATCCTGGTTGCGATCGTGGTTGGTGTGATCTATGTCCTGCGGCTGTTCGGCGGAGCCGACGTGGTTGGCAATGGCCAGCCTGCACATGCTCGGGCAATGGCACTCCTCAAGGAGCGTTTTGCAAAGGGTGAAATCGACACCAAGGAATTTGAAGAGCGGAAGAAACTTCTGGCAGACTGATCCGCTTCCAAAACCGGCGCATGTGCTAATCGTTTCTGCAGCGCAAACAGACTGGCTCATGAGCGCGCCACGCAACGATCGCCATCAGATCAAATCAACCCTTGCGCAAACGGGACCGTCCTCATGTGACAGCGCCGTTGACCTGGGTCAGAGCGCAGCACTCGTTTCCGGGAATAGATGATTTGGCGGCGCATGCCGCATCGGGAGATCATCCGGATCACCTGCCAGCCCGGTGGCCCGAACCAGGAGACAAGACTATGCCATTGAGCACTATCCTTCTCATCCTCCTCGTTATCTTCCTTCTCGGCGGCTTCAGCGGTCGCTTCGGCGGATATGGTTACGGCTTTGGACATGGTGGAGTTGGCGTCATCGGTGCCCTTCTCATCATCGTCGTGGTGTTGATGCTGCTCGGTCGTCTCTGACGACGTGCCGGGCGCTTGCAGCAGACCCCATGCGGGTCATCCGGCCCGGCCCGGTCGGCACCGTCATGTTAGTCCCGAGCCAAGGTGAATTGAGCCGATGACAGTATCCATGACAGAGGGTGCAAAATAGTGCGGGGCTATTTCACCAATATTTCAAGGATATGGGACCGGCTGCACAGCAGTTTCTGGTTTCTGCCTTCGATCATGGCAATCTGTGCCATCGCAACGGCTATTGTGCTGATCGTGCTGGACTCCCTCGAGGCGTCACGGCTCGGATGGATCGCCGAATGGACCTATGCCTTTGGCCCGGAGAGCGCGCGCGCGATCCTGTCGGCCATCGCAGGATCCATGATCACGGTAGCGGGCGTCACATTCTCGATGACGATGCTGACCTTGCAACTGGCCTCTTCACAGTTCGGTCCACGAATGCTGCGCAATTTCATGCGCGACCGTAGCAATCAGATTGTGCTCGGCACGTTCTTGTCCACCTTCGTCTACTGCCTGCTGGTGCTTGCCTCCGTTCGTGGAAGCGGCAGTTCCAGCTTCGTTCCGCTGATCGCCGTGACCTTCGGCATGATCCTCGCGGTCGCAAGCCTTGCGACGCTGATCTACTTCATCCACCACATCGCCACCTCGATCCGGATCGAGACCATTCTGGCCAATCTTGCGGCTGAGGCCTGTAAAACCGTTGAACGGGTTTTCCCGGAGCACGGACATACGCCCGTGCCGACTTCCGAGCGACCGACGGCGGAGGCACTGGCACCAGATTTCGACGAAGATAGCCGGCCTGTGCTTACGTCAGTCAGTGGCTACATACAGTCGATAGACCTGGACGATCTTCTGCGGGTCACCTGCGACCATGATCTTGTTGTCCGGATCGAAAGACGCATCGGCAACTTTATTCCCAATGGCGGGGCAGTCGTCGTTGCATCTCCCTGCGGTCGTGTTTCGGATGCTGTTGCTGACGAACTTGGCAATGTGTTCTCGTTTGGTCAGGAGCGCACACCCGAATACGATATCGAGTTTTCGCTCAGGCGGATTGTGGAGATCGCGCAACGTGCCTTGTCGCCGGGGATCAACGACCCGACAACCGCGCTTTATTGCCTGGATCGGCTGGGGGAGGTGCTTGGGCTCTTGGCGGATCGGCGCATCCCATCAGGCAGGCTCATGGATCAGAACATGAAACTGCGGGTTGTTTTTGAACCGGTGAGTTTCGCAGAATTGGCCTGTCCGGCATTCGCGGCCATAGGCCGGTACGGGATCAGGGACGACGATCTTGTCGGGCGACTACTGTATGTCATGGAGAGATGCAGCCGTGGTGCGACCACGTTGGATCGCGAGACGATCATGCGCCTCCATGACGCGATCAGGATGGAAAGTGCTGCTCCCGGTTTCGGAGGCGTAATCGTAAAGAAGCAACAAGACTATACATGACAGCAGAACCCTAGAGCGGATCTGGGGCGCGCCGCAGGCACTTCGCCAGAGGCGCGATCGTGAGGCCCTGCACGATGATTGAGAAAATGACGACAAAGAATGTTGCGGTGAGGATAAGAGGCTTCCAGTCGCTGTCCGGTAGGCTGAGCGCGAGAGCAACCGAGATGCCCCCCTTGAGCCCACCCCACGTCATGATCGGCACCACTCCTCGCGAATACTCGCGGAACGGCTTCATCAGAATGACCGGCAGTGCAACGGCGACAAGGCGTCCGATCAGAGACAGGGCAATCGCGGAGACCCCAGCAGATATCGTATCGTAGTTCAGAGTGACGACGAAGACTTCGACGCCGATCAGAAGAAACAGAACGGCATTAAGAACCTCGTCGATGACGGTCCAGAACCCATTCAGATATTTCTGGGTCTCTTCTGACATACCATACTTTATGCCGATATCACCGATGAACAGCCCGGCAACCACGGCCATAATCGGGCCTGAAACGTCAAGCGCTACCGCAAGCTGGTATCCACCCAGGGCCAGCCCGAGCGACAGCAGGACCTCCAGCGGATAGTCGTCGATCCGGCGCATGACCTGGAACACGAGCCACCCAAGTACGCCGCCAAGCAGAGCGCCGCCGAACACTTCCTTTATGAAGAAAAGAATGATGCCGCCGACATCCGCAGCGGCATGAGCGTTGGCCGGCTGGAAGGCGAGACCGACCAGCACCAGAAATACCACATAGCCGACGCCATCATTGAACAGGGATTCTCCAATGATCTTGGCTTGAAGCGACTTTGGCAGTTTTGCCTGGCCAAGAACGCCGAGGACTGCGACCGGATCAGTTGGAGAGATCAGCGCGCCAAAGACAAGAGCAACCAGCAATGGCATACCCGTGACCCAATGAAATCCAAACCCCACGACAGTGACCGACAGCGCCACCCCAAGCGTCGCCATGACCGCGATCGTCCAAGCTTGACCGCGCAGGTCCTCGACGCGCACACATGCAAGGCCCCCGCGAACAGGAGGAGACCCAGCATTCCCTCCAGCAGGGTCCTTGAAAATTCAGCGTCGGCCACAAAACTCCGCATCTCCTCGGCGACGCCCAGACCGGGATGGAGCGCGTCCAGGCCGAGCACGGAAAGGGATGCGACAAAGGCGACGATCAGGATGCCGATGGCCGATGGCAGTCGGAAAATGATGTGATTAACGGCTCCAAACGCCCCGGCGAAGACAATCAGAAGCGTGCCGATCTGGAGGGCGTTCATCGAAACCTTCATTTTTTGGGCAGCGAGTTTTCCTTGCCTACGTGCGTGCCGCGACAAAGTTGATCGAAAGACGCCACCGCCGCAACATTCGACGACCTGATGGACTTCGAACTACACACGCCTTTCTGATTCCGCTCTGCGGCCCTTTGCAGTCTGCCGAGCAGGGACGGGAGTTAGCGCCCCCTTTTCGTCTTTGGCGCAGATGGAGTCTCGCGGCCTGAGGGTTTTTGGGCAGGTTCGGTGGTGCCATGGGGCTCGGGCCCACTCCAGCGCGGAATTGTCAAATCGTTGTCAGGCCGACGCCCTGGAAGCCGCCTGTCACCCGGTGTGTCGGACGCATCATTACCAAGGCCCAAACCCGTACCGGCATGTGTGTCGCCAGAAGCTCCACCAAGATCAAAGCCAGGACGGTCGATCTTTTGACCGCTGTCGTCGGCCGCACTGGGCTCGGCTTGCGACGGTTTCTTAGAGCTATTCTTGTTGGTGGCGTCAGTCGCCGCCCGCGCCTCGGGCAAAGATGAGGTGGACGGCTTTCTAGGATGTTGCATGACTTTGTTCCTTTTCAGGGCTTCTGGTGTCTAACTGGCGGCTAAGCCCATACAGCGCCGCGCGTTGCGGGCCAGCGGGATCTCCTGCTCCAACGACACTTGAAGACCTAGGGTGCCTGCAGCACCAAGAAGCCCGCGACGCTCCATCCCGGGAAAATTCTAAATGCCGACATTTCTTTTGAATTATAAGCTATGCCTTCACTCCGTCTATTGATCCAGATTAGGTCATCAGCCCTGATAATATCAGCCAGCCTTTTTGTGAAAAGACAGAGCCCCTTTGCCGTCCCAGTAGAGGATCTTGATGAGGTTGGCCTTGCCGCCGCGGAAGGCGCACAGATGGCCCGTGAACGGGTCCGTGCAGGAGGACTTTCTAAAACAGGGCGCAAGCTGGTCGAGATGCCGTACTTGCAGGCGACGGCGTAGACCGATGCGTTGTCGCGGGACGCTTTCTCGAGTGACGATCACAGACACGGTGTACGGCCTTGCCTATCTGGCCGCCATGACGCCACGTCCGGCTGCATGGGTGCAAACGATCAAGATCAAGTTGGCGGACGGGCGCCGTCTGCGCCTCGCGCGCGACACCGATCCCGAGACCATTCAGCGCGTCAGCCGGTCGACCTTGTAGACCACGATGATATCGAGTCGCCGCTCGCGATTTTCGGCAAGAAGCACCTGCAATGCTGGCCGCTCCATGTTGCCGCCAGAGAACCCACCGTCATCGAACCGCGTCTTGATCAACCGCCGGCCTTTATGCATCTGACTATTGATGTAGGCCTCGCAGGCCTCACGTTGAGCATCGAGCGAGTTGAGGTCCTTCTCAAGCCCAGCGTCTGTCGAGACGGGGGTAGATGGCGCAGCGCAGTGGTTTGGGTGGCGGTGCCGTCATCGCCTGGCCACCGTATTGTTCGAGCCCGATTTCGCCATATATCGCGCCGCCCTGATTTTGCTTGCCGTCGTCAAGACGCGCGTGAGACATTCGGCACACACGAACAGTTACGTCCTTCACCTTCGCGACGATGTTTGGGCGGAGGCCGATGTTGTCGATGTGACGGATGTGATACGCGCGGCCGCCAGCGAGCTCTAAGAACGGAGCGTCAGCTGCCGAATGCTTGCTTTTCTGGCCGCGCCTCATTCGACCGCGCCCGGTTCGTCCGGCGGGTCGTCCTTCGGCGAGTATCGCGCCTCCCACTCTTCCTCAGAAAGAACCTCGGGCACGATGAGGTAGCCGAGTTTGCGCGTCGGCGGCTCCTGCGTTCCGTGTCGTGTGAGAAGCGCATCGAAAAGCTTCGTGCCCTGATGGTGGCCGGACGCCGCCAGCTGCTTCAGTGTCATGACGACGAGCTCGAGGTTAGGGAACCAGACACGGGTCCCTTGGGGCTGACCGCCGAGCCTCTGCTTCTCGCTAAGAACCTTCTCTGCGATATGGCGTCGGCTGATCGCCTTCCGCGGCCGGCCGCCCGGGTTGCCCGACTGGCCCTTCTTGAAACGAGTTGCGACGGGCGGCCGCTTGTAACCGACCTTCCCATAGTCAGTTGGATCGTCATTCGAGTTCATCGATGAACCTCCTAAGTATGCTGAAGAAGCGAACGTCGGTCTCGTGCTCTTCGAGCTCGGGATGCCACGCGAACAACTCGGACTGCACTTCCTTCGGGACTTCCTTAGGGATGACGAAGACGCCGCCGGTTTTCGGCGGCGGCGGCCGCTGGATCAGCTGGTGCTTCTCTGCCTGCTCGAGAACGAACTTCATTGAAGCAATCGACTTGTCGACGAGCGCTTTCCGGACGTGCTGGCGCAGCGTCGCCTCGAACGGATCGAGGGAGCGGACTGCGCCGTCTTGCTTGATCCTGACCGGCGCCTCGAGCGCCGATCGGATGTCGATGAGATCTGTTGCACTCTTGGCCCGCCGCCGCTTCGGGCGCTCCGCCCTGGCGCCCTTGGCATCGCCTGCGTCGGGGCCCTCGCCATCTTCGGTGTTGCTCATGGGGCCGCCTCCAGGCTTTCTTCGGTCGCGGCCCCCGCGGAGCCGGCTGGGGGCTGCGGTACCGCAACGCGCTCAGCCGCGACCTCTTCGAAGCTTCGCCCCGTCTCCGCGAGCACGGCCTCGAGCCTCGCGACCTTAGCGAGGCGATGAAGAATCACGTCGCAGTAGAGGGGGTCGAGTTCGATTCCGTAGCCGCGTCGCCCGGTCTTGTGCGCGGCAACGAGCGTCGTGCCCGAGCCCGCGAAGGCGTCGAGCACGATGCCTTTGCGGATCGAGCAGTCGAGAATGGCATCGGCGACGAGCGCAACCGGCTTGACGGTGGGGTGCATGGCAAGGTCATCGTCGCGCGTCGCGCCGAACGCGTTGGCATCGGCGTAGGTCCAGACGTTGGTCCGGTAGCGACCGTGCCGCCCGAGCTCGACGTTGTTGATATGCGGCGCCGTCCCCGCCTTGAAGACGAAAACCAGTTCGTGCTGGGAGCGATAGAGGCTACCCATCCCGCCGTTCGTTTTCGACCAGACACAGAGGTTCTTCAGTTCGGCGAAACGTCCGCGGGCCGCTGCAAGAACCTCGGACAGATGCCTCCAGTCCATGCAGATGAAATGGATCGCGCCGTCGGCGGACGCGTCGACAAGATTAGTGAACACCGAGCCGAGGAACGCTGTGAACTCAGCCTCGCTCATTTCGCCGGAGGCCATCGGGAACTCGCGGTGCTGCACGGCGCCCAGGCCAGAGACGTGGCCATCGATGCGCACGTTGTAAGGCGGATCGGTGAAGACCATCTGCGCCCGTTCCCCCGCAAGAAGCCGGGCGTAGGTCTCGGGCGCGGTCGAGTCGCCACAGATCAGGCGGTGCGGTCCAATCTGCCAGACGTCGCCCGGCCGGGTTACAGGCGGGACAGTCACCTCGGGCACGACGTCGGCAGGGTCGCTCTTTGCCGGCTTTGACTGCAGACCATCGATCAGGACATCGATCTCCGGCATCTCGAAGCCGGTGACCGAGATGTCGAAGTCGACCTCGATCTCCATCAGGTGCTGCAGCTCGATCGCGAGAATCTCGTGATCCCAGCCGGCCTTCTCGGCCAACCTGTTGTCGGCAATGACATAGGCGCGCTTTTCAGCCTCGCTCAGATGCTCCAGCCGGATGACCGGCACCGTGGCATGGCCAAGCTGCTTGGCCGCCTCGACGCGGCCATGGCCGGCGACGATGGTGCCGGTGTTATCGATCAGAACCGGGTTGTTGAAGCCGAAGGTCCGGATGCTGGCTGCGATCTGCGCGATCTGCTTTGGGCTGTGCGTCCGCGCGTTGCGGCCGTAAGGCTGGAGCTCGCCGGGTGGGCGTTGCTCGATCTTCAGGTTGGTCATAGCGACCCTCTCTGGATTGAGAGGTGCCGCAGCGATCTGCCGATGAGATTGGGACACGATCGAGCGACACCTCGGTTGCTGAGGTTGTCGCCATCGGTCCGTCGCTCTTCCCGGGCGAGAGATCCGGCTGTTGCCCTTCACCGTGCCTGCAGATGCGGCCTTATAGGTTCCTCGGGCTCACGGTTCGTTTCGCGAGACGGTCCTTCAGCGCTCGAACAGGTCCCGTTAAGGACCCCACCGCCGGGATTACACAGGTGAAGCGCCGGCAGACGCAACATACTGCAGGGAATGAGAAAATTCAAGGTCGGCACCAGAGGCCAGACTGTTGGTGGACCGTCCTCTAAGCGAGCTGCCCGCTTCCCTGTTCGACGGGCTCCAGGCCCTGTTTAGGCCGCTGTTCTCCCTGTTCCGCTCGCAAAATTCCCTGTTATTTCCGCAGCCAATTTGGCTCGTAACATGCTGATTCCACGCATTAAATGCGGAGCAATCCGCTCTTTTCAAGCCCGGAAACCGCGAAAATTCCCTGTTTTCCGGGTTCTGAGGCCCTGCGCGGGCAGAGACGACCTCGCTCGCGACTGCCTCCACCACCAACCATAACGCATTTATTTTACTTAGTATTCTAGCATCGCAAATTGACACGCACCAACGGCGGGTTAGCATATACGTGTCGTCGTTAGGGGCGGTGTCTGCCCCCCGAATAGCCGATCTTCGCGCGGCAAATGTCCTGCTGTCTCTGGCCTCGAAATTCCTTTTCCTGGCGCCGTCCGCTGCGCCGCCGCAGTGACCCCGTTCGCAGCCAAATTGAGACTGCTTCGAAAGTGAACCTTGGGGCCCGCGTCTGGTGGCCGTGCTTGCCTGACCCTTCATCCAGTGCCCACCGTCCGCCGGATTCGGCAATCGCCCTCAACGACGTCTGTCGACCGTTGTTAGGGGGGGCCGTCAATTCGGCGAACACCAGGGTCACCTAGGCGCGGCGCGCTATTCGACATCCAGAGGTTCCGCACCATGAGCCATGCGCGAGAAATCGAGACGCATGGCGTCGAGTGCCAGGACGGAAATGCCTCGAAGAGCGGACGTCGCCGTGATGGGTGCTCAGGGCCAGGACCGAAAATAATGCCATCCCACGCCCTAACCCCCTTCCACCCTTGGCTCCTGTTTGTACGAGCAGCTTTAGCCGAGCACCATCCATACGCTCTGTGCAGGGGCCGGGACCATTGAAATCTCATATAAGCCATGCGCAAGACCTGCTTGCGCGCCTGCTCGCTTTTTTGCACGCGATGACGGCTAGAGGTGCCAAAGGGCTGGCCGTCGTTGCGTCCCTACCGCCCTATCATGTGGTCTCAATCTTTGAAGCTTTTTTCACCCAAGCCTATGGCACCGAAGACGCAAAGGTCACCGGACCGAAAAGCGCAATGTTGGCTTATCTCGAAGACACAGATTGGGCCAAAGCTGGTCGCGACCTCCTTGTCTTTGAATTTTATGCGACGGAAGGCTTGTTTCAAAGCACGGTCATGATGAAAGTGCCGAATAATATTTTCGGCATTTCGACCTCCATCTTGCATGCAAATTGGGAGAATGACGATTGTTTGCTCGACATGAATTCCGTCCGCGACGCGACAGCGGAATTTTGCGACAAGAACGTCGATAGCCTTAAGCGACTTTGGCAGGAGAATGCTTGAGACACTCAGCGCAGGCTGCAGCCAGAATTGCCGCCTCAGTGTGATCGCAAAAAAGGCCGGGTTGCTCCGGCCCTTGTTGCTTGTTTATTGACCGCGCACTGCGGCCTACAGTGGCGGGGACAGATTTGCAGCCTCCCACTCGCACTTGATCTGCTGAGCCGCGAAGGTGGCTGTTGCCCTCAGCCCCGCGCGATCGCGTAGTCGCGCAGCACGTTGGCTTCGAACTGCATCTCGTCCAGTCGATGCTTGAGCACGTCGCCGATTGTGATGATCCCGACGAGTTGTTGGCCGTCCTTCACGGGGAGATGCCGAATTCGCCTTTGCGTCATCACCTTGATGACCTCGCCCAGACTATCTTTCAACGTGCAGGTAATTACAGCCTTCGTCATCAACTCGGAAACTGGGACATTGGGCAGGCGGCTGCCGTAGCTGGCAAGGCCATAGGCCAAGTCGCGTTCCGAGATGATGCCTTCAATGGCGCCTTCGTCGTTCGTCACCACCATGGCACCGATCCGCTCGGCACGAAGACGCTGGGCGAAGATCTGTGCTGGTTCATTAGGCCTGACGGTCTTTACTGCAGAGCCCTTGGTTTTCAAAATGTCCGCTACGCTCATGGGAACATACCTCCTACAGAAACGCACCCGAGCAACGCTTGGGCTTTTGGTAGAATGAAGAGCTGTTCGGAGCACAAAAAGCACGTGTGGCTGCCCATCGAATTGACCAGCCAGAAAAAGTGATGAGGCGGAGAATAGCCGAGAGATGGCCGCCAAGCTAGGCTCATTCGCGCTGGTTGGGGCGGGCGCCAAAAGTGACCTGCTTCGATACGGAGGCAAACGGATGCGTTTCGCGGCCGCCTGCTGCAAACCCGGTTTGGCTCGCGATATCGTTCGCACGATCATCATTTTGTTCGCCTACATTATGGCCGATGAGACAGCCTCGTGCTTGGAGGTACGCGTCACCGATGGCGCCCTGGATCGGACCCTGCCTAGCCAAGAGGCCAGTCTTACGCCCTTTTGCGTAGAAGGAGCAGGACCATGACGGATAGGTTTTCGCGCGAAGCTCAGGAAATCTTCAATGCGGCCAAGCACGCCAAGATCCGGGAAAATGTCAAAACAATCGCCCAGGATGGCGTAGCGAAGTCGCGCGAGGCTTTTGAATTGATGCAGTCAGTCTCAAAGGATGGTGCTCAAACAATGGAGTCGGTGCTGCTGACCGCGCAGGCTGGCGCCCGCACGATGGGAGAGCGGGTATTGCGCAACATCGAGGTCAACGCAGGGGCCGCATTCGATGCCGCGGAGGCAATGGCACGTGCACAAACGGTTCCAGAATTCGTTCAGCTGCAAGCAGACTTTGTTCAGGCGCAGCTGAATTCGACGTCGGACCAAGCCAAGGACTTGTTCGATCTTTCCGCAAAGATCGCTCAGCAGACCTTTGAGGCCATGAGTGCAGCCTCGATGAGGGCTTTTGAGCAGCTCAAGAAAAGCGGCTGAACAGCTAGCTGTGACTTTAGAATTAGCAATGGCTGCGGCGCCAAGCTGAACATGTCAATAAATGCCAAGGTTGTCATCATCGCAGCGATCAGAGATGGCGTGCTTGGAAGCACTTGGCCTGGTAGGCGAAGGAGCGGCTGATCTCGCCGCAGCGCAGCAATTCGAAACTAAAATCTAACAGGTGGATTGACATCGTCGGGAGCAAGGAGAAATCTAATGGCTCGTGAGGTCAGCGCTCTTGTAATGCGTCCTCCTGACTCCGGTCGGAGAACTGCCATTGGAGAGTACCGATGGGTTGAGAGGCTTGGCAGCACGTGGATTGACGGCGTTTGAAAGGACGATGACCTTACAAGCTGTCATTTCGGGCCTCGCCGTGACGGTGAGCCCCGGGCTTTGCCGGCCTGCTGCAGCAGATCGATCGCGCTGGCACAGCTGACCTTTCTGCACGTTGGAGATCCTTAAGGAGGGCTCTGAGATCCAATAACGGATCTCGGAGCCTCGCCTTATCTGGGCACGACTGAGGGGTATCGAAGTCCAGCCGGCTTAAAGCGGCGGCAGCTTATGATCAGCTCTTCTTATGCGGATGCAGATTTTCGTGGGCTGATGTCATTAGACTGAGCCGCGTCCTTCAGGATCACCTTGTCTTTGGTGTCAGATCCCAGAACTTTAGCGCAGCAATTCCTCCAGAAAATCCCGCATCAGTGCAACGTAGCCATCGATCTCGTCAGGAGTGTGGGCGAACGATGCCTGTGGCCCTGCGCTGACGATGCAATCCCAGTAGCCGCGGTTCGCCATGTAGACGCGGCGCGCATCCAGCATGTCGAGGTCCATCGAGATCCGCGCCTCCTGGTAATTTCGTGGGAATTCCGGCGTTAGACAGAGACCCGAACGCGGACCAAGGCGGAACGCACGCCAGGGGACGGCGAGATCGCGGCACACAGCGTCGATGCCGTCTGCCATTTGGGTCCCGAGTTGCGTTACGCGCGCGGAGTTTTCTTCCGTCAAGACGTGCTCAAGCGCCGCGC